>NZ_JAKMUZ010000001.1 GCF_027570195.1 Corynebacterium yonathiae
AACAAAATATTACAGAAGCCGTAGGTTTACACGTCCGTGTAGCCCTACGGTTTTTTGCGTTTTACACACTCTTTCAAAGAGCCTAAGCCATGCACAACACAGCACAACTACCAGCGTCCTACTGTTCCCGGCTGTTTTATCTTGGCTGTAGCGTATAAGCCAAAATGGCTGTAAGAGACCTTGGAGGTAACTTTTTATCCACCTTACGAGGCCCCAAGTACTGTTGGGAGCTCAGTGTGGAGCGATATGCCCAGAAATTATTGCCCCGGCGTGTGCGACTGCTATATGAGTCTTGCTAAGTAGCAGTCCCTTCTACAATATGGGGCGATGTGCCGTTGAATCGATGATTGGCTACCCGGCCTTGACTATGGAAGATCTAACAGGCGCTTTGATCATGCCTGAAAAGGCTGGTTCTTCCGCAACGTGTGTGTCAGAGGATGTTCGGTTAGCAAGGTAAGGCTCCCATTGCACCTGACAGGCGCGATCTAAATTCCGGCTTTGTTCCTAGAAGCTGTAGAATAGTGCCGATATATCTGTGCTAGTTCCAACCAAGAAAGGGTAGGGCTGAATGTCGGAGCGCAATCACAATGGGCGAGGTGGACGTGACCGCAAGCCACGCAATAATAAAGGCCGTGGTTTTAAGGGTGACTCTCGCAAGAAGAAGTCTTTTTCGCCGCAACGCTCCGGTTACCGTGAGGAACGAATCAATCGTCGCATGAGCGATCCAGACATCCCGGCAGAGGTTGATGTCAACGACCTTGACCCGATGGTTCTGCAGGACTTGAAGTCTCTGTCGAAAGAAAACTCCGAGGCCGTTGCCAAGCATATGATTATGGCCGCAACGTGGATGGAAGACGATCCTAAGCTTGCCCTGCGTCATGCCCGCGCTGCTAAGGATCGAGCTGGCCGCGTGGCAATTGCTCGAGAAGTCAATGGTATTGCTGCGTATCGCGCCGGAGAGTGGAAGGAAGCATTGGCTGAGCTGCGTGCCGCGCGCCGCATTTCGGGTGGGCCTGGAATGCTTGCTGTGATGGCTGATTGCGAACGTGGCCTAGGCCGCCCGGAAAAGGCACTCGAATTGGGCCGTGCAGATGAGGCAGCTGAGCTTGATGAGGAATCTAAGATTGAGCTAGCTATTGTTCTAGCCGGCGCCCGCCTAGATATGGGCCAGGCTGAGTCCGCGGTTGTCACTATCCAACGCGCTCAGCCGGACCGCACTGCCCGCGGGGTAAGCGCCTGCCGTCTCGCTTATGCGTATGGCAATGCTCTGCTGGAAGCAGGTCGCAAGGACGAGGCTAAGGAGTGGTTTGAGCACGCCGTATCAATTGATGAGGGTGACTGGACCGATGCTGCTGAACGCTTAGAGGAGTGTAAGTAGTGACGGTACTTAGCAAGCACGATGCTCTACTTCTTGATCTAGACGGAACCGTGTGGGAAGGCGGGCACCCTCTTTCTAATGTGGTGGACGTGATTAATACGTGCGGCGTACCGGCGGTGTATGTGACCAACAATGCTTCGCGCAGCCCAGAGGCAGTGTCCAAGATGCTGGAGGATATTGGGCTCAAGGCGGGCAAGGAGCACATCGTGACCTCTGCACAAGCGGTCCTGCAGCTAGCGGCAGAGGAAGTTCCCAGCGGTTCAAAACTTCTTATAATTGGTGCTGATCCTCTCCGTGATTTGGCCCGAGACAATGGTTTTGTCGTGGTCGACAGCGCTGATGATAAGCCTGCTGCCGTTGTACAGGGCTTCGATCGCTCTGTTGGCTGGGAGCAGTTGACTGAAGGAGCACTAGCTATTAGGCAGGGAGCAAAGTTCTTTGCTTCGAACCTGGACACGTCGTTGCCCATCGAGAGAGGTCTTGCTGTAGGTAACGGCTCCTTGGTGGCTGCTATCCAGTCTGCCACTGGAGTAGAGCCGGTTTCTGCAGGCAAGCCAGAGCCCGCCATGTTCACCTTTGCGGCTAAACAGATCGGCGCAAAGAAGCCGCTTGCTGTAGGTGACCGCTTGGATACAGATATTGCTGGTGGCAATTCCGCTGCCATGGATACCTTTCATGTACTCACCGGCGTCTCAGGAGAATTGGAGCTCATTGAAACTCCTGTGGAGTCACGTCCTAATTTCGTTGGCGCCGGCATGCATGAATTGGCGCTACCAGTATCCGTCGCGCGTCCAGGAGCACAGGGCGGGTTTACAGCGCGGTGTGATGGACACGACCTTTTGCTGGAAGGCGGGGATGAAAAATCGACGTCGATTCAGGCATTGCGCACTGTCTTGGAAGTGGCGTGGGCCATGCCGTCTCCTCCGCGCTATATTCAACCGCGTAGTGAGCGTGCGGAGAAGGTAGTTGCGCAATGGCGGTAAAGCCACATGATTTTCGGGCCGTAAAGGAACCGGCAGAGATCGATGCTGAAATAGCGGAGATTCTGGGAGAAGATGCGGCGGATTTAGTCGCTGAAGTTGATCAGCTCAACCGCGCCCATAATGTGTTGCGCGATGCTTTGCAGGAGAACTAATGCCCCCACAACGTCGTAGATTAGACGCAGAGCTGGTGCGCCGAAAGATTGCTAGATCGCGTGAACAAGCCCGAGAAATGATTAAGTCGGGGCGCGTTACAGTCGGTGGCTTCAAGGCACACAAGCCGGCCTCGATTGTAGAGCCCGAAGTCTCAATCAAGGTCGAAGAGGCGGAAGAAGATAAGTGGGCTTCCCGCGGTGCACATAAGCTTTTAGGGGCCTTGGCGGCGTTTGACGTCGACATGAATGGTCGCATTCTCGATGCTGGCGCGTCTACGGGTGGCTTTACTGACGTGTGTTTGGAACACGGGGCGCAGGAAGTACTTTCTGTGGATGTAGGGTATGGGCAGTTGCTCTGGCGGCTGCAAAATGATGAACGCGTGAAGGTTTTAGATCGCACCAATATCCGTAATCTGACGCTTGAGCTTACCGACGGCCCTTGCGACGGCATGGTAGGAGACCTGTCCTTTATCTCGCTCCGGCTCGTATTGCCCGCCATTGTGCAGTGTCTAAAAGACGGGGCGTGGTTGCTGCCAATGGTAAAGCCCCAGTTTGAAGTTGGAAAGGACCGCTTGGGAAGCGGTGGCGTGGTCCGTTCGTCTGAGCTGCGCAAAGAAGTAACCAAGGAAGTAGCTAAGTTTGCCTTGTCGCTCGGGTTGAGCATGCATGGCGCGGTAGCTTCTCCTCTGCCTGGGCCGAGTGGAAATGTGGAGTACTTCCTGTGGCTGAAAAAGGACGGTCGGCCCACGGATCTGGCTAAAGTGGAAGAAATGATTGACCGCGCAGTCGAGGAAGGCCCGCAATGACACGAGAAATCCTGTTGGTTCCTCATGCCAACCGCAAGGAGAATCTGCAGGCGACGTCGCGTGCGGCGGAGCTATTGCAGGATGCGGGAATTACCGTCCGGGTGTGCGCGGACGAGAATGTGCTGCCGGGATTGAAGCATGTGTTCCACACCGAAGATGCAGCCAGAGGGTGCGAATTGGTGTTGGTACTGGGCGGCGATGGTACTTTCCTCCGTGCTGCGGATATGGCGCGTGCCGTAGATATTCCGGTACTGGGGATCAACCTCGGACACGTAGGATTTCTGGCTGAGTGGGAGGTCGAGTCTCTTGACCAGGCTTTGGTGCGGGTGATCGAAAAGAGGTACCGCATTGAGGACCGTCTTACTATTGATGTGTCAATCTTTGATGAAGAAGGAAATCTTCTCAATCGCAGCTGGGCTTTGAACGAGGCATCGGTGGAAAATCAAAACCGATCCGGCGTTTTGGACGCGATTTTGGAAATCGACCGCAGGCCGGTGTCTTCTTTTGGCTGCGATGGGGTGCTTATCTCCACTCCTACTGGGTCGACCGCTTATGCGTTTTCCGCAGGTGGTCCGGTGCTGTGGCCCTCGCTTGATGCGATTTTGGTAGTGCCGAACAATGCACATGCACTCTTTACCAAGCCCTTGGTTGTCTCGCCTAATTCCTTGGTAGCGGTTGAATCCACGATGCGTACTACCCCGGCTACCGTAATTTTGGATGGTTTCCGCGAATTCGCAATGCCACCAGGTGCTCGCGTGGAGGTCGTGCGGGGCGAGCATCCGGTGCGGTGGGTACGCTTGGATGACCAACCTTTTACTGACCGTTTAGTGTCGAAGCTGCGCCTGCCCGTAGAAGGGTGGCGCGGACCGAAGGAGAAGTAGTGCTCGTCGATATTTCCATCAATGATCTGGGCGTCATTAGCCAGAGCTCTGCGGAGCTATCCGCAGGTCTGACCGTGCTTACCGGTGAGACCGGTGCGGGTAAGACCATGGTGGTTACTGGATTGCGGCTCTTAGCAGGTGGACGCGCAGATGCTTCCCGGGTACGTGATGGTGCCAAGAAGGCCGCAGTGGAGGGCCATTTTTCCTCCTCGAGGGAATCCATCCGAGAGCTGGTGGAGTCAGTTGGCGGGGATGCTGATGAGAATGGCGAATACATCGTCTCGCGTACGGTTTCTGCCGCTGGTAGATCGAGAGCCTATTTGGGCGGCCGCGCGGTACCGGCGGCAACGTTGGGCGAGTTCGCGCGCGAGCTCATTACGGTCCACGGACAAAATGATCAGCTTCGTTTGCTTGCGCCTGAGGAGCAACTCGGCGCTGTAGACCGAGCAGATCCAAAATTGGCGGGCGTGCGCCAGCGTTATACCGAAGCTTTTAAAAAATGGCGCAGCCTGGCCAAGGACTATAAGCGGCGTACGGAACAGCGCCGCGAACTCGCCCAGGAGGTCGACCGCCTGCAATTCGCGGTGGATGAGATCGATGGTATCGCCCCGGAACCCGGTGAGGACGAGGAATTGGTGCAGCTGGTTCGCAAGCTGCAAGACGTCGATGGGCTTCGCGAATCCGCGGAGGTAGCGCTGGCTTCCATCGATGGAACTGAGGAAATGGAGGAAGCTGCCTCAGCTTTGCTGGGCCGGGCGGTTTCGGCATTGGCAGGATCGACCGATAAGGAATTGGCAGCATTAGGTGAGCGACTCAGCGAGATCACCGCGCAGCTGGGGGATATTTCCGGAGAGCTTGGGGGCTATTTGGCGGGGTTGCCGGCGGATCCGCACCTTTTGGAGAAGTCCTTGCAGCGGCAGCAAGAATTGCGCACATTGACCAGAAAATATGCTGGGGATATTGATGGCGTCGTGGCGTGGCGCAATAAGGCCGCTGCACAGCTCGAATCCATGGATACCTCCACAGAAGCTCTCGAGGAATTGAAAAAGCAGGTCAAGAATGCTGAGTCGGTAATGATCGAGCGGGCTGGGGAGCTGACAAAGGGGCGTCGGAAAGCGGCAAAGGCCCTTGGAGAGCAGGTAACGCGAGAGCTCCATGGCCTGGCCATGCCAAATTCCACCTTGACGGTGGAGCTTGCGCAGGCGAAATACTCTAAATCTGGCGCCGACGCGGCTGAGCTGCAGTTAAACGGCAAACCCATTGCGTCCGCTGCTTCAGGCGGTGAACTTTCCCGCGTCATGTTGGCCTTGGAAGTTGTGTTGGCGGAAGAAGACGGCGCCACGCTGGTATTCGATGAGGTAGACGCCGGGGTGGGCGGCCGTGCTGCGGTGGAGATCGGCCGCCGCCTGGCACGCTTGGCCGTGCACAACCAGGTTATTGTGGTGACACACCTGCCGCAGGTGGCCGCGTACGCTGATGCTCATTTACATGTCTCTAAGGAGAAATTTACCTCCGGTGTGGCAGAACTATCGCAGGAAGAACGTGTAGAGGAATTGGCCCGCATGCTGGCAGGCTTGGATGATACTGAGACCGGCCGCGCGCACGCGCAAGAGCTTTTTGACCGCGCACAGGAAGAAGCTTCCGCGCGCCTCACCCACTCGCACTCATAATCACGCCAAAATAGGGCCATGGCTCTGTTTTCCCGTAACCCCGATCAGCCTGGTGTGCTGCGTGATTGCACTCCGGGTGCCAAAGGGATGAAAAAGTTTAGTGAAGGCGATATCGCCGTAATTGATGCGGCAAATATTTCTCGCCACGAGGCTCAGACCCTCGTAGACCTTAAGCCCTCCGCAGTGATTAATGTGGCGGATTTTTCTACCGGAACGGTCCCCAACTATGGTCCGCACATCTTGCTCGACGCCGACATTGCCCTCGTAGAGGGCGTTGGCCAGTCTTTCGTTTCTGAGTTTAAGGAAGGAAAGAAGGCGCGTATCGGAGAGGACGGTACGGTCTTTAGCGGAGACAAGGCCCTAGGAACCGGACGCGTGGTTACTCGGGAACGAGCAGAGAAGAACTTCACTTCGGCGCAGGGAGCGCTCATTGACCACATGGAATCCTTCTTCGGCAATTCCATTGACTTTATTAACTCGGAGGGCCCGCTGTTTATCGACGGCCTCGGGGTCCCCGCTTCCGGCTCTGAGATTGCCGGCCGAAAGGTAATCCTGTTCTCGCCGACTGACCGGCACCGCGAGCAGCTTAAGCAGCTGCGAAACTTTATCCGCGAGTATGAGCCGCTGTTAATCACGGTAGGAGCGGCGGCAGACTCTCTGCTGGCACAGGGCTATAAGCCAGATTTCATCATCGGTGATCCCAATGGTGTGAGCGATGAGGCCCTGCGTTGCGGAGCCCGCGTGGTCGTACCCGCGGATCCGGAAGGCGAGGCAGAAGGCCTTGATCGCATCCAGGATCTCGGGATTGGCGCCATGACCTTTCCAGCTGCAACGCATTCAGGTACTGACTTGGGCCTGCTATTTGCTGACTATCACGGTGCGGACCTTATCGTGCAAGCCGGCGGTGGGGTAGACCTCGATGATATTTTTGCGGATCGTACCAATCCCTCGGCGGTACTTTCCCGGCTCAAGGCCGGCACGAAGGTAGTGGACGCGGATGCGGTGATTAATCTCTACAGTGCACCTTCATCCAACCTCGGCTGGTTGTGGGCGCTGCTAGGAATCCTGGTTGCGATTGCGGCGGTAATCCTCATCGTCGGCTTTGGCGGCAGCCAGGACTTTGCTAGCAACCTCAGCGAAACCTGGTCCAGCCTCTTTGGGGGCGCATAGAGCATGGCAAAGACTGAGCTTATAGCAGGTTTGGGCTTCGGGGCCGCAGTAGGCGTAGCGTTGGGCGCGTTGGTAATCGCACCCAACCTGACCACCAGCACGGCCGACAACGATCCGATCCGCGAGGAGCACCGAAAGGTGGTCCAAGACAATAAGATTCTCCAGACCCAGAATGAAGCTAGCGATAAGATAGTGGCCGGTTCTGGCGCAGAATTGGTTGATGGTACTTTGTCTCAACGCCCAGTGCTCATCGTCACTACCGATGATGCCAATGGCGGCGACGTGGATGCCATTAGGAAGCTGTTGGAGTCTTCCGATGCCACCGAGGCCGGTGAGATTAAGCTGACCAAAGATTTCCTGCGCCCGGAGACTAAAGATAAGCTCGTGCCCATCTTGAAGGACGCTGCGCCCAAGAAGGCGGATACTAAGGGCCCAGAATCGGCAGGCGCCCTCAGCGGTGAGGTATTGGGTACTGCACTGTCTATGGACCCTGAAAGCACGAAGCCTTTGGCCTCGGTAGAAGAACGAGCGGAGCTGCTCCACGAGCTGCGCGACGAGGGCTTTATCGACTATGAGGATGGAACCATCGTTCCCGCTCAAGCCATTATTGTGGTTTCTGGTAGCGGCCTGCGCGGCTACCCCTCCGGCGCCCTGGCGGAATTTGCTACCGGCTTAGATGATGTTAATGGATCCGTGGTGCTGAGCGGGCGCATTAAGCAGACTCAGGATGATAAAGCACTAGCCCAGGTGCGCGATCAGGATGCGAAGTTGTCTACGGTCGATAGCACAGAGCGGGCTTTGGAGCGCATCGCGGTTATCTTGGCTACCCAGGAGCAACTCGATGGCGGCCAGGGCGATTATGGTGCCGCCGAAACAGCAGATTCTGCCCTGCCGGGAAAGGAGTAACCCATGGCGCATGACTTCAAGGTGCTTGATTCGCAGCTGCTTGTCGACGCCCCCATTCTCGCCCTTCGCCGCGACGAAGTGGTAATGCCCGGCGATGTGTCCGCTTCCCGTGAGGTAGTCGAGCACCTGGGGGCGGTAGCTGTAGTAGCTATGGACCCAGACGAGCGTATTGCGATGGTGTATCAGTACCGTCATAGCGTGGGCAAGCGTTTATGGGAGCTGCCGGCAGGATTGCTCGATGTACGTGGTGAAGATGAGCTAACCGGTGCGCAACGCGAATTGCAGGAAGAAGCCGGCTTAAGCGCACAGAAGTGGTCCGTGCTGACGGACCTGGTGACTTCACCCGGATTCTGTGAAGAGGCGGTCCGCGTATTCCTAGCCTCGGGCCTTAGCAACGTCCCACGGATGGAGGTTACTGGGGATGAAGAAGCCGATATGGAAATCGCATGGGTAAAGCTAGACGATGCCGTCGATAGAGTGCTGAGAGGCGAAATCGTCAACTCCATCGCGTGCAGCGGTATCTTGGCCGCCTACGCAGTTTTGCGCGGCGGCAAGGAGACCCGCAGCGTGGAGGAGCCATTTACCCTGCGGCCGACGTCGATGAGCTCCCGCCGCACGGGCGCGGACCTAAAGAAGCTGTGAGTGCACTCGAAGACGTAGCGCAAACGTGGCTGAACCATCTCGCGGTCGAGCGCGGCGTTTCTGCGAATACGTTGAGTAATTATCGCCGCGATGTCCGCCGCTACCTGGCCTGGTTGAATGACAGCGGAGTAGAGGACCTGCGAGCGGTGACGCGCCCGATGGTGGAGGCTTATCTCAAGCACTTGCGCTCCACAATGGCGGCGTCCTCAGCCAATCGCGCGCTCATCGTTGCACGCGGCTTGCATAAATTCGCTGTGGCAGAAGGCGTTGTAGACATCGACGTTGCAGTTGAAGTAACCCCTCCGAAAACCGGGCAGCACCTGCCCGAGACGTTATCGGTGGACGAGGTCAGTGGACTTATTGAAGCAATTCCCACAGAAACCCCGGTGGATGTGCGCGACCATGCCTTACTGGAAATGCTCTATGGCACCGGTGCACGAATCTCGGAAGTAATCTCCCTAAATGTTGATGACGTTTCTGCCGCGCAGGAGGTAATCCGCCTGCGGGGTAAAGGAGACAAAGAACGAATTGTGCCCTTGGGCTCGCACGCCCGAAAAGCTATCGATGCCTACCTGGTGCGGGCACGCCCAGCGCTGAGCAAAGGCAAGACGCCGGCGCTTTTTCTCAATACCCGCGGTGGAGCGTTATCGCGTCAGAGCGCATGGGCGGTTTTAAAGACGGCTGCGCAGCGCGTCGAGCTGGACAAATCCATTTCGCCGCATACCTTACGGCATTCTTTTGCGACGCACTTGCTGGAAGGCGGCGCAGATGTGCGCACCGTGCAAGAATTGCTGGGACATTCATCGGTGACGACAACGCAAATATATACTCACGTCACTGCCGATTCCCTGCGCGAGGTGTGGCGCACTGCGCACCCTCGTGCTTAAGAAAGGACCTATATGTTTTCATCTCGTGTTGCCGGTGCGGTGCTTTCTGCCGCATTGGTTTTCCCTGCGGTGGCGCATGCCCAGCTGCCACCGGAGGTAGAAGCCGCTATTGCTGCCCCTATTTCGGTTCCGGCCGGCCAGATCACGACCGTGAGCTTGCCCGTGCCCGCCGAGGCCAGCTACTCGGGCGATGGCTGGAATGTCTCCGCCTCTGGTACCTCCGCTACTATCACCGCGCCGGCTGAAGGCGGCCAGATCTCGGTCCCCGTTTCTGCTCAAGGCATGAATGCGACTCTCACGCTCGTCGCCGATGGTTCGGTCTCGGAGGGCGACATTCAAGACGAAATCGACGGTGCAGAGGGTGCTCCAGCTCCAGCGCCTGGCCCGGGCAACGGATAAGCCGGCTGAAGGCGGCAATGCCCCAGCAGACAAGGGATCCGAAGGCGGGGTGGAAAAGCCTGCGCCGGCGAAGGGGAAGGAAAATCTCCCGGTAGTCCCAGGTGAAAAACCCGAACGTAAGCCTGCAGGGGAAGCCAACCTTGGGGGCGCAGAATACGTCAACCTTGAATCCCATATTGAAGGCAATACTATTACTGCGAAGATGGGGCTCAAGCAGGCCTATGACCTCTACCAGCAGTTCAAGGACACGGAGGAAAACGACGTTAAGCTGCGTTACCTCGATGGAGAAGGCAATATCTTCCAAGGAGCAAAGCGCGACGTCGATGCGTCATCACGCACCCTCACTCTGACGTATCTAGAGGGAGAAGCGCCTGATAATCCCTTCATTATGCAGTTGTTGCGCAATGATGGTTCTGGTGCCGCCCTGATCGTTACTTTGCAGGACCTTAATTATCAATCTGCGCCAGAAAACCTCGATAAGCGGCAACAAGAAGAACCCAAGGATGAGAATGAGGGCTCCCATCTGGGCTGGATTATTGGAGGGGCAGCTGCGGCAGTACTTATCGTACTAGTTGATCTAGTAGTCGCGCTCAAACGCCGTTCTAGTCAACGCTAAAAGCTTGATATAAACTAAGTCTCGGTACTTGCTTGCTGTAGCGGGTACGCTTTAATGACAACGTTGTAATCAACCCTAAGCCAAGTGTCATGGTCCGGAACTTGGCGTCAAGGAAGCAGGTGTGACTGTGAGCGAAGAGGGTCTCTTTTCTGCCTCTGATGTAGAGGTGGGGCTGACCGGTCGTCCTATCCGCGAGTTGCCAGAACCCGCACCCTTGGAAAAGCATGGGCCGGCCACGATCATCTCGATGTGTAACCAAAAAGGCGGCGTGGGTAAAACTACCTCCACCATTAATATGGGCGCTTGCCTTGCCGAATTTGGCCGTAAAGTCCTCTTGGTTGACCTTGACCCCCAGGGCGCGCTTTCGGCGGGTCTTGGGCTCACGCATGACGATATAGAAGACACCATCTATGATGTGATGCTCGATAGTCACACCTCCATTCACTCCGCGATTCAGCACACTGGGGTTTCGGGCTTGGATTTGGTTCCGGCCAATATTGATCTGTCCGCTGCGGAAATTCAGATGGTTAATGAGGTCGGTCGCGAGCACACACTTGCCCGTGCCTTGCGCCCGGTTCGTCGTGATTATGACTTCATCATTATTGACTGCCAGCCTTCCCTCGGTCTTTTGACCGTCAACGCCCTTGCCTGCTCACAGGGCGTTATTATTCCCATGGAGTGCGAGTTTTTCTCCCTCCGCGGCTTGGCTTTGTTGACCGATACTGTTGAAAAAGTCTCAGATCGCATCAACTTTGACCTTGAGGTCATGGGCATTTTGGTAACCATGTTTGATCGCCGCACCAAGCATGCTAGGGAGGTAATGTCCCGCGTGGTGGACTACTTTGGCGACAAGGTTTTTGACACCGTAATTACTCGTACCGTTCGCTTCCCGGAAACGTCGGTAGCCGGTGAACCAATTACTACCTGGGCACCAAACTCCCCGGCTACGCAGCAGTACCGCAACTTGGCCAAAGAGGTCATTGAGCGTTCAACCGTTTAAGGTATCGTGACCCAGCCGGAGATTACGGGCTTTCGCATTGCGCTGCGGAATTTTGAGGGCCCTTTTGACCTGCTCTTGCAGCTCATCCAGTCCAAAAAAATGGACGTGACCGACGTTGCGCTTTCAGAGGTGACCGATGAGTTCGTGGCTTATACGCGTCAGCTGGGAGAATCAGCGGACCTAGATGAGACTACGGATTTTCTCTTGGTGGCGGCCACGCTTTTGGATCTAAAAGCGGCGCGACTGCTTCCGCGAGGCGACGTGGACGATATTGAAGACTTGGAGCTATTAGAGTCGCGAGACCTTCTTTTTGCCCGCCTCTTGCAGTACAAAGCCTATAAACAAGCAGCGGATCAATTCGCCGTGTGGCAGCGCGAAGCGCAGCGCAGCTATCCGCGCGCGGTGGCAATCGAAGAGAAGTTCGCGGAGCTTTTGCCTCCCGTCGCGCTTGGCCATACGCCAGCCAGTTTTGCCGAGCTCGCCGCTGGAGTATTCCGCCCTAAGCCGCCTGAGGAGGTGGCTACCGGCCACGTTCATGCCGTGGCGGTGTCGGTGCCAGAGCAAGCCGGCAAGATCTTAGAAACACTCAAACTGCTAGGCGCCGGCCACTGGACAAGTTTTGGGGCACTGACTCGCGACTGTACGGTTTCTATGCAGGTGGTGGGCCGGTTTCTTGCTCTTTTGGAGTTGTACAAGGCTAAGGCTGTCGATGCACAACAAGAAGAAGCGCTGGGACCGCTGGACCTATCGTGGACAGGTCTGGACGTGGACCCAGCGGTAGTTGCCGCTGCCAACTGGGATTAAGGGCGCTGCTGAATGAAATTCAGTGTTTCGGGGGAGAGCTCCCGGTCAGCATAGACACGTACGTCCGGCTCTTCTGGGTTGTCTTCGGTGCCCACACGGCGCCCCTCCCACACCTGTTGCAGGCCTTGTTTTTCGATAACCCGGATGGCTGCCGGGTGGTTCGTCGTAACGCGGGCGGTGACAGGGGAGTCGGGGTCCACTTGTCGGATGCTCTTTAGCGCCGCCGACGTGACTTCTGTAGCAAATCCGGCACCCCAGTGGGCCGGGCGCAGGCGGTATTTAATGTCCCAGAAGTTTCCGCCTTCAACGTAGATAGCGCCGCCTACTCCGATGAATTCAGAAGGATTGTGGCGCATGTAGGCGGCCCATGGTCCAAAGTGGTGGGCGTCCCAAGACTGGGAGGACGCCTGTGCGAGCGCACGCGTGGTGCGAATATCGGCGAAGCGGCCATCGGGACGGTGGCTCCAAATTCGCCCGTCGCTGTAGACCTTGTGGGCCTCTTCAGTATTGGCGGCGGACAAGGGGATGAGAATGAGTCTGTCAGTGCGTGTAATAGTTTCCATGACCACATGTTAGCCGAGTCACAGTAGAGAATTAAAGTGATTTAGGAAATTGCGGGAGGTATTTTCCTCTTCAGTAGACTTGTCCCTTATGGACCTTCCCCTCATCTCACAGCTGCGTTCCCGCCTTGAGTCAATCCTGCTCGTGCTCGACTCCCCAGCCTCGGTGGAGTCCTTGGCGCGTGCTTTAGGGGCGGAAGGGGACGTCGTCAGTGATTGCCTTCGTGCCATTCAGCGAGAGTTAGATAGTCGCGGCTCTGGTATTGAATTGCGTGAGACCCAAGAAGGGTGGCGCTTTTATACGCGCACCGAGAATGCTGGCGCGGTAGAAGAATTTCTCTTGGACGGAGCCCAGACAAAGCTTTCCCGCGCGGCCCTAGAGACGTTGGCGGTGGTTGCCTATAGGCAACCTGTCACGCGCCAGCAGGTGGCAGCTGTTCGCGGTGTTAACGTCGATGGTGTTATGCGGACCCTCAACCTGCGCGGCTTGGTGAGGGAACTGCCACACGATGATTTTGAAGGCGCCGCGCACCGGTATGAAACGACGGAATTGTTCCTTGAACTATTGGGGATTGATTCTTTGGAACGCCTGCCAGACTTGGCGCCGCTTCTGCCTGATGTCGAGGCAATCGACGAAGAGTACTAGCGTGGGGTAGGATTGCCCAGGTAATTTCATATCTTCGAGAGAAAAGGACACGTACGTGACCCCTCCCGCTCGCCGTGACGGCACACCGGATAAGAAGCAGCGAGACAGTGACATCATTGTCTCTAATGCTAAGCCGGCCCGTCACCAGCATGTGTCAAAGAAAAAGCAGAAGGCTACCGCAGAATCCGTAGCCCGCGAATTGGGTGCCGATTGGCTGGTTGATGAAGAAAAGCCCAAGGGGGAGCGCCTCCAGAAAGTGCTCGCCAAAGCGGGCGTTGCTTCCCGCCGCCATGCCGAAATCCTTATCGATGCCGGCCGCGTAGAGGTCAATGGCAAGATCATCGCTAAGCAAGGCGTCAAAGTAAACCCCTCGGTGGACGTCATTCGCGTAGACGGGGTGCGCGTCAACGTTAATGAGGAGTACGAATACTTTGTGCTCAATAAGCCCCGCGGAATGCAGTCCACTATGTCGGATGACTTGGGGCGGCCGTGCGTGGGCGATGTGGTGTCAGAAAAGGTTGCTGCCGGTCAGCGCCTCTTCCACGTGGGCCGCCTAGACGCCGATACAGAAGGCCTGCTCATTCTCACCAATGACGGCGAGTTGGCTAACCGTTTGATGCACCCCAAGTATGAGGTAACCAAGACCTACCTCGCCACCGTATTGGGTGAGGCAGATAGGAAGCTCGTGCGGAAACTTAAAGAAGGCATTGAGCTAGAGGATGGCCTAGCAAAGGCCGATTTCGTGCAGGTCGTTGATACTAACCAGGGCTATTCCTTGGTGCGTCTTGAGCTTCATGAGGGGCGCAAGCACATTGTGCGTCGTATGTTGAAAGAAGCCGGCTTCCCCGTGCAGCGTCTAGTGCGTACCAAGCTACACACGGTGCAGCTAGGCGATATGAAGCCCGGTGGCTTGCGCGCTCTCAATTCCAGTGAGCTGACTAGTTTGTATAAGGCGGTGGAGATGTAATGATTTCTAATATGCCGAAGGAAGGCCTCATCCTTGCCGTGGATGGCCCTTCCGGAACTGGAAAGTCGACCACCTGCCGCGCTTTAGCTAAGCAGCTGGACGCCAAATATGTTGATACTGGCGCTATGTATCGCGTGGCAACGCTCGCGGTGCTGCGCAAGGGCGTAGACCCTGCGGATACTCCTGCGGTTATTGCGGCCACGGCCGATTTGCCATTGGAAGTATCCGATGACCCAGATTCCACCGAGGTTCTCCTTGGTGGCGAAGATGTCTCGCGCGTCATCCGAGAAGATGAAGTCACCCGCCATGTTTCTGCCGTATCCGCCATTCCAGAGGTGCGTGAAAACCTGGTAGCTCTGCAGCGCAAGCTGGCCCGCGAGGCGCACCGCGCGATTGTGGAAGGGCGCGATATTGGCACTGTTGTGCTTGCCGACGCCCCTGCAAAGGCATTCATGACGGCCTCTGCTGAGGTCCGGGCTCAGCGCCGCCAAGCACAGAATGAAAAAGCCGGAATAGCTTCGGACTATAAAACGGTTCTGGCGGATGTACAGCGCCGTGATGCGGCAGATTCGTCTCGCAAGACCTCGCCGTTGCGCCCAGCGGATGACGCAACCCTAGTTGATACCTCTGATATGAGCCCTGCGGATGTTATACAAGCCCTGATTAACGTGGTGAAGGAGTCGGCCAATGACTAAACACGATCCCCAGGAAGAGTCGGAGACTCAGTTCCATTACCCGGCCGGAAAATTCGATGATGAGGTGGTAGAAGCATCTCCCGGCTGGGCAGCTGATGATTTCAATACCGAGGAATTCGACTACGATTTCGATGACTCGGATTTTGGTGAAGCTGACTATGGGGAGGATTCGCCCGTAGAAGAGCCACTGAGCGAAGAGAAATGGGAGGAAATCTCCCGTGCCTTTGGAGTGGAATCTGATGACCATACTGAAGAAGCCTTGTGCACGGTGGCCGTCGTTGGGCGTCCTAACGTGGGTAAGTCCTCCTTGGTTAACCGTTTCCTTGGCCGCCGCGAAGCAGTAGTAGAGGACCACCCAGGCGTCACCCGCGACCGGATTTCTTATGTCGCGGACTGGAATGGCCAGCGCTTCTTGGTGCAGGACACCGGAGGCTGGGATCCCAATGTTAAGGGTATCCACGCGGCCATTGCCCGTCAGGCAGAAGTCGCTATGGAAACCGCCGATGTCATCGTTATGGTGGTGGACACCAAGGTGGGCATTACCGAGACGGACGAGGTCATGGCTCGCCGCCTGCAAAAGTCCCCCGTGCCGGTGATTTTGGTATCGAATAAGTTCGATTCCGATAATCAATATGCAGACATGGCGGAATTTTATGCATTAGGCTTGGGCGATCCGTGGCCAGTATCCGCTCAGCACGGTCGCGGCGGCGCGGATGTGTTGGATGAGATTTTGCGGGTATTCCCCGAAGAACCCCGGCAGACCGCGATTACTTCTGGTCCCCGCCGAGTTGCCCTAGTGGGCAGGCCCAATGTGGGTAAGTCTTCGCTGCTCAATAAGCTCACCAGTGAAGAACGCTCCGTGGTCGACAATGTTGCCGGTACTACGGTAGATCCGGTGGACTCCTTGGTGCAGCTGGATGAACAGCTCTGGAAGTTCATCGATACAGCGGGCCTCCGCAAGAAGGTAAAAAACGCGCAAGGACATGAGTACTATGCTTCCCTGCGCACGCGCGGCGTTATCGATGCTGCCGAGGTCTGCATCATGCTTATCGACGCCTCTGAAGAGATCTCCGAGCAAGATCAGCGCGTCCTTAACATGGTCCTTGAGGCAGGCAAAGCCCTGGTGATTGCGTTCAATAAGTGGGATCTCATGGATGAGGATCGCCGCTATTACTTGGATCGTGAAATTGATCTGCAGCTGAGCCATCTGCCGTGGGTCACCCGCGTTAATATCTCCGCAGAAACGGGTCGCGCCCTGCAGAAGCTAGAACCGGCTATGATGGAGGCCTTGGAAAGCTGGGATCAGCGTGTTTCCACGGGTCAGCTGAATAACTGGTTGCGTGAGGCCATCGCGGCTAATCCTCCGCCGATGAAAAATAATCGCCTGCCGCGCGTATTGTTCGCCACGCAGGCATCTACGCAGCCGCCGACCATCGTCTTGTTTACGACGGGCTTTTTGGATGCGGCCTATCGGCGCTACCTTGAGCGTAAGTTCCGTGAGCGTTTTGGTTTCCACGGAACGCCAATCCGCATTGCGGTACGTGTGAGGGAGCGGCGCGGTAAGAAGCGCTAGCAGTATGCCCGTTACGCTGGGATTATAGCACTCAGGCGAGCGATTTTTATACCGGACACGGTGTGAGAATTGGCTCGCCTTCCCGTTTATGTCCGTTCATGTGGGAATCGATAGGATATAACCAGTTGTTAATCCTCTCGTGATGGAAGGCTCAGCATGCTTGCCAGCATAATTGCGCCAGATTCAATTCTGGCCATCGTGCTCCAGGTCATCATCATCCTCAGTGCCTTGCTCTTGGGCACTCGGTACGGTGGCATCGGATTAGGTCTTATCTCCGGCATCGGTTTGATGCTCATGGTTTTTGTCTTCGGCCTCGCCCCGGGCGAGCCGCCGGTGTCGGTGATGCTGACCATCATTGCGGTTATCGGTTGCGCGGCCACTTTGCAACAAGCCCGTGGTCTTGAAGTGATGATGCAATTTGCTGAGAAATTTCTGCGCGCCCACCCTGAGCGCATCACCATTCTCGCGCCGCTTACCACTTGGTTTCTGACGGTGCTATGCGGCACGGGCCACGTGGTGTACACGATGTTTCCGATCATTGAGGATATTGCTCTAAAGAAGGGAATCCGCCCAGAGCGGCCGATGGCGGTCGCCTCGACGTCGGCCCAGATGGGCATTACGGCCTCGCCAGTGTCTGTGGCTACTGTGTCTTTGGCATCTATTATCGCCGAGAATGCTGGCGCTATCGATCACGCCTATTCCATTCCGCAGATTCTGATGGTAGCTATGCCTGCCTCGCTTGCGGGCGTCGTCCTAGCCTCGCTGTGGTCGCTGCGCCGCGGTAAGGACTTAGACGAGGATCCGGTATTCCAGGAGCGAATGAAGGATCCGGAGTTTGCAGAGAGCATTCACCAGTCCACCGGTTCGCTCATGGATGAGGAATTTTCGCCCGAAGCAAAGCGTGCGGTGGCTATCTTCCTCGTTGCTATCGCCAGCGTGGTCGCCCTCGGCGCCTTTGAATTCCTACGTCCGCTTGTTCCGGGTGACGATGGCGAGCTGAGCCCGCTTTCTATGAACCTGGTTATCCAGATGGTCATGCTAGTCGCCGGCGCGATCATCCTACTTACCTGCAAGGCGGACCCAAAGAAGATCGCGTCCACCCCGGTATTTAAAGCCGGTATGACCGCAGTATTCTCCGTGTTCGGCGTGGCCTGGATGGCGGATACCTTCTTCCAAGCCCATATCGATGCCCTAGAGTCCAACCTGGGTTCTGTAGTCGAGGCTGCACCTTGGGCCTACGCGGTAGTGCTGGTTATCGTCTCCAAATTGGTTAACTCGCAGGCCGCCGCCCTGGTCGCCATCGCTCCGATTGGTCTACAGCTGGGCATCGACCCTGCCATCATTGTTGGTTTCTACGGTGCGGCCTATGGCTACTTCATCCTTCCAACTTACCCCTCGGATCTTGCTTGCATCGGCTTTGACCGCACGGGTACGACACACATTGGCAAGTTCGTAATCAACCACTCTTTCTTGATTCCTGGCGCCATTTCGGTGTTCACCTCCTGCGTGGTGGGTTCGCTGCTAGCCCAGATCCTGCTTTAATCCGACTCCCGTACCAGTACGAAGGCATCCGTGCGGTACGGGATGTGCAGTTTCTGCCCAGGCCTATATCCCAGGTGCTCAAAGAGATACCAGTTAAGGTTATGGGTCATGCGCTCGTGGATGGCTTCGCCGTTGCGCAGCCAATAGGACCGGGTATGCATAAGCTGGTGAAGTTGTTCCGGAGTAAGTTCGTGATCCCAGGTCAGGCGGAGTTCTCGCTCCACAGACCACGGCGCCTTAAAATCCGGGTAGAAGCCTGGCTTGTGTACGTCGCCAGAGTGCATAATGCGAGAAAGCCGCAGGATCCAGGGATCCGCGTTGACATCGAGAGTGTTCCATACCAAAAGAATCTTCCCGCCCGGCGCGAGGACGCGGTCCAGCTCCGCGCACGCAGCTGCCACGTCGACCCAGTGCCAGGTCTGGGCGAGGCAGGCGGCGTTTAAGGAGCCGTCGGCAAGCGCGGTGTTTTCGGCCGTAGCACGCAGGACCGGCAAATCTAGACGAGAAGCCAGAACTCCCGCCATATCGGCGGAGGGCTCCAGCGCTACAACGCGATCATTGGACAAGGATTCAGTGAGCTTTCCAGTACCGGCGCCAATATCGGCGACGGTGTGCGCATCTGCAATTAGGGCCGACACCTCGTCCGGATAGCCTGGGCGTACATCGTGGTACGTGCTAGCACCGCGGCGGAAGGCCTGGGCGGAGGCGGTGCGTTGCGTGGCAGTGCGGAAGCCAGGGCCGTGCCTAGCGGAAGCCTTGCGGTAGCTAGGAAAGTGACGGGGATCTGGGTGGCGAGTCGACATAGCTCATCTAACCTACCGCGAATTAGAATGGCTGCCTATGAGGACACTTCCCGCAGCATCAGATCCCAGGTGGCTGCTGAAGACCGTCTTTTCTCGTCCCGCTCTCACCGTGCCGGCAGCACTTTGCATGGCTGTATCCTTTCTGCTCAACGCAACGACACCAGTGATAGTGGGCCATGCCATCGATGAGGCCATAGCAAAAGGATCCATTCAGCGATTGGGGCTGTGGCTGGTGGTACTGACGGCTACCTTTGGCCTTAATACCGTAGCGGGGTGGTTTGGGCGCGGCCTCAATGCCCGAGCCATGTTGGTAATTGGCCATGACGTTCGCATGGCCATTACAGACAGGATTCAAGACCCGCGCGGAATTGCGGGAAAACCCCGCAGCGCCGGAGAGCTGCTAGCCATCGCCTCTACAGACGCCCGGCGCGTGCAAAATGCCGTGATGATGACGGTATTTCCGGTCGCGGAGGTGAGCGCCATTGTATATGTGGCGATTATCGCCAGTCGCATTAATCTACCTTTGGGCATTGCCATTTTGTGTGGTGGCCCGCTAGTGGTGTGGGGGTCAGTGCGCGTGGCAAAGCCACTGCGCACGCGTTCCGGCATCCGTCAGGCAGCATTGGCTAAGGCCAGCGCCATGGCCACCGATGTGGTGCAAGGCCTGCGGATACTCAAGGGCCTGGGTGCGGTAGCCACTGTCAGTATGCGCTATGCCAAGGCCTCTGACACCGCCTATGGGCGAACGGTAGATGCCAATGCCGCCCAAGCACGGCTCAATGCCGTAACGGAGATTTTGGGTTCGGTTTATGTTATTGCGGTGGGCATTGCTGCAGGCGCGATGGCAAAGCATTCCACAATCAGCGTGGGTGAGCTTATTACGGTCATTGGTCTAACTCAGTTCGTCATCACACCGATGACGATGTTGGGTCGAAATATTGCATCGCGCTGGGCGGCCGCGCAGGCAAGTGCTGCCCGCATTACGGCCGTCCTGGCGGCTCCCGGTGTAGAAGGTAGGAAACCGCCGCTACCGGCTCTCGGCCCAGGGGTCAACGTGGTGGCCGAGCCTGCCCCAGAGGACCTGGTTTTCTTGCCGCGCGAACATTTCCTAGTTGCTCCACATGAAGTAATGCTTTTTGAAGGAACCGTCCAGGGCAATATTCATCCGGATAGCGCAATCGCGCAACGAGCGCTTTATACGGCCGCGGGGGAAGATATCCCGGGTGGTTTAGAACGCGAGGTAGGAGAAGGTGGCCGTAATCTTTCCGGGGGACAACAACAGCGGGTGGCGCTAGCACGAGCAATTGCGGCGGATCCAGCAGTTCTTGTCTTAAGCGATCCCACTACCGCTGTGGACTCGGTGACTGAGCAAGCAATTGCACAGCGAGTGGCGCACCACCGCGGTTTAAAGCCAACGCTTATCTACTCCACTTCACCGGCCTGGACAGCTGTGAGGGTGGAGCGATGATGCGTTTTCCTACGGCCTCTTGGCCCCAAGTGCGCGAGGAAATTGGCCGGCAGCTGTCCGACGTCCCCAGTGCACGGTCGCGAGGTGCCGCGGCTCTTGTTTTACTCACTGCGGGGGCTAGCGCCAATGTAGCGATCCCGATCCTACTGGGAAAGATTGTTGACGCCGTCATGGCGCACAGCGCAATCCTGCCACTTGGCATCGGGCTGGTAGTAGTAGCCGTAATCTCCGCGTTGCTTTCGGCAGCAGGGTTTTATGTCCTCTCGCGCCTAACAGAACGCGTGATCTCCGCTCTGCGCGAGGACATGGTTTCTACCGCACTCCGACTGCCTACTCACCGTGTGGAGGAGGCGGGCACCGGGGATTTGGTCTCTCGCTCTACCGATGATGTAGCAGAGCTCTCGGCAGCGGTCACCGAGACCGCTCCTGTGTTGGCCAAATCTGCTTTTGCCATCACCACCACTGCGGTGGCCCTTCTTAGCCTCAATTGGCAATACATACTGGTAGTAGTTGCAGTTACGCCGCTATATGTAGTCGCCGCTCGCAGCTACCTACACCGAGCCCCGGGCCGCTATGCCGACGAGCGTGCGGCCATGGCAGAGCGGGCACGCCGGCTCCTTGAGACAATACGGGGCCGAAAAACCGTGCGCGCGTTTGGCCTGGAAGATCAGATGCACGCTGGCATTGAACGCGCCTCCGCGCAAGTGGTAGAGGAGGGCTACGCAGCACGAAAAACCATGATGGTCTTGCAGCTGTGGATGACCGGCATAGAGCTCATCATGCTCAGCTGCGGTCTCGTCGTCAGCTATTGGGCGGTGCAGGCCGGAGCCCTCACAGTTGGAGCCGTAACCTCGGCCATGCTCCTGCTTATCCGGTTGCGGGGACCGCTCATGGGATTGATGCGGGTAATCGATACCGTACAATCCGGCTACGCTTCGCTGTCGCGCATAGTCGGGGTAGTCATTGACCCGCCCCGGGCGGTGCCTGGCTATGGAGCCCCAGCCCCACGCGGAGAAGCCGAGATGCGAAATGTGAGCTTTAGCTACGACGATGGTGGCTGGGCTGTGCAGGACGTAAGCTTCGAGATTCCTACCGGACACACGGTGGCTTTAGTAGGAGCCTCGGGCGCGGGTAAGACCACCGTTGCCGCGCTATTGGCGGGCTTGCGGGTTCCGGAGGAAGGGAAAGTCTTGGTCGATGGGGTAGAGGTATCACTACTTTCGGACACAGAGCGCGCGGCGCGACTAGCCATGATCACTCAAGAGGTTCACGTTTTCTCAGGCACCCTCCGCGAGGATCTTTCTTTGGCTGCCCCACAGGCTAGCGATGCACACATGCTTCAGGCACTTGAGCGTGTGGGGGCACGGTGGTTCGCGCACTTGGAGGAGGGCCTGGATACGGTTATCGGCTCGCAGGGTATCCAATTAGATCCGGTGGCATCCCAGCAACTCGCGCTGGCACGAATATTGCTTTTGGATCCGAAAATCGTCATTATGGATGAAGCCACTGCGGAGGCGGGTTCTGTAGGGGCCGAAGCCCTGGAACAGGCCGCGATTGAAGTCACCCGTGGGCGTGCGGCGTTGGTCGTGGCGCACCGACTCGATCAAGCAGCACGAGCAGATAGAATCATCGTGATGGATAGTGGCCGCGTGGTTGAACAAGGAAGTCACCGCGAGCTGCTAAATTATGGTGGCCGTTATAAGCACTTATGGGACGCATGGCAGAAGGGACGACAAGGATGAACGCGAGGTCACTTCGGACCGTGCTCGGTGTGGTAACTGTGTGTTTCCTTGCGGCTGCTGGCACTTCGTGTTCTAGCGAATCAAAAGAGTCCCCGCACGCTGCAGAGACCACCAACACCGTTAACCTAGGAATCCCTACCTCCGCACCCTTGAACGGCCCTGAGCCGGGCTCCTATAGGACAATCAACCTGCCCTCCGGACGTTCCTTTATCCTCAGTGTGCCCAAAGACTATTCTGGGGATAAAAAATGGCCTATCGTCCTCGCCTTTCACGGGTGGGGGCAGTCTGCCGAAAATCTCCGTGGTTATTCTCGCCTTGATGCCGCAGATGCCATCATGATTTTCCCCGAAGGCAAAAAGAAGGCTTGGAGCCCCGCTCCATATGCCAAGACCTCGACAACGGAAGATAAGAAGTTTGTGCGGGAGATAATTGATGCGGTCCGCGCTACTTACCATGTAGATGATGGTCGAATCTTTGCCACCGGTATGTCTAATGGCGGCGGATTCGCTGCCTATCTGGCCTGCCAAATGCCCGATACCTTCAAATCCGTTGCCACCGTTTCCGCTGCCTATTATGAAGACATTCTGAAAAACTGTGCGCACTCTCCCGTCGGGCGGTTGGATATGCACGGCACCGTAGACCCTGTGGTGGGCTACTACGGAGGCACTCGCCACAAGACCAAGTACTACTCCGTGGAATCCGTGCTGGAGCAGGATCGTAAACGCAATGGTTGTTCGACTAAGGTAGATACCACCCGTTTAGTCAATAATGCACTCGATATGAGGTGGAGTGGTTGTAGCGCACCGCTGGAGCATATCCGTATTGCCGGCGGCTCGCACGTATGGCCAGGCGGTACAGCCGACTCGCACAACGAGGTGGGTAAGTTCTTCGCAACCGACCGTGTCCTAGATTTCTTCGGCATTCCAGGACGACCGTCTGGAACCGCTCAGACCTAGTCCTGCCTATAGACCTCAAAGGTAGCGCCGGGAACCTTGCGCACTCTTTCAATGCAGATATCTGCAACTGTAGAAAATCCCGCTTGGCGAGCCGCGCTAGTTGGGGAGGTAGGTTCCGGAATCTGCACTAGGTGGAATGACCGGGCCCCTCCGTCTTCTTTATTGAGCTCCACCACAGCCTGGGCTGTGGTACCGGAACCAGCAAAAAAGTCTAAGATCCGAGCATTCTTTCCGCCCGCAATGGAAATGAGGTGTTTAATGAGGCGCACTGGCTTGGGAAAGTCAAAAACGCCCTCGAGGCCCATTATCTCCTCAGCATCACGCCGCCCAGTGCGAGTGACTCCAAAGCGTTCTCCATCCAAGATCGAGCGCGGGCGTGCACCCACCTTCTGGTAATTCTTGGTGTAGACAAATCCGCGACGAAAGACAAGCTTTTCGTAGTGCTCCTCAACTTTGTCTCGGCTCCAACGCCAGCGGGCGACTTTCTCCTTTCCTGCCGGCTGGTCCGGCCAATATTCCTTACCATCGGGGCCAGCGATGGGGAAGTCAAGAGAGGGAAGGTACCCAAGGGTCTTAGAATCTAGGCGTACCAAGGAGTATTTTCCCTTGTCATCCTCATGGTTATATTTAGTCGTGGTATGGCCTTGGGGGTCGACATTGAAACCGGAGTTGTCCGGTGTACGGGCGTAGCACAGAATGTATTCGTGTTCTACCACGGCGTATTTTGAATCATTCTTGCCTGTACCGGCCTTTTTCCAGATTAGTTGGCCAGCAAAGCAGCCCTCGCCAAAAACCTCATCGAGCACCTTGCGGGTATTGGCTACCTCGTCTTCACCAATGGAGACGAAGATGAACCCCTCAGGGGACAGTACTTCACGAGCCAAAATCAAGCGGGGGAGCATCATCGAAAGCCATTTCGAGTGCCATTCCGCATAGCTACCTGAACGCATCTGGCGACGTAAACGATAGTTATCGCGGTAGACGAAGTCTTTGCCCGTGTTATAAGGGGGATCGATATATATGACGTCGAAGACTTCCCGGCGGGCGGCTAGCTCTTGCAAAACTGGAAGATTATCTGCGGCAAAAATCCTATTGAGGGAGTCACCCGGTGTACTGAGAGCATAATCGGGTGGGAAATTCCGTGTTAAGGGTTTATTTGCAGCTTCTCGGGCTGCGTCTTTGCCTGGCCAAACTAAGCCAAAAAAATCCCCGCCTGTATCCGGGTGTGGTGGGTGTGGTGGGTTAGCGGTAGCCATGGTGCAATGCCTTTGTCAGGAGGGGGAAACGTCAATATCGTCTAACGCTAGCATTCGCAAGAACTAGAACAGTTGGCCTTAGCTAAAATGCCGCCGCTGCCTAGCAGTATGGGGCTTTGGAGTGCGTCCAAGCCGGTGGCCTTACATGGTCGTCAGGCTGTGGGGGCCTCCATTTATGCTTCTGAGAAGAACTCCGCTACAGAGCGGAATTGTTTTCGGTTTAGCGGAAGGAATATTTGGTCTAGTGACTCAATCGCTCGATTTGGTGGCATGGAGCTAGAAGTGTCGGTACGTTGGGATGTGTTGCCGGACACGGCAATACTTAGATAAAGCTAGAACTAGAAGAAAGGATAACCACATGGGTATCTTCGATAAGGCTAAGGATGCACTGAACTCCGACAAGGGCGAAGAGCTCACCGATAAGGGCTTGGACAAGGCAGCTGACGCAGCTAAGGGCAAGCTGGGCGAGGACAAGGCAGACCAGATCGACAAGGCTCGTGAAGCTGCTGATGGCAAGCTCGGCAACGAGTAAATAGCTTTCACCCGTTAGACGGGTGAAAAGTTAGTTTTTATTTTGGCCCCCAACCCGTCAGGGTGGGGGCCAAAATGGTATCCGAGTTTAACCTAGTGGGCTGCTAAAGGTCTATACCAACGATGTCACCTATTTGTGGGTGAAATGCACTATAGAATGGGCGAATCCGCCTGAATTTTTGCAGGAAATCGCTAGGATTATTAGTGTGAACAATCTTGAAGGCACCGTCTCCCACGCGGGCTCCGCTAAGCAACGCTTGCTGGAGCAGAGTGCTCGTATCCTGGCTAAGAGTGGGCGCGACGCTTTACAGGTTTGTGCTGTCGCGGAACAAATCGATGTGCTAGGCGATGAAGCTAAGTCCTTTTTTGAAGACGACCACGACCTTTATATTCAAACCAGCCGATTCCTGGATGAACGTATCCGAGTTGCAGTGTTTAAGGCATTAGATAAGTTGCCGGATGATGCTGCGGCTATTGAGAAACTTCGTGAAGCAGCCAAGGTTTACTTTAACTTAGCTATTGAAAACCCGACCTATTTCGCTGCTTATAATAACTGTCAGACGGCGACGAGCTTTCCCAACTTTGAAGATGGCATTGAGCAGGTGGAAAGCTTCGACGCATTTCCTCCCATCTTCCGCTGGGTGCTTGAGCACATGCGGGATGCCGCCGTTGCCGCTAGGGGCGAGTTTAAGCACCGGCTGGTAGTTATCCAGTCGCTCTCTTTCTTGTGTGAGCTGCAAGGAATTACTCACTTGGCCACTTTTGGCATTATGCGACACCTTTCGCCTACGGCGAAGAAGCAGACCTTTAATGCTTGTCTTGAGACGTTGTTTTCCGGCTTGGAAATCTGCTTGCGCGACGGGCAGATAGCTCCCTTTGAACCAAAGGCGCTTTCTGGGGAACCGCCGGTCCCGTTTACTGCTGCTGCAAAGGACATGCCAAAATCCACGGCTGAGGAAAAGCGCGCCGCCATTTTCCGAGGTACGGCAGAAGAAATCGTCTACAATGGGCTTCCTAATTTGCATCTGGGCTCAGCAGCTGCACGGGCGGGCGTAGGTCTGCCAGATGCCGAGCATCTCTTTGACGGCGATTCTCACCTGTTGCGTGCTTTGGAAGAATCCTTGGATGAAGCTAATACGCTGGCAATCATGCGCCAAAACCAGGTTCTGCCTGAAGGCTCCCACGGACTTGCTTATATCAAGGCAACCGGCTTCGGGTACTTGGAATATGCGCTTGAGGATCCCATTGGGTTTGTTGCCCTCATTGAGGTCTCTAGCCGCTCAATCGTCCCCATTTCTTTCGAAGAGACCGGCGATACTGAGCAACCATTTGATATGGGAAAGGCATTTACCTTCATCATGAATTTGGTGCGCGATGCCATTTCTGAGTCTAATGGACCACGTTCGCCGTGGATTCTTTTTACCCAGATTGCAGCTTTGTGGGCTTCCATCCACGGCCTCTCGCAGCTAAGTACCGTAGGGGCCTTGCGCTATCACTCGGCCAATTTCTACTTCAACCTGGCTTCTAAGGTGATGGATATAATCCTTCAGGGCATGGTCAATGTGCTCGAGCTAAAAAGGCCCGATTAGGCATATACAAGCAACAGGGGGATTTCAGCACCGGGGCCGCGTTTTATTAAAGCCAACCTTGTGCTTGCGCAATAGTTGCTGCCTCAAAGCGATTTTCAGCCGCGGTTTTAGCGATGAGCGAAGATACAATATTGCGTACCGTGCCATTGCTCAGGTGTACCTTGCGGGCGATCTGGTGAGTTCCGCTACCTTTCAAGACAAATTTTGCGACTTCCTGTTCGCGTGCGTTCAGTGGATTTTCCTGAATGAAAATGGTCTCTTGGGCGAGTACTGGGTCAATCACCTTGAGCCCGGAGTGCACCCGCCGAATGTCTTCGGCTAGTTTTTCTGGCGGGGTATCTTTGACTACGAACCCGGAAACTCCGGTCTCCAGCGCCCGTTTCACGTAGCCACCGCGGCCGAAGGTAGTGACTATGAGGCTGTGGCAGCCCGTTCCTTGAAGTTCAGCGGCGGCATCTAGCCCGTTCTTGCCGGGCATTTCAATATCCAGCAGAGCAACATCGACGCTATGCTTGGCGACGAGTCCCGCAACCTCCGCACCCGTTGCGCACTGTGCCACAACGCTAATGTCTGGCTCTGTTTCCAAGAGAGCAACTAGCGCCCCTCGCACCAATGATTGATCCTCAGCAATGAGAACTCGAATGGTTTCAGGCATCGCCTACACCTCCGTCGGTGCTAAGAGGAAGAAAGTCGTTGTCTCCATCCATAGTAACCAAGGCGAGCGTGCAGTCATTGCGGCGCGTAAAAAGCAGCTGCCCGCCAGCCTTTGTCACGCGTTTGTGCAGACCACTAAGCCCTCCTTGGGGGTGGAACAGGCTTTCTTCTGCACCGAATCCGCAGCCGTCGTCTGCTACCTGCAGTCGGTGGTCTGTCACTTGGACCCAGCAGTGGGTGGCACCGGAGTGCCGGACCACGTTGGTGGTCAATTCGCGCAGAGCCCAGGAAAATTCGGCGTCATAAAGACCAGCGGCCTTGGTAGCCGAAGGCAAATAGGGTGCAATACCCGCGGTTTCGAGCGCCCTCCGGGCGGCGTGGATTTCGCCTTCAAAGGTGGGCATGCGCATCCGAGTCACTGTGGAGCGGACTTCCGCCAGACCTCGGCGAGAAAGCTCACTTACCTCTTGCAATTCCTGCCTTGCCCGCTGTGGATCCGTATCTATTAGCCGGCGCGCCAGCTCGGATTTAAGATTAATCACGGTAAGAGAGTGCCCCAAGAGATCGTGAACATCGGTAGCAATATCCTCGCGCTGGCGTGCCAGTTCCAATCGGCGTTCTAGCTCTGCGCGACTATCTTGACGCTGGGAAAAGGTGCCGAGCAGCACTAAAAATATTGGCCAAGCAAAAAGGACGATGAGGACCCAGCCGATATTTTTGGGCGTAAGGTACCAAGTGGCAGCAGCCACCACAGCCCCTGTAAGAAGGGTGAACGCTAAGCTGTGGCGCAAAGGAAGGTTAAAGCCGAGCAATGCTGCCAAGTACGGCGCAAAAATGACGGCAATGCTCCCGAAGAAGACAGTCGACAATACCGCGATGGCTGCAAGTGCAAACCAATACAGCCCGATTCGCTGCTCTACCCGCCATCCGCGGGGGTAGTAGCCTCCAGCGCCGAAAGCGAAGAAATAGACAAGACCGAACACTAGAGCGCACGAAAGGGCCCCGATATGATTAGTGAGGGGCATCCCCGGCGCGGCAAAAGTGATCCCCAGTCCGGGAATGAGAAAGACTAACCACACACTGGCAAAAAGCGCACTTTTGAGGCTGAAACCGCGAAATGGCTCTCGGAGAGATGACATCAGCGCCGAGCTTTGTCGCGGGAGCGTAGCAGGAGGCACGCGGTCAGGAAGATTGTCGTCCATACCGCGAAGTTTAGCCACGCCATCCACAACGGGTGCGTAATCGTGCCTTCATCCCCGTTGAGGAACTGGCTTCCTTCTGCCAGAGGCCACTGGGCTAGTACAACTGGACCGAAAAGGGGAGTGAAGCGACCCCACTCCATTAGCGGCTTAGTCAGCGGTGTGAACACATTCGCCGCGAAAAGAAAAAGAACAACAGACGTCGAGGCGATTGCGACGGAGTTGTCGGTGGGCAACGCCATTGCCCACACCAAGCCATAAAAGCCCAAGGGAATGGAAACTAGGAGGCAGGAAATGAAGCTTAAGATCCACTGGTGTGGCTGCATTTCCGCATGTGTAGCGGCGCCAGTCAAATATACTGCCGTAATGGGCAGCAGGGCTTGAAAGCCGATGGATATGAAGTTTGCCCACAGCAGCTGGCGTGAGCGTAATGGAGTAAGCGCTAGTTGGCGTGCCCACCCAGTCTTGGCATCGGTGACGGCGGAGCCAGCGGCTGCAACGGAACCAGCGACGCCGCCGTAGAGTGCCATGCTGATCATTTCTAAGGCAGCATAATTACCTCCTTTAAAGGGGGTATCGCCAAAGTCCATCATGGCGCCAAAGAGGAGATAGAAAAACACCGGCAAAATGGTGCTGAAAAATATCGGGGTGAAGTTTCGACGCAGGCGCAGCAGGTTATGGGCAGCAAACCGCAGGGTTCGTGCAGTGGTGGTTGCAGGTTTTATCGTCATGGGAGATTCCTTGTGCAAAGGTTTACTGGAAGTGGCTGGTTAAGGTTGGGGCGCAGTCATCGTTAAAAATGCGTCCTCTAAGGAGCGGTTCCGAATTGTGATGTCGCGCGCCGAGGTGTGGTTAAGGAGGTATCTTGCAAGCGCATCAGAGTCACTGGTTACCATGCGGGCGTAGTCGCCAGACTGGGAAATCTCGGCGGAAATTGCTAATGCGTCTGTAGAGGGGACTGGCCCGGCGAACTTCGCCTCGACAATGCGCTGGGCCGACTGCTCGCGAAAATCCTGGGCGCTTGCATCCGCACGTAGTTTGCCTTCATGAAGGAGAATAATCCTTTGCGCAAAATTGTCCGCCTCCTCCAGATAGTGGGTGGCAAAGACAATAGTTCGTCCCAACTCTGCCTGGCGGCGCATGGTGGTCCAGAACTCGTGGCGAGCATTAGCATCCATTCCTGCAGTAGGTTCATCGAGCAAGAGAACGTGGGGATTGCCTAAAAGCGCGAGCGCGAATCGCACACGCTGTTGCTCGCCGCCAGAACATTTGCCCACCTTTCGGTGAAGGATCCGTGTGAGGTCGGCTTGTGTGGCTATATCCCCGACTGGCAGTGGATGTGGAAAGGTGGCGGACATCATCTGCAGGGTGTCCAGGATTGTGAGTTCGGGTAGTAGACCGCCGGTTTGCAATACGGCGCCGATCTCCGAGCCCTGTACGGCAGCTCGCGGCGTGCGGTTGAGGACTGAAATGCTGCCTGTGGTGGGGGTGGTGAGACCAAGGATGAGGTCAAAGAGGGTGGTTTTGCCGGCACCATTGGTGCCTAAAAGTCCTACGATCTCGCCTTGGCAGATACTAAATGAAACCTCGCTCAGCGCATGGACCGGCTCTGAGCCCCTCGTGGTGAAAGTTTTACTCACTCCGGAAACTTTTATGGCTGGCGTGTGTTTCGCCCTAAGGTCTGTCGTGCTCATACCTGAAAGGTATTCGGGGCCAGCCAGAATGGTGAATAGGATCTGTCATGAAATTTTCATGACAAGTGTCATAACGCGATAGGGTGGTTGAGTGCTTACTACTCTCGCAGCGGCCGTCGGTCTATTTGTGGCCACCAATATCGATGACATTATAGTTCTATCCCTCTTTTTCGCCCGCGGTGCTGGGCGCAAGGGCACAACTGCCGCGATACTGATGGGCCAGTATCTCGGTTTCCTTGGCATACTGGTGGCCTCTTCCGTCGTCGGATTGGGCTTCAACGCCGTTATACCGACCGATCTCATTCGCTACTTTGGCCTCATCCCGTTGTTATTGGGCCTGTGGGCGGCGTGGCAAGCATTCCGAGGTGAAGACGACGATGAGGATATTTCCGGCACAAAGCTAAGCACACTGGCGGTAGCCGGAGTCACTTTTGCCAATGGCGGGGACAATATCGGTGTGTACGTGCCCGTCTTTACTACCTCTACGCCGGCCGAAGTAGCGGTGTATTGTGCGGTTTTCCTTGTGCTTGTAGTCCCACTTGTTTGGGCGGCGCGTTTTGTGGCGACGAGACCAGGAATCGCCGAAGCCCTGGAGAAGTGGGAGAGTGTCCTGTTCCCAGTGGTGCTTATTTTGCTGGGAATCGCGATTTTGCTCGCAGTATAAGACTGGCAGAATAAGAAAGGCCGGCACCGTGAAGGTGCCGGCTAAAATTTTGTCGGGCTAACAGGATTTGAACCTGCGACCCCTACACCCCCAGTGTAGTGCGCTACCAAACTGCGCCATAGCCCGCCGTCGCACTGTGCGACTCATCTAGATTACATCAGTAGGATTCTACTGTGAAATTTGGGGTGTAACCTGCGTTAAAGCTCGCCGGTGGAATACACCCACGTACCGTCGATGCGGCGGAACGAGGATCGTTCGCGCTGCGAACCGATAGCTGCTCCCTTATAAAACGCTTCAAATTCCACCACGCCGGAACTATCCATCAGGCCGCCGCCTTGGGTGTCTAGGATATCGAGGCGGTAGAACCTAATGGGGGAGTCTGCCAAGTCGAGGGCCTCAGGTCGAGTGACAGGATCCCACGTGCGCAGCAAGTACTCCTCGTCGCCGGTAACAAAAGCGCTAAACCGAGAGCGCATGAGCGCTTCTGCGGTGGGCGCATTGCTACCGGCATGGTACTTGCCGCAGCACTCGCCGTAGGAAAGGCCGGTGCCACAGGGGCAGCGGCGTGAGGATTCATAAGCCACCATTAGCCTGCATCCACGATGGTGACGTTGCCGAGCATGCGCTCGAGGTCAGTATCCTTCGCCGCAGAGCGTAGCGTGGATTCTTCCGCGGCAGAGAGGCTGCCAACTAGCTCGATTCGGCGCTCGAAGCTGGTGGGTCCGGTTTGGGTGATGCTTACATGGACGTCGTCAAGCGCAAGCTTCCTACCGGCATCCTTGATTGCTTGGGTCGAAGCCGTGGCCAACGCGGACATAATAAGACCCTCAGCAGTAAAGCCCTTACCTTTGCCGCCATTTTTCTTGGTGCGGTCGGCGCTGAGGCTATGGTCATTGTGGCGCACCACTACGCCGAATTTGGTGCCGGTGGCTGGCTGCGCAACGGCGGCGTCAGTGCCTACTTCTTCCGGCTGGTAATCGGGAACGATGAACTGTTCGGCCCACGCACCGATGAGATCCGCAGCGCGGGCGGCGGTACCCTGCTTGGTAAGCAGGTGATCAGTCTTATCCAGCGAGACTAAGGACTTGGGGTAACGGGTGAGTAGGAAGATATTCTGCGCGTTATCAATGCCCACGGTCTGGTCAATGGGGGAGTGCAGAACCATCAGCGGTTTCCGGAGTTTGGGCAGGTATTCCTCGGGATTAGTATCCGCCAGGTCCTCCAGGAACTTGCGGGAGATGATAAGGCCGCGGCCGCCGAGGATAATTTCCACCTCGCCGTTGGCATCGACCTCTCCGATCTTATCCGCGTAGTGCAGCACGGAGTGCGCCGGATCAAAAGGCGCACCGATGGTGGCTACCGCCTTGAGCGATTTCATCGTGGTGGCTGCCTTCAAGGCGGCTGCGCCGCCCAGCGAGTGTCCCATCAGCAATTGTGGGGCAGAGTAATGCTCCGTTAGCCAAGCAGCGGCTGCATGGATATCGTCTACGTTTTGGCTAAATGTAGTATCGCCAAATTCGCCGGCGGACTGACCAAGGCCGGGAAAATCAAAACGCAAGGTGGCAATGCCAAACTCGGTGAGCTGTTTCGCGGTGCGGGCGGCACCGGGAGTGTGGCGGGAGCCGGCGAAGCAATGGGCAAAGATGGCGTAGGCGATCGGGGGAGAATCCGGGAAGTCGATGGTTCCGGCCATCTCAGTACCCCGGCTCGAAGGCAGCTTTACATTGACAGATTGCATGAGAACTAGAATAACGGGCCTTTTAACCGCAAGCCATACCAGGTTGACTACAGTCGTTAGGAGCAATCCAATTAAGGAGGATGAGGTATGGGCGCGTTTGATTGGTTCTGGAAAGCGATGGGCTCGCAAAGCGAGCGTAATGATAAGAAATCCAAGGCCATCGTGGGTTCAGCAGACGAAGCTGCCCGAAGCCTGAGCCAGCAGGATGACGCAGCTGTAGCCCAAGCCGCACGCGATGCCGTGCGGGGCGGCGAGGTAGCGGACAAAGCTAAGTTCCTCGCGGCCTTGGCGGTGGCGTGCGAGCGCACTTTGGGCATGGCCCCCTTCAATGTGCAGTCCCAAGCGGCCTTGCGACTGCTCACCGGAGACGTCATCCAGATGGCAACTGGTGAAGGCAAGACCCTGGTGGGTGCCATGGCTGCCACCGGCTTTGCGCTGACCGGAAAGCGGGTCCATCTAGTCACTGTTAATAACTACCTCGCCGCCCGTGACGCCGAGTGGATGCGCCCCGTAGTGGAGTTTTTTGGCCTGAGCGTTGCTTCAGTGACGGAGGACATGACACCGGATGAGCGCCGCGCAGCCTACGCGCAAGATATCATCTACGCTCCGGTCAACGAGCTGGGTTTTGATCTGTTGCGGGATAACCAGATCACCGACCGGTCCCAAACAGTACAGGCCGCCGGTGACGTCGCGTTGGTAGATGAAGCCGATTCCGTGCTGGTAGATGAGGCCCTCGTACCACTGGTGCTGGCCGGAAATCGGCCCGGTGAAGCCCCCACGGGCCATATCACCAATGTGATTTCGCGCCTGCGAGAGAAGTTGGACTACTCCATCTCAGAGGATGGCCGCACCGTGCAACTGACGGAGACCGGTGCACGCCGTGTTGAGCAAGAATTAGGCATTGATTCGCTGTATTCCGAAGAGAATATCGGCACTATTTTGGTCAAGGTCAACCTTGCTCTGCATGCGAAGGCCTTGTTGATTCGAGATATCCACTACATAGTGGTCGATGGCAAACTGCAGCTTATCGACGCCTCTCGGGGGCGCGTCGCCGACCTGCAACGCTGGCCCGATGGGCTCCAGGCGGCTGTAGAGGCCAAGGAAGGCCTAGAGGTATCCGAGGGCGGGCGCATCCTCGACACCATCACGCTGCAAGAACTCATGCGGCGCTATCCACTGGTGTGCGGTATGACGGGCACCGCGGTGGAGGCCACCGATCAGCTGCGTCAGTTCTACGATCTTCATGTATCAGTAATCGATCGCAACAAGCCGTTACAGCGCTTTGATGAGCAAGACCGCATTTACGCCACGGTCGATGACAAATCCGCAGCTATCGTGGAAGAAATTGCCACAATCCACGCTACGGGACAGCCTATCTTGGTGGGCACGCAAGATGTTGCTGAGTCGGAAGATCTGGCAGATGCTCTGCGCGAACGCGGCATTGAGGTCAATGTGCTCAACGCCAAAAATGATGAGCAGGAGGCGCAGATTGTTGCCGAGGCCGGCGATATCGGTCGCGTCACTGTCTCTACCCAGATGGCCGGACGCGGCACCGATATCAAGTTGGGAGGCGCTAGCCAGGCCGACCATGACGCAGTTGCGGAGCTTGGCGGCCTAGCGGTGATCGGTACCTCGCGGCACCGCACCGCCCGCCTGGATAATCAGCTGCGTGGCCGTGCCGGCCGGCAGGGAGATCCCGGCCTTTCCTTATTCTTTGTCTCCCTAGAAGATGACGTGGTTCAACAGGGCGGTGACGGCGAGGTCGTGCGCGCTCAACCGGCCGACGATGGGCGGATTGAATCCAAACGCGTGAGTGACTTTATCGCGCACTGTCAGCGCGTTACCGAAGGGCAATTGCTCGAAATTCACGCCCAAACGTGGAAATATAACCAGCTACTAGCCGATCAGCGCATTATCATTGATGAGCGGCGCGCCAAGTTATTAGATACAGATCAAGCGTGGCAGGAGCTTTCCCAACGAGCCCCTGAGCGTGCGGCAGAGCTTGCGGAAGTTCCGGAGAAAGCTCGCGTCAAGGCCGCACGCGAAATCATGCTCTACCACTTGGATCTGGCGTGGGCAGATCACCTAGAGCTTATGGACGATGTGCGCGAGTCGATCCACCTGCGCGCCATTGCCCGCGAGACGCCGATCGATGAGTACCACCGTATTGCGGTAAGGGAGTTTAAGGACCTGGCCCAGCGAGCTGTCGACAAGTCTGTGGAAACTTTCCGCGCAGTGCTTATCGACACCGCAGGGGCACACCTGGATGACGCCGGATTAGCCCGCCCGAGTGCTACGTGGACCTATATGGTTTCTGATAACCCCCTTGCGGGCAAGGGAAATTCCGTGCTGAGCGGCATCGGAAATATTTTCCGGTGAAATAATTCCCCGCGAAAAGGTCACAGACTCAAATGAGTCGCTAGTATTGTTATAAGTAACTCGTAACTAATCCTCGGAGGTAACAATGAGCGAGAACACCGGAACCCCGGAACCACAGGTGGAGACCACATCTGTATTCCGCGCAGACCTGCTCAAGGAGATGGAAAACGGCGCAAATGGCAACGAGGCTGCCGTTGCCGGCACCGATAACCTTGCAGAGGGTCAGGCTCTTCTAGTAGTCAAGCGTGGCCCGAATGCAGGCGCCCGCTTCTTGCTGGATCAGGCGACCACGACCGCTGGCCGTCACCCCGAGGCGGACATCTTCCTCGATGACGTTACGGTATCCCGCCGTCACGCGGAGTTCCGCAAGAATGATGACGGCAAGTTTGAGGTAGTTGACGTGGGATCCCTCAACGGAACCTACGTTAATCGCGAACCGCGCAATTCTCAGGTGCTCGAGGTGGGAGATGAAATCCAAATTGGCAAGTTCCGTTTGGTTTTCATTGCTAACCAGAGTTAATCCTAGTAGTAGAACAGCCGCGCTTCCTTTCTAGGAGGGGCGGTGTAGTCTACTTATGGCACGACAAGAACTTTCATTACCCTTAAGAGATAGACACAGTGAGCGCAGCAGATTCTTCGGCAGCAGCAGTACGCCGCACCAGCCCTAAAGCTAAAAAGCCTAAGACCATGTCCATCGGCGTGGTTTTGGAGACGCTGAATCAGCAATTCCCGGACGTCACGGTGTCTAAGATCCGCTTCCTTGAATCCGAAGGGCTCATTAGTCCTCAGCGTACGGCTTCGGGCTATCGCCGTTTCACCCAAGAAGATGTGGATCGACTGCGCTACATTCTCACCACTCAGCGCGATAACTATACGCCGCTGAAGGTTATCCGTGAGCAGCTAGAAGCCATGGATTCCGGCCAAGTCACTGCCATTGTTTCTGCGGGAAATGCAGAAACGCTACTTTCTCCACAGCAGTTTAAAGCCCCTGTAGTTACGCGTTTGACCGATATAGAGGTCGCCACGCAAGCTGGCGCTAGTGAAGAAGACGTCGCATCCTTGGTCAAATACGGGCTCATTGGCCCAGATCCAGCCGGCTTTTTTAATACCGATGATGTGGCCATTGTTTCAGCCGCTGTGGCACTAAAGGCATTTGGTTTCGGTGCCCGTGAGCTAAAGTCTTTGCGCAATAATGCGCGCCGGCAGGCCGACCTGATTTCCCAAGCGGCCGCACCGGTGGCGCACTCCAAGTCTGATACCGCACATCAAAAGGCGGAAGAAATATCCCAGCAAATGACCGCTCTAGTGGTGTCTTTGCATGCGACGCTGGTGAAATCAGATCTGCGGGATGAATACCACGCCTAATACACACGAGTTCCCGTCTTTGTGGGAGAGTGGTACCTATGAGTGATGTAACCCTAGAGTTCCACGGTATCCACCAAGTCGGCCCCGAGGACGACGTGTGTGCCTTGTTGCGGTGGCCGGAAGAAAACCGCCTCGTCCCGGTGTGGATTTCCCCCATTGAGGGCATGCAATTGGCCGCCGTTTTGGATGGTCACCAACCCAACCGTCCCAACTCGCAGGATCTGATCTGCGAAGTCCTGGAGGGAACTGGCGGGGTTGAGTCAATCGAAATCGCCAACCATTACCAGGGAACGTTCATGGTAGACATCAAGGCACCAAACGGTGAGGTATATGACTCACGGTTAAGTGACGCCCTGGCTGTCTCCGAATACTTCAACGTCCCTATTTCAGCTGAAGCGGACCTTCTTGCTCAGGTATCCGTCTATGCCAGCGACGCGGACCTGAAGGAATACTTCGACCTGGAAATTTCTACCCCTTTTGAAGGTGCTTCGGAAAATAGCAGCGAAAATGGGGAGTCTTCTACGTCAGCATCGGGGAATGCGCAGGCAGATGCTGATTTCGAGGCGATGATGAGGTCTTTGGGAATGGAAGATAAGGATTTCCTTTCGGGGGGTGATGAAGAAAAAAGTTAATGACACGCGTGTGACTAATGGTGACAATGTGGTTTGAGAAGTCTAAAGTTGTACTTGAAAGTTGAGCAGGCAGCGCTTGACGGGCGTATGCGCTTGGCTTTTAATTGATCTTTAGAACTTCCAACAAACCCCATTGGAGTAATTACGTGAGCATTATCGAGGACCCTCAGTCCGCATCCACCTACGTACAGGAATCACTTTTCGACGTCGGACCTGACGAGGAAGTGGGCTACCGCGTGCCTATTGCCTGCCAGGTTGCCGGCATTACTTATCGCCAGCTGGACTATTGGGCACGCACTAACTTGGTCAATCCGTCCATTCGTACGGCACGTGGTTCTGGTTCCCAGCGCCTGTATTCCTTCAAGGATGTTTTGGTGCTCAAGATTGTGAAGCGCCTGCTGGATACCGGCATTTCCCTGCAAAATATTCGTTTGGCCGTTGAGTCTTTGCGAGACCGTGGCGTCAATGATTTGGCGGAACTTACCCTCGTGTCCGATGGCACCACCGTTTATGAGTGCCGTTCCAATGACGAGGTAATTGACCTGCTTGCCGGCGGCCAAGGCGTCTTCGGCATTGCAGTTCCGGGCATCTTGAAGGAACTGTCCGGCACGATTTCCTCTTTCCCCTCGGAGCGCATAGAAGAATTCGCCGAGGACAACGTTGTCGGGCTCGACGAGCTGGCTGCTCGTCGCAAGCGTAAGAGCTCCTAGACTCCGAACATCAGTATCCACCCTACTTCCCAGCTCACGGGGAAGTAGGGTGGATTTTTAACTGCTGAACAACGGGTAGTCTACGGTAGGTAAGCTCTAGGAAATACCTATCATTCGTGTCGCTAGGCTCACGCCCGGGGCGCTTCAATCTGGCCTTTTCCGACTGGTTTAGGTTGTTTAAGGGCCGCCTGTAGCTAATTCTCGTTACCTTAATGAAGATAAAAGCAATGGCACCGAACGAACTTGTCCGGTGCCACAGGAAAGAAGCAGTTGTCTATTAGACGCCTGCGGCCCTATTAATAGCGCCAGTAAGCTTGGCTTCGTCCGCTGAGTCAACCGTGTCGAAACTATCGGCTGCGGACCTTAGAGCCGCATCCACGTTGCCTTCACCTACGTGCACGACACTGAGGGAAACGTCCTTCGCGGCGACGTCCTTTAGCGCAGCCGTAAATTCAGCATCGTCCATGTCTTGCTCGGTACCCGTAGTTACCACGAGAACGCGCGCTTTATCGTTGCTACCTGCAGCTTGGTCGGCGGCGTTAGCTACAGCCGCAACCACAGCGCTGCGCGTTTGCGGAACACCGCCAGTACCAAAGCCGCCGAGCGTGCCGGAAACTGCATTGCCATCACCAAAGCCCAAGTTTTGACGGTAGCCAACCGTTGCAGTCTCAGAGATGGGCGAAGAATAATTCCACAAGGACACAGCGCCACCGTCCGCGGCTAGGCCAGCCGCGGTGGTGCCCAAGGCCTGAGAGACAGGACCATAGATGGGAGCCATTGAGGAAGAGGTATCCAAAAGAAGGAGGGTATTTGCAGCCATGGTTAGATCGGGCTGGGGAGTTGCAGCGGAGCTGGGAGCTGGTGCGGAACTCTGTGGAGAAGAAGAGCTGGCAGGCGCGGCGGAAGTGGGAGCACTGGAGGTCGCTTTCGTGGCCTCCTCCGGTGTAGCCTCGCTGCTGCTTTCCACAGCAGCGGGAGCAGCGCTGTTGTCTCCATCGGCGCTGTCAGAACCTCGCAAGAGGAAAGCTACCAAGGCGATGATGGCCAGAAGTGCGATAATAGCCACTGCAATAACCCATCCCGCTACTGCGAAGGTATTTTTCCCATTTGAATGCCGTGCCATGTGGTGTGTTCCTCCCAAGCAAACTGCCGTTGTTAGTGGCTTATTGTAGCGGGGCAAGTGCCTGATCTATCACAGCGACAAGCCTGGCTCGCAGCGGTTCGGCCTTGTGCGCCAGGGCTCGCTGCCTAGAGACATATTCGGCCTTGCCTTCAGAGGTTTCAATGGGCACGACCCCGAGACCCCAATCGCGGCAGTCATAAGGAGAGGCCTCCATGTCTAGGATGCGTGCTTCAATCGCCACATCCAAGCACTCAAGGAATAGTTTGCCGGGAACCAGAGGACCCAGCTTCCACGCCCATTTATACAGATCCATTGTGACGTGTACGCAGCCCGCTTGGTCGTTTGCGGGCTGGTCTTCGCGGTGAAGTACGGTGAGGTTAAGTGGCCGAGCCGGAGGGGTAAAGAAACGGAAGGCATCGTAGTGGGAACACTTAATTGAGTGTTCGTCCACAACGCGGTTTGTGCCTTCTGCACCCAGACGCAAAGGAAGCGAATGGCGCGGGGAGTCTGTGTGGTAAACCATTGCCCATTCATGCAGACCAAAGCAGTCAAAATGAGCGGGATTGGTTGCACAACGGCGAAGCAGATTCGAGATATAACGGACCGCGCCACCGCGGCGTTGCAGAAAGCCAGCCACATCAACGGTTACTCCGTCTGGGGTGGCGTGGTAGTCCCGCCAGTCGACGTGTGGAGGCGTGCCTTCTAGAGCTATTCCTACACCCGGATGCCAACGCTTCAAGTGGGAAGGTCGGACGGGGTAGTACTCAAAGAGAAAATCGAAGACAGGGTGGTAGCTGCCAGGGTGGCGGAAACGCTCCAAGCGGTCGGTGGCCTGCTTTTCGTGTTCCTGTAGCTGAGCATGCCACTCATCCGGGCTCAAAATGCGCACGAGAGCATTCCTCCTTATCTTAGCGGTCGCGGCGGCGAGTGTTTCTACCACTCGGACGGCGGCGTTGAGATGGGGACTTCTTCTTTGCGGTCTTCGCCGGATTCTGGGGAGTGGCCTGCCCAGGCGGGGGAAGGGCAGGGCCATTGGGTTTACGAGCACCCGTTACCTCCTTGAGCGCAGGTGTTCCCGCAGGATTATCACGCCCAGAAATATCGTGCTCAGTAGCGGCGACGCCAGCTTTCTTTATGAGAGTCCCTACCTCCTTGCGCTGTTCATCCATTACCAAGGTGATCACGGTGCCTGCTGCGCCGCCGCGGGCTGTACGCCCAGCACGATGGAGATAGGCCTTGTGCTCTGCGGGCGGATCGACGTGGACGACGAGGGAAACATCCGCAATATCGATTCCGCGAGCGGCGATATCGGTGGCGACCAACACTGGCACGCTGCCGTCAGCAAAGCCTTCGATAGCGCGGGTGCGCGCGCCTTGGCCTTTATCGCCATGCAGTGGATAGGCGTTGATGCCAGCGCGGCGAAGCTTCTTGACTTGCCTATCCACGCCGTGTTTGGTGCGCATGAACATGATGGTCTTGCCCTGGCGGGCTGCAATGCGCAGCACAACTTCGTTTCGGGCGGGGCGGTCGCCCACGAAAAAGAGATGGTGGGACATGGATTCCACTGCAGCTTGAACTGGAGCAGTGGAGTGGGCAACAGGGTCGTGAAGGAATTGCTCCACCAGCTTATTGACATCCCCGTCCAGGGTCGCAGAAAACAGCATCCGCTGGCCTTGCGCGGGAGTCAGCCGCAGGAGTTTTCGCACCTGGGGCAAAAAGCCCATATCGGCCATCTGGTCAGCCTCATCCAGGGCAGTGATGCGGACCTCATCCAAATGTAGCTTGCCCTGATTAGTAAGATCTTGAGCCCGACCAGGGGTTGCCACAAGGACATCGACGGGGCGTGCGAGCGAGCGGATGTGGTGATTGATATTGACTCCGCCCACCACGGCGAGCACTCGCAGACCAAGTGTTGCTGCTGGTTCATCGAGTCGCTGGTGAATCTGGGTCGCCAGCTCGCGGGTCGGGGCGAGGATAAGTGCTCGCGGGTGTGCCGGTTTGGACGCGCCAGTTCCGGCAAGGCGCACTAGCATGGGTAGGCCGAAGGTATAAGTCTTACCCGAACCGGTAGGGCCGCGGCCGAGTACATCTTTGCCCGCGAGGGCATCAGGAATCGCGGCGCGCTGAATAGGAAAGGGTTCGGTGATGCCGTGGTTGCGCAAAACGTGCACCAGGCGCTGGGGTAAGCCAAGATCGGCAAAGGTAGTCATCGCCTTCCCATCCTATCGGCAGCGCGACCAATTGCCGTATTCGAGTGGAAACGCCTGCTAGGAAACAGTAAAGGGGCCCCTAAGGGCCCCAATCGAGTAGACGCGAATCTAGTCGGTCTGAGTCAGGCTGCGGTCGCCGGACCACTCAATGTGGAAGACCCCTGGTTTATCGGTGCGCTTGAAGGTGTGCGCACCGAAGAAATCGCGTTGGCCCTGAATGAGGGCGGCGGGCAAGCGCTCGGCGCGCAGGCTGTCGTAATAGGAGAGGGAAGAGGCAAAGACTGGGGCGGGAAGACCCAGCTGAGTTGCGGCAACGACCACGCGACGCCACGGATCAATGAGATCTTCCAGCTCACCCTTGAAGTATGGATCGAGGATGAGGGCGGGGAGATCCGCATTCTTGTCGTAGGCGGCACGGATGCGGTCCAAGAACTTCGCGCGGATGATGCAGCCGCCACGCCAGATAGTGGCTAGGTCGCGCGGGTCGACGTCCCAGCCGAACTCCTCGGATCCAGCCTTAATTTCGTCGAAGCCCTGGGAGTAGGCAATTAGCTTGGCTGCATAGAGGGCACGGCGCACGTCCTCGATGAACGCTGCCTTGTCCACGTCCAGCTCCTTGATGGTACCGGCGGGCAGCTGGCCCTCTTGGGCGGCGCGGCGCTGCGCTGTGGAGGAGGACAGTGCACGCGCGAAGACGGATTCGGCGATGCCGGTAATGGGAACACCGAGCTCTAATCCATTGATGGCTGTCCAGCGGCCGGTGCCCTTCTGGCCGGCTGCATCTACGATGACGTCGACAAGCGGAGCGCCAGTCTCCGGATCCTTCTGAGCTAGGACCTCCGCGGTAATTTCAATGAGATAGGAGTCGAGGTCGCCGGAGTTCCATTCGCGGAATACCTCAGCGATCTCGGCCGGCTCCATTCCCGCGCCGTAGCGCAGCAGCTGATAAGCCTCGCCGATGACCTGCATATCGGCGTATTCGATGCCATTGTGAACCATCTTGACAAAGTGGCCGGCGCCATCGGGACCGATGTGGGTAACGCATGGAGTGCCATCAACATTAGCGGCGATGGACTCAAGAATCGGGCCGAGAGTCTCCCAGGATTCCTTCGGGCCGCCGGGCATGATGGATGGGCCATTAAGCGCGCCCTCCTCGCCGCCAGAGATACCCGCACCAACAAAGTGCTTGCCGCGGGCAGCGACGTCCTTTTCGCGGCGAATGGTGTCCGTAAACAAAGCATTGCCGCCGTCAATAATGACATCGCCTTCATCCATAGCCTCGGCCAGCTGATCGATGACCGCATCGGTGGCCTTGCCAGCCTTAACCATGATGATTGCCTTGCGCGGGCGCTCCAAAGAAGCGACGAAATCCTCAATGGTTTCCGAAGGCACAAAATTGCCTTCCTCACCGTGAGCCTCAATGAGCGCATGGGTCTTTTCAGGGCTGCGGTTGTAGACCGCTACGGTATTGCCGTTGCGGGCAAAGTTACGGGCCAAATTAGAACCCATGACCGCCAATCCCACGACGCCAATTTGAGCAAGTTCATTCTTATCAGTCATGCTGTCTATCCTACGTCACTAGGATGCGGTGCTGGCATCAATGGCTAGGCTGGTGGACTATGTCGGATACGCAAAAACTCAATGACTTACTTCACCTCGCTCATACGCGGGTGCTCACAGCAGAAGAACTGACGTCACTTAATGCCTTAAATGGCGGCCTTGCGGAATTGATAGGGCTGCGGTTTACGCACGTCGGCCCGCGCGAGGCGCGGGCAAAGCTGCAGGTAAAACCCGAGCATCACCAACCCTGGGGAGTGGCCAATGGTGGGCTGTATTGTTCCATCGCAGAAACCGTTGCCTCCATTGCCAGCGTGGTGGCTGCCGATGCCCCCGCGGTAGGAGTGCATAATTCCAGCGACTTTATCCGCTCCACGGGCGAAGGGGAGCTGGATGCTGTGGCCACGCCGGTGCAGCTAGGCGGACGCACTCACCTGTGGAGTGTTGAAATGCGCCAGGGCGGGGAGCTCATAGCCCGCACCACTTTGCGCACCATGATGTTGCATTAGCTTACCCGCGCGGCAGTAAAGGTCATCCCGTGGGAAGAAAGCCGTTCCAGATACGGCTTAGCTAGGCCGGTGGCCGGGGTAAGTACGCCGCCTGTGCGGTCAGAATCGGCGCGGGAATCAAGCAGGCAGAGTGCAGCCTGGCTCAGCATCATTGCGGTCACCTCGTAGCCTGGGTCCCCTTGTGCTGAGACGGTTGCATGCCAGCGCTCGCCGTCCTCGGTCACGCCGTGGTGACTGACTTGGAAATGCGCGCCTTCTAGCCCAGGCGTGGGCAGGGCCTTTTCCACCACGGGGCGCAAGCGTGATTGGGTGCCATCAAAAAGCAGCTTGGTGGCAAGCGCCAAACCATAGGCCCGTGCACGACCGACTAACCCGGTCCCGGCAAACCATGCTTCCTTATAAAACAAGCGCTTGCCCCACGCCCGCCCAAGGAGAGCATTGGAGCGTCGCACCACGCGGGTATTGAACATGGACATGAAAAATGGGCCCACCCACCCAATGCCATCCAACTCTTTGACCTCAAAGTCCCGCTGGAGTCCTTCCAAGCGCGGACCAGCCTTTGGATCCGGATCGAGGGAGTAAGGGTTATGCAGGTTGCGGGCTACATTCTTATCAGCGTGCGCGGCTAGCGAGACCTGCAGGGAAGATTCGATGGTGCCCGGCGAGATTCCGCCTTTCAGCTTGTCGACGACCATTTCAACCCGCGCAAATGGCTTTCCCGCGGCTTCAAAAAGGTTGAGCATCCCAATATCTGAAGGCACGGAATCAAAGCCGCAGGAATGGATGATGCGCGCACCGGTGGACTTGGCCTCAGCGTGGTAGGAATCAATGCTGCGGCGAATGAACGGAACCTCACCGCACAGATCTACATAGTCCACGCCGTGGCGCGCGCAGGCGGCAAGGACATTTTCCCCATATAGGCTGTAGGGGCCGACTACAGTAATCAGCACTTGGGTGCCCTCAATCATGCGCTCCACAGCAGCGGCATCGTCGGCGGCGGCGATGGCAATCTCCCAGTGCGGGTTCAGCTCATCCCGAAGTGCAGCCAGTACCGGCCGGTTCCGTCCCGCGAGAGTGACAGATGGCGCGTCAATCGAGGCTAGGTAGCGCGCCACCAATTGACCGACAAGCCCGGTGGCACCATAGACAGTGATATCGCTCATAGCCCACGAGCGTACCGCAAGTGTTAGAGCCAGTGATTCTTCCGGAACCAAGCCCAGAGCCCAAGAACAACCAGGACCATGATGATAATCGCCATGGGATAGCCCAAAGCCCAATGCAGCTCCGGCATGATGTCAAAGTTCATACCGTAGATACCGGCCACCAAAGTGGGCGCAGCCCACATGCCAACGACCGCGGAAATGGTGCGCATATCCGAGTTTTGCTGCATGGTCACCTTGGCCACAGAGGCATCGATAAGCGAAGTTAGCCGTTCATCGAAGCTAGCAACCTGGTCTTTGACCACAAGTTCGTGATCGTTGACGTCGCGCAGGTAAGAGCGCAATTGCTTAGAAATTAGGTCTTTGTGGTCTGAGACCATGGATTTCAAAGCCACCGAGAGAGGGTTGATGGCATGTTTCATCTCCAGCACCTCACGTTTGAACATGTAGATGCGGTCTACATCAAACTTGAGGTTAGGGGTAAAAATTTCCTCTTCTAACTCATCGACCTCGATGCTGATGAGTCGAGAAATCTCCGAGTAGCGGTCCACCATCATATCTAGGATCTTCCAAGCCATAGCAACGGGGCCAAGCTCCACCAAATCCTGTTCGTCCTCTACCGTATAAGCCAGGTTGGGCAGCTTTGCACCGTGGCGCACGGTGATGATGAAATTGGAGCCCATGATCATCTGGATTTCGCCAGTGGAGATGATCTGGCGCTTATCCGTGACCTCATCGTGGTCGCGGTAGTTCACAGAGCGCGCGACCACAAAGAGCTGATCGTCGTAGCGTTCGAGCTTGGGGCGCTGGTGGGCCATCACGGCGTCTTCTACGATGAGCTCGTGGATGCCAAACTGGGAAGCCACTTTGGTCATCTGGGACTCATAGGGTTCGTGCAGGCCTACCCAAATAAAGCCACGACCGTATTCCTCAATGGCTTCCAAGGCGGAGCTAGTGGAATACTCACCGGGAAGCGACTCGCCATCAACAAAGACGCGGCAGTGCTCGATGGCGCGTTCCGGTGGGACCGGCAGGGAAGAGGGCTTATTCGGAGGCTCGGGCTTCTTGCGGCCCCTAAAGGGTGAAGGTACGGATGGCATCTTTTCAGCCTCCTTTGCGCGGTAGTGTGGATATGTTCCCAGTAGGTAGGCGGCGATTTTACGCAGCGGGTAAATCTTACACCGAAGGCGGGTAATATAATCGAATCTATGCCTACGTGGAAAGAAGTAACCGAAGCTAACCCCGAGCACTCCCATAATTTTGCCCGCAAATGGAAGGTGCTTGCTGCACAGGGCAAAGACATCAATGGTGAGGCCCGGCTTATCGACGCCATGGTAGAACGCAACTCCACCATCCTCGACGCCGGCTGTGGCACCGGCCGTGTAGGCGGGGAGCTGCTTCGCCGCGGTCATAGCGTAGTGGGGGTCGATGTCGATCCTATCCTCATCCAGCATGCCGAGCACGACTTCCCAGACGGGCAATGGTTCGTCGGTGACTTGTGCGAGGAAGAGGTGCCGGAAGGACCTTTCGATATTGCCGTATCCGCCGGAAACGTTATGGGCTTTCTAGCGAAGGAAGGCCGCGAGCCGGCATTGCGAAATATTTTTAAGTCTCTCAAGCCGGGTGGTCGCCTTGTTACCGGTTTTGGTGAGGGCCGTGGCTGGGAGTTCTCTGACTTCCTCGACATGTCGCAGAAGGTGGGCTACCGAGTCGACTTCACCTTCTCCTCGTGGGACATGAAGCTCTTCTCGGAGCATTCCACTTTCCTTGTCGCTGTCCTCTCGCGTCCAGGATCGGACCTTTTGGCCTAAAAGCGCCTATCTGCTTGGTCGAAGAAGTCGACCTCGTGGTGGCTCGCGGTGATATAAGCGCGTTCGGCTCGCTGTCGGGTGCGTTCATCCGCTCCGCTGAGCGCCTCCTCGACAATGTCGAGGCTCGCCCGGACGCCGTTGAGGAAGTCCTCGCCCCCATACATGGATAGCCAGGAGTGATAGGGATGTTCAGGGGAATCAAATTCTGCCAAGTATAGGCCTACCTCTGCGTAGAGCCAGTAGCAGGGCAGTACTGCCGCCGCGCCTACCACGTAGTCATCCGTATGCGTCGAGCGGATGAGGAAATCCGTATAGGCGCTAGTAACTCGGGAGGCTGCGGTCGTTATGCCGCCGGCGAGCCAGCCGCGGTGCAGCTCAGCCTCTACCGCTAAGCAGTCATGCGCGCCCTCTGCCCAATGCAATTGCTGTTCCGCTTCTGGAGCTTGGCTGGCAAGGCGGGCCAGTGCCTTGGAATAGGCGTTGAGATATTGAGCATCTTGGTCGAGGTAGAAGCTGAACGCGTCTTTTTCTAAAGCTCCTGTGCCTAAAGCGCGAATGAAGGGTAGCGCCTTGATGGCCTCCCAGTGATCCCCAGCCAAGTTCCACAGGCGTTGGGTGTGGGGTCCGGCCGCAGGGACGAGGGGCTGCTCGACGTATTCTGGCTCCTTCAGGCTGCCGGACAGATATGGCTGCGGCAGGGTAGAGGCCGCCTGCATAAGACGTTGCGAGCGATGAAAGTGGTCCACGGGGCCGTGTCCCTTACCCACCTGGAGCTCATCTGCATGGGCAATGGCCTCGTGCAACCACTGGGTGGACCACGCAAGCGCTGCGGCGGGGGTATCGCCCGCTCCTAAGCGGGTCGCTAGTGCAGACGAGAGCGAGCAGCCTGTGCCGTGCGTATTCTTCGTATCCACGCGACTCGAGGCGACTCGGTGCACGGTCCCATCGGCGTTGACCACCGCATTATCGGCGATATCGGCATCTAGGTGCCCGCCCTTGACGACGACCGCCGTATCAGCGGACTTGGACCATTCTTTAGCTGTGGCAACGGCCTCCTCGAGATTCTCCGCCTCCTTCGTGTGGGTAAGTACCGCCAATTCCTTCAGGTTCGGAGTGATGAGGTCTACTTGGGAGCACAGATCACGCACGGCCTGTTCTGCTTCCTTTTCTAGTAGCCTATCTCCACTGGTTGCCACCATGACCGGATCGAGTACCACGGGAATATCCTCTGGGAGGCGGCGCAGAAAGTCCGCGACCTTGGCGGTAATGGAGGCGTCGGCAAGCATGCCGATTTTCACCGCGTCGATTTCCACATCGTCGATAACTGAGTCCAGCTGCTCTTGCAAAAACTCCACTGGCGGAACATGAACGCTGCGAACGCCCTGGGTGTTTTGGGCCACCAGGGCTGTTACCACGTTCATGCCATAACCGCCCGCAGCAGCGATGGACTTGAGATCAGCTTGGATGCCCGCTCCGCCCGTGGGATCTGTACCCGCGATGGACAGTACTCGGGGATAGATACCTTTAGACATGAAAAGCCTCCTTAAGTTGGGCGGCGGCTGCGGCAGCGTCCTCAGCTGCCATGATGTCGCTAACGACGCAAATTCCGGAGAAATCGGTGCCGGTCAGCTCGTGCGCATTATGGGCTTTGATGCCGCCGATAGCGACGGAATCGATACCTCGCTCGCGTGCGGTGCGGGCGAGTGCGGCGGCCTTAGCTGGGCCCATGCCGGCTGGGGCGTTCCTCTTCGTAGCGGTTGAATACACGGGTCCGATGCCGATGACATCTGGGCGCGTGTCATCCGAAATGGCGGCAAGTTCTGCTTGGCTGCCGATGGATAAACCGATAAGTTGGCCTTCTCCCAGCCTCTGCCGGGCTTCGCGAAAGGCCATGTCATCCTGCCCGATGTGGAGGTGGCAGCCGAGCTTCGCTGCCACCTCCACGCGGTCGTTGATAAACAGTGGGACATCGCCCAGTACAGCAAGCAGTTCGCGCGCGGTGCGCTCAATCTGCTCATCGCTAGCCTCCTTGTCCCGCAGCTGGACGACGGTGACGCCGCCGCGTAAAGCCTCCCGCACGATGGGAACCACGTTGTCACGCCCGCCTGCCAGGTCTGGATCGGTGACCAGATAGAGCGACCAGTCAATACTCATCTAGATCCCCTCTACGTCTGTGACCTTGATGAGGCCCTCGATATCCGCTGTCGGGATGTCGAATAGGGCATCCAACCAAGCAACAGCAAAGGAGCCGGGAGCCTGATGCTTTTCCGCTGCCACACTGCCTGCTGCGCCCACGTGTGCGTGGGCGGCGACGATTGCTTCGAAGGGATCTTCCCATGCAGCCAAATAAGCTGCGCAAATGGCGCCGAGTGAACATCCTGTGCCAATGACGTTTTGGAGCATTGGATGACCCGAGTGCAGGTAGACAGCGCGAATCTCGTCGTCTACGTGGACGATAAGGTCGTGCGGGCCGGAAATAGCCACGACGGCTCCGGTATCTCGGGAAAGCGCCACGGCGGAATCCAACGCGGCTTCCACACCGTCCGTCGATTCGACGCCACGGCCGCCACGGCCTGTACCTTCGAGCGCGATAATTTCTGAGGCATTACCGCGGATTGCCGCTGGATTTTGTGGCAGCACCTCGCGCATGAACTCGGTGCGGTGAGTTAGGCCACCGGCGCCAACCGGATCGAGTACCCACGGGGTCTGCGCGGAACTCGCTCCCGCGATAGCCGCGCGCATGCCGCCGTACTGCTCGGAGCTGGGCGTGCCGCAATTTATTAAAATGCCGCTGGCTACTTGTGCAAACTCACCCGATTCCTCCGGCGTATCGACCATCGCCGGGCTGGCGCCGATCGCAAGGAGGGCATTGGCAGTGACGTTGCTGACGACCTTATTGGTCAAGCATTGAATAAGCGGCGTGGACTCGCGCACAGCATCATGTGCGCGCAGAAAAGCATAATCCACAACTATCCCTTCGCTAGTTCTAACTGAGTGCAGGTTCGATGGGTATTTCTCAGCCGCATCGCGTGCGGCACCCCATGTTGCGTTTTTCAGCCTAACAAAGGTGGCGGAAACTATGTGCGAAAATCAGGGCTTAAGTATCGATTTAAGGGAGTTTCAGCACTAGCAATGGCCAGCGCTGGAGAAATAAAATCGCCGCCTGCGCCTTGCCGTAGGGCAGGCGGGCGGCGATGCGAGCGAGGAGGTTTTACTTCTCGTTCTTGTTGATGATATTGCGTGCGATACGCTGCTGGGTAGTGATTTCCAGGTTTCCGCGGTCGCGGGAGAGGATATTGGTTGCCCAGTTCACCAGCACGGCCAAGCGGCTGCGCAGGCCGACCACGTAGGTCAGGTGCAGGCCGAGCCAGGCTACCCAACCAGCAAAGCCTCCGAATTCGGTCTTGCCCAGCTTGACGACGGCGTTGAAGCGCTTGACGATGGCCATGGAGCCCTTATCGAAGTAGTCGAAGGCTTCCTTCTCGTTAGCAGTGGACTCCTCGTCTACCTTTGCCTGAATGAGCTTAGCGACGTGCGCGCCGCCCTGAATAGCAACCTGTGCTAGGCCAGGCAGGCGGTTGAGGGAAATCATGTCACCGACCATGTAGACGTTATTGTGCTCGCCCACGGTGAGGTCCTCGTTCACGGAGACGCGACCTGCGCGGTCTGCCTCTACGCCTGCCTGCTCGGCAACCATCTTGCCCAGTGGGGAAGCGGCCACACCGGCGGACCAGATCTTGGTAGCACCCGTCAGGGTGGTCTCTTCCTCGGTCTTCATGTCCTTGTAAGTGACGGTATCTGCGGTAACATCGGTAACCATGGCGTTGAGGTGGACCTGAACGCCTTCCTTTTCCAAGGTGCGCTGAGCCTTGCGGCCTAGACGCTTACCGAATGGCGGCAGTACCTGTGGAGCGCCATCAAGCAGGTAGATCTTGGCGGAGGTGGTGCCGTAGTTGGAGTAGACGTCGTTGAGGGTGCGGTTAGCTAGCTCGGCGATCTGGCCGGTTAGCTCCACACCGGTCGGGCCAGCACCAACGATGATGAAGGTGAGGAGACGCTCGCGCTCCGCTGGGTCGTCGGTAAGCTCGGCCTTCTCAAACGCGGAGATAATGCGAGAGCGCAGTTCCAATGCATCATCCAAGGTCTTCATGCCTGGGGCAAACTCGGCAAAGTGATCGTTGCCAAAGTAGGACTGCCCGGATCCAGCAGCAACTACCAGGGAGTCATAAGCGTAGGTGCGGGAGAACTCATCCTGCTCCGCGGTCACCGTCTGATCCGCCAAGTTGATATCAGTAACCTCGGCATTGACGAAGTGAACGTTATCCTGATCGCGCAGCAACTGGCGGGTGGAAGGAGCAACCTCGCCGGCAGAGATCATACCGGTGGCTACCTGGTACAACATTGGCTGGAATAGGTGGTGGTTCTTCTTATCGATGAGAGTGATTTCCACATCGGCGTTCTTCAGCTTTTGAACGGTGTTAAGACCACCGAAGCCAGCGCCCACCACGACGACGTGGTGGCGGCCACCGTTGGGGCGATAAGGGGTATCAGTCATGGAATTAATGCGACCTTCCTTAAGAAAGCTAATGTTTACTACCCATACAGTCTAAACACTTCAAACAGAACGCGCATACTTAATGACTGACAAACTTTCTCAACATCGTTGCGGTTGTTGCGGCAGGAACCGGTACCACCGTGCGGAGCGCCTAAGCCGAGGGCCGCGCAAAGCTGACTAAGGTTAATTCGGATAGTGACTTTCTCCGCCCACCAAGGAGCGCACCTGGCATTATGACTTTCACCCGCCCTGAGCATTTAAGCTCTATCGATGCAGATTCTTGGCCCAATGTCGCGACGGTTCCCGCACCGCGTTGGCCTGGCATGAAAGCCCGCCGGGCAGAAGCCGAATTTGCCAAGGCCTGCGATGACGCAGGTCTAGAACTTGATCTGGATGCCGAAGGCGGACCAGACCTTAAGGTGGGCCATGATGCCTTGTTTGAGCGCATTGCCACCAGCGGCTGGCTCGGGTTTGCGGAAAGCTTTATGGCAGGAGAGTGGACCGTCACCTCCTCCTCACAGCTAGTAAAGGTGCTCGGTCGCCTTTTGGGAGTGGGCTACCTTCCTAAGGCTAAGGCCAAGGCGCTTAGTCCCAGCGATTCAGAGCCAGGGGAGCTACCTCTGGATTTGGTCCGGCTTTATTCTGGTGATGGTTTAAGCCATGTGGGAGGCATCTTTACCAGCGGTGTACCGACTACCATTAGGGAAACTGTAGAAAGCTATAGTCCAAGAGCCGGCCGCAAGGAGCCGAAGAGCCACTTTGTCGATGTCACGACGCTCAGCGAGCCTACGAGCGTGGACAGGGATGACTTAGGCGATGCGCAGCGTCGCGCGGCTGATTGGCTACTCGACGTCACCCGCACCGGCGCCGGAACACACCTATTGGTGTATCCGGCTGCCGGAATGCAGCCAGCGATGCGAGCTACTAAGCGGCGCGCAACCGTGGATGTATTGACCAGTGATGTAGACCAGATAAGTCAGATGCGCGAGGCGCTCGTGCTTGAGGGTGCAGATGATTCGATCCATGTCGAGCGCATACCCGGTGTCGTCCCGAACCCCAAGCAATGGCACGACCATTATGACGCCATCGTCACCGTGGAAAAGGTAGAACAGCTGAGTCCTCACGAGCGCAAAGAGTATATCCGCGCAGTCGACCGGTTTTTGACGCCGAATGGGCGGGCAGGAATCCAGTCCATCGTGGCCACAGAAGCAATGACGGAGGCCGGCAAGTCCTCTATCCAGGCCTTGCGGGCCTACGTGTGGCCAGGACTGGACTATCCACTCACCACAGAGTTGCACCAGCTAGTAGATAAGAACTCTAACCTGCGAATCGTGTCCGAAACCCACGTGGGTACGCACTATCTAGAATCCCTGCGCCAGCAGCGATCCTTTTTTGATGGGCACCTGAGGGAGGCCGCGGCGGCTGGCTTCGACCCAGTATTCCGCCGCCTATGGACATTCCAATTTGCCCTCCGCGAGGCACTGATGACTCTCGGGATGATTGACGCGGTGCAGTTTGGGTTGACCCACCGCAACCGCGGGGGACGGCGTTAGGCGGACGGCAGCTCGTCGAAGTTCTTCATCAGCTCCGCGCTTGGGACAAAGAAATTGGTACCCGTAAGGGCTGTGGAAAAGTCGAGGATGCGATCGTAGTTTCCCGCCGGCTTGCCAATGAACATATTGCGCAGGCGTTCCATGACATTTTCTGGATCCTTGGCGTAGCCAATGAAGTAAGTGCCCATTTCACCAGCTGCAAAGGAACCGAAGACCATATTCTCGCGATAAATATCTTCCTCTAAGTCATTGAGGGCGACGTGAGAATTGGATGGCTTGGTATCGTCATCCAGCTCGATATCGTCAGCCTTGGTGCGGCCGATGACCTTCTCTTGTTCCTCGGTGCTCAGCTCGTTCCACTTGGCAAGGTCGTGAATATATTTCTGGACGGTGACATAGGAGCCACGGGGGTAATCGGCGTCGTCGCCAAGCAGCACAGTATCCAAAGCCTCCTCGGCGAGGGGATTGGCAGTGCCATCTACAAAGCCCAACAAGTCTCGCTGGTCAAGGTATTTAAACCCGTGGGTCTCATCGATGACCGTTGCAGCATCACCCAGTTGGTCTAAAACCTGCCGGGCCATTTCGTGGCAGAGATCGTAGCTATTAGCGCGGAAGTGGAACAGAATATCGCCTGGCGTTGCTGGGGCCTTGTGCGCTGCGTCAATTGCCTCGAATTCCTTTAGCCGATTAGGAAGGGGCGCGCTGGTCAAACGCGACCACATGGAGGCGCCAATGCCAACTACGGTATAAAGCTCACCTTCGTTGTAGCGGAAGTTCACGGACTTGAAGAGTCCTGCGAATCCCGTGAGCATGTCGCGGGTGGCTTGCTCGCCGCCGTCCTTGATTTCGAGAACTAGAAAGAGGGCTGCGCGGGAAGGCTTATCTACTACATGCTGAATCGTCATAATGCCGATTTTACGCACCCAGTGGTGATCAGGTCCGTTCGCCGACTTGGAATCGCCCCTACTAGAGACCTGCTTGGCCTTTATATGCGCTAGTGTGCATTTTAGTTGAAAACTAACCGATAGCCGGGTGAGAAGATGTGGGGCATGGATACGAAGAAGCAAAAGAAAAGCACCGCGCGGATCTTCGTATTATTTGCGCGGAAAGACGATTCATTTGATGAGTCCTTTGCAGGGGTTGCGCTGACGCGCGCCCAAGAAAAAGTCATGGGGCAATGCGTAGACCGCTCAGGGGTGACCTGTTGGACTGAAGAGACATGCCTGCGTGGGTGGAACGGTCCACTGGATGAAGAACACCATCCGGAAGTGGTTTACATCGTATTTAGAGGTGGACACGCGCAGGGATCGGATCCGTCGAGCGCAGAATTCGATCCAGAGCTTAAGGCCGCATGTGCTACGAGAGACCAAGCCGAGAAAGAAGTCGCCCGCGGCAAGAGTAATGACGAGAGCCCAATCTTCGTGAAGGAATGTCATATTTGGAAAGCTTCATTCGGGCGCGTGTTGTCAGGAGCGAACAATAGAGGCGAGGTGCAGGTATCAATGTATGGAGTCAGGAACTAAAAAAGGGAATACCACCCCTAGTTTAAATGACATAATGTACATTATCGGACATTTATCCATGGTTGGGCAGTTTCTTATTTATGCCTTGGTATACCTCGAGCCTTCTGGTCAGTCTTGTCGGGATCCCCGGTTGTTTTTTATTGCGGCGGTTCCTATCGCTCCGCCTTATGCTGTGAAGCTCTGCTTTGCGACGTCGCGCAGTTGCCGCGATACACTCCAGTGGCCACTGGGCCGCCAAGCTGGCTGACTAATCCTATTGAGGGTCGCCGGTATGCAGTCTGCCTCCTGGATACCAGGCGCCTTAACTATTAAGCACTATTGAGCCCCTCCGTGCCACGGGAGCCAGCCATCTATGGCGTGTGACTCCCGATGGGCGGTCGGACGGGTGGATTTCGGCAAAAATGCACCCTACTGGGGCATGTAACCACACCACTATATAACGTCACATTGACGTTATTCGGGGTATCTGCCCACTCCCTTTGAAGGGCCTATCTAACGATTACGGTAAGCGCTCCACAGTTGCCAGATAGTCAGTAGCGCCAGCATCGTCGAAATCGCTGCGATGACCCACATGTGTTGAACGGCTACGAAGACCGTGAAGCCGATGACTACGACAAGGCGCAACCATCTAAACGGGATAATCTGACGGGAGTTCACAGACTAGACCTCGCTAGCTTTTCTCAAAGGAAATACGGAGATTAACTTCACCAGTTTCCTCAACCTTAGCTGCCAACATTTCAGGGGTTTCTACGCCGTAATCAAGGCGATCAACTGGAACGGTGCCGCCGATGACGATCTGATCCCCATCGCGCAGCACGTCGAAGTCCTGAGAAACTTCGTGCGTTTTATCCTTAATGGTCAAGTCACCGGTGAGGTGTACGGTGCCGATGGTGCCGTTGTCTGGGACGTCGGCCAGCGAAGCCGGTTTAGTCAGTTTGAAGGAAGACTCTGGGAAAAGCTCCGTTTCAAAGAGCTTAGACTTCATGTTTTGGTCGCGGACCTTTTTATCCGTAGATAGCTCGTCCATATCGACGGTGACCGTCGCGGTTTTAAGGGTGGAATCAGAAATATCTGCCTGGCCGGTTACCTCAGTGGTCGAACCCGAGGTGGTGGTCTTCTCCGCAGGTAGAACCTCATTGAAGGTAAAGCCAACCGAGGTATGGTTATTGGCACGCCCCTTAGCAACCTGCCAGGTTCCATCCAGTTCTGTAGACGCGGCCTTAGCCCCGTCGGCGGAAATGGGTTCTGTTTTTACGCCGGCCCCTTTAAGGAGCGAATACATCATAGGGCCAATTGCCACGGCGGTCAGCAAAACGATCAGCACCACAAAGATGGTGATAACCAACTTGCGATTATAAAAAAGCTTTTTCATCTTTTATCGAAGTCCTTCTAGGCGTCGGGCCAGGGCGACAAGCTCCTCGCACAAACCGGCAAGCTCCTGCGCACTAGCGCCTTCCTCCGCGGCGGTATTGATATCTTCTGCGGAACAACGTAGTTCAAAAAGTCCGTCGCGCAAACTTTCTGCCTTTTCTGGAGTCAGGATCACGGCATTGGCGGGAATTCCCGTGCCACTGACATTATTCCTTTGCTCATAAGCGCGCTGTTTGCACGAGGCGCTGCAGAATTTACGTGGCCGTCCCCTACCGCCTTGGTCAATGTCCTTCCCACACCATTGGCAGGAGCCGACGTTGCGTTCACGACTAGCTGTACGGATCACTCGATATAGTTTAGTTCATTTTGGGCGGGCTGGGAACAAAGACGCGTGGGTGTTCGTTATAATTAATAGCTCTTAGGCGAAGTTTTGCTTCGCACTCAATCAGGGATCTCTTTGAAAAGGATGATGTTGCATGGCAGATCGCGTACTCCGTGGCAGCCGTATGGGCGCAGTCAGCTACGAAACCGACCGCGACCACGACCTCGCACCGCGCCAGATGGTGAAATACCGCACCGAAGACGGCGAGATTTATGAGGTTCCTTTTGCGGATGATGCTGAAATCCCTGAGGAATGGATGTGCAAGAACGGCAAGCTGGGCCACCTGGTAGAAGGTGAAGGCGTTGAATCTAAGCCGGCTAAACCACCACGTACCCACTGGGATATGCTGCGTGAGCGCCGCTCCATTGAGGAGCTGGATGAGCTGCTTGAAGAGCGCATTAACCACTTGCGCTCCCGTCGCCGTTCTGCAGCACGCCTCCTGAAAGAACAGCAGGAGCAGCAGCAGAAGAACTCTTAAGGTTCTGCGGCAGCTAAAAGGCCCGTACCTCCTTAGTCTTACTAAGAGACGGTACGGGCCTTTAGCGTTGAAGCATGGGCTACTTCTTCAGCTGCGCAATCTGGTGCTTTGCTAGGTGCCCAATTTCCCCAGCGAAGTCAGATACCCAGCCGGCGCCCTTGCGGGCCTGCACGCCGAAATCGTGAATGGAGCCATCCTTGACCTCACGATTGACCAGCTTGGATACGGCGCCGCTAAAATCCTGAAGCTGCTCAGCGCGGTGGGCAACGCCCCACTTGGTTACCTCCAACAGGGAATCCTTAACAAAGGAGCCGTCTAGCTTGGACTCACCATATTCGCGCTCGGTAAAAGTGATTGGAACTTCGCGGACGTCAAAGCCAGCCTTTACCGCGCGGAACGCCAGATCCACCTGGAAGATATAGCCCGCCTTGGATAGCTCGTCGAAATCAATGGATTCGAGCAGCTCGCGGCGGAAGGCGCGGTAACCGGCGGTCATATCGGAGAGGCCAGCACCCAGCGCCACGGAAATGTAGATATTGCCCAAGCGGGAAAGGTACTCGCGAGAGGCTGGCCAATTAACAGTCTCGCCACCTGGGATATAGCGGGAGCCGATAACAAGGTCGGCGCCCTTGTCTACCTCTTCGAGCAGCAAGTGGAGCTGTTCCGGCGCGTGGGAGCCATCAGCGTCCATTTCGCACAGTACCTGGTAGTCGCGCTCGAGTCCCCACTCAAAGCCGGCGATATAAGCGCCCAGCAAGCCACCCTTGCCTTCGCGGTGAAGAACGTGGATGTGGTCATCCTGCGCAGCGAACTCATCGGCCTTGTCACCGGTGCCGTCGGGCGAGTTATCGTCCACGATGAGGATATGGACCTCTGGGACCGCCGCGCGGACGCGTCCGGTAATGAGTGGAAGATTTTCAATCTCGTTATAGGTCGGGATGATGACCAAGGTCGACGATTCAAGCGTGCTCACAGTGTTTATGCTCCTACGTTTTTTCTATGCCGGAGCGGCGCGGGGTGCGTCGCAGGCGGTTTGTGCGCAAAGCTACCAGTGCGCAGACTGTTCCAATAATAACCATGAGCCATTGCAGGAGCGAACCAAACCTAACGGAAAAGGTCTCGCCGCTACGCAACGGCAACTGCTCCACGAGAGCGGCCGGCGTGAAAATTTCCGTGGACTGGCTGACGCGGCCATCGGGGTGAACAATGGCAGAGACTCCAGAGGTCGCCGCCACCACCACTGCACGGTCCGTTTCCATCGCACGCAGCCGGCTCATGGCCAACTGCTGATAGGTCATATCGGAGTAGCCAAAGGTGGCATTATTGGTAGGCGTAGTAAGCAGTTGTGCGCCATTTTTTACCGACTCCCTAAAGGCTTCATCGAAGGAAACCTCATAACACGTTGCCACGCCTACTGGCACGCCTGCCATGGAGACTACACCTGGACCATCGCCGGGTTTGAAGTCTCCAGCAAGATCCACATAGTCAGAAAACTTGGCGAAGAAATCCCGCATGGGCATAGTCTCACCGAAAGGCTGCAGGTACTTCTTAAAGTGATGGTCCCCTACCGTGTGGCCGGGAGCAAAGACCTGCATGGTATTGCGGGCGCCCACATCGTCCCGCGTAGCGGTGCCAACCAGCACGGGAGCATCAATCGCATCAACGGCACCACTGATCGCCTTGGCTGCCCTACCGTCGTGGAAAGGATTGATATCGGACGAGTTTTCGGGCCAGATGACTAGGTCGATGCCCTCATCGCGCGCGGCCAGCTTCTTTGTCTCGGCCACGTGATTGTTGAGAACCGCTTGGCGTTGTCCGGCAAAGTCTAGGCCCATGCGGGGTACGTTTCCTTGAATGGCAGCAACTTTTGCTTCACCCACAATGGAGTCACCGCGGTTGATGCCCAAGCCCGCTACCGTCGCGGTCACAAGGGGAAGAATAGCTGCCGCCAGTGCGACGACCTTGGCCTTCCGCCCGCGTTGAATCACTACGGCGGCGATGCCGCAGCCGCACAATACCGTGGCGACGGTAATAAGGGAGGTACCACCCCACGGCGCTAGGTTGGCTAGCGGTCCATCGATCTGCCCCCAAGCCAGCTTGACCCAAGAAAAGCCGCCAAAGGGTACCGAAGAACGCAGCACCTCCACCGTGAGGTAGACGAATGGGAAAGCAATAAAACCGTACTTCCACCGCGCCACCGCAGTACCGCCAAAGCCCAATAGGATGGCGTAAATCGCAAGCCACACCGCCAAAGCAATATAAGGCCCGCTTCCCACTAACTCCCCGATCCAGGGCAAGATGAGAAGATACAGCACTAGGGAATGCGTTACTGCTAGTAGCGCGCCCAGACGGGCAGAGACGTGCCTAGTTCCCCAGGGCATCAAGCTCACATAAAGCAAGCCCATGCCTACTACTGCGGCCCACCACCAGCCGCGGGGCTCAATAGCGGCATAAGTAAGCAAACCAGAAAGGCCCGCCACTAACAGGCGGGCAATGACCAGCATCACTAGCTCTTTCCGCCCTTAGTCTCCCCACCGGAAGGGCCAAAGTCATCCGGATCCAGGTTTTCGGTCCAGCGGCGAATCTCTTCCTCATCCAAGACCTCATGTGGGCCAGCGTCGTGAGTACTCGGGTGACCGCTTTGTGCGGCTTGTCCGCGCCCAAAGGAGCCAAAGTCGCCATACGTGTCATGCTGCTGCGCCATCGGCGTTGCTTCGTAAATCTTTATACCCATATTTTCGATCTTGCGGTACAAAGACGCTGCCATAATCGTGCGGAAGATAGCGCGGGTGGGCGAGAAAATGAGGAGGGCACCGAGGATAGTGGTGAGGAAACCGGGCAAAGATAGCAGCATGCCGCCCACCAAGGTAAGGCCCACATTGCTGGCGGTCCTGCCCACGTTGTCGCCGCGGACGACGTAAGTGCCGTCTCCTGTGGGTTCGATCTGCTTTCCCATCAATCGTCGCACCTCAATTCCGGCGATGGACATACCGAAGAACATGGTGACAAAGAGTGCGATAAGCGCCCAACCAACACCGATCCACTTAGAGACGGCCCAAAAGGTCAGGGTTTCTGCGACCATGTAGAGAGCAAAATACATAAACGGCATGGACTCAGTCTAACGAGGCAGCCTGATAATGTGCTGGCAACACTCGTGCACGAACCAGCAGCCGGGGCAGGTTAGACTAATGCGCATGGCTACTCCTGTGCTTTATGATGACCCCCAGCACGGCACGTGTGCCCGCATCCACGTCGCCGGCGGCAGCACCCACGCCCAAGATTGGATAACGTTGGCGAAATGTTCCAGTCTATGCGCGGATGGTTTTGTCTACATCGACCGATTTTCCGCCATCGAGCTGCGCGGCATCACAGATGTGCAGGCGCTCAATCAGCAGTTCCAAAAGCTGCAGTTGCGCGCCACCCCAGTCCCGGTGATGGCTTCGCCGCTGTCGGCGGCGGCCAAGCAAACCGCCCAGGAGCTTGCGGCTGAATTGGACGCGGTAGAAGGCGGGCCAGGTCTTGCAGTCATCGCGGAAGACGATAGTCTGCCCGCGGGCGCTGCTGGTGTGAGCTTGAGCATCGACAAGGATGGTTCTTTGTACCTTGGGCGCTCCCCGCTTGGCGACGCCCCCACTACCCCACTGACCCTGCGCACGGCTGCTCAGCATTATTTGGAGGCACGTAAGGAAGCGACACCCCTGGATCACAATGCCTCTGCCCTGGCAGAACCCGGCCCCATTGGCTGGCTGGATGAGCATCTGCCTGCGGGCATCGTTGATCTGGGCGCAGGCGTTCATAAAGGCGCCATTCCAGCCGAATTTGCCCAGCTCATTGGGCAGCTGGAGGTAGACATTACCGTTACTCCATGGGGCGGATTAGTCTTTCACAATATCGCTGAGGGCGATGCCGAGGTGGTTCTGCGCGTACTCGCCCCGCGTGGATTCATTTTCGATATCAATTCTCCACTGCTTCGCGCAGATTAGAACCCAGGCTCTAGCGCGGCATGTGGCGCCAGATAGGACGTGGCACTAGGCGCATGACCCACGCTAGGCCTTGCAAAGCGCGGGGGATCCAGATGGTACGCGAACGCGGCTTACCGCGACGAACATCGCGGGCGATGCAGCTGACCACGGCCTCGGCCACATCCGCCGGTCGCACTGAAAGCGGTGCCGGCTTCATTCCTTCTGTCATGCTCCCAATGACAAAGCCGGGGCGCGCGGTAATGAGCCCTACCTGACTGCCGTGCAGCTTATCGGCTAGGCCTTGGCAGAAGGCGTCGAGACCGGCCTTGGTAGAGCCGTAGACATAATTCGCTCGGCGGGCCCTCCACCCTGCGATCGAGGAAAACGCGACGATGTGGCCGCGCTGCATACGCTCAGAAACCAACGTGAGCAGGGAAAGCTGCGCCGCGTAATCAATCGTGGCGATGTCGACTGCGTGGGAAGCATCGCGCTCCGCTCGCTCCTGGTCACCCAAGATGCCAAAGGCTACGACCGTAAGCTCCAAAGGCCCTGCAAGCTCTATCGCGCGGTCGACAACACCAGCATGGGACGGAAAATCTGCGGCGTCGAAATCGAGCAGATGCACGCTGCGCGCTCCCGCCTCCCAGAGCTGTTTCTCCGCGTCGTTCATTCCGTGGGTGCCACGAGCAGCGAGCACGATGTCCTTACCGGGAGCAACCCGCCGAGCTATTTCGCCGCCGATATCACTGCGGCCGCCAAGTATTAGTACGCCAGCCATTTAACGGACTTCACGCGGAGCTAGGTTGAGGGACTCGTAGCCATCGCTGGTAAGGATCACGATATCTTCCAAGCGCATACCCCACTTGCCTTCCACGTAGATGCCCGGCTCAATGGAAAAGGCCATGCCCTCTTCCAGTGGGAGGTCATTGCCGTCCATTATGAACGGCTCTTCGTGAGTAGACAGGCCGATGCCATGGCCGGTGCGGTGGACAAAGTTATCACCCCAGCCGGCCGCAGCGATTGCCTCGCGGGTGATGGCATCGATCTCTGCGGCGGTGCTACCGGGGTGGGCTGCAGCGCGGGCGGCTGCTTGGGCGTCGGCAAGCACGGCATAAGCATCTTGAAAATCCTGCGGTGCCGTGGAAATGTCCCCGCCGACCACGTAGGTGCGGGTGCAATCGGAGTGGTAGCCGGAAGGCAGAGTGCCGCCGATATCGACGACTACCGGCTCTCCTTCCGCGAGCACGCGGTCCGAGAAACTATGATGCGGGTTGGCCCCGTTCGGGCCCGAGCCGACGATCACGAAATCGATAACGGAGTGCTCCCGCAAGATGAGCTCTTCCAATTCGTGAGCTACCTCGGCCTCGGTGCGGCCCGGCTGGAGGAGCTGTGGCACCTGTGCGTGGACTGCATCGATGGCGTGGCCAGCCTTGCGCAGCTCAGCAATCTCAGCTTCATCCTTGCGGGTAAAAAGCTCCGCCAGCGCGTAGGTAGCCAACTGATAATTGGCTTGTGGGATCAGATCCTGAAAACGCAGGACGTGATCTGCAGTCAGCGACTGCCCCAGGGCTACCTTGCCTAGGGTGTGGCCAGCGCCACGCAGTGCGAGCTCGTAGGGATTATCGCCGTCGTTCCAACCCCGCAGCTCTACATCCAGCTCTCCTACCGGAGCGGCCTTGATATCGATGATATCGGTATTAGGCGCTGCGATCCACGCATTGCCCTGCTGCGGCACGACTAAGACCGTCAGGCGCTCGTGGGAGGAAACCCAGGAGCCGGTGAGATAGGCAAAGTCTGGGCCCGTGCCGATCAGGAGCAGATCAATGTCCTTGTCCTTAGCGGCCTGTTGGGCGGCCTGCAGACGTTGGGCGTAGACATCAGCGGAAAAAGTCTGAGTAACAGTCATGCTCCAGAGTCTACTCGCCCAAGCCGCGGCTCTTAGGCCCCGATGGCTACCACACCGCGCTGTATCGCGTCGATGGCGCGGCGAGCATTGCGTTGAATCTCGCCATCATAACCGGTCTTGGCCACCTGTTGCAGCAGGTCAATGACTTGACGGCACCAACGAACAAAATCACCAGGGGTAAGCTCAGCGCCGGCTTCATTGGCGGCAGCCATACAATAGCCCAAAGGCGCACCTGCTGCCCACTGGTGCACCGCCAAGGCGAATCCGGCTTCTGGCTCACGGGTGGGCGGCAGTCGATGCCGCTGCTCATCAGCGGTAAGTTCGGTGTACACGCGCCACGTACCATTCATAGCATCGGCCATGCGCTCGGTGGCTGCCTCCGGCTGCCCACTGGTAGCCTTGCGGTTTTCGAAGCAGCACAAGGAGGCAACGCCAGCAAGCTCCGCGGGATCCAGGTCATCCCAAATTCCGCGTTTGAGGCATTGCGCCACGAGCAAATCGGATTCGCTGTGAATCTTGGCTAGACGCTCGCCTTCCTCAGTAATTACGGGCGTGCGTTCGGAACCTACCCCGGTGAACTCGACATAGTCCATCTCTGCCAGAAGGTCCACGATGCGCTCGAAAGTACGGCCCAAAGTATCTGTAGCCTTGTTTACCTTGGACTGGAGCTTGTCTCGGTCCCGCTCGCGCCGTGCCAGCTTTTGGGCCAGACCCGCTAGCTGCTCGCGATCAGTAGCCGGCCACTCATGAGCGGGATGGGCGCGCAGTGCATCGCGCAACTGCCCCACCCGCTTATTGGGCCGAGCACGGGTCTGCGATTTCATTCGCTTGGGCCGGTCAAAGTGTTCGCGGTGCAAGACATCTTGTACATATCTGGTATTGCGACGCGGGTTCTTGCGCACTGGCTTCGGGATCTTGATGCGACCGACCTGGATGGGGGGATTATTAATCCCAGCTGCATCGATCCGGCCAGACCACCCAGACTCAGTGGTAACCCACGGGCGGGGATCCGCAGTCTGGTTTGCCGGAGTAACAACCACTGCGAGAATAGGGCGCTTCTTGCCGGGCATGGCAATAACGTCGCCTAGCTGCAGACGTCCCAAAACCGCGATTACTTCTTGGTTGCGTTGGTTAACGCTATCGATTTTGGACTGCTTTTCTTCCGCAGTGAGTTCGCGGCGCAGGCGGACGTAGTCCATTAGGACCTCGGCGGGATCTTCCCCATCCTTCGCTGGAGGCGCGAGCGATGCCACGGCATCATCCAACTGGCTGCGCAGCTCGCGCACTCGATGTTCCGCGCGCTCAATTTCGCGGGTTTCTTGCACCACCGAGCCATCCGCTTGGAACTGGGCAAAAGACTTTTCCAGCAAACGAAGAGAATCTTCGAACCCGAGCATGCCCAGCAAGTTGATCGCCATATTATACCCCGGCGCAAAGGTGGAAATGAGAGGGTAAGTGCGCGTGGAAGCAAGGCCAGCTACTTGACGCGGATCCATCGCGGGGGCCCATTGCACGACTGCATTGCCCAAGGTATCGATGCCACGGCGTCCCGCACGGCCGGTCAGCTGCGTGTACTGGCCTGGGGTGAGATCAACGTGGGCTTCACCATTGAACTTGATGAGTTTTTCTAGCACCACGGTGCGCGCCGGCATATTGATGCCGAGAGCCAAGGTTTCCGTAGCGAAGACGGCGCGGACAAGGCCGCGTACGAATAGGTCTTCTACGATATGCCGGAAGGCCGGCAGCATTCCTGCGTGGTGGGCTGCAAAACCTCGGGAAAGGGCTTCGCGCCAGCGCTTGAAGTCTAGGACCTGCAGATCTTCTTCGGGGATACCTTCTACACCAGCATCGACGATTTCTTTGATCTGCTGTGCTTCTTCCTGGGAGGTAAGCACCATGCGGCTGCGCAGACACTGATTGAGCGCGCCATCGCAGCCGGCGCGGGAGAAAATGAAGGTAATTGCCGGCAGCATGTCTTGGGATTGGAGTACTTTTAGCACCTCTGGGCGGCCCAGTGGGCGATAGCGATCCTGTTGGCGGGAAGCGCCGGAGCGTCCCCTTCCCTTTCCGCGGAATTCGCTACGTCCACCACCCTTGTGGCGGGCTCGGGCGCGAAAGCCCTTGCCGGACTTATAGTCTGCGCGACCATTATCGGTATCGCCGGCCTCAAGGCGCTGGATTCTACGCTCCAGCTCAGCGTTGACCTGTCCGCCGGATTCGGGCTCGAAAAGCGGATAAATCTTACGTCCGAGCATCATCCACTGGTCGAGCGGAACTGGGCGGTGCTCGGAAACGATCACGGTGGTATCGCCACGCACAGTGGAAAGCCAATCGCCAAATTCTTCCGAATTGGACACTGTGGCAGATAGACCAATGATGGAGACATGGTCAGCCAGGTTAAGGATTACCTCTTCCCATACTGCGCCGCGCGAAGCATCGGCCAAAAAATGAATCTCATCCATGACCACATGGGTAAGACGATCTAGGGCAGCGGATTCTGCGTAGATCATATTACGCAGTACCTCGGTGGTCATGACGACGATCTCTGCATCAGAGTTGATTGATACATCACCGGTGAGCAGGCCAACAGCTTCCTCACCATGTTCTTCCACCAAATCGTGGTACTTCTGATTGCTCAACGCCTTAATAGGCGTTGTGTAGAAGCACTTGGTGCCGCGGCTTAATGCCAGCGAGACCGCAAACTCGCCCACAATGGTTTTGCCGGCGCCGGTCGGCGCGCACACTAGCACGCCGTGCCCGTCTTCCACGGCTTGGCAGCCCTTAACCTGGAACTCATCCAAGGGGTATGGCAGGGCTGCAGAAAAAGAATCTAGATGAGTTTCAGTCATGACTCCCCAGGCTACCCGTGCCTAGAGGACATCGTCGAAAAAGCTGGAGCTATTCGACGAAGTCCCGTTGACACCGGTGGTCCACGTCTGCGGCTGCTGGTGCTGCGCCTGCTGGACTGGTTGAGAAACCGGCTGAGAAGGTGCGGGCGAAGGGTTCACCTGGGTTGGTGCCGCAACGGGAGTGGGCCCGCCGATTGCTCCTGGTCCGGCGCCGAGTGGTGAGGAAGTCTCGTCATCAAGGTCCATCCATTCGGGGCGCTGGCGTTGTATGCGCTTGTCGTGGATCCGGCAGAACTGGAAGGCAATCTCGATAAGAAGGATGAGCGATCCAGCCAAAACCACCATCGAGAAGGGATCCTGGCCTGGGGTAACGAAGGCAGCGAAAATCATCACAACGACAATGATGATCCGCCGCTTGTCCTTGACATGTGCATATTCGAGCACGCCGATTAGGTTGAGCGACACAATTAGCAGGGGGATCTCAAAGCTGACGCCAAAGATGAGCAGCAGTGCCAAAAGGAAGTAGAAGTAACGCTCACCTGTCAACGCTGCCGTTTGATACTCGTCACCGAGGCCCATGAGAAATTCCAGACCAACGGAAAGGATGAAATACGCGAGCAGCGCGCCGGCAACAAATAGTCCCACTGCAGCAGAGACGAAACTCAAGGTGTAGCGTCGCTCGTTCTTATGGAGGCCAGGGACTACGAAGGCCCACACCTGATATAGCCACACTGGTGAGGACAATACGGTGCCCGCCAGGGCGCCTACCTTCAAGCGCAGCAGGAGCATTTCAAACGGACTGGTGGCCAAAAGACGGCATTCGCCATCCGCGCTGAAAGAGGCGCGCTTCTCTGCTGGCAGAGCACAATATGGCTCGCGAAGAATCTCCCCCAGCGGGGAGATACCGAACGGTGCTTGTTGATACCAAATAAAGCCTATAATCGCGCCAACAACCACCGCTATAACGGAGATGATGACGCGGCGGCGCAGCTCCTGCAGGTGCTCAACCAAGGTCATCTCCCCAGTGGGGTTTTTCGGCTTGCGGGAAAAGCGCAGCTTCCCCTTCACGTTCTTGTTTACCTTCGGGGCAGAAACAGGTTGTGACTGTGGCGACATCAGTGTGGCTCTTTCAACGCAAAAGAGCGAACACTTCCCTGCCGCGCGGATTACGAGGGCGTCTCCGCGCGCTGTAGAGGTGTTCGCGCAACGACGGGCTTGGGGCGTTTATTGCTGAGGATTAGTGTTGCTTCGCTGGCCCGGCTGCATGTCTGGTCGGCTCCAGAATTCCTCGTCGGACTGCTGCTTCTGGCTCAACTGTGCCTGCGCCTGGGAACGCTGGGTGTCCTCGGAATGCATCTCATTAACCTCAGACTTGAAGATGCGCATGGAACGGCCCATAGAGCGCGCCAGTTCCGGCAGCTTCTTTGCGCCGAAGAGCAAGACAATAACGAGAACAATGAGACCAATTTCCATAGGTCCTATGCTCATGGAGAAACCTCTTTCAATTAGTGCGCCAGCATGCCGGGCAGCGGTACTGCCGGAAGATTTTCCAGCGGGCGGGCGCAGTTAACGGGCAAGTAACTGGCTATTGAGTATAGCCACTCAAAGCGATGTTTCCTCGTTCCGCAATGAGGTTTACCACGGATTGAGGAGCCACTACCCGCAACCTATCAGCTTGACCCAAGGCAAAGCGAATAAGCCAATCCACCGATCCCACAGGCATCGTTGCAGCTATTTCCCCATTTCCCAGGTCTTCACCCAGCTTCATATCGTAGTACTCGGCCAGCCACGTGAATTCTTGGTGAATTGCTAGTTCCACGGTGTCCGCATTGCCCAAATTAAAGGGTGAAGCAGCATCAAAATCAAGATCTTTCAGATGCGGCTGCGACTGCTCTTCTTCCAAGTAAGCGTTCCTAATGCGGTCGATCCGGAAGGTGCGATGGGTTTGCTTTGCTTCTTCCCATGCCGCCAGGTAGGGCTCAGAATCGACGATGAAGATGCGGGCCGGATCCACCAGACGTTCGGATTCCGTATTAGACGAAGCACTCCAGTAGCGCAGCCGCACCCGCTTTCGTTCATTGACCGCTTGGGTCAAAAGCGCCTGAATATCCGTTTCTTCAGGGGCTGGAGTAGACAGCGAATCATAAATTGCTGCCGTCTTTTCATCCATGATGCCGCGCAGTTTAGCAGCGGCGGATTCGACCGCGTGGGCATCGATAAGCCCCGGCATGGCCTGCAGGGACTCCAAAGTAAGGAGCAAGGCGCCGGCCTCGGTGGGGGTAAGCCGAAGGGCCTGGCTCAAGCCTTGATCATTGTGGATGGTTACCCCGTCGCGATAGCTGAAGCTGAGATCAATGAGATCTTCAGTATTGCGGCCCGTGCCGGAACAAAAGAGCCGATCCAGGGCTTCTTTCAGCTCACCGGGTTCCATTCCCAAATCCGTGGCCGCTTCCATGGGCGTCTTATCGGGGTGATTTTTAAAGTAAGGAATCAAGTTCAAAGAACGTACGAGCGCCTGGAGCTTTTGCGATCCATCTGCCATAACTAGCGTCCTTCCTCCGGTTGCGCCGCAGTGCGCAAAAGAGAAATGACCTCTTCGCGCACTCCGGCTGGCTCCAGCACTTCTACCTCTGGCGCGTACCCGGCCGCTGTGCGCACGAGCCAATCCTTATCCACCTTGTAGAGCATTACTGTGCCATCAGGCTGTTTCTCGCCCGCATCCATCAACTCCTGTGCCTTTCCCACCGGAATGATAAGCCGCGCGTCTACCTTTTCCCCGCGCTGCAGTGCACGTTCTACCAAGGCCTGCAGGGGCTCTGGTGGGACGGTGTGTTCTGCGGGATCATGTGAGCGCTTGATATCGGAGATGCGTAGCGCGCGAAAGACACGAGGGGCGCCGCGGTCTACATCGAAGCCCACGATGTAGATGTGGCTATCGCGGTTAACTACTCCCCAGGGATCCATCACGCGGCGCGCTGGTTTAGCGGCTGGGTTCGCACGGTAGGAAAAAGTAATGCGCAGTCGATTACGCACCGCAGCCAGGACAGAGGTAATAACTTCCGGTGCGAGGCGGGTGATATCATTGACCGCCGTGTACACCGGCGCACCGGAAAGGTTGCGCGAGGCGCCGCTGGCAGCAATCTTCGTCCACCCCGACAAAGAGAAATCGCTCAAGCCTCCCGTGGTACCCATTCCTCCTGCTATGCCTAAAACCATGGCCTCTTCCGGAGAAAATTCCACCGGCGGTAGCTGGTAACTGCTCGCGTCCAGGCGGTAGCGCGCGCCGTCTTCACCACCGGAATGCACAATGGGTACCCCAGCGCGTTGGAGGGTCGCTATATCGCGTTCCAGGGATTTGGCGAAGGCCTCATCCGACTTATCGCCGTACCCAGCAACGTGGCGACGAATCCACGCGGCGCTGCGATCTGGGCTACCGCCGGAGTTTGCCGCGCCTTGCAGAGCGAAAGAGAGATTAGTGAGTCTTTCTACTGCCTCATCATGCCTTTTGGGCGTGGGGTTATGTGCTGCCACGTGCTGTATTGTCTCCCTGATATGCCTCTATGGTGGATCTAGCTGTGGTGTAGACGCATATAGTCTAGCAACGCATCGACCCGTTCATCGTGGGCAAGGAAGGGATCTAAAAGTTCCTCGGTTCGCGGTTCGGGCCGATTTACCTTCAGCCGCGTCCAATCAACCGTGATATTAGCGCCGCAGTTACGTGCAGCAGCGAGGAACTGGCCGCGCAGCGCAGCGCGAGTGGTCGCAGGCGCTGTGTCCATGGCGTGTTCGATGTCCGAATCCGTGATCCAGCGATCGATAAGACCTTTGCGCAATAGAACATGGTATAGCCCGCGTCCAGGTCGAATATCGTGATAGGTCATATCAATCTGGGCCAGCTTGGGGTGATCCCACTGCCCGCCGAGCCGCGCACGATAGCGCTCAAGCAGTGCGAGTTTAATAACCCAGTCTATTTCCCTGTCCACTTCGGAAAAGTCTTGGATCTCAATAGCGCGCAAGGTGCGCTGCCAGAGATCAACCACGCGCCGCAATTCGGCGGTGGGGGTGCCGGCGTCTTCCCTTTCTTCCAGCCATTGGCCTGCGCGGGTACAGAGTTGCTGTTGCACCTCCAGCGCGGTGACGGATCCACCACCGGCAAGCGGCAGTTCGGTCGATCCCGTCATATCGCGTGCAATGGCGCGGATATGGTGAATCGGCTTTTCGATATCATATTCCGGCAGCTCAAATCCGGCTTCCAACATTTCCAAGATGAGCAGCGTTGAGCCTACTTTCAGCGCCATGGTGGGCTCGGCCATATTGGAATCTCCCACGATGACGTGCATACGGCGGAAGCGTTTGGAATCGCCATGCGGCTCATCGCGGGTATTGATGATGGGGCGCGAACGAGTGGTGGCAGAAGAAACTCCTTCCCACACCTGGTCCGCACGCTGCGAGAGCAGGAATTGAGCGGGCTTATCGCCCTTAGCGGGTTGGACCATGCCGGCGCCGCAGATAAGCTGGCGGGTGATGAGGAACGGCAGGAGCGCACGGCCCAAGTCCTTGAGGACCATATGGCGGCTGATGAGATAGTTTTCGTGGCATCCGAAGGAATTGCCAGCCGAGTCCACGTTGTTTTTAAAAAGGTACACCGCACGCGGGTGGCCCTCAGCGGCGAAGGCTTGCTCTGCTTGCTCGCCAAGCCGGTTGACAATGGCATCGCCGGCGCATTCATAGGCCAAAAGCTGGCTTAAGCTATCGCACTCGGCGGTGGCTACCTCGGGATGAGAGCCGACATCGAGGTAGAGGCGGCTGGCATTGGTTGAAAAAATATTGGAGGAGGAATGCTCCTGGACGATGGGCCGGAAAAGCACGCGCGCTACCTCATCGGGGCTCAGAGTCCGTTCCTTCGAGCCCGCGCTGGTACTTAGGCCATATTCTGTTTCAATGCCCATGATGCGTCGGGCAAAGACAGGGCGCTGGTCACTCACCCTTACTGCCCGCCCTTTTGGACATAGGAGCGCACGAATTCCTCGGCGTTATTTTCTAGCAGCCCATCGATCTCATCGAGGAGTTCATCGGTGCCGGTGGTATTAATACTGAGCTGCGTGGAGGTAAACTCCTCTTCGCCAGCGGAGTCATCGCCGCCATTACCGCCGGCGACCTGGGACTGATGAGTCGACATAAGTAAACAATCCTTTCTGTGGATTCTTCCTTTATACGTGGTTATTAATTACGGTACTCGGGGTGGATCCCGCTGTCAGTGAGTCCTTGGAGAAGATCCTCGACGGTGTTTGCGGTTTCAATGATCTCCCCGCATTCAGCCCGGCTAAGACCCCTGGTGTGATCCATAGGAACGGTGGCCCAGGGTGCCGCGGTGCCCCTGCCCACGCGCACGGTAAGGCTTTGCCAGCTTGCGGCAATGATGTCCTCGCCGAATTTCTGCGTTACTCGGCCGCGGAAATAGGCCCGGGTGTCCTGCGGCGGACAGGTGGATGCACGCTCAATTTCGGCGGGGGTAAAAAGCTGCCGCATCTGGCCTTTGCGTACCAACGCGTGGTGAAGTGATTTGGCTGGATCGATTTCCGCATACTGCAAATCGATAAGGCGCAGCTTCGGGTCGTCTGGATCGATGCCGCGGTCGAGATAGCCCTTAATCAGGCGATACTTTGCCACCCAATCCAGCAGGTGTGCGGCCTCCATTGGGTCCTTTTCCAGTAGCGAAACTACCTCGTCCCAGGCCGCGAGGACCTTGTGATCGGATGGCGTGCGTGGGGTTAGGCGTGCGCGATATTCGGCAAGGAGCTCTAGGGCGGTGAGTTGGCGGGCGTCGGCAAGCGTGAGCCGATGCTGAAGTCTAAGATCGCGGCTCACGCGTGGGACTTCCGCCACAGCATCCTGCAGGCGGAGGTCGCTGAAGTCCACGCCCTCTTCGATGGCATCGAGCACCAGAGAGGTCATCCCCAGTTTGAGCAATGTAGACGTCTGCGACATATTCGCGTCCCCAATGATGACGTGGAGGCGGCCGAAGTCAGCATGGACTGCATGCGGCTCATCGCGGGTATTGATAATGCCGCGATTGAGGGTGGTCTCTAGCGAGATTTCTTGCTCAATATAATCAGCGCGTTGGGAGATCTGGAAACCAGGTTCCTCGCCAAACTCCCCCAGTCCCATGCGTCCAGCGCCGATGACTACCTGGCGAGCAACAAAGAAAGGGATGAGGGCCTGCGCCAGGGTGTCAAAGCCCGTTTCACGGGAGTACTGGTAGTTCTCGTGCGAACCATAAGACGCGCCCTTTCCGTCCACGTTATTTTTATAAAAACGCAAGGCTGGGCAGGGCTCGTGGTTGGCAAGGACGGACTTCCCTTGCGCGCTGAGCCCCGCTACGGCCGCGGCTGCTTGCAAAAGCGTGGCATCCCCTGCGGCGTCATAAAGCGTGGCGTCCCAGGCATTAGTGCATTCCGGCGCGGAATACTCTGGGTGCGCATGGTCGACATAAAAGCGCGCGCCATTGGCCGTGACCACATTGGCTACTCCAATGGCGTTGGGGTCGACTACAGGCACCGTCTGGTAGCGCTTGAGATCAAAGCCGCGGGAATCGCGCAGCGGGTGTTCCTCGGCAAAATCCCAGCGTGAGCGTGCCCCTGTGTGCATCGCAGCATAAGCCACCACCGCGTGAGTGGAAGAAATAATGGGCGAGTACTCCGGCAGCTCTGGGGTTGCAATTCCGTACTCGGTTTCGGTACCTACAACGCGGCTCATGCGCTCCTCCTTGTAGACAATAGCTCCACCCGTTCTACGCGGGCACCTGCATGGTCTTGGGAAATAATCTTGGTCCATTCCTCCGGGTTGGTGGAGGTAGGAACATATTCTGACTCGGCGCGCTCGGCTGCGATGGCCTCGAGCAAGTGCTGCTTGGCGATGCCCCCGTGGTCCCCGCCTGTCCCCTGCTCGCTGCCTGCGCACAACCGCAGAGCGTCCTTGATAGCCAGCTTTTTGGCCCGGGAGAGGATATTGGCAATCATCGCGCCGGAGACAAAGTCGCGGTAATGCAAAATTTCGCGTTCCCCGCTGGAAAAGTGCAGCTGCACAAAAGGCCGATCGGAATAGAGATCATCCACCGCAGCACCGATGAGTTCGTCCAGCGTGCCCTGGTGCGGCACGGATTCGGCGAAGTGGCGGGTAAAAATTTCGCGGGCGCCTTCTTTATTGGGCCGGTTGATGCGGATCTTGATATCCAGGCGGCCGGGGCGCATGATAGCGGGATCGATGAGCTCCTCGCGGTTGGTAGCGCCAATGACGATCACATTGGACAGGCTCTCAACTCCATCGAGCTCCGTGAGAAGCTGCGGTACAACCGTGGTTTCCATATCCGAGGACACGCCAGAGCCACGGGTGCGAAAGATCGATTCCATTTCATCGAAGAAGATGACCACGGGACGATCAGCACTGAGCTGGGCTAATTCACGGGCACGCTCAAAGATGAGGCGGATGCGGCGTTCCGTCTCCCCCACATACTTATTAAGCAGCTCTGGGCCCTTGATATTGAGGAAGTAGCTCGTCCCCTCACTACCCAATTGCTGTGCTAAAGAGTGGGCCACTGCCTTGGCAATAAGCGTCTTACCGCATCCTGGCGGGCCATACAGGAGGACTCCCTTAGGCGGCTGCAGCTCGTATTGGCGACAGAGGTCTGGATGAATAAACGGCAGCTCTACGGAATCGCGAATCTGGGAAATCTGCTCGTCCAGCCCACCGATATCCTCATAGCGCACATCCGGCACCTCTTCCAAAGAAAGCTGGGTGACTTCAGTCTTTTCCACCTTTTCTAGCGCAATGGCAGCTTTGGGATCCACGAGCACAACCTCGCCTGCTGGCACGCGCGTTTCCTCGCGCAGGGCATGCGACAGCAGCACCACCTTTTCTTCGCCTGAAGAATTTGCCACTACCAGGCGGTCATCGTTAAGGCGTTCCACCACCGTTGCTAGTTCGCCCGTACGCTCAGGAGGGCAGCCTTCCACCACCACGAAACCATCGCCCAAGCGAACCTGCTGGCCTGCCGAAAGGCTGTCTAGCTCCACATTGGGCGAGACCTTAAGCCGCATAATGCGGCCATTGGTATAGACCTCCGCGGTGGTTCCCACTTCGCTGTGGGCAGAAGAATAGCCGAGAAAAACACCGTAGGTTGATGCCGGCTCGGCCAGCGCATTGAGCTCGGCAAAAAGCTGTTCTAGCTTCACGCGCGATTCTTTTAATAAGCCCGCCAACTTCTGATTGCGGGCGGCAAGCTGGCTGACCTGCCGCTTATAGTCCGTGGCTTCATCCATGCCCACTACTCTAACGCGGCGCGGGCAGCGAGAGAGGGCACTTGCGTTTTAAATTCTGTGCGTTAAAGCGGTCCTACTTCCGGGCACGGCGCTGCGGGCGTGGTGGGGTGACACCATCGGCCAGGCGGCGAGTCCAGATGAGGAAGGCGGTATGCGCGTTCATACGGTGTTCTGGGCGGGTAGCTAGGCCCTCGACCTTCCATTCCCGCACCAGCGACTCCCATGCTTTTGGCTCGGTAAAGCACTTGAGCTCACGGATTCCTTCCATGACCTTCATCAGCTGCGGCACCGTTGCCACGTAGGTCATGAAGACACCGCCGGGAATGAGGAGATCGCGCACGGTCTCCAAGTGTTCCCATGGTTCGAGCATGTCGAGGATAACGCGGTCTACCGGTCCACCCAGGTCTGCAGCGCTCACGTCTGCCAGATCACCAAGGCGCGGCGACCACCATTCCGGCTGCTCGCCAAAATATTCCTTCACGTTATCCACCGCATACTCAAGGTGATCATCGCGCACCTCATAGGAATATACATGGCCTTCTGGGCCGACGGCACGCAGCAAAGACATCGATAGCGCACCGGAACCGGCACCGGCCTCGAGCACGCGCGCGCCCATAAAGATATCGCCTTCTACCAAGATCTGCGCTGCATCCTTGGGATAGATCACCGCGGCACCCCGCGGCATGGACAGCACATGATCCACCATCAAGTGGCGGAAGAGGAGGAAGGAGGAGCCAAGGGTGGACTCAATAACCGAGCCCTCATCCATGCCCACGATGTCATCGTGGTTGATGATGCCCTTGTGGGAGTGGAACTGGCCTCCTTCTTCAAGAATGACCGTGTAGTGGCGCCGCTTGGCGTCGGTAAGCTGCACGCGGTCGCCATAGGCAAAGGGGCCGGAATAAGCCATGTCTCAAGACTCCTCGAGGTTGCGATTACTATCCCACCAAGTATGCCTCAAGTGCCTGCGCGAGCCATACTTGGTCCCGCTCGCCCACCATTTCACGCGCCGAGTGCATCGACAGCATGGGCACGCCCACATCCACGGTGTCGATGCCCAAACGGGTTGCGGTGATGGGACCGATGGTCGATCCGCACGGCACGTCGTTATTGCCTACAAAGCGCTGCACCGGCACGCTCGCCTTCTCACATGCTGCCTCCCATAGCGCCACCGTGGTTGCATCGGAAGCGTAGCGCTGATTGCCGTTGATCTTGGTTACTGGGCCCTTGCCGATGATCGGGTGGTGCGTGGGATCATGCTTGCCCACGTAGTTGGGATGTACCGAATGCGCCGCATCGGCCGAAACACAGCTCGATCGGGAAAACATCTGGAAGCGTTCCTCCTCGTTAGCCCCCAGCGCCCGGGCCGTTCGAGTAAGTACGTCCGCCAAAATGGGCCCGCCCGCACCGTAGCGGGAGCTGGAGCCCACCTCTTCATGATCAAAGGCCATCATGACCAGAATATCCTTGCCCTGATAGTCCTGAGCAGCGTTTTTCATTGCCGCGAGCGACGCATATACAGAAGACAGGTTGTCCATTCGCCCGGCCGCAATAAACTGATCCCCAGCCCCAAAGACTTCACCACGGGCTGCATCGGCAGTAATTAGGTTGAAGGAAGCAATATCCTGCTTGGCGACGCCCGCCTTTTCCCCCACTACCTGCAAGATCGACGCCTCTGGATGACCGACGCTCAAAACAGGCTGCATGTTGTGCTGGCGGTCCGGTTTGAACTCATCCTTGCGGTACAGGTGGATGGCCAAAGATGGCAGGCGCAGGACAGGGCCAGTATTTACCACATGCCGCGTGCCGTCCTTAGTCACAATCTGGCCAGCCACGGTTAGCTCCCGGTCGAACCAGGTATGCAGCAGCGCCCCGCCATAGACCTCTACTGCTACTTGCTGCCAGCCTGCCGCCGAAAAGTCCGGCGTGGGCTTGAGCACCAGGCCCGGCGAGTCCGTATGTGACCCCACGACGCGAAAACCAGAATTCTTATCCGCCCCCTCTGGCACGTACCAGGCTGCTACCGCGCCGCCGCGCACCATCATGTGACCACCTGGCGCGGCCGACCATTCCTCGCTCTCATCCTGGAGATCAAATCCCACCTCGCGCAATTGGCGGGATACCTCCTCCGCAGCGTGATAAGAGGAAGGAGAAGCGGCGATGAAATCAAGGAAATCTTCGGTATAACTCATACCTCCTAGCTTGCCACGAAACGCACGGCGATAGGCTAGATACACCATGGCTACTTCATCGATACCCCGCCCGCTTGCCCTGTCGCCCTCGCGCGCTTCCGACTACAAACAGTGCCCACTGCTCTACCGCTTCCGGGCCATTGACAAGCTGCCCGAACCCAAAACCATTGCACAGGTCAAAGGCACCCTAGTACACGCAGTGCTGGAAGAAATGCACAAGCTACCCCGCGCAGAGCGGACGTACCCTGCCGCGGTGAAGATGATTAAGCCCTCCTGGGCAGACATGACCGATAAGGATAAAGAGCTGCTTGAGCTGGTGCCGGAAGAGGACACTTATGACTTCTTCGTTTCCGCCAGAGAACTGCTCAAAGGCTATTTCCAGATGGAAAACCCACAGGGCTTTGATTGCCAAGAAACCGAGATGTACGTCAATACGGTCCTTCCCAATGGCGTTCCCGTTCGTGGCTTCATCGACCGCGTAGACCGCGCGCCGACAGGCGAGGTCCGAGTCGTGGACTATAAAACAGGCAAGAAGCCCCTCCCCCGCTTTTCCCAGGACGCGCAATTCCAAATGCGTTTTTATGCGTTAGTGTATTGGCGCCTTCTAGGCACAATCCCCCACCAGTTGCGCCTGATGTACCTCAAGGTCTTAGACTCGATGTTTCTTACCCCGAATCGAGAGGAGCTCGAGTACTTCGAGCGCGATCTCGGCGAGCTATGGGCCAAAATCGAGGCCGATGGGCGCGCCGGGGACTTCCGCCCGAAGCCCTCTAAACTCTGCGGCTGGTGCGCCCACCAAGCTCTCTGCCCCGAATTCGGCGGCACTCCGCCACAGTACCCGGGGTGGCCGGGTTCCGCGGCGGATGCGAAGGACTAGCGACCCACAGGCTTAAAAGAGGCCGGAGATGGTGCCTTGCTTATCGACGTCTATATTATTGGCCGCCGGCTTCTTAGGAAGCCCAGGCATAGTCATAACATTGCCGGTAAGTACGACGATAAAGCCCGAACCGGTACGCGGCAGCAATTCGCGGACGTGCAAAGTATGGCCTTCTGGCGCTCCCAACGCGGTGGCATCATCGCTAAAGGAATACTGTGTCTTAGAAATGACCACAGGCAACTTATCCCAACCATTGTCCTGGATGTACTTTAGGTCTTTAAGCGCCTTTGCCCCATACTCCACGCGGTCGGCACGATAAATCTCGCGAGCAATGGTCTCGATGGAGGCTTCAATTCCCTGCTGCGGATCGTAGAGTTGCGTGGCACCGCCCTGCAGGTTCTCCAGCAAGGTCTCTGCCAGCTTGGTAGCACCCGCGCCACCCTCGGACCAGACGTTGGCCTCCTCCAAGGCGACTCCAAAGTCTTTGGCCCACGCCCGCATGAACTCGCGTTCCGCCTCAGTATCCGACCAAAAGAGGTTGAGCGCTACCACCGGCTTGATCCCAAACTTGCGCAAATTTTCAACATGGCGCTCCAAGTTGATAACACCCGCCTTCAGGGCATCCAGGTTCTCCTCGGTGAGCTTATCCTTGGCCACGCCGCCGTTATATTTCTGCGAGCGGATGGTGGCAACGACAACAGCACCGGCAACATCCAAATCGCCAAAGCGCGCCTTGATATCGACGAACTTCTCTCCACCTAGGTCGGAGCCGAAGCCGGCTTCGCTCAGGACAATATCGCCGAATTGCAGTGCGGTTTGAGTTGCTAATAGGGAGTTGCAACCGTGTGCAATATTGGCGAATGGTCCACCGTGCACCAAGGCCGGCACCCCGCCGAGGGTCTGTACGAGGTTCGGATTAAGGGCATCCCGCATCAGGGCCGTGAGCGCACCTTCTGCATTCAAATCACGCGCAGTGACAGGGCGCTGATCATAGGTGAAGCCGATAGTGATATCACCGAGACGCTTCTTCAGGTCTTCAAGGTTTGTGGCCAAGCACAAAATGGCCATGATTTCAGAAGCGGCAGTAATGGTGAAACCGGTTTCAGCAGGCACACCGTGGGCCGGCCCGCCCAGGCCAGTGACCACGTTGCGCAAGGCACGGTCATTAACGTCCATGCACCGCTGCCAGGTAACGCGTCGCGGGTCGATGCCCAATGCGTTGCCTTGATGAATGTGGTTATCAATGATGGCAGCCAAGGTGTTGGTCGCGGAGGTAATTGCATGAAAATCACCGGTAAAGTGCAGATTGATATCCCCCATGGGCACAATCTGTGCGTAGCCGCCGCCGGCCGCGCCGCCCTTAATACCCATCACTGGGCCTTGCGAGGGCTCTCGCAGGGCAACCATTGCCTTCTTGCCCAATTGGTCTAGGGCATCGGTCAGACCAATGAGAACGGTGGACTTACCCTCTCCTGCAGGGGTGGGTGATACGCCGGTGACCAGTACCAGTTTGCCTTGGTTCTCCTTGGAATAGTCAACCTTGGTGATATCTACCTTGGCTTTGGTTGTGCCGTAGGGAATCACTGCGTCGGCAGGAATGCCCGCCTTGGCGGCAATCTCCGAGATCGGCTGTAATTGGTGGGCTTGGGCAATTTCAACATCGGATGGCTGAGTAGTCATGCTCTTAGCCTACCGAGCGCGTGAGTTAAATAGGGCGCATTTAGGAAGGAAAGTGAACTGGATTAAATCGAACGCTGATACAACGATTAAAAAGGCGCCCATGAAGGGCGCCTTGTGGACGGTTCTAGCTTCCTTTAACTATAGGAGGACGAAACCGAAAGCATAGCCCAAAAGGACCGAGAGCACGATGCTGACCGTACCTGGGATCAGGAATGGGTGGTTGAATACGGCCTTTCCGATTCGAGTCGAGCCGGTATCGTCCATCTCCACCGCTGCCAGCAACGTCGGGTAGGTCGGCAGGATAAATAGCGCCGAGACGGCTGGGAAAGCAGCAACTGCGGTAATGGGACTGACTCCCAGTGCCAGGGCCGCTGGCATAAGGGCCTTGGTCGTAGCTGCCTGCGAGTACAGTAGCGCTGCGGCGAAGAACAAGACCACTGCAAGCAGCCACGGCGAAGACTCGATAACGCTGCCGGCCATAGACTGAATATCGTCCATATAGTGGTTGATAAGGCTGGTGCCCAACCAAGCAACGCCTAGCACACAAATACATGCGGACATACCGGATTTAAAGACCGGCGTATTCAAAACATCTCCAGCCGGGACCTTAGTCATCATGACGATGATTGCGGCTGCAGTGAGCATAACCGTCATGATGGCCTCATTGCGTGGCAGGGTTGGTTCTGCGATAAGGCCGACCTGCTCCGAGGTCAGCGTGGCCCACGCCATCACGATGACGATAGCTACCAAGAACACGAGAACAGAAGCCTTGGCGCCCTTCTGCGGCGAGAAGTTTTCTGCCCCGAGAGGTGCCTTGACCAGGCCTTGTGCCTTCCGCTCCAAGTAGACCGGATCATCTTCAAGTTCTTTGCCAAACTTATTGGCTATCCAGGCAGCCGGGAAGATAGACAAGAACGTTGCGGGGATAACGACCGCCAGTACCTGCAGATACCCCACCCCAGCTGGCTCCAGCAGGCTAGCAAGCAGCACCACAGCCGCCGAAATGGGTGAAGCACAGATCGCCATTTGAGAAGCAACTACCGCGATGGACAGGGGGCGTGATGGGCGAACCTTACCTTCTTTTGCCACCTCTACAATAACCGGCAGCGTAGAGAATGCGGTGTGACCGGTACCAGCCAGAACCGTCATCAGCCAAGTAACGATCGGTGCGTAGAACGTAATCCGCTTTGGATTTTTGCGCAAAAATTTCTCTGCAACATGCACCAGGTAGTCCATGCCGCCGGCTCGCTGCATCGCTGCGATAGCGGCAATGACGGTCATGATGATGCCAATGACGTCGAACGGGATGTCTTCCCTAGTGATGGGGACACCGGTGAGACCAAGTGCCAGCACACCAAGTCCGCCGGCCATACCGATGCCGATTGATCCGATCCTCGCGCCTAAAAAGATGGCAGCGAGAACGATGACTATATGAACAATAACCATGGACATACTCCATACGCTCTGTATGCAAACTATGGGCACACATCTCCCTATAGAGTGCATGCCGTCCTCAACATCTCCTATTTTGCACCCGCTGCGGTGATTTATTCACTCGAATTGCCTGTTTGTGTTGATTCCCACATAAATCATGGATTTCGTTATAAAACGACCGGTATTCTACGGCACATTTCCCCTGTATAAAGGCATGAAAGTCCGATTTGGATGGGGAGCCCCATCATGCACAAACCCCGCAGCTTCCGCCTACTTTTTCTCCGTGTAAAGCAAAAGAGGCGGCTACTGCGGGGTGTCTATTGCGCGGGTGCTTTGCCCTGCGGCTCCTAGAGGCCTGAGGGCTTAGTCCTCGTCAATGAAGAGCTGGCCTCGAAACTCTGGGTGCATGAGGTTTTCTACAGAGAGAACCTTATTCAAGGTTGCCTCATCCAACAGACCCCTCTCTAGGACGAGCTCCTTGACACCCTTGCCGGTCTCCAGGGACTCCTTGGCAATCAGATCGCCGTTGTGGTGACCAATGAATGGGTTTAGGTAGGTAACGATACCGATGGAGTTCTCCACGTAGGCGCGGCAGACATCCGCGTTGGCGGTAATTCCGGTGACGCACTTTTCACGCAGGGCATCAACGGCGTTGCCCATGATACGAATGGACTGGAACAATGCCTCGCCGATGACCGGCTCCATGACGTTGAGCTGCAGCTGGCCTGCCTCAGCGGCCATGGTGACAACATGGTCATTGCCGAAGATCTTGAAGCAGGTCTGGTTTACAACCTCTGGAATAACCGGGTTTACCTTGCCCGGCATGATGGAGGAGCCGGCCTGACGGGCCGGCAGATTAATCTCTGCCAGGCCGGCACGTGGGCCGGACGACAGCAGGCGCAGGTCATTACAAATCTTGGCAAGCTTCATCGCTGCGCGCTTGATGGTGGCGTGCAGGAGTACGTAAGCACCACAATCAGAAGTTGCCTCAATGAGATCGCGTGCGGTCTTCATCTCCAGGCCGGTGACCTCAGACAAAGCTGCAGTAACCTGGTGGCGGTAGCCGGCAGGAGTGTTCACCCCGGTGCCGATTGCGGTTGCGCCTAGGTTAATTTCCAGCAGACGGCGCTGAGCATCGCGTAGCAATGCCTGTTCCTCGTTCAGGTTATTGGCGAAGCCCTTGAACTCATCACCCAAGGTCATCGGCACAGCATCCTGAAGCTGGGTGCGGCCCATTTTCAGGATGTCCTGGAACTCATTACCCTTTTCCTGGAATGCGGCGCGCAGACCATCCATGCGCTCAATGAGGTGGTCAACCGCTGCGTGCAGACCCAGGCGGAAGCCGGTCGGGTAAGCATCGTTGGTCGACTGGGACATGTTCACATCATCATTCGGGTTGATGATGTCATAGGATCCCTTCTCCTCACCAAGGTACTCGAGAGCAAGGTTGGCAACGACCTCGTTGGTATTCATGTTCAGCGAGGTGCCAGCACCGCCCTGGAAAACATCCAGCGGGAACTGGTCCATGCAGCGGCCCTCCTCCAGGATCTGGTCACAAGCCCAGATGATGGCTTCGGCCTTCTTCTTAGGCAACACGTGCAGGCGGCGGTTTGCCATAGCGGCCGCCTTCTTGACCTGGACCATGCCGCGAATGAAGTGCGGGATGGTGTTGATGGTCACGTAAGAAATCTGGAAGTTTTCCATAGCACGTACGGTGTGCACACCGTAGTAAGCGTCCGCTGGAACCTCCAAAGAGCCAAGAAGGTCGGTCTCGGTACGAGTCTTCTTGCTGGAGTTCTTAGGTACCTTCTGCTCGGCCACCTTCTGCTGTGCAGCGTGAGTGGAAGTATCAGCTTCCTTCTTCTTCACGTCCTTTGCTGCAGACTTGGTGTCCTTTTCTTCTTTCTTAGAGGACTTTGCCATGATGGCTCGGCTCCTTTGCCTGTCGAGACTTATATTCGGATGAGTAACCTCAAGCGCTAATGTTAGCCACGACTGAATCTATTTGGGCCGACCCAGAAAATTCGCTCCCCCTAAAAGCGGGCGATGCGTAAATCAGAAGCCAAGATCGCCTCCGCACCGAGTTGGGAAAGCCGGTCCATGACCTGGTTGGCGTTTTTCTTGGGAACCATCGCGCGCACTGCCACCCAGCCCTCACGCGCCAAGGGCGATACCGTAGGGCCGGTCAACCCGGGAGTAGTACCAGCGGCTGCATCGAGGTTAGATTGAGCGATGTTGTAATCGATCATCAAATAGGTGCGAGCGTGCAAAATTCCCTGCATGCGGTCGAGTACCACCTGCTCTTCTTCACTAACCTCGACGCCTGGGCGCTTGATTACTACGGCCTCGGACTCGACGATCGGCTCGCCGAACGGCGCCAAACCTTGTTGGCGCAAGGTAGTACCAGTTGACACGACATCAGCAATTACATCGGCAACGCCTAACCGGATGGAGATCTCTACCGCTCCGTCTAGCCGAATAACATCGGCCTCAATCCCGTGTGCGGCGAGGTTTGCACGGACAAGATTGGGGTAAGAGGTCGCAATTCGACGCCCCTCCAGGTGAGAGATATCCCACTCCTCCCCCTGCGGGGCTGCATAGCGGAATGTAGACCCTCCAAACCCTAATGGCAGAACCTCGTCAAAGCTTGCCTTCGAATCGAGAGCTAGGTCGCGACCGGTAATGCCCAGATCCAACACTCCGCGGGCGACATAAATGGCGATATCTTTGGGCCTTAAGAAAAAGAACTCAACCCCGTTATCCGGATCCACCACATTGAGGGTTTTGGAATGTCCACGGCCCTTGTAGCCGGCCTCTGTAAGAATGTCCACCGCGGATTCTGACAATGAGCCTTTGTTCGGTACAGCAATCTTGATCATGCGGTTCCTTCCGTCCTGTGGGGCCCTGCTTAGAGGTAGTTGTAAATGTCTTCTGGGGTAAGCCCGCGCTTGAGCATCATGACCTGAGTCCAGTAGAGCAGCTGCGACATCTCTTCTGCTAGCTCAGCATCGGATTGATACTCCGCGGCGATCCACACTTCTCCGGCTTCTTCAATGATCTTTTTGCCGATGTGATGCTCGCCTTTATCCAATGCGGCCACAGTGCCGGAACCCGCGGGGCGCTGGGCGGCTTTCTCGGTCAATTCAGCAAAAAGAGTCTCAAAGTTCTTCACGCCTACCTATTGTTCCACAGGTAGTTAGAGAATGTAGTAAAACTCTGAAGTTCTACTGCTGCGCTGAAATCTTGCTAAACCACTCATAAACGTCGCAGGCCTGAGCGCCCGCGAGGTGCCGCGAATCACGGAGCCGGGAAAGCTCGGTAACCTCCGGCGGAACTTCCACCTCGTCACCTTCTGGCAGGCCGATGACCACACAGCCAGCATCAACTGCGGCGCGCATTCCGGTTGCGGAATCTTCAAAAACCAAGCATTGCGCGGGCTTTGCTCCGATGCGGCGGGCCGCTTCGAGGTACATATCCGGAGCAGGTTTCCCGGCCGGCACTTCATCCCCGCAAATGGTATCGACGAAGTATTGGCGTCCCAACGCGCTGATAGCGGCATCAGCGACGTTGCGTTCGGTATTAGTTGTCACCATCATCGGTACCCCATCCACTTTCAGCTCATCCAGCAACGCAGGAATGCCGGGAAATATCTCCAGCTTTCGAGCGAAAAGCCCCTTGACATAGTCAAACATCCGAGCTCGGTATCGATCGCTGTCACCGGGCTGCAGTGTCACCCCCGCATTATCTGCGCAGATACCCAAAGTCCTCTCAAAAGTCGCCCCTATAGTGGCAAGGCGCTGGGTGGGCGTCAGCCGCTTCCCCAAAAGCTCCGAGAGATAGAACGTTGCTTCCGCCCAGAGTGGCTCCGAATTGGTGAGTGTGCCATCCATGTCCCAGAAAATGGCGGCGGGCTTAGTCAGACTAGAAACGGCATCGGGGTGCGGCACGAGAATTAAACTATCTTTCTCTTGAAAAAGGGCGGAATGGTGGATCCGATTATGCACTAAAGGCATAGTAGTAAGCGCCAAGCTGCGAACATGCCGCGGGCCGGCGCTTAAAAGGTGGGAAGGCAGGAACTAAAAGTCTAGTTCCGGAATGTGCGATAGAGCCTCGTCGTCTGCTCCAGTTGCCGCACAAGCGTTGTAGATAAGCTCAGAAAGCTCTTCCTTTTCTTCCGGCTCAAGGACAGCATCGTGCTGCGCACGATTAAAATCGGCCAATGCGCGAACAGTTTTGGACAACACGGCTACCAGTTGCGGGCCATCCGGATCGTCCGGAAGGGCATCCAGCCCATCGAGCATATTCTCAAGGTGACCACGCAGCTCCGGAAGGACGCTGGCATCAAACGGAGCTTCCCAGAACTCCTTCTCCTCCTCCTTGAGGTAATCGCCAGTGGCGAAGGACTTCAGGTCATTTATGAACTCATCTACGGTGGGCTGGAAATCGGCGCGAATGCTCATGCTGTAGATACTGCCTTATCTTGGCTAAACCTGCACGCCGAGAAGTGATTTTAGTGCGGTGCGAACCAAATCGGCTGCCCCTTCTTCGTCTGCGCCACGGTTAGCCTGTGACCACTCATCCACAGCCGCTAGCGCCGTCGGGGTATCCAAGTCATTGGCAATCGCTGCGCGCAGCTTGGCGACGACTCCCTGAGCCCCTGCCAAGCTGCCAGGCGTAGCCACTGCCTCCCGCCATGCGGACAGACGTTGCTTTGCCTCTTCAAGCACTTCATCCGACCAGTCGCGCTCGTCGCGGTAATGCCCAGCGAAGACACCCAAGCGGATAGCGGAAGGCTCCTCGCCCGCTTCTACCAATTTGTGGACAAAGACGAGGTTGCCCAAGGACTTAGACATCTTGACCCCGTCGAGGCCGATCATGCCTGTATGCACATAGAATTTTGCCATGCGGTCCACGCCCAGGGCCGCCTCGGCATGAGCAGCGGAGAACTCGTGGTGCGGGAACTTAAGATCGCTGCCGCCACCTTGGATATCAAAAGTGGATCCCAGGCGATTGGTGGCGATAGCGGAACACTCAATATGCCAACCTGGGCGGCCAGGCCCAAATGGCGACTCCCAGGCTGGTTCGCCCTGGCGGTGAGCGCGCCAGATGAGTGCATCAAGTGGGTTCTTCTTACCCGGGCGGTCCGGATCGCCGCCACGCTCAGCAAAGAAGGTCTGCATCTCTTCGGCAGAATAGTTGGACTCGTAGCCGAATTGCTCGGTGGCCTCGATCGAGGCATAGATATCTGGGTACTCTGGGTCGTCTACGACATAGGCCGCACCGACGTCAAGAAGCTTCTGGACCATCTCCACGATTTCATCGACGGCCTCCATGGCGCCGACATAGTCCTGCGGCGGAAAGACGGAGAGCAACTCCATATCGGAGCGGAAAAGGTCAATCTGAGAAGTACCGAGCTCTCGCCAGTCCACACCGTCGCGTTCGGCGCGCTCAAAAAGAGGATCATCGACGTCAGTAATGTTTTGGACGTAGTGGACCTTCTTCCCAGCGTCCAAGAACGCACGATAGATAAGGTCAAACGTCAAATATGTGGCGGCATGGCCCAAGTGGGTGGAGTCATAGGGCGTAATGCCACACACGTAGATGGTGGCGGTATCCCCGGCGACCTCTACGGGCGCGATGGTTTGATTCGCGGAATCGTACAAGCGCAGCTGCGCCGCTTCACCGGGCACAGGGCGGAAAGAAGGTATAGGCCAAGAATGCATAGCCACCATACTAACGCGGTGTGCTTTAGAGCGGCTGCAGGACTCCCAGTACCAATAGGATCATAACGAGAACACCGACGGGGATGCGGTAAGCGGCAAACCACGAGAAGGAGTGGTTGCCCACGAACTTCAGCAACCAGGCAATGGAGGCGTAGCCCAAGGCAAAGGCAATACCGGTGCCGACCAAGAGCTGGAGACCGGTGGCGGATTGGCCGGCTTCGGGAGAAAAGGCGTCGGGAAGCGAGAAAAGCCCCGAAGCCAGCACTGCCGGAATGGCAAGCAAGAAGCTAAAGCGCGTGGCCACTTCGCGGTCCAGCCCCAGGAACAAACCACCAGAGATGGTGCCGCCGGATCGAGAAACACCCGGAATGAGCGCCAAGCACTGGCACAGCCCCATGACGATGGCATCTTTCATGGTCAACTCCTCAAAACCGCGCTCCTTTTTCCCAATCTTTTCTGCGGCGATGAACACAAAGGAGAAAAGGATCAGCATTGCGGCGGTAATCCACAAATTGCGCAGGGCACCGCGGATTGCGTCTTCGAAGGCGTAGCCGATGATTCCAATGGGAATGGAGCCCACGATGACCATCCATCCCATGCGCCAGTCTTGGTCACGAGAGGATTTATCGGTCCAGCCGCGGAACCAACCGGAAAGAATCTGCCAAATCATAGGGGCGAAATAGACCAGCACGGCCAGCTCCGTACCCAGCTGAATAACGGCGGTAAAGGAAGCGCCGGCGTCTTTGCCCCAAAACAGTTCGGAAACAATGCGCAGGTGACCGGAAGAACTGACCGGAAGAAATTCGGTCAGCCCCTGCACGATCGACAAAACGATGACCTGCGCCCAAGAAACAGCGTCAGTAGCGGTATTAGAAATCACCTGCTTTACCCTACAGCCGCGCTAAGCTTCGGGTTTTTACAACGCGCACTGTTAGGATTAGTAGCCGTGAAATCTCAATCCGGCACCGCACTTGTCTTTTCCAGTTTGCTGGCGTTAAGCGCCACCGCATTGGCCGCCTGCCAGTCCGAAGTGGGCGTGGGGGCCGATCCAGAAACCGCGGTTAAGGGCAACGCCACCCCGGCGGCCTCCCCTGTCAAGGCAGACCCGGAGGGCACCGTCGTAGACCTCAAAGAGGACATCACGGACCTTGCCGCCTTTGCTGACGTGCTCGCCGTGCGCACTAAGAACCAGCTTCTCATTGGCAGTCAGAAAGAGCTTGCTGAAAATAAGGCCACTGCTTTAGACATTTCCGCGGAGTGCGGCGATCTCAGCTCATCTTCCTCAGGCTTCGTACTGGCCTGCCCAGAAAAGGTCCTGCTCATCGATCCCTCCTCTCCCGATTCTCCCGAGGAGGTCCGTATGGAAGAAGAGACTCCCGTTACCGTTGCGACCCAGCTATCCAGCGGCGAGGTCTTCGCCACCTCAGCCGATTCCAGCACAGTAGGCATCTATAAAGATGGCAAACGCGAAGGCGACATCGAGGTCGAAGCCGGATCGGATCAGCTCCTGGCCGTGCCCAATTCCACGGGTGACGATGGGGTGGTACGCATCCTCCGCGAGGATTCCACCATTCAAAACGTGGATTGGACTAATGACCGCGCGGGCGGCCGCCTACGCGTAGGCCAGGGCGTAGGGAGCATCGCGGTGGGCGACAACGGCGTTGTCCTCGCCTCCGATACCGAGGGCGGCCGATTGGCTATCTACACTTCCGATGACGTCGTTCGCCTGCACCAATACGGCAACGTAGATGGCACCCCATGGGGCGTAGCCTGGGATAAAGAGCGCAATCTGGCGTGGGTCAGCGCCACCGACACAAATACGGCTCACGCCTATGCCATAGATAAGGGCGTTCCAAAGCTACGCGGCGATATTCCCACCGTCCCAGACGCACAAAATATCGCCGTGCTTGGCGACGGCACCTTCGTCGCCGCCTCCGCCACCGGCCACGGCCTGCAGTTTGTGGACACACCGCACCTGAAGAAGGAGTCTTAACACCATGCCCAGCACTATCGAACGACTGCGCGCGCAGGCCTACCAAGTGGCGTTGCGTGGCATGTTTCAGCTTAGCCCGGAGCGAATCCACGGAATCATCAACACTGCCCTGAGCGGACTCCAAGCGGCCGGGCCGGCCAACCGGGCCCTGGCAAAGGTACTGCCGGTCAACGATCCGGTGCTACGCCAAGAGGTCTTTGGCGTCGAGTTCCCCCGTCCGCTGGGCCTTGCCGCCGGATTCGATAAGAACGCCGCGGCGGCTGATACTTGGTCCCCGATTGGCTTTGGCTTTGCAGAGTTGGGCACCGTCACCGCCCAACCACAGCCCGGCAACCCGGCTCCGCGCCTTTTCCGCCTCAAGGCAGATAAAGCCATCCTGAACCGCATGGGCTTTAACAATGAAGGTGCAGCAGCTGCCGCAGAAAACCTGCGCAAGCGCCGCTACAGCGATGTCATAGGCATCAATATTGGCAAGACCAAAATAACCCCTGCCGAGCATGCTGTAGAAGACTACCGCCGCTCCGCGTCCGTATTAGGCGACCTAGCAGATTTCTTGGTAGTCAATGTTTCTTCGCCCAATACCCCGGGCCTGCGCGACCTGCAAGCAGTGGAGTCGCTGCGCCCCATTCTTTCTGCCGTGCAAGAATGCACCGCAGTTCCAGTGTTGGTGAAAATCGCTCCCGATCTTTCTGATGCCGACGTAGATGCAGTGGCAGACCTAGCCCTTGAACTCGGCCTCGACGGAATCGTAGCGACTAATACCACTATTTCCCGTGAGGGCCTGAAGACCCCACCCGCCGAGGTGAAAGACATGGGTGCCGGTGGCGTATCCGGCCCTCCGGTAGCTGAGCGCTCCCTAGAGGTACTGCTCCGACTCAATGAGCGAGTTGGCGGCCAGCTCACCCTCATCTCCGTCGGGGGCATCTCCACGCCGGAGCAGGCATGGGAACGCATCACTTCCGGCGCTTCCCTGTTGCAAGGCTACACCGGCCTCATCTACGGCGGTCCGGATTGGATCCGCGATATCCACCGTGGCATTGCCGCCCAAATCCGTGCCCACGGCTTGCACAATATTTCGCAGGCAGTTGGCTCAGGCCTCCCGTGGAAGCCCGTGGATTAATCCCAATCGAAGACTCTCGTTTAAGGAAGATAGTCTGCCTCCCTTCCCTGCTTTAGGCAGGTGGCGGGCGGATTTTCTTTGTCTACACGGCACTGGCTAGGCTTGTGCCATAGCGCTGCGCCGGAGAATAAGTGCACACAGCACTGCGAAACCGGCGTAGAACAGCACCCAAAATTGCGCTTGGGTAAATAAAATTCCGCCGGGTAAGAAGCGGCTCGCCGCGATGACTACGATCGCAGCCACTAATGCTGAAACCTGGGCGCGGCTTCCCGCCTGACTCTTGCTCATGGTGCTAAAGGCCCCGACGAGGAACGCAGCAGCAACAATAGCTGCCTTCGAATACGTCCATGCGAAATCGGCTCCCCAGCCATCCGTGAAGACAGAGATTAACGCGAAAAGAGCCAGCACGAATGCAACCACCATGAAGGCACCGCCAACCCGCAGGGTTGCTGGTGGGCTCGCCTGCGATGTACTAGAGCTACGTGCCATTACTTTGCCTCGTACCAGCCCCACAAAATGGCACGGCCTAGCGCGTGGAAATGCAGGTTGAAACCGAGCACAGTCGGCGTTGCATCTGGGTCGATATCGAGCTTTTCCACGTCTACTGCATGGACTGCATACAGGTAGCGGTGAGGTGCGTGACCTGCAGGAGGGTTAGCACCATAGTAAGTTCGCTCACCCGAATCATTGCGCAGGCTAATGACGCCGTCAATGCCCAGGTCTTCTGCAGCACCAGCATTGGTAGGCAACTCGCTTACCTCAGCGGGGATATTGAACGCCGCCCAGTGCCAGAAACCAGAAGCGGTGGGCGCATCTGGGTCGAAACAGGTTACGGCCAGGGACTTAGTGCCTTCCGGCAAACCGGACCATGCAAGCTGAGGGGAAACGTTTTCTGGCGCCCGGAGCTTTTCTTGCAGCTCGTCGCCTTCGACCACATCGGTGGAGGAGAGAACGAAGGAAGGAACATCGCGTAGCGCCGCATAGGGATCGGGTCCTGGAAAGCGGGAGTCATCTGCATAAGTAGTCATAGACTCCTTTGTACCCCACCTCACAAGCTACTGTCGATGTGGTGTACCCCCAAGCCGCGACGAAAAGTCCCCCACAGGTCACGCCGTCCACCCAGGCTTACAACGATGTATTTCTTCTCTACCTTAACGGGAAGATTTTCACACCGTGCGCTGGCGATTTGTAAAGCAAGCCCAGAGCAGGATACAGTATCGGAGTGCCCAGCCGAGGGGCTGATAAACACCCTGCCCGGGTGGCGGAATGGCAGACGCGCTAGCTTGAGGTGCTAGTGTCCTATTAACGGACGTGGGGGTTCAAGTCCCCCCTCGGGCACAGCGGTCCGGCGGTTATCTTCAAGGTAGCCGCCGGATTTTTCTATTCAGCACTCTCATTAGGATTACTATCGCCCCCATGACCACACTTTTGAGTTGGGCGCGCAGCTTCGGCCACTTCCTCTTTTTGCTCGCCCAGTCCGCTTGGGAGTCAATCCTCCATTGGACGGTGCGTCGCTGGATAACTGTTATCGCCGCCATCGTCACCGTCATAGTCTTGTTTCATTTCTTCGACGTACCAAATGTGGCCCAACTTCGTGAATGCTCCGCTCGCCTCGGCGTGTGGTTTCCACCTCTTTTCGCTCTGGGTTATGTCATATTTACCCAGTTCCCGTTTCCTCGGACGGTCTGGACAGTAACCGCCGGAATTCTATTCGGCCCATGGAAGGGCCTCACCTTATCCTTGTGCGCCCTGACCGTGTCAGCAGCCTTGTCGCTTCTTATTGTTCGCAAGCTCCTCGGCGACTGGATCCGCCCGCACCTAACTCACCCCGCAGTGTTCAAGATAAACGCCCATCTAGAGCGGCGTGGCTGGCTGGCCATCGCTTCCCTCCGCATGGTGGCGGGCGTTCCCTTTAGTCTCCTAAATTATGTTGCAGCTTTGACCCCTGTGAAGCCGAGCCACTTCGTTTTAGCCACCCTTCTTGGTTCCATCCCCACTACAGCCCTAGGTGTATTCTTCGGTGATGCCCTCACCGGCAGCACCTCGCCCGGCATTGTCGCCGCCATGGTCATCTTTGCGGCGATCGGCATAGGCGGGCTGTATGTGGATTCACGCCTGCCCACTCGCCCCTAAGTCAAGTACGAGCGGTAGACTATTTCGCAATTGGTTCCTAAAGGAGGATTTCTGTGCTTGCTGTCCACGCCCGCTACCGCGGCCGCTCTGTGCGCCGCGCAGAGTTAGTCCAGCGATCCGCATCGGCATTATCCACCCTCAACGGCGTAGGCGAGTTCCATGTCCTTGGAGTGGAAGATATCTGCGCCGTAGTTGACTCAGCAACGGCCGTATGCGACGTGGTCATGGCCCTGCTTGCCGACGGCGACTGGGCCATCGGCATCGGGATTAGCCCAGGCAACCAAGAAGACGAGGAAGGCGCGCGCCAGGTAGCTACCGCTGCACTAAAGAAGTCCGCACGCATGGGGCAGGTCTACGCCAAGATCAATAAGCGCGGCCGTGCTTCCGAGGCAAGCGATATTGCGGCCACCTTTGCCCTGCTCGGATACGTACTCCACAAGCGCACGATCGAGGGGCGCGAGGCTACTTCTTTGGTACGCGCGGGACTTAACCAAAATGAAGCGGCCGAAGAGTTAGGCATTTCCAAACAAGCCATGTCCCAGCGCCTTCAGGCGGCCGGCTGGAGCGCAGAAATGGCGGGATGGCAGTTGGCCGTCAACCTGATTGAACGCGCCAACCTCACCTACCCCTAGAGCAAATCAGACTTGCTCAATTCAGGTGTTGTGACGAAGTCTACGAGCCGCTCCACCGCGCCAATCAGGCTGGAGTCGAGATCGCGGAAAGAATGCACGGCGTTATATACATGTCGCCACCCGTCTTTCGGGTCACTCCACCCCACGCGGCGGCAAATGCCGGTCTTCCAATCTTCGCCATACGGTACTTCTGGCCATGCGCGCAAGCCAACGCGCTGCGGTTTCACCGCTGCCCAAATATCGATGAATGGATGTCCAGTAACTAGGACATGCTCCCCCACGGCTTCCGTCAACCGGGTTTCCTTGGAACCTTGGACGAGGTGATCCGCCAAAACTCCGACCCTGCGACCAGGCCCGGGCTGAAATTCCGCCAGGCGTTCTTCCAAGTTGTCTAGGCCTTCAAGGTATTCCACCACTACGCCTTCCACGCGCAGGTCGTGGCCCCATACCTTTTCCACAATGGCGGCGTCGTGCACGCCTTCAACCCAAATGCGCGATGGCGCGGCGACCTTGGCCTCCACGTTTTCAACACGTCGCGAACCAGAGTTGGTTTTACGGGGTGCCTGCTTTTCGACGTACCGGGTAAGCGTCACCGGCTTACCCTCCACCAAGAAACCACCCTTAACCAGATTGAAGACGCGCTCCACCCCGTGGCGATCCTCAAGGCGTACCACCTCGCCGAAAACGGTTTTGTCCACCCCCATGACAGCCCCTACAAAATCATCGCCACGCACTTCTACTACCATTCCGGGCTCAGCAGGTACTTCAGGGTATTGCCGCGGCTTCGACCGCGAGTGGCCAGCAAAAATGTCTCCGCCATAAGGATCAAAACTCATGGCCCGATAGTCTATCTACTAGACTGGCTCGCCATGGATATGCGCGCCGAAGTATGGTCACCTTTACAAAACACTGCTGTCTGGCTGGGGTCATGGCTGTGGGGACACGAATCCACCGATGATTTATTGGATGCGCTCACTGAACTAGGCGGGCGTCCGGAGGGCGTGGACGAAGCTCCGTTCGCCGATGTGCTGGCGCTACTGCGCGCAGAGACCGCCGAACTTACCGCCGAGCGCGGTAGAGGCGCCGAGCCCATTGTGCGCCTTGCGCTTTCCGGGCCAGGAGAGCCTCCTTCCTTACCCGCAGGATCGGAGTCCTATCACGCAGCTGTTCAAAGTTCTGCCGGGGCAATCATAGTTCGCACCAATGATCCCTTGCGAAACTTGGCTCTCATTCCCCACATTCGCCACAGCCATACGGCCTGGCAAGTGGTCGTCGAAAAGCAGCAGCTGCCTGCGCCAGCCTGGCTTAGTCCCGGCGAAGCCGATGCCCTCCTCGCCCAAGCAACTAATGAGTCCGCGGACCTCATCGCCTCAACCGGATATAGCACTGAAGCATTGCCCAACCCTCGTCTCACCGTGGGAACACTCAGCGACTTCTATGACACGCCCGGTCTTCCCCCATCGACGCCGGCACGCGCAGCCAAACTTTTTGCCCGCGCCGACCGAGTAGCCGCAATCATCGAAACGGTTACCGACCGCATCAATGATCACAGCCTCGACCCGCAATTGCTCCGCCTCTGGCGCCACATCCGCCAGGCCCGCATGACGGGCGTGTCTTATGCCCTAGGAGAATTTGCGCGTTAACGGTTCCAAATATCGCAACACCCCGCCGCACATGGCGCGCCATTGACCGTGCATCCTTGGACGGTAACCTGACCACTAAGCTCCCAGTCGCGGCCCTCCTCCAACTCTTCCACAAGATCGACCACCATCTCCGCAAAGCGCGGGGTCGGGCCTGCGGTACGGGTGCGCAGGACCTTGACACCCATTTCATCCGCTGCCTTTCGTAGCTCCGAATCAAGGTCCCAAATAACCTCCATATGGTCGGAGATGAAACCAATTGGGCATACCACCACCGTGTCGATGCCCTCCTTGCGGTGGATATCCGTGGTGTGGTCAACAATGTCTGGTTCTAGCCACGGAGTGCGTGGATTGCCTGAGCGAGACTGCCAGACAAGATCATAATCAGAAATGCCTGCCTGCAACGCCACCAACCTAGCTGCCTCTGCCACCTGGCGGGAGTAAAGGTTCTTATCACCTTCCGCGCCGCCTACGTTATCGTGCGCAACGGGAACCGAATGGGCGGTAAATAGTAGGCGCGAAGTTTCATCCTTATCTTCCGGAACCTGATCCCAGACCTCTGTTACGGCAGCGGCCATTTCGGCCACAAATTTCGGATGATCAAAGAACTGGCGAATCTTGGTGAATTCAATCTCCGGCAGGCCCTGCTGCGCCAGATGCTCGCGCATGCGTTGAATATCCTCGTCATATTGCCGGCACGCGGAGTACCCACCCCATGCGGAAGTTGCGAAGACAGCTACCTTGCGAACCCCGTCCTGAGACATCTTCTCCACAGTCTCACTGGCAAAAGGGTGCCAATTTCGGTTACCAAAGTAGACCGGTAGATTATGTCCGCGTCTTTTCAACTCGTTATCAACATGATCGATAATTTCGCGGTTGAGCGCATTGAGCGGACTTACGCCTCCGAAGTGATAATAGTGCTCGCCCACTACTTCAAGCCGTTCGCGAGGAATGCCTCGGCCACGGGTAACGTTCTCCAAAAATGGAACGACCTCCTCGTTTCCTTCCGGGCCACCGAAAGAAAGGACGAGGAGGGCGTCAAAGTTTTGGACATTCTGTTGTGCGTCAGTCATGCCCTAAACAATACCAACCGAAAGTTGGAGATTAGAGAAGGCGCACGACGTCGGGAGTAGCGCCACCCCAGCGAACTGGAACCACTGAAACAGTCTGACCAGACTGCGGCGCTTCAATCATTTGGCCGTCGCCTAGGTAGATAGCTACGTGCTGGTTGCCACCAGGCCCGTAGAAAATAAGGTCACCACGCTTCGCGTTGTCGCGAGGGACCTTCTTGCCCTGCTGATACTGTGCACCAGTGTAGTGAGGCAGATCCAGGCCAGCTGCCGCATAGGCGTACTTCACGAGACCCGAGCAATCGAAACCCGATTGATTGAAATCACCGAAAGAGTCAGCCACTCCGCCGTCTCGAAGCCCGCCAGTAGGACCGTTATTATCGCCGCCTCCCCAAACATAAGGGACGCCCACCTGAGACTCGGCACGAGCAATAACGGCTTCAATCTGAGTATCGCGCCCAGCATCTGCACCTGTAATGGCTCCCTCGGACTCCGTTACCTCATCTACTTCAGGAGCGTCAGCGCTCGCAGCAGGTGCAGTATTCGGGCTCCCCAATCCAAGCAAGTCAGATGAGCCTTGCATCAGGGTGCGCACATCGTCCTCGTCAACTGCCGCGGCGATATCATTCGCAAGTCCGAGCGCATCATTTACAGAGGATCCAGTTGCAAAGTCGACGTTCTGGAACGTTGGGGTAGCACCCTGATTGAGGGCGTTTCCAAATTCAGCTTCAGGAGTAGTACCCCCTTGGTTGACAGCCCCTCGGTCTTCCAGATTGTTGGATGCGTCCGGGACAGAAGGAGCCTGCGGGGAGCCCTCCCCGACCACTTCATCAGTAAAGGTCTCTGACTTGTCCTGATCGGTCAAGTCCTCAGAGTTGACCAAGACGGAAGCAGAATCCCCTTGTTCGTCAAGCTCATTAACTTGATTTGGCTTGGAATCAAAGGTGTCCTGTTCAGAGAGCTGAAAGCCGCTTCCATTCGCCGCTAGAGATTCCGCCCCCTGCTGGCGAGCAAAAGTTGCCTCCGCAAACCTTTGGGTAGCGTTCAGTCGCGCTTCGTTTTGCGCCAGTTCTCGACGCTGTTGCACCACACGATTCTCGGCATCTCGCTTATCCTTGTTCGCTCGGTCCAACTCGCCTTGCAGGCTAGCAAGGTACTCCTCATTCGCCCCAGGTTCGCCGCTTACTTGTTCTATTTGGCTGTGGATCTGAGCGATTCGGTTTTCGGCTCCAGCAACATCAGCTTCCGCACGACTTAACTCTTCACGCGAGGTCTCAACAGCCCCCTGTAGAGAATCGGCGTTGGTAACCGCGCGGTCAATTGCCGCGCGCTCTGAGTCGTGCGCCTGGACTGCACCAGCGTTATACGCTGGTGATTCATCAGCGCCTGCTGGCGCAACGGTGGAAAGTGTTGATACGGCTGCGGTACCTGCTACTGCAGCAAGGAAAGCGCGAACATGTCGAATGCGCGGAAGGCGAATGGTGGCCACTGAAATACTCCTAGATTGGACCCACACAGTTCCTTTAAGAAGCGCCCATAACAGCTTCCGGACATAGGAATGCCCGGGCTCCCCGCCTGCACAATTCGCACAAACGCAGGCGTTATCGCATGCCAGAATAGAGCAACTGGAGATTGCTTCGAGATGATGAAATTAGATACACGAAGCTTTTCTCAAGCGCCCGTAGACACTAGAGCGGTAGATGATTATGGACTGCCCCAATTGGCTAAGACTTCACTCCGGGCGTGCTCTTTCGGCGGATCGCTCAACAGTCCAGGGACCTTCTTGCGGTGACTGGAAACCTGACTTCTATCGCACTCCAGCCGGCTGCCCTGAATCGCTACTGTTTCCCCACAACAGCGAAAATCAGACGACTAAAGTTCCAGCTGGATTGACTAAAGGTCTACTCGTCCAAAATCAACAAGCAAGACCAAAAGGTCTACACATATCCATTGTTCACAGCAAAAATTCCCACGACTGCGAAGTCCACTTACTCGTTCGCGATATTGGCAACATACGCTCCAGGATGCGTGTTACAACCCAAGATTCCGCATGCCCCGATCACGTCCTATTGCACTGAGCGCCGTGAGAACTGCTCTACGGGTTCTGGCATGTCTCGCCGCGGCGCCGACTGGCCTTGCTAAAAGGTCTAGCCTTTCAACAATCCTGAGCCGTCGAGGGCAAGCAGCCACAAACCATGAACAGGCCACACGAAACTGGCCCTGGCGGAGTGATTCGGCGTTCCTAGACCCAAACCCTATGGACCTATCCGTGCGCCCCTTTCGCGGTTAAGAGCTTTGCGCTCTGCCCGATTGAAAGATTCGCCCCAAAATTTCCACACGGTGGAGTTCTAATGAACCCGTCTCACCTCATAAACGGAAGGTGGGTTGATGTTTATTTTTTCGAACATTGCAATCGCTCAAGTTCTTCACCTGCGTCCCCAATCACGTTCGATTGAGCCCGGTTCATTGACTCCCAAGAACGGCCACTCGAAGTTTCCTCATTCGCTCGAGGCGTGCTTCCCCACATACCCGTGCGAGTTCTCTCGTGACAGTCAAGGCTAAGCCCATGAACCCAGGACGCAAGAAATGTCTCCTGAGTCGACAACCGAACCATACGTCACGACACGCCCGCTTCGCACAATTTTCCCGCAATTCACGTGAGTCAAGTTGGTTCACATGACTCAACATGAGCACCTAACCTGCGATGATTTTGTTACCAACCCGTTATTGTGACTTTAATCACTACTTGATTCAATTGTCCACCTTTCAAACCGGTCCCCCTTTGGTTGATATGGAAGCAGGCCGACTACTCCCCTACCCCGAGTCAACCCCTAAGAGTTTACTTTGCCCCCTCCCCTGCCCTCCTCACACTTTTCAATGACACTCCAGAGCGCGTCGCCACCAGATACGACCCCCTGTTACGTCATTCAACCTTGAGTTGATTCCACCGCTCCGATAGATCATCGAGACGGCATTTTGTTCGTCATCGCCTGGTGCCCCTTGCTCACCCCTAGAGATCATTAAGCAAGTGTCCTCCCCCGCACCCAAGGCCGGTTCGCAATGTTTTAGCTTTTACTCTGAAACTTTCTCGAACAAACCTATTTACCTACCCCCCTTGTTCAAGAGGCGATACTTGAAACTTCGAATCCTGATTTCTGCCTCGCGGCACCCCCACCTTTGATGCCCAGGGGGCTCACTTACGCCCCTTCAGGCTAGTGTCGGCTTGCCACCATGAAAGAATTAATCAAGACGAACACAGCAATCACAGCCACCGTTCCCACGACCGTGGTCACCGGAAAGCTGATTTGGTCTAGTCCCCCGTAGTACTCAGTTACTAGGTCCACCTGGTTAAGTCCAGGCGCCAGTTGCGTCTGCACCGACTCAATGTCGGCTCGACTATAAGTATCACTAACCGAAGAGACATGTTGTGGGGTCTGAACAATGACCGTGTTCAGGCCCGTTGCTTCTTGAAGCTCTTGGGCAATATCACGAACGTCGGGTGCCCGAACATCCATCACATCGACCACGGCCACGCCGTCGCCGCCCCGCAACCCGTTGCTCACATCCGCATTGAGGGAGACATCGTGACTAAGCGCCGGGGCGGTGTAGGCCACGCCATCCTCTTCGAGCTGATCCGCCAAGTCAGATATATCTACCCCTGCGGGAACCATGCGAATCCTTTCCTTATATATAGGACCCTAAACTTCTACTCCCCCAAGATACGGGCAGCTTGAGGGAACTCACTCCCTCAACTCGCCGGATTTTGCGAAAAGGTGAAAACAGAACGCTTGTACTGTTACAATGGCAGCGACCGAAGGTTTTAGCCTCTACAATATCTAGGTGAACCATCGCGTTCTTTGTCGCCTTCAACGCTGCGGGCCCCATGGTCGCGTCCCGTCACAATAGTGACCGCCGGCGCAGAGCACCGCCCCGTAGTGACGACAGACGACGAGTACCAAACAGAACACACTGTTTATCAACAAGGAATGGAGCTCCCTGTGACTGAAAGCTTGAACTCCTTCGATGCCAAGAAGACCCTTGACGTCAACGGCAAGTCTTATGACTACTTTGACATCAACACCGTCTCCGGCTTGGAGAAGTTGCCTTACTCCCTCAAGGTGCTAGCAGAGAACCTGCTGCGCAATGAGGACGGCAAGAACGTAACCAAGGACCACATCAACGCCCTGGCAAACTGGGACCCGGAAGCGGAGCCAGACACCGAAATCCAGTTCACCCCAGCACGCGTCCTCATGCAGGACTTCACCGGCGTTCCTTGCGTTGTTGACCTTGCCACCATGCGTGAGGCGGTCTCTGCCTTGGGTGGTACTCCAGATCAGGTCAACCCGCTCAACCCAGCTGAGATGGTTATTGACCACTCCGTCATCGTTGAGGCCTTCGGCTCCACCGATGCACTGGAAAAGAACGTTGAAATTGAGTACCAGCGCAACGAGGAGCGCTACCAGTTCCTTCGCTGGGGTGCTGAGAACTTCTCCAACTTCCGCGTTGTACCTCCGGGAACCGGCATCGTCCACCAGGTAAATATCGAGTACCTGTCCCGCGTTGTATTCGACAACGAGGGCCTCGCTTACCCAGATACCTGTATCGGTACCGACTCCCACACCACCATGGAAAACGGTCTGGGCATTCTGGGCTGGGGCGTCGGCGGCATCGAGGCAGAGGCTGCGATGCTCGGCCAGCCGGTATCCATGCTCATCCCGAAGGTCGTTGGCTTCAAGCTGACGGGCGAGATTCCAACCGGTGTTACCGCAACCGACGTTGTACTTACCATTACTGAGATGCTGCGCGAGCACGGCGTTGTTCAGAAGTTCGTAGAGTTCTACGGCAACGGCGTCAAGTCCGTTCCACTGGCTAACCGCGCCACCATCGGCAACATGTCTCCTGAGTTCGGTTCCACCGCGGCGATCTTCCCAATTGATGAGGAGACCACCAAGTACCTCGAGCTCACCGGCCGCCCTCAGGAGCAGATTGACCGCGTTGAGGCATACGCCAAGGCCCAGGGAATGTGGCTGGAAGAGGATGCCCCGGAGGCAAAGTACTCCGAGTACCTCGAGCTGGATCTGTCCACCGTTGTTCCTTCTATTGCTGGCCCAAAGCGCCCGCAGGATCGTATCCTGCTGACCGAAGCCAAGGAGCAGTTCCGCAAGGATTTGTCCAACTACACCACCGACGAAGTTTGCGTCGACGAAACCTCTGTTGAGGCAAAGCGCATGTCCGCAGAGGGAGGCGCTCCGGAATTGGAGGACGTCACCGGCGGTTTGAACAAAGCTCGCGAGGGCCACGGCGAGTCCTCCGCTATTGGCGCAAAGGGCCGTCATTCCAACCCAATTACCGTTGAGTCCCAAAACGGTGGCGAGTTCACCTTGGACCACGGCATGGTCGCTATCGCCTCCATCACCTCCTGCACCAATACCTCCAACCCATCCGTGATGGTGGGCGCAGGTCTTATTGCCCGCAAGGCAGCAGAAAAGGGCCTCCAGTCCAAGCCGTGGGTTAAGACCATCTGCGCACCTGGTTCCCAGGTAGTTGATGGTTACTTCCAGCGTGCAGACCTCTGGAAGGACCTCGAGGCAATGGGCTTCTACCTCTCCGGCTTCGGTTGCACCACCTGTATCGGTAACTCCGGCCCATTGCCGGATGAGGTATCTGCAGCTATCAATGAGAATGACCTTGCTGCCACCGCGGTTCTTTCCGGTAACCGCAACTTCGAGGGTCGCATCTCCCCGGACGTCAAGATGAACTACTTGGCCTCCCCAATCATGGTCATCGCCTACGCCATTGCCGGCACCATGGACTTTGACTTTGATGCACAGCCCCTGGGTCAGGATAAGGAAGGCAACGATGTCTACCTGAAGGACATCTGGCCATCCCCGCAGGAGATTGAGGACACCATTCAGTCCGCTATCTCCCGCGAGATGTACGAGGCTGACTACGCCGACGTCTTTAAGGGTGACGAGGCTTGGCGCAACCTGGACGTGCCGGAAGGTGAGACCTTCAAGTGGGATGAGGATTCCACCTACATCCGCAAGGCTCCTTACTTCGATGGCATGCCTACCGAGCCAAACCCGGTTGAGGACATCAAGGGCGCTCGCGTTCTGGCGAAGCTGGGTGACTCCGTCACCACCGACCACATCTCTCCTGCTTCCGCTATTAAGCCGGGCACCCCGGCTGCGCAGTACCTCGATGAAAACGGCGTTGCACGCAAGGACTACAACTCCCTGGGCTCTCGCCGTGGTAACCACGAGGTCATGATGCGCGGTACCTTTGCGAATATTCGCCTGGCAAACCAGCTGGTCGATGTCACCGGTGGCTACACCCGTGACTTCACTCAGGAAGGCGGCCCACAGGCCTTCATCTTCGATGCTTGCCAGAACTACAAAGAAGCCGGCATTCCACTGGTAGTCATCGCTGGTAAGGAGTACGGCACCGGTTCCTCCCGTGACTGGGCTGCAAAGGGCACCAACCTGCTCGGCGTCAAGGCTGTAATCACTGAGTCCTTCGAGCGCATTCACCGCTCCAACCTGATCGGCATGGGCGTTATCCCACTGCAGTTCCCACAGGGTGAGTCCCACGAGTCCTTGGGCTTGGACGGTACTGAAACCTTCGATATTGAGGGCATCACCGCCTTCAATGAAGGCTCCATCCCCAAGACCGTCCACGTCACCGCCACCAAGGAGTCCGGCGAGACCGTCGAGTTTGACGCTGACGTCCGCATCGACACCCCGGGTGAGGCTGACTACTTCCGCCACGGCGGCATCCTGCAGTACGTTCTGCGCCAAATGGTCAAGAGCTAGGCGCTTTTCGCACAATCCTTATGCCCACCTGAAGGAGCTAAGGACCTAGCTTCAGTCGATAACGCGGGGTTGCACCGCACTCCCCAGTGGAGGGCGCTGCGGCCCCGCGTTTCGTCGCTTATTTTTTATTCTTATTCAAAATTACTGATTTATTATTCTATAGACGTTCCCCATTAAGGAGATTTGCCTACTATGCCCATCGTCAGCGAATCTGAACTCAGCCGCCGTCGGCACGACATTCTCGTAGGCGCTCGCCGGTGTTTTGCAGAGCACGGGTACGAGGGAGCTACAGTTCGTCTACTAGAACAGGCAACGGGCAAATCTCGTGGCGCAATCTTCCACCACTTCGGTGATAAAGAGTCTCTCTTTCTTGCCTTGGCGCAAGAAGATGCCGCCCGTCAGGCAGAAGTCGTAGCTCATAATGGCTTGGTTGAAGTTATGCGTGAGATGCTCCAGCATCCTGAGCGTCACGATTGGTTAGCCACTCGCTTGGAAATCACTTCTCTCCTTCGTACCGATCCTTCCTTCGCCGCTAGATGGAAGGAAAACCAGTCGGTTCGTGGCGAGGCCGTGCGCGCCCGTTTGGCGTCCAATGCGGACAAGGGCCGCCTGCGTGATGACGTCGACATCGACACCTTGGCTATCTATCTAGAGGTGTTTATGGATGGGTTCATCAACCGGCTCGCCTTGGGCGAGACCGCAGAGCTGGAAAAAGTCCTTGACTTAGTAGAGCAATCCATCCGCGGCGGTCAAGCCAACCTGGATTAATCTCGCCCCTCCCCACCCCAATGCAGCTCCCGGTTGCTTGTTACTTGAAGCGGGCTGTAGCCGGGAGCTTTCGCCTGTGCTCAGCGGCGCGGTGGCGGCAATTTCTCCTCCGTGACATCGGCGTAGGTTGATATTTCCGCCACAAACTGAGGATCATGGCAGGTAACCACTAAGGCACTTCCGGACTGTAGGCCGTAGTGGATTAGCTGGTGCATGAGCCATCGGTCCGCGGCAGAAAGCAAGGTATCTGGCTCGTCGAGCAGTACTTTCTGGCGGTGCTGCCCAATGACGTGAGCAACTTGCGCAAGCCGCAGGCGCGACGATGATAAATCTAGGGGATGATCAGCAGGTTTTAATCCCAGCAGATTGCGCAATGTTTCATTGGGCACAAATTCCTCTACCGTGGAAAAGGCCGCCTGGTCAAACGGCGACTGCATAGCGAGAGCGGGAAGATTTCGTACAACTCCCGCGCCATCAAGCCCGGCGGCGGCGCGCAAGAGCGACGTTTTACCGCTGCCATTATCACCGCGCAACCACGTCACCCCGGCTTCCACGGTGGGGATTTCTACGGGACCGACGCTAAAGGTCGTTCCGGTGGGCTGGGAGAACTGCCACCATTTCTTCTTCTTTGGTCCTCGCCGGGCAGTTAGCGGGCCTATGCTCCCCTGCTGTCCGCGCGTATATATCCGCGGCAGCTCAAGGGGTGCTACGCGTGGTTCAGCTCCTATGATTTCTCCGCCCAGCTCCGGCCAAGTAGTGCTCGATACGGCAATAACGCAGGTATGCGGCATTGCCTGCAAAAGGTTAACCACTTGTGCGCGCGACTCTGAGTCGAGACCAGCTGCGGGTTCACAAATGATCATGATCGCGGGCTTGCAGATGGCTACACAAGCTGCGGCTAACCTGCGAGTTTGTCCTCCAGACAGCTGCGCAGGGTTATGTTCACTGTAGGAAGAAAGACCCACTGCGCGAAGCATATGCTGCCCGCGGACTTGCATCTCCTCCGCAGGCACACCCGCGTGTTCCAGGCCTAGTACTACTTCTTCAATGCAGGTCGCGCGTAGGAAACTTATTTGTGCGGAAGCATCCGTGCCGATGATTGCTGCGGTGGACAGGGATTTTGCTAGCTGCGCCGCAATATCTTCTACTGCTTTATCAGGCTCGACGACTACCTGCACTATCGTCCCAGGGGTGGGCCGAAGCTGGTCTAGATCCATCTAATAATCACCACCGCAAGGCACACTAGCGGAATAAGGAGGCGTAAGACTCGGGAGAGCCTCGAATCGGCAACGGGTCGCAACAAACTGCGTTGCCCTTCCTGGTCGAACCCGATGGCGGCCAGGGCCTGGCCGCGTTGAGTTCCTTGGATGAGGAGGCGAGCGATTACGGGAATAATGACACGAGAGATAGTACTGCGCCAGGTTATGGTGATTCCAGCTAATTGGTTGGCGTCGCGGACGCAGCGCCAGGCGTGCGCACCTTGTGGCAGGGTCTGTAGGGAGGACCCAACCACATACGCCACCTTGTGTCCGGCACGGGAGATTTGCAGCCATTTGGCGATATCCGCGATGCGCAGCGCCGCCATCGCTGCGATGAAGCAGGCCATGAGCGCACAGAAGCGGAGTGTGAGGCTGCCGGCGAGTGCCAGGCCGTCGGCAGTGAGCAAGGGCGCTACTGGGGTCTCACCGTAGGGGGCATGAATGACCAGCATGGAAAGGGCGGCTGGAGCGCTTAGCGCAACCGTAGTCAAGGCCACGGAAGCGTTGCGCGTAGACGCGGTACCACAAATAAGGGCGATGAGTAGCACGCTTGCCGACGCCGCCGGGGTATTTAGTGCCAGAGTGAGAATCCAGCCGCAGGCCGCAATGGTGACCACGGTGGCAGGATGTAGGCGGCTCATCAGCGTGGCTGCAGCGATTCACGGGTGCGTTGCGGCAATGCCTTCACCGCGGCCCAGACGATGAGGAAAACTAGCGCCTTGTCCAGGGGATCTGAGATGAACGACTGCAGGGTAACCGAGGCGATGAGGGAATTTCCCAGCTCGCGGAAGAGCGAGACAACCGCACCTGTGCCAAGGCCTGCAGTGCCGCCATAGACAAAGGCAGCCACCGGAGCGGCGAGCATGCCGGAAATGATGCCGATGATAGCGCCGCTGAGGATGACCCACCACACCTTGGTGAACGCTCCCTTTTTGATTAGAACTCCGGACAGGAACCCGGTGGCGGCAGACACCGCAGCGAAGGGCAAGGCGGCGGGGTTAAGCAGTCCCCATACGTCGGAAGACAGCGTTCCGGTAGCCAAGCCGGCAATGGGGCCGGCGAGCGCGGCTACCAAGATAGTTCCCACAGAATCAATATAAAGGGGAACACCGATACTCCCGATAATTTCGCCCACGACAATATTGAGCACTAGTGCTACCGGGATGATGGCAATGGTGCGCGCTGGCAGGGCTGGTACGGTGCCCGCGAGAAGAAGCGCGGCGCCAATCAGGTATCCGGCGAGGGTAAAAAGCGCTTCGCTGGATCCAGCTACTGATTCCCAGTCGGTAGGGCGTAAAAGTACGAGGTAGATCCAGGTTGCGGCAACGATAAGCGCACCCGCGAACACCATAGCCCTGCGGGCGGGGCTGAGAGAAAGTTGTGACACGGTAAAAGTCCAAATCCAAAGGAAGAAAAAAGGGCAGAGTAAACGCCGACCCCGGACGGTGCTGCTTTCCTATGTCACCTCGGAAAGAGAACCCGTACGGTACATGCGCCGCGGATAATAGTAAAGGTTCTGTTGGACAAAAGCCACTAGTGCGAAGCTAATAGTGCACATCCCCGCGCGAATTCTTGGTGCGCGGCCTCGATATCGGCACTTGTTACAAGGCACGCATTGTCGGCTCGGCCCCAATGGTCGCGCAGATCCGCAACGCTCGTTCCTCGCAGCAGAGGTGATTGTGCTTCCACATCCATGGTGGTCTCAGTCGCCGCGTAGTCGACCTTTCCTAGAGCAATCATGCAGGTCAAAAGGTCGTGGATTTGGGCCTGATAGCCCTCCCCTTGCGCCTTATGGAATTCGAAATAGAAACGCAGCGCCTCGGGGAGGATTTGTGTCACGGGGTGCTCACCCAAAACTTCCATGATTTCTTCCAAGCGCTGCGGAGTAATGAGAAACTGTTCCGTTACTTCGAGGGAACACAATGTGGTGAGGACATTCGCGGCAGCTGCATGAAAGTGCTGTGCAGCGGCGTGCGGGTCAACCCAGAAATTCCATTCTGCGGTCGGGGTGGTATTTCCGCGGTAATTGACCGCGCCACCCATGATGGAAATGGCGCCAAACTGAGCGGCAGCTGGGCTATGGGTTTCTTCAAATGCGGCGAGATTAGTAACCGGTCCGGTCACAATAAGTTGCAGATCGGCATGGGCTTCTAATGCTTCGACCCACATCTGCCGCCAATCACGGTCACCCGCCGCGGTGACGGCAGCGGCGGCAGTCTCGGGCGCGGTAGCGTAGCCCAATCCCGTCGGACCATGGGTCTCAGGAGTTGTGGTGAGATCTACCTTAAGTGGCCCGGGCTGGCCGGGGGCAACGGGGACGTCGGCAAGCGAGCAGAGGTCCAGAATCCAGCGAGCGTTGGCCGCAGTCTGGAACGCCTCCACGTTGCCGGCCGTGGTGGTAACGCCCACCAGCTCAATTTCCCCGGCATGATGCAACCCCGCCAAGTACACCAGGGCGAGGCAATCGTCTATGCCGGGGTCACAATCAATGAGTACAGCTGGACGCGAGACAGTCATAATGCCCGCCAGTTTAGCTTTTATTTGACGGAGCCCACCGGATTTTCGCCATCAATGAAGGCAAGCGGGGATTCCGGCAGGGTTTCGCGGCCAAGGGCTTCGACGATGACTTCCGCAACGAGTTCGCGCGAAGAAGTCAGGGACTCCTTCAGCATCGTATCTTCAATCTGCTCTAGCCCCTTAGCCGGCTCCTCGGTCAGCATCGCTGGTTTGAGGATGAGGTGCGGATAATCGGCCTGCACAAGCCGGTTATCTACTTCCTTCTTGGACTCGACGTAGGCATACCACTTCTCATCGGCAGGATCCGTGGTTGCTTCCTGGGAACCAATATAGGAAATCATGACGTAGGCGGGCAGGTTCTTGTCCTCCTGCTGGAGCTTGTCCATAGCATCGAGGGTGGCGAGGGCACCGTCGCGGTCCACAGCCCAGGTAAGGTCTGCCCCACCACGGCCGCCGTTGCCGGCACCCCAGACAACGGCATCATAAGCGGTGAGAAGCTCCGCCCACTGCTCCACGGTTTGCTCGGTAATATCCGCCACAACTGGGGTTGCACCGAGCTTTTCAATCTCGGGCTTCTGCTCAGGGTTACGGATAAGGGAATGAACCTCGTGGCCGGCGTCCACCAACTTTGGGGCGGTTAGAAGGCCGACTTTGCCGTGTCCACCGATGTACAAAATCTTCTTCTTATCAGCCATGCCTCCCCACCGTAACAATGTTGCCGCCTACGCGCAGACGGCTTCTTTGCTGAGGCGCCGGTTTTACGGCGCAGGAAAATCACCGCGGCTTGGCCACCAAGCGGTTAGAATTGCACGCATGTATGCCATTATGACCGTCACCGGCGCCGATAGCACCGGAATCATCGCCGCGGTGACCACTACCCTTGCAGAACTCGATATCAACGTCATCGACGTCTCTCAGACACTCATGGGCGGGTACTTCACCATGATCCTGCGCGTCGAATTTGATGCCGATAAGGTCTCCATCCAGACCATCAAGGAGAAAATGCGCCCCGTGGCGGAGCAAAAGCACCAGTCCATCCGCATTCAGTCCGAAGACCTCTTCACCGCCATGAATGAAATTTAATATGAGCACCCGTTTTAATACCACCAATATTTTGGACACCATCGAGATGATTGAGAACTATCGTCTCGATATTCGCACCGTAACCATGGGCATCTCGCTCCTGGGATGCACCCGCTCCACCATGGAAGCTACTTGCCAGGCCATCTATGACCGCGTCACGCAACAGGCAGGACGGCTTGTTGAGGTATGCGAAGGCATCGAGGGCGAGCTCGGCATCCCCATCGTGAATAAGCGCATTTCCGTCACCCCCATTTCCTTGGTGGTGGCCGGCGTCGAAGGAAACCCCGTTGATGCAGCAAAGGCACTGGACAAGGCAGCCAAAGAGGTTGGCGTCAACTTCGTGGGCGGCTACTCTGCCTTAGTTGAAAAGGGCGCTACCACCGCGGAGCAGAAGCTCATTAGCTCCATTCCTGAGGCGCTGGCTACAACGGATGTCGTCTGTTCCTCCGTAAATATCGCCAGCTCCCGTGCCGGCATCAATATGGATGCGGCAAAGAAGATGGGTGAGGTCATCAAGGAAGCCGCCGAGCTTAGCAAGGACGATTCCGCTATTGCCTGCGCAAAATTGGTGGTCTTTGCCAACTCCGTGGGCGATAACCCATTCATGGCTGGTGCCTTCCACGGCATTGAGGAGCCCGATTGTGTGGTCTCCGTGGGTGTTTCTGGCCCGGGAGTCGTTGACCGCGCCTTGGGTTCTCTCGAGGGCGCCAGCTTGGACCAGGTCGCAGAAGAGGTAAAGAAGGCAGCATTCAAGATCACTCGCGCCGGACAGCTGGTGGGCACCATGGCCTCTGAACGCCTTGGCGTTCCCTTCGGCATCATCGACCTCTCGCTTGCCCCTACCGCTGAATTGGGCGATTCGGTTGCCCATATCCTTGAGCACATGGGCCTAGACCAAGTGGGCACGCACGGTACTACCGCTGCATTGGCTTTGCTTAACGACGCCGTAAAGAAGGGCGGCATGATGGCTTGTTCCCGCGTCGGTGGATTGTCCGGTTCCTTCATTCCGGTCTCCGAAGACAAGGGAATGATCGATGCGGTCAGGTCCGGTTCCATTTCCATGGACAAGCTAGAGGCTATGACCGCTATCTGCTCGGTGGGTTTCGATATGATTGCACTGCCAGGCGATACCTCGGCCGCGACAATCTCGGGCATGATCGCCGATGAGGCCGCCATTGGCGTGATGAACCATAAGACCACCGCTGTGCGCGTCATCCCGGTTCCAGGCGCCCAGGTAGGCGACGAGGTTAGCTTCGGTGGCCTTCTCGGCTACGCACCCGTTATCCCAGTCAATGAAGTGGGCAACGCGCAGTTCATTAACCGCGGCGGTTTCATCCCCGCTCCGGTACACGGATTCCGCAACTAAGGCCCGTGGCAAACGCGCCGCGGCCTAGTCTGCCGCGCGCTCCTCGCCGGGTTTCTCCGACTCCGCCCTTTCGGCTAGGTTGTCCTGGAAATGCTGGTAGGAAGATTCCAGCTGCTTTAATTCCACCTCGCCGCCAACTTGGCGGCGGGCATCGGAGTAGATGGCTCGGGCGGCGTCGGCAAGCACGCTCCGGCGCTCAGCAGTGCGCAAAAGGGCCACGACCTTGGCCAGGTTATCCAGCAAGCTGAGGTAAATCTCCGCGTTATCGGCGGCGTCGCGCCGAATCTGCGTGAACATCGCCTCCACGATTTCTTCATAGCTGAACGTTTGGTAATCGAGCCGAAACTCACCGTCAACGTGCACAATGCCCTGCGGAAGCCGCTTATCCCCGATCACGGTGAGGATCTGGGTAAAGCGGTCAATGATATCGATGACCGTATACGGATCATTGACACCAGTACTCAAAGCGCGGGCAGCAATCTCCGCCAGGTGCCGGGCGGTAAAGCGAGGGTCGTGGGCTGAGGCATTCTCGCGGTGCTGTGTGAGCACGATGTGGCGCTCAACATTTTCCGGCAGGCGCGGCACGCCGTGCGCGATGACCTCGCCCTCCAGTACCAAGTCACCCGGCGCCACGCCGAGGTGCACTGCACAATTCTCCCGTGCCGCTGCCTGCGCGATGGCGTCATAGTCGACGAACTTCAGGTAGCCAGTTCCACTGCTGCGCCGCTTTTCCGCATCCACGTAAAATTCTGTCCCTGGAGCCTTGGCTGCCTTTTCCTCCTCGCCCCGCCGGATGAGCCGGCGCATGTGGTCCTCTACGTCTTGGGCCACCACGTGAACTACGTGAGACATGCTGATCGATTGGGCGATATGAACAATGAAATAAATGAGGAAGACTACACAGGCGATGGCCAGCAGCACCGTGACGGCAACGTTCAAGGAAGGAACATATTCTTCTTCCCCACTACCGCCCGTTTGCACCGCGCGCAAAGAAAGAAGGGCAAAAATGAAGGTTGCAAGATAGATCGCCAGGGTAGATTGTATAGAGCGATCCTTTAAAAACTCATGTAGCAGGCGCGGCCCCATCACTGTGACAACACCAGAAAGTGCGGTCAGCGTAATGAAGAAAACGGTGCCAGCAAGGGATAGCGACGAGGTTGCTACCGCGCTTAGAATCCCTTGGGCACTATCGGCGCTGCCATCATAAAAGGGCGTGGCTGCCACGCGGAAGTTGCTACCGATCGCGATCAGCAATTCCGCGCCGACGGCGGCAAGGGCCACCGCCACTGCAGGGATTAGCCAAAACTTCTCCCACCAGGCAGGCATCCTCTCCAGTAGCGTCTTCATATTTTCCTAAGCTATCTCCACGATCTCCATGTAGTCATCGGACCACAAGTCCTCGTCGCCATCTGGCATGATGATTACGCGTTCGGGATCCAAAGCCTTGACCGCGCCTGGATCGTGTGTGACCAGAACCACGGCGCCCGTATAGGTTTTTAGCGCATCGAGTACCTGCTCGCGCGAAATCGGATCCAGGTTATTGGTCGGCTCATCCAAAAGCAGCACGTTCGCACGGCTGGAGACTAGGGCGGCGAGTGCCAAGCGCGTCTTCTCACCGCCAGAGAGAGTGCCCGCCGGCTGTTCCAACTTTTCGCCGGAGAACATGAAGGCGCCAAGCAGGCTCCGCAATTCCTGTTGATCCGCGTCCGGACACGCGTCAATGGTGTTTTGCCACACGGACTTATCCGGGTCGATGGTGTCATGTTCCTGCGCAAAATAGCCAATACGCAGGCCGTGGCCACTGACGATGCCGCCTTCGCCATCGGTTCGCTCCACCCCGGCCAGCAACTTCAACAGCGTAGTTTTACCCGCGCCGTTATAGCCCAAAACCACTACTCTCGAACCCTTATCGATGGCCAAATCCACCCCGACGAAGACCTCTAGGGACCCGTACATTTTGGTCAGGCCCTTGGCATTCATGGGTGTCTTTCCGCAGGGCGCTGGTTCAGGGAACTTAATATTGGCTACCTTATCGGCCACACGGACCTCATCAAGCTCGCTCATCATGCGCTCAGCGCGGTGGAGCATCTGCTTAGCTGCAGCGGCCTTGGTTGCCTTCGCGCCCAACTTAGCTGCCTGCTTTTGTAACGCGGAGGCTTTCTTTTCCGCATTGGCCCGCTCTCGGCGACGCCGCGCTTCATCGGTTGCACGAGCATCGAGGTATTTCTTATACCCCATGTTGTACACATCCGCCTCGCCGCGGACCGCATCAAGGAACCACACCTTATTGCACACGGCCTCGAGCAGCTCGACGTCGTGAGAAATCATAATGAGCCCGCCCTCATGCTTGGACAGGAATTGGCGCAGCCACGTAATAGAATCTGCGTCCAGGTGGTTGGTCGGCTCATCCAGGAGCAGCGTGGTCTGGGATTTACCCGATCCTTCAGTTGCGGCAAAGAGGATTTGCGCCAACTCCACACGGCGGCGCTGGCCACCAGAGAGGGTCTTGAGCTGCTGGTCTAGTACCCGCTGCGGCAAGCCTAAGTTATCGCAGATCTGCGCGCACTCGGAATCAGCTTCATAGCCTCCCAGGGACTCAAACTGCTCCTCCAAGCGGGAATACTTGCGGATGGCTTTGTCTCGGAATTTATCATCCGTGGCCGTTTCCATGAGCTCTTGTTGCTTCGCCATGCGGCGCTTGAGATCATCCAATCCGCGTGCGGAAAGAACGCGCTCGCGCGCGGTCTGCTCGATATTTCCTTCGCGGGAATCCTGGGGCAAATAACCAATGGGGCCCGAACGAGTTACAGAGCCACCATAGGGCTCCGTCTCTCCTGCCAAAATGCGCATAGTCGTCGTCTTGCCTGCGCCGTTGCGGCCGATGAGGCCGATACGGTCGCCGGGTTGTACCCGCAGGTGCTGCCCGGGGGCGTCGAGAAGCGTACGCGCTCCTACCCTGACTTCGAAATCATTGGTTACAATCACGAAGAAACAGTCTAGCAATTGACGTTGCCGACGCTAAGACGCACTAACGCCCTCAGCAGTCGATTTCCTAATCGAGGAAAGAGGCTGCTGAGGGCGTTTAGGTTTGCGCGTTCTTAGACCGCGAAGCCGAGGGCCTGAAGCTGCTCCCGGCCCTCCTCAGTAATCATCTGCGGGCCCCATGGCGGCATCCATACCCAATTGATACGCACGGCATCAGCCAACTTATTGGCCTTGACGATATCTTCCACCTGCTCCGCAATGACATCGGTCAGCGGGCAGGCCGGCGAGGTCAGCGTCATGTTGATCATGACGATCTCCTTGCCATTGTCTTCTTCAAACCAGAGGTCATAGACAAGGCCCAAGTCCACGACGTTGATGCCGAGCTCAGGGTCAATGACATCACGCATAAACTCAGTGACGTCAAAGGCCTTAGAAATCTGCTCTTCGGTCTGCTCCGGACGCTCGCCGCTGCCGGAGAAAGAAGAATTCTCGTTCTGATAAGGATCTACGGGTTCGGTCATCTAGTTCTCCACTTCATTTAGTGCATCGGCAGAAGCAGCCTGGAAAGCCTTCCACCCGAGAAGCGCGCACTTTACGCGCGCCGGATACTGGGATACGCCGGCGAAGGCAACGCCATCACCAATAAGGTCTTCATCGCCTTCTTCTTGTCCGCGAGAGGTAATCATCTTTTCAAACTCGGCCAGCTTCTCATTGGCTTCTGCTAGCGGCAGTCCAACGATTTCTTCAGCCATAACCGAAGTAGAAGCCTGCGAAATAGAGCAGCCTTCCGCGTCATAAGAGACGTCCTCTACGGTCTTGCCGTCATCCGAAAGGCGCACGCGCAGAGTCAGCTCATCGCCGCAGGAGGGATTCACGTGGTGAACCTCAGCCTGATATGGCTCCCTGAGACCGGCATGCTGGGGGTTTTTATAGTGATCCAGGATGACGTCCTGGTACATCGAATCTAGGTTCATGAGGCAACTCCAAAGAATTCACGGGCAGCCTTGATTGCGTCCACCAGCTTATCTACTTCTTCCTCGGTGTTATAGAGGTAGAAGCTAGCACGGGCGGTAGACTGCGCGCCGCAGGCGCGATGCAATGGCCATGCGCAGTGGTGACCAACGCGGATGGACACGCCGTGGTCATCGAGGACCTGGCCCAAGTCGTGCGGGTGGACGCCCTCCACGGTAAAGGAGATGGCGCCGCCGCGATCTTCAGTGGTATCTGGGCCGATGATGCGCAGACCCGGGATGTCCCTCAGCTGGCGCAATGCGCGCTCGGTGAGATTCTTTTCGTGCGCATGGATATTGTCCATGCCCACTTCCTCCAAGAACTTCACTGCAGCGCCGAGACCAACCACCTGGCTGGTCATCTGCGTGCCCGCCTCAAAGCGCGTAGGTGGCTCGGCAAAGGTCGTCTCTTCCATCTTGACAACCTCAATCATGGAGCCACCGGTCAAGAAAGGCGGCAGCTTCTTGAGCAGCTCATCCTTGCCGTACAGCACACCAACGCCGCTGGGACCGCACATCTTGTGTCCGGAAAAGGCCGCGAAGTCCACGTCCAAAGCGTGGAAATCTACCTTCATATGCGGTACTGATTGGCAGGCGTCGAGCACCACCATGGCGTCAACCGCGCGGGCGCGCCGCACCAGTTCCTCTACGTCTGCCACAGCGCCGGTCACATTGGACTGATGGGTAAACGCAACGACCTTGACGGAATCATCGAGCTCAAGCGAATCGAGGTCGATGCGGCCGTCCTCGGTCACGGAGTACCACTTCAACGTAGCGCCGGTACGAGCACATAGCTCCTGCCACGGCACCAAGTTGGCGTGGTGTTCCAATTCGGTGATCACAACGGTATCGCCCTCGCCAACGTAGAGGTCCCCCGCGCGTTCGTCGCTAAGCACATAGGCAACTTCGTTCAGGGCCTCGGTGGCGTTTTTGGCAAAGGCGATTTCGTCGCGGTCCGCGCCTACGAATGCGGCGATAGCTTGCCGTGCAGACTCGTAGGCATCGTCGGCCTCTTCCGCCAGCTGATAGGAACCACGGTGGACAGGAGCGTTGGTGTGCAACACAAACTCCTCTTCCGCCTTCCACACCGGCAGCGGGCGCTGGGAGGTGGCACCCGAATCCAGGTACACCAGTGGCTTATCGCCACGGACGGTGCGCTGGAGAATCGGGAACTGCTCCCTAATTGCGTTTACATCAAATCCAGACATGACTCTTCTTTGGATAGTCGCGGGTGACCGGCCAGTGGTCGGTCCTTACTTGAGGAACTGGTCGTAGCCGTCAGACTCGAGCTGGTCTGCCAATTCAGCGCCGCCGGTCTTGATGACTTGGCCATCAGCAAAGACGTGGACGAAGTCCGGCTTTACGTAGTTCAAAATGCGCTTGTAGTGGGTAATCATCAAGATGCCACCATTGGTTTCCTTCTGGTAGCTGTTGATTCCTTCAGACACAATGCGCAAGGCGTCAACGTCCAGACCGGAGTCTGTCTCGTCCATCACTGCGAACTTGGGCTTGAGGATATCCAGCTGCATAACCTCGTGGCGCTTCTTTTCGCCGCCGGAGAAGCCTTCGTTTACGGAACGGGAGATGAAGGACTTATCAATCTTCAGGTTCTCGCGAGCCTGAGTAAGTTCCTTGTTCCACTCACGCAGCTTCGGTGCCTCACCGCGAATGGAGGTTACGGCGGAGCGCATGAACTGGGAGACCTTGACGCCCGGGACCTCGGTTGGGTATTGCATCGCCAGGAAAAGGCCGGCGCGAGCACGCTCATCGACAGGCATTTCCAGCAAGTTTTCACCATCGAGCAGCACCTCGCCCTCAGTAACCTCGTACTTTGGGTGGCCGGCGATGGTATAGGACAAGGTGGACTTGCCGGAGCCATTCGGGCCCATGATGGCGTGGATCTCGCCGGAGTTGATGGTCAGGTTGACGCCCTTGAGAATTTCCTTTGGCTCGCCGCCTTCTTCCGTCGGCAGCACCTGGGCATGGAGGTTCTTAATTTCCAGAGTAGACATAATGTATGTGGGTTTCCTTCTATGAAAGCTTTAGGCGGAGATCTTTTCCAGTTCTTCGGAAATGCGGTTTTCCAATTCCTCGGACAGGGACTGCACCGGAATGCGGTGGATGACCTCATTGAAGAAGCCACGGATGATGAGGCGACGGGCTTCAGCCTCTGGAATGCCGCGAGACATGAGGTAGAACAACTCGATGTCATCGAAGCGACCAACGGTAGCTGCGTGGCCAGCACCAGTGATTTCACCGGTCTCAATCTCCAGGTTAGGGATTGCGTCCGCGCGAGCGCCTTCGGTCAGAATCAGGTTGTTGTTGGTCTCGTAGGTATCTGTGCCCTGTGCATTAGAGCGGATCAGGACATCGCCGACCCAGCAAGTACGGGCCTCATTTTCCTTAGTACCCTGCAGTGCGCCCTTATATAGGACGTGGGAGCGGCAATTAGGAACGGAGTGATCCACCAGCATGCGGTTCTCAAAGTACTGGCCTTCGTCAGCGAAGTACACGCCCAGCAGCTCTGCGTCGCCACCTTGCTCGGTGAAGTTCACGCGAGGCACGATGCGTACCACCTCGCCGCCGAAGATGGCGGAGTTGTGGCGCAGCACAGAATCGCGGCCGAGCTGGGCAACGTGGTTGGACAGGTGAACCGCATCGTCTTCCCAGTCAACGTCAAGGACGACGTTCAAGTGAGCACCATCGCCCACGATGAACTCTACGTTATCTGCGTGGGTGCCGGAGCCTACGTACTTCAAAATAACGGTGGCTTCCGCGTGATGGCCTACCTCGATGGAGGTGGCTCCAAAGGAAGTTACGCCCTCGCCCTTGCCGGTATAAGTAATGACGACAGGCTCTTCCACCTGGGTCTCGGCGTCAATGGTGACGACCTGGCCTTCAGACATGGAGGTCCACGCCTGTGCCGCTACGCGATCAGATGGAGTGCCAACACGGCCCAGACGCTCGTCGTCGCGAGCGACGGTCTCAGAGCTTACGCCTGGGTGCTCGCTCACGGTGACATCCTGGGCTACTGCCTCTGCAAACTCTCCATTGTGCAGGCCACGGAGTTTGCGCAGGGAGACAAAGCGCCACACCTCATCACGTCCGTGTGGCACCGGGAAGTCCTCCACGTTGGTAGAGGTAAAGACGTCACCCTTGGTGATCTTATCCGGATTGAATTCGTTCGAAGCGACCATTTTCTTTAGCCGACCGATCCTTCCATTTGCAGTTCGATGAGGCGGTTGAGCTCGAGGGCGTACTCCATCGGCAACTCCTTGGCAATCGGCTCAACGAAGCCACGCACGATCATCGCCATTGCTTCTTCTTCCGCAATGCCGCGGGACATCAGGTAGAAAAGCTGCTCCTCAGAAACCTGGGAAACGGTTGCCTCATGGCCCAGGGTGACGTGGTCATTGCGGATGTCGTTATACGGGTATGTATCCGAACGCGAAATGTTGTCAACCAATAGCGCATCGCACTCGACGTTGGAGGTGGAATGGTGCGCATTCTGGTTGACCTGCACTAGGCCGCGGTAGGCAGCGCGGCCACCGGCGCGAGCCACCGACTTAGACACAATATTGGAAGAGGTGTGCGGGGCCATGTGGGTCATCTTGGCGCCGGTGTCTTGGAACTGGTTCTCACCAGCGAAGGCAACGGAGAGAACTTCGCCCTTGGCATATGGTCCGGTCATCCACACGGCTGGATATTTCATGGTGACTTTGGAGCCAATATTGCCGTCAACCCATTCCATGGTGCCACCCTCTTCTACCTTGGTGCGCTTGGTTACCAAGTTGTAGACGTTGCTGGACCAGTTCTGAATGGTGGTGTAGCGGCAGCGGCCGCCCTTCTTCACGATGATCTCCACTACCGCGGAGTGCAGGGAGTCGGACTTGTAGATAGGAGCGGTACAGCCCTCGACGTAGTGCACGTAGGCATCCTCATCAACGATGATGAGGGTGCGTTCAAATTGACCCATGTTCTCCGTGTTGATACGGAAATAAGCCTGTAGCGGAATATCCACGTGCACGCCCTTTGGCACGTAGATAAACGAGCCACCGGACCACACGGCAGAGTTCAAAGCGGAGAACTTATTATCGCCGGCAGGGATAACAGTGCCGAAGTATTCCTTGAAAAGCTCTGGGTAGTCACGCAGCGCGGTGTCGGTATCGACGAAGATGACGCCTTGGCTTTCTAGGTCTTCACGAATCTGGTGATAGACAACCTCAGACTCGTACTGAGCTGCCACACCGGCAACAAGGCGCTGCTTCTCGGCCTCCGGAATGCCCAACTTATCGTAGGTGGCCTTGATGTCATCCGGGAGGTCTTCCCACGTCTGGGCCTGCTCCTCGGTGGACTTCACATAGTACTTGATCTGGTCGAAGTCGATGCCAGACAAATCCGCACCCCAAGTGGGAACGGGCTTCTTATCAAAGATGTTGAGTGCCTTCAGGCGCTGATTGAGCATCCATTCCGGCTCGCCCTTCTTGGCAGAAATATCGCGTACTACATCTTCATTCAAGCCGCGGCGAGCAGAAGCACCAGCCGCGTCCGAGTCGTGCCAGCCGTACTCATATGCACCAATGGAATCAATGATTTCATCATCGGTCATCTTGTTCTCGGGTGCCGATTGTGCCTGGGTCATGACTCGCTCCTTTCAGTATTTGTATTAACGGGTGTCAAGGGGATGTTCGTGGTACAGATTCCGTGGCCCTCAGCGATGGATGCCAACGGCTGTACGTGCTTGCCTAATAGAGCAGAAAAGACTTCCTGTTCCGCCTCACATAGCTCCGGATGCTCGGCCGCCACGTGGGAGACCGGGCAATGATGTTGACAAATTTGCACTCCCTGACCAGCGCGGTCCACCGTGGCGGCATACCCGTGCTCGTCTAAGACCTCTGCCAGCTTACGCGCCACATCCTCGACGGATTCGCCCTCATCTACTAGGGGACGAACATCAGCAACGAGGCGCTCAAAGCGGACTTTGGCAAAGCGCTTTACAGCCTCAGATCCGCCGACGGCGCGCAACGCCGTCAGGGCCTCCGAGGCCAAGTCATCATAGGCGTGACCGAATTGTGCTCGGCCACGATCGGTGAGGCGGAAATGTTTGGCTGGTCGCCCGCGACCAGAACCGCTGCCCGTAGCGCCACGGGCGACAGGACGGCGGCGTACGACCTCCGTTAGTTCCTCTTCCACCAAGTTGTCTAAGTGCCGGCGAATTCCAGCAGCAGAAAGGCCAAGGCGTTCGCCCAAGTGAGAAGCAGTAACGGGCCCGTCCTTTAAGAGCAAAAGCATCACTTGGCGGCGAGTATCACCATCCGTTGTGCGAGATTCCTTAGCCGGTTTCGACGAAGTTACAACGCGCTGAGGTGTGCTCATGTCGGGACCTCCCTTCGTGCTTCACTCACTTATAGTCATCCTGCGACGTCTACCTTGTTTCCCAAGAGTCACGCCACACTACAACTAGGCCTTCTTTATTAGACAACACTAGTGTTCCTTAATTCATTCCGGAATGCCACCATTATCCGATCTTCGGCGTGGCACGGGGGTGGTCAGGACCCCACTTGGTCGTTCATATCCGTGCTGCGTGCACTCTACGGACGGGCCCACTGGGGCTAATAGGAAGGATTCGCGTAAGGTCTTATGCCATGACAGGCAAAATCCGCGGCTTCTTATCCGGCGTAAAAGCTGAGCTGCCGCAGTTGGGCACCGCTGGTTCTCGGTCTGCTCGCTTGCACGCCGAGGACACCGGAGCTGCGGAGCCTGATTTTCGTTTTGATTTTGTCCCCGCCAACGCGGATGGCCTGAAGCGCACCACCACCGCGCAGTGGCGAACTTTCTTCATCCTGCGCTGGGTCGGCACCGTAGGTTCCCTACTCATCGCTTTCGGCGCGTTAGGCGCCGGTGCGCTTCCGGTGGTGGGCAACCCTTATGACAACGTCCCTTTTGGCTCCCTTATGCCCCGCATGCTGCAGACCTCTTCAGCCATTGTCATGGTGGGAGTAGGCCTGTTGGTCTCTGCCTGGGTTTTCCTCGCCCCCTTTGCGGGAACTCCACTGCGCCAACCCCAGCAAGGAGCTGCCACCCCAACGCGCGCTCGTCGGCTTGTAACCACGCACCAACTGTGGCGCACGTGGGCCGGTTGGGTCATCCCGCTGATTTTTACCGCCCCTCTTTTTACCCAAGATATTTATTCCTACTTAGCTAACGGTTCCATCGTGGCGCAAGGCATGGATCCTTATTCGGCAGGCCCCGTACAACTACTCGGCGCCGGAAATGAGCTCGCGCGCTCGGTACCGTTTATCTGGGCCAATTCTCCCTCCCCCTATGGCCCGGTAGCGCTGGGGCTAGCGGGCATGGTGAGCGTAATTACCTCTAATTCCATTCTTTTGGGGGTTATCGCCCATCGGCTGCTTTCCATCGCCGGCATCATCGTCGCTGGGTGGGCCATCAGCCGTCTCGCGCGGAGGTGCCACGTATCTCCGGAGTCCGCGCTCTGGCTCGGCATCCTCAACCCGTTGACCATCTTGCATCTGGTTGGCGGAATCCATAATGAATCCATCATGCTAGGCCTGTTATTGGTGGGCATGGAGCTCGGACTTCGCGGCGTCGACAGTCTAGAAAAATCCAAGTCCAGCGCCTATCTAGCCTTGGCAGCCTCTGGTTTTTGTCTCTCGTGCGCTGGAATGGTCAAGGTTACCGGCTTTATTGGACTAGGTTTCGTCGGTATGGCCTACGCCCGTCACCTCATTGACAAAGAAGGCACATCACGCTGGAAGGCCTTGGCTTTCGCGATCACCCTTCAGCTTGTGGTTTTGGTGGCCTCCGTGGCGCTCATCAGTGCTTGCACCGGAATTAGCCTGGGATGGATTACCGGACAAGGCGGCGCGGCTTCTATCCGCTCATGGCTTTCTACCTCCACCGCCGTAGGTGTCGGCGCAGGATTTATCGGGATGCTACTCGGGCTTGGGGATCACACGGAAGCTATCCTCACCGTTACCCGCACCTTTGGTGTGCTCCTGGCAGTAGCCTTCATGGCCCGCATGCTCTTTGCTACGCTACGCGGCCGAATCCACCCCGTCGGCGGACTGGGCACCGCTTCCCTAGTGCTTGTCATCTTCTTCCCCGTAGTCCATCCGTGGTACATCCTGTGGGCGGTACTACCTTTGGCCGCATGGGCCAATCGGCTCATCTTCCGGTTTTGCGTCGTAGCCTATTCCGCAGCGATGAGCTTCTTTGTTTTGCCGCGCGGCCTCGGCCTTCCGCCAAGCACCATCATCGTCATCTATGTTTGTGCCGCCTGCACATTCGCTGTCATTGCCGCCCTGTGGTGGGTTGCAGCGCGCCGTAGCGGAATCCGTGTCCTAAACTAGTCCCACGTGAATTCGATTTCCGCCGACCGCCCAGCCCTCACCTTGAATAACGTGGTGAAAAAGTATGGCTCCACCACTGCCGTCAATGGACTGAGTCTTAGCGTTGCCACAGGTGAGGTCTTTTGTCTCCTCGGCCCCAATGGCGCTGGAAAGTCCACGACAATTGAGATGGCAGAGGGCTTTATCCATCCCACTAGCGGCACTATCGACGTCCTAGGGCTCGACCCAAGTAGCGAGCCAGATAGTGTGCGTGAAAAGGTCGGCATCATGTTGCAGGGCGGCGGCTCCTATTCCGGCATCCGCGTGCTAGAAATGTTGGAGCTTTCCGCCCGCTATAGCACCCACCCAATCTCCCCACAATGGCTATTAGAGACGTTGGGGCTTGAAGGCGTGGCTCGCACCCCGTATCGCAGACTTTCGGGTGGACAACAGCAACGCCTATCGCTCGCCCTGGCGATCATCGGCCGGCCCGAGTTGGTTTTTCTCGATGAACCCACCGCAGGTATGGACGCACAGTCCCGTCTGGCGGTCTGGGACTTAGTTCGAGCACTGCGCCGCGATGGCGTCACCATCATCCTTACCACCCACCTAATGGATGAAGCGGAGTCGCTGGCAGACCAAGTGGCCATCATGGATCATGGCCAGCTGGTAGCCCATGGCACCCCCGCAGAACTTACTGCACAGACGGACTCGGCAGGATTGAGTTTCAGCACCGATATCGACGTTGACATGGAGGCATTGGCCGCGGCCGGAATTAAAGCCACCAAATCCCGGCCGCTGCATTACCGGTTGTCCCAGACCGGCACGCCGGAGGCTATCGCCACACTCACCTCAGAGCTCGCCCGGCAAGGAGTCTTATTGCGGTACTTAGATGCGGCCCACCGCAACTTGGAAGAGGTATTCCTTGACCTCACCGGCCGCCACTTGCGCAGCTAGCTTCGACCCGCATCAGTTTCATTGTCCATCAACGGTGTCAAGGAAAGAAACCACTTATGAGCACTACCTTTACCCCGGGTACTTTTACCCCCGCCCCCAAACGGGCTAGCGCTGGGGCCATGCTGCTGGCCCAAGGAACGATGGAGGCAAAGCTCATGCTGCGCCACGGCGAGCAGCAATTGCTAAGCGTTATCATCCCGCTAGCCATCCTCATTGGTGCAGCCCAATTGGAGTCTTTCACAGGGCATGGCCTTCACGAAGTTTTTCCCATGGTGCTTGCAGTAGCGGCCACTTCCGCAGGCTTTACCGGCCAAGCCATTTCGCTTGCTTTTGACCGGCGCTACGGGGCCCTTAAACGCACCGGCGCGTCCGGAGTGCCGGCGTGGGCCATTATCGGCGGCAAGATTGTGGGAGTACTCACGATGGTGGTCTTCCAAATCCTCATCCTAGGCATAGCGGCTTATATTTTAGGTCTGCGGATCAGCGTGGGTGGAGTGCTACTGATGCTCCTTTCCCTTTTCTTTGGCGTTGCAGCCTTTACCGCCATGGGGCTGTTGCTCGGCGGCACCCTCAGCTCCGAGGTTGTGCTTGCGTTGGCCAACCTCATCTGGTTCTTCCTCCTCGGCGTGGTCGGGTGGACCCTCTACTCCCAGGGGCTTGGCGATAATGGGCCCCTCAACGTGGTCCCGACCGTGGCTCTAGCAGGCGCGCTTACCGACGCCTCCAATTCCGCCTTTCCCGGCCTCGAGCTCCTGTCCTTAGTGGGCTGGCTCGCCGTCGCGTCGTTCGCGGCGGTCCGTTGGTTCCGCTTTGATGGCTAAATGTGACTTTTGTCCGGTTCCTTTCGAAACCAGAGTAATTTTTATGTCCGAAATCTCCCGACTAGTAGGATGCTATGCGTGAATTACTGGACAAAAATCAAGCGCTTTTTTAAAGAAGCCGCCCCTACACTGCAGCAGCAGCGCCTCATTGCGCTCATCCTCCTCCTGTGTCAGGGAGGCATCACCGTGTCTGGTTCCATTGTCCGCGTGACCGGCTCGGGACTGGGTTGCCCCACCTGGCCGGAGTGCCAGCCTGGTTCCCTCGTCCCCATGGAAGGTGCCGCGCCAGCGCTGCACCAGGCTATCGAGTTTGGTAATCGCCTGCTGACTTTCGTCGTTACTGCGGCTGCGGTCGCCGCCGTCATTGCGATGCGAATGGCGCGACGCCGTGCAGAGCTCAAGGTGTACGCGTGGCTCAACGTCGCTGGCATCGTACTCCAAGCAGTCATTGGTGGAATCTCTGTCCATTTGGACCTGCGTTGGTGGTCTGTGGCTTTGCACTTCCTTCCTTCTATGCTCTTAGTATGGCTGGCAGCAATGCTCTATTCCCGCATCTTGGAGCCCGATGATGGAACACCACGGGCTCGATTCCCCCAAGCGATTCGCTTGCTTGCCGCGGTCGCTACCGTTGCCCTCAGCATTGTGCTCATCACCGGCACTATGGTTACCGGATCGGGCGTTCACTCCGGGGATTCCGGGGTAGGAATGGAAGGCCGACTACAGGTAGATACCGAGGCCATGGCCGTCACTCACGCTATGTGCATGTACGTCTACCTAGCACTCACCGTGGTTACCGTCTTCCTGCTCTATAAGAACCGCGCCCCACAGGACGCGAAGAAGGCGGGCTGGGTCCTCATTGCCTGCATCCTTATCCAATGGGCCGTAGGCGTCTATCAGTTCTATATGAGCATTCCGCGCTGGACGGTTCCTTTCCACATTGGACTATCCTCCTTCGTCACGGCCTATACCGCGCTACTGTGGGCGCACGGCGTACGCCGTACCGGTGGCACCACGGATCTCACCACCGGCTCTCCTAGCGGCGATGAAAAGTACGCGGCACGCCAAGCCTCCCTAGAAGCAGCGCGTGCGACCGTTTAACCCACAGCGCAACCAGCCGGCCGAAGTACTGCACTCGGCCGGCTTTTTGCGCTAGCCTGGCTATATGCACGCAATTCAGGTCACAGAAACCGGCGGACCAGAAGTACTTCGCTATACCGAAGTTCCCGCCCCCACCCCTAAAGACGATGAGGTATTAGTAGACGTCATCATGGCCGGCGTCAACTACATCGATACCTACTACCGGGAGGGCATCTACAACGCGGCTACTCCATTCATTCCGGGATTCGAAGGTACCGGGCGAGTCGTCCACGACCCGAAGGGAAAAATTGCTGAAGGCACAATGGTGGCGTGGAACCAAGCCTTCGGCTCCTACGCCGAGCAGGTCTGCGTCGCACGCGAGGGACTAGTGGCAGTACCGGATGATTTCCAACCTGAAGTTGCTGCATCCATGTTGCTCCAGGGAATTACCGCGCACTATCTGGCGCACGGGGTTTATCAATTGGGCGAAGGCGCTTCCTGCCTGATTACCGCTGGCGCCGGCGGCGTGGGGCAAATCCTCACCCAGATGGCGACGTCGCTAGGCGCTACCGTTTATACGGTGGTGTCCACAGATGAAAAGGAAGAACTATCCTACGCGGCTGGGGCGGATAAGGTTTTCCGCTACGGCGATGGACTCGCCGAGCAGGTCCGCCGATACAACGGTGACAAGGGCGTCGACGTGGTTTATGACGGCGTCGGCAAAGCCACCTTCCAGGAGTCACTCGAAGCAGTACGCCCGCGCGGCACCGTCGCGTTATTTGGCGCTGCCTCTGGTCCGGTTGAGCCTATCGACCCGCAGCTACTAAACAAGCATGGATCCATCTTCCTAACTCGGCCCTCCATCGGCGCATGGACGGCCCAAGAAGGCGAGTTCCAAATGCGTGCCCAAGCCGTTGTCCAAGCCGTCATTGATGGGGACCTGAGCTTTAATGTCACAGCCTCCTACCCATTGGCAGAAGCTGAAGCGGCCCACCGCGACTTGCAGGAGCGCAAGACTACCGGTTCCATCGTTTTGCGCGTGAAAGACGACAGCATCAGCTAAGACTAGACCCACCGCCTACAGCTAAGGCGCGAGAGAAGAGCTGCATTCCTTCTCTCGCGCCTTTTCTCCCCACCCCTTAGACGGGCGAGACGCCATTAGAATAGCGCGGCAGACCAGCCCAGCATCCGGCCTAGTGGTTCCCAGCCCAAGACCGCGTCGATGGACAAGCCAATAAAGAGGACCGAAAGGTAATTATTCGAGTAAATAAACAAGCGCATCGGCTTGACCTTAGCGCCGTTCTTTACTCCCTTATGCAGGCGGATAGCCATCCACAGGAATACTGCTCCAGAGACGACTGCTGCAACTAGGTAAATCCACGATGTAGCGGGAACAATAAGAAGGGTCACGATAACCGTGCCGACGGTGTACCAGACAATCTGACGAGTGACTTCCTCTTCGCCTGCCACCACGGGCAGCATCGGCACGCCGGCCTTGCGATAATCTTCCTTATACTTCATAGCCAGCGCCCACGTGTGCGGCGGAGTCCAGAAGAAAATAATGAGGAAGAGCACCACTGCCTGCCACCAGCGGTCAGGCTCTCCTTCCGGAGCGTTATCCCTGATAACCGCCCAGCCGACCATTGCCGGCATACAACCTGCAAGGCCTCCCCAAACAATGTTTTGGGCATTGCGCATCTTCAAAAACTTGGTGTAGACGAATACGTAAAAGATGTTCGTCAGCACCACGAAGAAGGCTGCTAGCCAAGAGTGGGCTAGGATTCCTAGCCATAGCACGGAGATAATGAGCATTACCCACGCAAAAATTGCCGCATTTCGTTTGGAAATCTTTGCCCTAACGAGTGGCCGCGCCCTAGTGCGCTGCATCTTTTGATCCAACTCGTAGTCCACAACGTTATTGAACGTGTGGGCGGCGGCAGCGCCCATCCAGCCGCCGAAAATGGTAGACACGATGAGCCAGATATTGTCTGAGACGGCCTCTACGCCGCGCTGGGCTTGGAGCATCGCCGGGATTGCGGCCACGAGGAGGAGCTCAATGATCCTCGGTTTCGTTAGCGCAAAATAGGCCTTGATGGTCTCCAAGGAATTCCTCCACTATCTGAACGTTGGTGAACTGTGCCTCGCGCATCTCCTGCGCGCGGTCACCCCTAGCGGTCGCACATGCCCGTGAAAAAGTTCCAGTTCTCTCACTCACATTTTTAGGCGCAGGCGCGAGAGGTTACAGACCTATGGCCGCTAGATTTGGCGCACGCTCTTGCGTGCTCGCGCGCACCGCTTAGCCATGCCAGCATACCGGTTATGCCTGGCTTTCTATAATTGCGCACCGCCGGTTAAAAAATTACTAGACTGAATAAAGTTGAGTACTTTTTGCCTAGACGTAAGCGAGGCTTTCCGTGTCGAAAGATAAGTTGTCCCCAGAGCTCCAATCTATGGTTAAGCGCCGTTATCCGGAGGATTGGTCGGAGTTTGACACCCGCGCCGTCGACACCGTTCGAGTACTAGCCGCTGATGCCGTGCAAAAATGCGGTTCCGGCCACCCGGGTACGGCGATGTCTCTCGCTCCCCTTGCCTACACCCTGTACCAGCGCGTCATTAACCATGATCCCGCTGACGTGCACTGGGCCGGCCGTGACCGGTTCGTCCTTTCTGTTGGACACTCTTCCCTTACGCAATACATTCAGCTCTACCTGGGCGGCTTTGGCCTAGAGTTGGAAGACCTCAAGCAGTTGCGTACGTGGGGTTCGCGCACCCCAGGCCATCCCGAGGTGCACCACACCGACGGCGTAGAAATCACCACTGGCCCTCTTGGCCAAGGCCTAGCTTCCTCCGTAGGCATGGCCATGGCGGCGCGTAAAGAGCGCGGCCTTTTTGACCCAGAGGCTCCCGCTAGCGAATCACCCTTCGACCATTACGTCTACACCATCGCCTCCGATGGCGACCTGCAAGAGGGAGTTACCGCCGAGGCCTCTTCCCTGGCTGGCACGCAAAAGCTCGGCAACCTCATCGTTTTCTGGGATGATAATCGCATTTCTATTGAAGACGATACGAATATTGCCTTCAATGAAGATGTGGTGGCCCGATATGAGGCCTACGGCTGGCACGTCCAAACGGTGGAATCCGGAGAGGATGTTGTAGCAATTGAGGAGGCTGTTAAGGCGGCTCAGGCTGAGACCGATCGTCCTTCCTTTATCCGCGTTAAGACCGTAATCGGCTACCCCGCACCGAATAAAATGAATACCGGCGGCGTCCACGGGGCTGCGCTGGGCGATGACGAGGTAGCCGCCACAAAGGAAGTCTTGGGCTTTGATCCGGAGCGCAGCTTCCATATCGATGAAGAAGTCATCGCGCATACCCGAAAGTTGCGTGAGCGCGGCGCAGAAAAGCACTCTGCGTGGCAAGAGAAGTTCGACGCATGGGCTGCGGCTAATCCGGAGAATAAGGCGCTATTCGACCGCATGAATGCGCGCGAACTGCCGCAGGATTTCGATGCAGATCTGCCGACGTGGGAACCTGGTGAGTCTTTGGCTACCCGTAAGGCTTCTGAAGCTACCATCCAGGCCTTGGCCGCATCCCTCCCAGAGATGTGGGGCGGATCTGCAGACCTTGCCGGTTCTAATAACACCGTGATTAAGGGCGCGGAATCCTTCGGCCCTGCAGCCATCACCACCGATATGTGGTCGGCTCAGCCCTATGGCCGCAACCTGCACTTCGGTATTCGCGAACACGCAATGTCCGCAATCATGAACGGAATTGCGTTACACGGCAATACCCGTGTCTATGGCGGCACCTTCCTCATCTTCTCCGAGTACCAGTACCCCGCTGTGCGCTTGGGTTCGCTGATGTCCACCGATACCTACTATGTATGGACCCATGACTCCATTGGTTTGGGAGAAGACGGCCCAACCCACCAGCCGGTCGAGACCCTTTCCGCTCTCCGCGCTATCCCGAACCTGTCCGTTATTCGCCCGGCAGATGCTAATGAAACCGCACAGGCATGGGCTGCTGCCCTCGAGTACAAGGCTGCCCCTAAGGGCCTCGCTTTGAGCCGCCAGGGTCTACCGGTGCTGGAAGGAACGAAGGAGAAGGCACGTGATGGCGTCCGCCGCGGCGCTTATGTTTTGGTGAAAGCGTCCAAGGACGCCCCAGACGTCATCCTCATTGCTACGGGCTCTGAGGTGCAGCTTGCCGTCGCCGCCGCCAAGGAACTAGAAGCAGCTGGAATCGCCACCCGCGTTGTCTCCGCACCGTGCCTCGAATGGTTCGATGAGCAAGATGACGCGTATCGCGAATCCGTGCTCCCGAGCGCCGTGCAGGCCCGTGTGTCTATCGAGGCCGGTATCGCGATGCCATGGCACAAATACACCGGTTCCTTCGGCCGCACCATCTCCATTGAGCACTACGGCGCGTCTGCCCCTGCGGGCGAACTCTTTGAGAAATTTGGGTTCACCACCGCCGCGGTCGTTGAAGCGGCGCAGGACTCCCTAGCCGCTGTGAAGAAGTAAATCTCCAAGCCTGGATAAGGATAAAGCATGAACCACATTTCCGAACTTGCCCAGCTGGGAACCTCAACCTGGCTCGATGATCTGTCTCGTGAGCGCCTAGTCTCGGGCAATCTCGAGGAGGTCATTTCCACCAAGTCTATCGTGGGAGTGACCACCAATCCCGCGATTTTCGCCGCGGCCATGACCAATGGCACCGCCTACGACGCTGAGCTTTCTACGTTGAAGGAAGCCAAAGCCTCCGCAGATGAAGCGGTGTACGCATTGGCTATCGAAGACGTCAAGAATGCTTGCGATCTCTTTGCGGATATTTACTCTTCTACCGATGGAGCAGATGGGCGTGTCTCCATCGAGGTTGACCCGCGAATTTCTGATGACGCTACGGCTACCCTCGAACAGGCGCGTGAGCTGTGGTCCAAGGTGGATCGCCCTAACGTGATGATTAAGATTCCGGCCACCACCGGCTCCCTACCTGCAATTGAGGATGCCTTGGCTGAAGGAATCAGCGTCAATGTCACCCTGATCTTCTCCGTGGATCGCTACCGCGCCGTCATCGAGGCCTTCCGTGCCGGCCTCAAGCGCGCCGCTGAATCCGGCAAAGATGTATCGTCTATCCATTCCGTTGCTTCTTTCTTCGTTTCCCGCTTGGATACCGAAGTGGACAAGCGCTTGGAGGCCATTGGCAGTGAGATTGCTCTGGCACTGCGCGGTAAGGCGGGCGTCGCCAATGCACAGCGCGCTTATGCACTCTTCCAGGACGCCCTGCTTGACGACGCCGACCTACCAGAAGGCGCCCACCTCCAGCGCCCATTGTGGGCTTCTACCGGAGTGAAGAACCCAGATTACCCAGCCACTATGTACGTTTCTGAGCTGGCCGGTCCGCATACCGTCAACACAATGCCGGAAAAGACCATTGATGCGGTTCTCTCGGAGGGCAATCTCCACGGCGATACGCTCTCCGATAGCCGCGAGGCAGCAGAGGGCGTCTTTGCCCAGCTAGAAGAGGTCGGCATTGATTTCGATGACGTCTTTGCGGTGCTGGAACGCGAGGGCGTGGATAAGTTTGTTGCCGCGTGGAATGAACTGCTTGCTTCCATTGAGCAACGACTAGCGTAAACTAGCCTTGTGACTTGTGCCCCGCCGAGAAATCGGCGGGGCATTCTGCCGCAAGAATATTAGCGAGCTAAAAGCCCCATAAACTCAGGAAGGATTCTTCGTGACCGACTCAGCCGCTTGGGTCAACCCCTTGCGCAGTGCCAGCGACAAGCGATTGCCGCGAATCGCAGGACCCGCGGGCATGGTCATCTTCGGTGTAACCGGTGACCTAGCATATAAAAAGCTTCTGCCCGCGATTTATGACCTAGCGAGCCGAGGTCTCCTACCCGCTGGCTTTACACTTGTGGGTTATGGTCGCCGTGACTGGGACAAGGTTGCATTCTGCGACTATGTTCGCTCGGCCGTTGTAGCAGGCTCGCGCACCGAGTTCAATGAGGATGTATGGCAGCATTTGTCTCAGGGCATCGAATTCGTTCAAGGTTCCTTTGATGATGCTGGCTTCGACCGCCTCTCTGCCCGCTTGGGCGAGCTAGATCGCGAGCGAGGCACCGGCAGTAACTGGGCGTACTACCTATCCGTTCCCCCAGAATTCTTCTCCAATATCTGCCACCAGCTTGAGCGCGTGGGCATGGCCAACTCCGTTGAAGACTCATGGCGCCGGGTCATCATTGAAAAGCCTTTCGGCCACGACCAAGAATCAGCGCGCAAACTCAATGAGATTGTCAACGCAGTCTTCCCTGAGTCCGCCGTGTTCCGCATTGATCATTATTTGGGCAAAGAGACGGTCCAAAACATCATGGCATTGCGCTTTGCCAATCAGATTTTTGAACCAATGTGGAACGCCCACTATATCGATCACGTCCAGATCACCATGGCCGAAGACATCGGCCTAGGCGGCCGCGCTGGTTACTATGACGGCATCGGCGCGGCACGAGACGTTATTCAAAACCACCTGCTTCAGCTTTTGGCACTTGTAGCGATGGAAGAACCATCCTCTTTCGAGCCGGAGGCGCTGCAAGCAGAAAAAGTGAAGGTACTGCGCGCTACCCACGCCGTTCACCCTCTCAACAAGACCACTGCTCGCGGCCAGTACTCCGCTGGTTGGCAGGGCTCCGAATTTGTCAAGGGTTTGCGCGAAGAAGAGGGTTTTGATCCAGAGTCAACTACGGAGACCTACGCCGCCTGCACCTTGGAAGTCAACTCCCGTCGCTGGGGAGGAGTACCTTTCTACCTGCGCACGGGCAAGCGCTTGGGACGCCGAGTGACCGAGATTGCGCTGGTTTTCAAAGCGGCGCCCAATCAGCCATTCGTCGATGGCCAGACCGATGCGCTGGGCAGGAACGCAGTTGTCATCCGCGTACAGCCTGATGAAGGCGTAACCATGCGCTTTGGCTCCAAGGTGCCCGGCTCCACAATGGAGGTTCGCGACGTCAACATGGACTTTGCCTATGCTGAGGCCTTTACTGAGGAGTCTCCAGAGGCCTATGAGCGATTGATTTTGGATGCGCTTTTGGACGAGTCTTCGCTCTTCCCCACCAACGAAGAGGTAGAACTTTCGTGGTCGATTTTGGACCCCATCATCGATTACTGGGCCGAGGCAGGACAGCCGGAAGAGTACCGTGCTGGCACCTGGGGGCCGGAATCCGCCGATAGAATGTTGCGCCGCCGGGGCCACTCCTGGCGCCGCCCATAGGAGGGACGCAGACAATGATTATCCCATTGCCCAACACCACAACGCGCGAGATCTCCAAAAAGCTCGTGGAGGCGCAGGAGCATTACACCCTCACTACTGGGCGCGTACTCACCCTAATCGTGGCGGCCCGCGAGGAGGATGACCTGGAAAACATTCTCGCCTCCGTACGCGATGCCTCCCACGAGCACCCATCGCGAGTATTGGTGGTTGTCACGGGAGACCCACAAGCAGAAACGCACCTCGACGCGCAGCTGCGGGTGGGCGGTGAAGCTGGTGCCTCCGAGATGGTCATCATGAAGCTCCATGGCGCTCTGGCAAACCAAGACGAGGCAGTGGTCACTCCGCTGCTTCTTCCTGATACTCCCCTGGTTGCCTGGTGGCCTACCCTGTGCCCACCCGACCCGGCCTCCAGCTCGGTGGGAAAGCTGGCTCAGCGCCGCATTACTAATGTAGCTTTTGACGGACGTGTCACCGGCGAAGATCTTCGCACGCTATCAGCCGGCTATACGCCCGGCGATTCCGATATGTCTTGGGCTGCCATTACCTTGTGGCGCGGTGTCGTCGCCTCCGCCCTAGACCGCCGTCCTCACGAACCTGTGAAGTCAGTCGAAGTGGCTGGACCCGCCGGGCATCCGGCTCCGGATTTCGCAGCCGGATGGCTCCTAGACCGTCTAGCAGTTCCCGTTCAGCGCACTGTGGCCGAATCCCAGGAGTCCTACTTCCCGGTGACCCATTTGCGGTTTAACCGCGAGACAAGCCACGTGGACGTAGACGTCGTCGATGAACGCACGGTACGTGTGTGCGTTCCGGGCTCCCCGGATTCCTTAGTGAGCCTAAGTAAGCGCTCCCAGGCGGAGGTTCTCTCAGAGGAATTGCGCCATTTGGATGCCGATAAGACATATGCCCAAGCGCTTCGCGGGCTTGCCCAGGTAGGCTACAGTAAGCACTAAAATGGCTTAACTCCGAATCTTTGCAAAGGATAGCGATACATAATGGTCACTCTTCACCGCGTAAGCGATGTGGATGAGCTTATTTCCCAGGCCGCATTGAAGTTCGTGGATACAGTAGCGCGTATCCAAGCAGCCGGAGGTGGACTCCACCACGATGGTGTAGCACGAGTCGTCCTCACCGGCGGTGGAGCCGGAATCGGCGTCCTCCACGAGCTCGCTCGTTTAGACTTCGCGGCGCAGCAACAGGGTGAAAACTTTCCCGCTCAGCGCATCGATTGGTCGCGCGTTCACGTCTTTTTCGGCGACGAGCGCAATGTCCCCGTCTCCGACCCAGATTCTAATGAGGGCCAAGCACGCAGTGCCCTGCTCAATCACGTAGATATCCCAGACCAGAATATTCATGGTTTTGATCTGGGCGCGGTATCCATGGAGGCGGCGGCGAGTGCGTACGAGCCAGAGCTGAAGGAATTCGCCCCTAATGGATTCGATCTACACCTACTAGGTATGGGTGAAGAGGGCCATATTAATTCCTTATTCCCCCATTCTGCTGCAGTCCGGGAACAGGAGGAGCTGGCTGTTCCCGTGCATGATTCTCCTAAGCCGCCAAGCGAGCGAATTACCCTTACTCTTCCCGCTATAAACAAGGCCGAGCGCATCTGGTTACTCGTGGCCGGCGAGGCCAAGGCAGAAGCGGCAAAGCACGTTGTTGAAGGCGCTGTAGCTGAGGAATGGCCGGCGGCCGGCGCGCAAGGCAGAGAGGAAACGATTCTGTTTCTTGCAGACGACGCCGCATCCCAGTTATAGGCAGAAAAATCGCAGTGTGCGCGCAGCCCCACGCCGCACCTAGCGCTTGACGCAAAAGCGCCGGTACTCCTTCCCCACTTCTAGTTCCCACAGGGAACTAGGCGGTAGGAAGGCGGTGCCGGCGCTTTCGTTATCCTAGTTCGAGGCTTAAGCGAATGCCTGGATTAGGTTTAGGCCCACGATGCACGCAAGCCAGATGATAACCATGACGATCGTGTAGCGGTCCAGGTTCTTTTCCACGACGGTCGAGCCGGAAAGGTTCGACTGCACGCCACCGCCAAAGAGACTGGACAGGCCGCCGCCTTTGCCCTTGTGCAATAGCACGAAGATGGACATCAAAATAGCAGCGATGACCAAGATGATTTCCAGTGCCAAGACCATGAGGATAATCCTTATTTCTAACGTGCGCCTGCGGTTGACTCTTGCCACCCGCTAGCGCGGATTCGTACTTTTCGCTTTGCGTCCAGCAAAGCAATCACACCGGCCCACTGTACACGATGGCGCGGGCTGGAACCATTCCAACCCGCGCCGCCGCGCGAACCTGTAACAGGTGATAACTCCTGTTAGCTCAGGGCATTGGCTGCATTGGCAGCCAACTTGGCAAACTCCTCGCCCACCAGGGAGGCGCCGCCAATAAGGCCGCCGTCTACGTCCGGCTTGCTGACGATTTCTGCAACAGAATCAACCTTGACGGAACCGCCGTAAAGAATGCGGATTCCTGCCGCAACCTCTTCTCCTGCAAGCTCCTTCACCAGCTCACGGATGGCTGCGCACACTTCCTGGGCGTCGTCTGCGGAGGCTACCTTGCCGGTACCAATGGCCCAGACTGGCTCATATGCGATGACGGTCTTGGCAATCTGCTCTGCGCTTAGACCAGCCAAGGAATTGCGGGTCTGGTTAACCACGTAGTCGACGTGGGTTCCTGCCTCGCGCACAGCCAGTGGCTCGCCTACGCACACGATGGGGCTGATGTCATTGTCCAAGGCTGCGGTAGCCTTTTCTGCGACCAGCTTATCGGTCTCGCCGTGGTACTGACGGCGCTCCGAATGGCCCACAACAACCCAGCTGCAGCCGAGCTTGGCCAGCATCTTGCCAGATACCTCGCCGGTGAATGCTCCGGATTCGTGCTTAGAGATATCCTGCGCGCCGTAGGTAATCTGCAGCTTATCGCCCTCTACTAGGGTCTGGATGGTGCGGATATCAGTAAACGGGACCATATAAGCCACGTCGACCTTTTCGTAGTAATCCTTGGGCAGGGAAAAGGCGAACTTCTGAACGGAGCCGATGGCCTCGACGTGGTCGAGGTTCATCTTCCAGTTACCTGCGATAAGTGGGGTACGTGCCATGGATTCTTCCTCTCTTTCTGGCAAGTTGATCAGGCGATTTTAGGACTCAAGGACGGATACACCCGGAAGCTCCTTGCCCTCAAGGTACTCCAGGGAGGCGCCGCCACCGGTGGAGATGTGGCTAAAGCCATCCTCATCCAAGCCGAGCATGCGCACAGACGCAGCAGAGTCGCCGCCACCGACTACAGAGAAGGATCCGTTATTTGCAGTGGCGTCGATAATAGCCTGCGCTACGCCAGCGGTGCCCTTGGAGAAAGCCTCCATCTCGAATACGCCCATTGGACCATTCCAGAAAACGGTCTTGGAAGATGCGAGAACCTCCGCAAAATTCTCCACGGACTTCGGTCCAATATCCAGGGACATCCACCCCTCTGGAATGCTATCGAGCTCGACCACCTGAGTTTCCGCATCTGCTGCGAACTTGCTTGCTGCAACGAGATCAACCGGGAGAACTAGCTTGTCGCCAAAGCGCTCGAGGAGGTCCTTGCAGTTATCAATCTGATCTTCCTGCAGGAGAGACTCCTGCACGTTGTAGCCCTTAGCGGCCAACAAGGTGTAGCACATGCCGCCGCCAATGATGACCTTGTCCGCCTTACCAGCCAGCGCTTCAATAACACCGAGCTTATCCGAGACCTTAGCGCCACCCAGAACAACGACGTACGGATGCTCTGGTTCCTTGGCCACGGTGGAAAGAACCGAAAGCTCCTTTTCCACTAGCTTGCCTGCGTAAGCGGGCAAGCGCTTTGCGACGTCGTACACGGATGCCTGTGCACGGTGGACAACACCAAAGCCATCAGAGACAAAGGCACCATTATCGGCCGCCAGCGCCACAAGCTCGTCGGCGAACTTGCCGCGTTCCGCCTCATCCTTGGAAGTCTCGCGCGCGTCGAAGCGGACGTTTTCCACCAGCATTACGTCGCCATCATTGAGGCCATTCGCCCGCTCATGAGCATCCTCCCCAGTGACATCGCCGGCCAAGGCAACGTACTGGTCAAGCGCCTCAGATAGGGCCTCTGCTACTGGAGCCAGGGAGTACTTGGCGTTTACCTCCCCCTTGGGGCGGCCCAGGTGGGCAGAGAGAATCACCTTGGCGCCGCCCTCTACCAGGGCCTTGATGGTAGGCAGAGAAGCATTGATGCGACCTGGATCAGTAATATTTCCCTCTTCATCAAGGGGAACATTGAAATCGGAGCGAACGAGGACGTGGCGAGATTCAACGCCTTCCTTGAGGAGATCGTCAAGAGTCTGGAAAGCCATTATTTACTCCTTAATAATATTGGATGGATTAAAGGCTATAGATATAAGAATACCGACCGCGACGCAACGCCGTTTAGGCTTGCATCGGGCCGGAATCTCACTGCTAGAGCTCTAGTTTAGAGCTTGTCTGCAACCAGGTTGGTCATGCGGACGAGCTGGGAGGTGTAACCCCACTCGTTGTCGTACCAGCCCAGGACCTTGACCAAGTTACCGTTGGAGACCTTGGTCATGCCGGAGTCGAAGATGCAGCCGTGCGGGGAGGTGACGATATCGGTGGAAACCAGCGGATCCTCGGTGTATGCGAGGGTGTCCTTGAGCTCGCCTTCGGCAGCTTCCTTCAGTGCGGCGTTGATTTCCTCGGCAGTGACGTCGCGAGAAGCGGTGAAGGTCAGGTCGGTTGCGGAGCCGGTGATAACCGGAACGCGCATAGCGTAACCATCCAACTTGCCGTCCAGCTCAGGCAGAACAAGGGATACAGCCTTAGCGGCGCCGGTGGAGGTAGGAACCATGTTTACAGCAGCGGCACGAGCGCGGCGTGGATCCTTGTGCGGAGCATCCTGAATACGCTGGTCACCGGTATAAGCGTGAACAGTGGTCATCAGGCCCTTTTCAATGCCGAACTTGTCATTGAGAACCTTTGCCATCGGCGCCAAGCAATTGGTGGTGCAGGATGCTGCAGAGATGACGTTGTGGTTTGCCGGGTCATAGGAGTCAGAGTTGACGCCGTAGACGAAGGTGGCGTCTACTTCCTTGCCCGGAGCGGAGATGATGACCTTCTTGGCGCCAGCCTCGAGGTGAGCCTTGGCATCATTGCCGTTGGTGAAGCGGCCGGTGGACTCAATAACGAGGTCGACGTTGTACTCGCTCCACTTCAGCTCCTTCGGATCCTTCTCTGCGGTTACTACGATGCGGTGCCCATTGACGGTAATGGATTCATCGTCGTGGGTGATCTCGCCATCGAAGCGCCCCAGTACGGAGTCGTACTTCAGCAGGTTAGCCAACGTACCGTTATCAGTCAGGTCGTTTACTGCAACAACTTCGAGGTTGTTGTCACCCTGAGCGACTGCACGGAAAAAGTTGCGGCCAATGCGGCCAAATCCATTGATACCTACGCGAATAGTCACTGTATTTCTCCTCAAAGAGTCGAGTAAATGTGTGTACGGGCATTTGCGCGGGTCCTTCGATGAATTTCTAATTTGAGAAGCGCCCGAGCGGTTTCCCTTACATTGCCGATACTACCGAGCCTTTTTGGTCAGTGCAGTCCCCCAGCACCCTTGAGAACTATTGGATGACAGAATATCCAAAAGGGCGTACACTCTTTCCGATTCTTTTGATTTCCAGCTAACATACCTGCTGGATAAGCCCGAACAGGTGGGATCATGTTTGATTAACAATGTTAACGTGAAATTTATCACTCGGACCGTCTGAGCGTTAGGGTCGCCCCTCCCCGGTCGCAAGGTTTCGTCCAGCCTTGCCGCTAGATATCAAAACGACCAAATTGTTTCTGTCACGCTCATCACACGATATGCTTTCTTTACTCACTGGTTCACATAAGCGTTTCGGGACATTAGACCTGTTCTAGCGCAGACGTTGGCCACCGTGAGAATGCTTCAGGTGCCCGTATCTCTTAATTCGGGCAAGACCACCGTAGAAACCAAGGACTTCTCTTGTTCGAAATAAATACCTCTGCTGTGGGTGACAGCCTCGGGCTTACCGCCCTGGTGGCGATTCTCCCCCTCATTGCATTCTTTATCATGCTGCTTGGCGTTAAAGCACGCGCACATACCTCAGGCGCCGTCGCCCTTGCAGTATCCCTCATTATTGCTATCGTCGGCTTCTCGATGCCAGTAGATATGGCTTTGTCCTCCGCCCTGCGTGGCGGGCTGTTCGGACTACTCCCCATCGTCTGGGTAATCATTACGGCGATCTGGTTTTATGAAATCACCGTTGCTTCCGGGCGTTTCGAAGACCTGCGAAAGACCTTTGACCTTCTGGGCGATGGCGATATTCGCATCCAAGCCATCCTTATCGCCTTCTGCTTCGGCGGTCTATTGGAAGCTCTCGCCGGCTTTGGCGCCCCCGTTGCCATTACTGCGACGATGATCATGGCGCTTGGCGTTAAGCCGCTGCGCGCAGCCACCGTAGTTCTAATTGCCAATACTGCCCCGGTTGCATTCGGAGCGGTCGGCATCCCAGTCACCACCGCTGGCGAGGTCGCCGGACGCAGCGCCGAGCAAACCCATGACATTGCAGCACTTATCTCCTTGCAGGTGCTGCTCATCGCCGCCATCGTTCCTTTCCTCATTGCCTTCATCTTGGACGGTATCCGCGGTGTTAAGGAAACCGCCCCGGCAGCCGCAGTAATCGGCGTTTCCTTCGCCCTGGCCCAGTGGCTGGCCGCAACCTTCTTTGCTTACCAGCTCACCAACGTCATCGCCTGCATCGTTTCCCTGGGCTGTGCCTTCGCTTTCCTCCGGGTATGGAAGCCTAAGGGTGTCAAGGAGTTGCGTGAGCGCCTCGAGCTGCCCGCAGCCGAGTCCACCACTGATCTCAACGGTCGCCGCATCTGGATGGCGCTGCTTCCGTACGCCGTTGTCACCGTCGTCTTTGCTGTGGCAACCGCCGCTCCAGCCATCTTTGGATTCCTCAAGCTCCACTTTGCTTGGCCGTTGCTGGATAACGCGATTGTCGACGCCGAAGGTAACCTCATGGACACCAGCTTCAGTTTCAATGTCTTTGGCAATCCTGGTACTCTCCTGCTGCTCTCGGGCATCATCGTTGCGGTTGTCTACCACTTCTTCAACGAAAATGGCCGCTACGACTTGAGCTTTGGGCAGCCGGTCCGCGCTTTCGGTGACGTCGTCAGCCGCATGAAATTCTCAGCACTCACGATCATCCTGGTGCTGGCCTTGGCTTATACCATGAACTACTCTGGCCAAACTATTGCTATTGGTGAGTTTGTCTCTTCTGCCGGCGGTATCTTCGCACTGTTTGCTCCAGTCTTGGGATGGATTGGCACCGCGGTTACTGGCTCCGATACCTCTGCCAATGCCCTATTTGCCAACCTGCAGGTAGCAGCCGCAGAACGCATTAACGTAAACCCAGACCTCATGCTGGCTGCCAATACCGCAGGCGGCGTCGTGGGCAAGATGATTTCCCCGCAGTCTCTTGCTATTGCGGCCACCGCCGTCAACATGGAAGGCAAGGAATCTGTCATCCTCAAAAACGTGGTGGGCTACTCTGTGGCCTTCTTGGCTGCGGTGTGCGTCATCGTATTCTTGATGACTAACGTCCTAGGATTCCTCGTGCCCTAGCTCGACCTAGCTGGCCCTCTGCCAGATAGCGGTCCGAGAGTAAAAGTATCCCCGCAGGCCGGCTACCGCTTCGGTACTCGGTCTGCGGGGAGCTTTGCGTTTTCGGGGTCTCGGAGTATTAGGACTCGTTGAACAGGTCGTCTGTGATCGCTTGGTTGGTATCGGGAATATCCAGCTCTTCTGCTCGCTTATCGGCCATAGAAAGCAAGCGTCGAATACGACCCGCTACCGCGTCCTTAGTCATGGGAGGCTCAGCCAAGCGACCCAACTCTTCTAGGGAAGCCTCGCGGTGCTGCACGCGCAAGCGTCCTGCATCTGCGAGGTGCTCGGGGACATCATCACCTAGGATCTCCATGGCGCGGTCAACGCGTGCTGCCGCTGTAACCGCGGCGCGAGCCGAGCGGCGAAGGTTCGCATCATCGAAATTGTCCAAACGCCTGGACGTATCGTGTGCCTCCCGCTTGACTCGCTTCTTTTCCCAGGCCAATCGAGTCTCCTGCGCGCCCATACGGGTAAGAAGCGCCCCAATGGCATCGCCATCTCTTATAACCACGCGGTCCTCGCCGCGAGTTTCCTTAGTTTTGGCGGAAATACCTAGGCGGCGGGCGCACCCTACCAACGCCAACGCAGCTTCCTGGCACGGGCAGGTTACTTCAAGCGCAGAGGAGCGACCTGGCTCCGTGAGGCTACCGTGTACCAAGAAAGCTCCACGCCATGCTGCCTCGCTATCGGCGACGGTACCGGAGATAACCTGCGGTGGGAGCCCTACCACCGCATGGCCGGAGCGAGTGATAAGGCCTAAACGACGCGTCAGCTCCTTCGCACCAGTGGAAATGCGCACCGTTACCCGGGTTTTCTTCGTGGTCCCTGCCGGACCGGCTACGTGACTATCAGCGGAAATGCCATAGAGATCATCTAGTGCAGTGATCACGCGCCGCGCAATCGCATGGCTTTCTAATTCCAGCTCATAAGACATACTGTCGCCGTATATATCCGGCTCGCCAGCAAAGCGCAGCATCGCTGCTAGTTCGGCAGCGCGAGCGGACTGGCGTGGCACAACGACAGCCGTCAATTCTTCTTTGACCTGATCGGTCAATGGTGTGGTCACCTAGTTCGCCCCATTTCTTTTCTCACAGTCACAAAGTATGCCTGCCGGCCCGAGCATCGCTCGAGGCCCAGTGCGGTGAAAGGATTTCTGACATCATACCGCGCGCGCTCGGTCACCGCGCAGTCGGCCAAGGGCGACTACACGCACGCTAGCAGAAAGAATCAGCGCCGATTCGTATCACTATTGCTGCGATATTCAGAGTAGAGCTCCAAAAGTGCCGCAGATAGCTTTTCAGGATCGTGTTTATTATTGCTGCGGCCACTGTCATCAACTTGGCTTACATCAGCGAACGTTGCGCGGGCCCCCAGGGACTGTGCGGCGCGCTGAATATATACGCGCTCACTATCAGTGGGCAACGCCGCCTCATCTACCAGAATGCGGTCAATCCGCAGTTTCGGGGCATGCTGAGCGAGGACATGCAGATGACGCTCTGCCGAAAAACCGTGTGTTTCACCCGGCTCGGCAGAAAGGTTCAATACAACTACGCGCAGCGCATCTGAAGCAGAGATTGCCTCCACGACCTGCGGCACGAGAGTATGCGGCAAGACCGAACTAAACCACGAACCCGGGCCGATAGTAATAAGGTCCGCGCGCTCAATGGCATCGAGGACATCCGGATTCGCACTAGGACGCTCCGGCACGATACGCACTCGTCGCACCTGCCCCGGTGTAGAAGCAACCGCAACCTGGCCGCGGACTTGGCGCATGACACGGGGGTCGTCGTCAAGCCCGGCCACCTCCGCCTCAATCTCTAAAGCTTGGTTGACCACGGGGAATACCCGCCCCTGGGAATTGGTAAGCTCTGCGATGGTATCCAACGCGGCCTGGTAATCACCGAGCACATCGGTCAAACCTGCAATCATTAGATTACCCACCGCATGCCCCGCCATTGCACCGCTGCCTTTAAAACGGTGTTGCAAGGTACGCGCCCAAAGATCACCCACCGGGTCACTATTAGCCAACGCAGCTAGCGCCATGCGTAGATCTCCAGGTGGAATTATTTCCAGTTCGCGGCGCAATCGGCCAGAGGAGCCACCATCATCTGCAACCGTAACAATGGCGGAAATATCGGCTGCTCCGCTCAATCGTGCGGACAGAAGGGTCTGATAAAGTCCATGGCCGCCGCCTAGGCAGACCATGTGTGAAGGTTTGGTCATAAAAGCGTTAAAACTCCTGTGCTCTAGCCTCGAGCAATATCCCTATGCAAGGTGCTGACGTCCAAAGTGTTATTGTCCCGCAACCGCGCCGCAATGGCCTCTGCAACGGCGACGGAACGGTGGTGGCCTCCCGTACAGCCCACACCCACCGTGATGAAATTCTTGCCCTCGTGCCGGTAGCCATCCAACATGGTGGAAAACATCTGCAAGAAATTATCAACGAATTCCTGTGCCGCTGGCTGTGAGAGCACATACTGGGCAACCGGCTCATCTGTGCCGCGGTATCCACGCAACTCAGGTACCCAATAAGGATTGGGCAGGAAGCGCACGTCTACCACCAAGTCTGCGTCGCGGGGTGAGCCGTTTTTGAATCCAAAGGACTCAACAGTCACATGCTGCTTTTCATTTTGCATCTCACCAAACGCTGCCTCGATAGCGCGGCGAAGATCATGAATGGATAGGTTGGTGGTGTCAATGATGATATCGGCCTGTGAACGCACATCTGCTACTGCTTGGCGTTCGCGTTGAATGCCTACTTTGAGGGTATCGCCCTCCTGCAACGGGTGGGTGCGCCGCACCGAATCAAAGCGGCGAATAAGCACATCATCACGGGCATCCAGAAAGAGCACAGTGGGCTTCATATTCAATTCCGTAAGCTCATCCATAATCTCTAGAAGAGACCCTGGAAACATGCGCGAGCGCACGTCCGTTACGGCTGCGACTTTGCTCACCGGAGTTGCCTCTTGGTTGCACAACTTGAGCAGATCCACTATGGCGCGGGGCGGAATATTGTGGGCCACATAGTAGCCCTTGTCCTCAAATACTTTGGCAGCGGAACTCAACCCGCCGCCGGACATGCCGGTTATCAAAATGGGCGGAGTTTCGAAATGCGTCATGCCCTTCAGTCTAGCGCTTTAAGATTCGCCTCTTCTAGAAGAATGCTACTTATTTGCCCGTGGAATCGTGCAAGCTCTCGTACACGGTTTGGGCTAGTTTCGGCCCGAATCCGTTTACCTCACAGATTTCCTCCACTGTGGCGGCCTTCAGCTTCTTCACCGAACCGAAATGCTTCACTAGATCCGTGCGCCGCTGCGGGCCCAGCCCAGGCACGGAGTCCAGCACGGAAGAACGCATCCGCTTAGAGCGCTGCTGGCGGTGGTACGTGATGGCAAAGCGGTGGGCTTCATCGCGAATTTGCTGCAGGAGGAAAAGCGCTTGCGAGTTTCGCGGCAAAATGACTGGCTCGTCATCGCCGGGAACCCAGATTTCCTCGAGTCGCTTGGCCAAGCCCACCAAGGTCACATCCACAATACCCAGCTCATCAAAGACTTCTTGGGCTGCGGCCACCTGGGGCGCGCCGCCATCCACGATGAAAAGCTGCGGTGGATAAGCAAAGCGGCGGCCCGCCTCAGCTGACTCTTCCGCGATTTTTTCTTCCGCAAACGAAGACTCTTCTACTTCCTCGTCCGGATGCGCCAGCTTATCTTGCTTATGGCGCTTAAACCGACGGCGAGTGATCTCTGCAATGGAGCCAACGTCATCCGAACGGCCGCCGCCAGCCGCTTCCTTGATGAGATAGCGCCGATAGTCCGATTTTTTGGGCAGGCCATCTTCAAAGACCACCAGGGAAGCAACCACATCCGTGCCTTGAATATGCGAAATGTCGGTACATTCAATGCGCAACGGAGCTTGCTCCATACCCAGAGCTTCTTGAATATCCTGCAATGCTGCCGAACGGGCGGTGAGATCGCCTACTCGCTTGAGCTTATGCTGTCGCAATTGCTCCTTGGCGTTTTTCTCCACCGTGGCCATCAGCTGCTTCTTATCGCCGCGCTGAGGAACCCGCAGGTCTACCTGTGCTCCGCGTAGCTCTTCTAAGAGTGCGACGACTTGCTCTGGTTCATCTGGCAAGGCCTGAACCAGAATTTGGCGTGGGATGACGTGCACGCGGCGGGATTTCATGTGGGATTCCTGATCCACCCCGCGCCGCTTTACGTCAGCGGCAAGAGCTGCGTCCTCGCGCGCTTCCTGCTGCTCGCGCTCTACTGCATCGGAATAGAACTGGATGAGGAAATTTTGCACCAATGCGGGAAGCGCCGGATCAGGCTGGCCTTCTTCCAAGGGCTCCGAGCTAGCTTGATCGCCTGCGCGTTCTACTACCCATCCGCGTTGACCGCGAATGCGCCCGTCACGCACATGGAAAATCTGCACCGCTGCTTCCAGCTCATCGGAGTTAAAAGCAATGAGATCGGCATCTGTATTGTCCGTAAAGACCACAGCCTGCTGTTCCATGATCTTGTCAATCGCGCCCAAGTCATCACGCAGGCGCGCTGCACGCTCGAATTCTAAATTCTCGGCGGCCTGCTCCATGTCCTGGGTGAGTTTGCGACGCACGGAGCCGGTATTGCCATTCATAAAGGACACCAGCTCATTGACTGTCTCGCGGTGGTCTTCTTTGCTCACGCGGCCGATGCAGGGGGCATCACACTTGCCGATATAGCCCAAAAGACACGGACGGCCAAGCCGCTCGTGCCGGTTATATACTCCCTTAGAACAGGTGCGCATGGGAAAGACCCGGGTGAGCAAGTCCAAGGTCTCGCGTACGGCCCAAGCATGGGAATAGGGACCAAAGTAGCGCACGCCTTTGCGGCGCGGACCACGGTAGAAAAACGCGCGAGGAACCATTTCCCCGACTGAAACCGCGAGCATAGGATAGGTTTTATCATCGCGGTACATGACGTTGAAGTGGGGATCAAAGCGCTTGATCCACGTGTACTCCAACTGTAGGGCTTCAACCTCGCTGGCTACTACCGTCCACTCCACCGAGTTGGCAGTGAGGACCATTTGGCGCGTGCGCGGGTGCAGCTGCGTAATGTCTTGAAAATAGTTTGATAGCCTAGCGCGCAGGTTTTTGGCTTTGCCCACGTAGATAACGCGGCGGTTTTCATCGCGGAACTTATAGACGCCCGGGTCGGTGGGAATTGTTCCCGGAGCCGGGCGGTAGGTAGTGGGGTCAGCCAATTGTTAATCCTGTGGCATGTACTTGGCTTCCACGTCGCGGAAGCGGCGGACATTGTCGATGACGGTGTCCTTATCGCCAGACTGCAGAGCCCAGATTGGGACAAACTCGAACTCGGGCAGTTCAAGGCGCGCCATCCGCTGGCCTACGGGGAAGGAAAGGCCGTAGACCACCTGCCACGGATAAAACCGGGTGCCCACGATATTGCGGACCTCTACCCCATCCTCATTGGCGCGCAACCGCGGCCGGTTGAGGGCAATCCAGGATAAAACGGAAATTAGAACACCGACGCCGGGGAAGGCGAATTTATCAATGGTGGTCACGTGCGCGCCGGTAAAGGACACATCCAGGGTGATTCCCATGAAGATATGGATGGCCATCACGAGGAGCACCCAGGCGATTGCCACTTTGCGCAAAAAGGGCGAGGTAGCCGTAAATTCCCACGGCTTAGACGTGGTCTGTGCGAAGGGATCGGCACTGGTATAGGCCAATACTTCGGCGTCGCTAAGCTGCGGGCTTCGCTGCGAATTCTTTGGGGCCTGCGCCTCATTCATGTGCATACTCCTCTGGGGCGCCCCGCCGTTCACCTTGGTGGGAATGCGCGGCGCGCTGACGGATCGCTAAAGGTTATTTTTCTGCTGCGTTAAGTCTACGCAACTGCAGCGCGGTATCTAAAGCCGCAATCATCGCCTCGGCACCTTTGTTTTCTACCGAGTCTGCGAATCCAGCGCGGTCAATGGCCTGCTTTTGGTCGTTGACGGTAAGGACGCCATTCGCCACGGGGGTGGATTCATCGAGTGCGATGCGGGTAAGCGCCTGGGTCACGGAATCGCAGACATAGTCAAAGTGAGGCGTTCCCCCACGGATAACGCAGCCTAGAGCCACCACGGCATCGTAGGCGCGGGCCGCTGCCTGGACCACAACGCCAAGTTCCAGCGCGCCGACTACTCGGTATTCGGCTACTTCGGCGCCATTATCGGTAGCGGTCTGCACCGCCTGGGCGTGGAGCTGATCACAGACCTCCGCGTTCCACGTAGCAGTAACCACGGCAACGCGCAGTCCACTGCCATCCACCTGGGCGATTTGGGGTAGGCCTTCTTTACTCATCGTTGTCCTCTCACCTATACGTCAACGTTCTACTTATGTTCAGCATCCCACCGGGCGACCTGCGGAAGATCGTGGCCCATGCGGTCGCGCTTTGTACGCAAGTAATCAATATTATCTGCGTGGGCTGGAGTTGCGAGTGGGGTGTGGTGGCTAGCATCCACCCCAAAACCACTCAGCCCCTCGCCCTTGTGCGGGTTATTAGTCAATAGGTTCGCAGATTCTATGCCGAGATCGCGGAGGATTTGGCCGGCTACGGAATATTCCCGCGCGTCCTCGGGCAACCCCTGTTCGAGGTTGGCATCGACGGTGTCCATACCCGCATCCTGTAGGCGATAGGCTTCCAACTTATGCAGCAGCCCAATGCCACGGCCTTCCTGGCCGCGTAGGTAAATAACCACACCACTGCCCTGCTGGCTGATAAGGCGCATGGACTCGTGCAGTTGCGGACCGCAATCGCAGCGCCGCGAGCCAAAGGCATCACCGGTAAGGCATTCCGAATGGACACGCACCATGACATCGCGAGCGCCGCGCAGTTGGGCAGGGTCCCCCGCTACCAACGCAACGTGCTCCTGGCCGTCGATGTCATGACGGTAACCAATTGCAGTGAAGTGGCCGTATTCGGTGGGAAGCTGGGTGCTTACCTGGCGGGTGACCTGAGTTTCATGATGGCGGCGCCACTCGATGAGCTGCGCAATAGAAATCATGGCCAGCCCATGCGTATCGGCAAAGCGGCGCAGTTCCGGCGAGCGAGCCATGTCCGTGGGATCATCTTCGGAAACGATCTCACACAGCACGCCCGCCGGGCGCAGGCCCGCCAAACGGGCCAGGTCAATGGAAGCCTCAGTATGGCCGTCGCGCTCCAGAACGCCGCCTGGACGAGCGCACAATGGCACCACGTGGCCCGGGCGGGTGAATTCGCCCGGAGTGGTGGTGGGGTCGGCCAAACGACGGATGGTTTCTGCGCGCGAGGTCGCAGAAATACCGGTGCTGCCCGTAGCTGCGTCTACGGTCACCGTGTAGGCAGTGCCCCGTACATCCTGGTTGACTGCCAACATCGGCGGCAGGTTCAGACGCTTGCAATCTTCTGGCAGCAATGGTGCACAGATATATCCAGAGGAATACCGCACCATGAAGGCCACGAGTTCCGGGGTTGCTAGCTCCGCGGCGAAAATCAGATCGCCTTCATTTTCGCGATCCTCGTCATCGATGACAACTACCGGCTTACCAGCGGCGATATCCGCGATGGCCTGGTCGATGGAATCAAGACGGATAGAATTATCACTCGCGCTCATAAGGTAGCAGTCTAGTCCTTAGCCCTAGGGGGTAGAGCTTCGGGGTGAAGCATCTTTTCTACATACTTAGCTAACACATCCACCTCGAGGTTCACCTCTCCTCCCACTGGCAACGAACCATGGATGGTATCGCGCAATGTGGTGGGGATTAGAGAAACCTCGAACCAGTCTGCGCCCACAGCGCTGACAGTCAGAGAGGTACCGCTGACGGCGATGGACCCCTTTTCCACAACGTAGCGATTAAGCTCGGCGGGCAGGCTAAACCTAAGAACATCCCAGTTCTCAGAGCTAGTCCTGCTCTGGAGAATAGCGGTGCCATCCACGTGGCCTTGCATGATGTGCCCGCCCAGCCTAGTGGTGGGAAGCACAGCCGGTTCCACGTTGACCGAGTCACCTTCTGCCAGGTGTGCCAGCGCGGTGCGGTCAAGGGACTCCTGCATCACGTCTGCGCAGAATACATCTGCAGAAAGTTCCGCCACGGTAAGGCATACGCCGTTGATGGCAATGGAATCGCCCAGTTCAGCCTCCGCGACGGTACGCGGGGCGAGAATACTCAAGCGCAGTGCGTCTTCCTGGGGTTCCACTGCTGCTACGGTGCCTAATTCTTGAACTAGCCCAGTAAACACTTCTAACCTTTCTAGTTATCTGCTCATCCGAGCGTCTAGCGCACGTATTCAATAAGAACATCATTACCCAACGCCTTCATTCGCACGCGTTGGAAACGGGTGGCCTCAGACAGCGTCTGGGTCACGGGGTGGGCAAGCACACCGCGGCCTTCACCTAGCAAAAGTGGCGCGATATAGGCGGAAATGGCATCGACCAAATCAGCCTTGAGAAAGCTACTGGCGAGCCCAGCGCCACCTTCTACGAGGACGTCGCGGGCCCCGCTGGCATAGAGCTCAAATAACGCTTTTTCGATACTGTCGTATTGCTCGTACCCCAACTCGCGCAGGTGGCTGGCTGCATCACCGGCCGATTCCAAATCACGCTTGCCAATAATCACGCGGCGCGGCTGATGCTCGCGCAGGCTCCCATCGCTAAAGCGCGCAGTAAGCGAGGGATTATCAGCCAGCGCCGTGCCGGTGCCTACCACGATGGCATCGCGATGAGCTCTATCGGAGTGCACCCAGTCGCGCGCTGACTCGCCTGTTATCCATTGGCTTGTTCCATCGGCCGCGGCCGTAAAGCCATCCAGCGTCTGCGCAAATTTCAAGGTGACATGCGGCCTGTGAGAGCGTACAGCAAAGAGCCAGGGCGCTAAGGCGTCATCGGCGTGCGGGGGCCGTTCTAGCTTGCCGACGCCCACTCCAGCCTCCGCCAATACCCGTGCTCCGCCGGCAGCGTGCGGGGTGGGGTCGGCGTGGAGGTAGTACACGTGCGCCACGCCGGCATCGATAAGCGCCTGCGCACACGGACCCGTACGGCCCGTATGCGCGCAAGGCTCCAAGGTGACCACAGCCGTGGCCCCGCGTGCCTTGTCTCCTGCCTCGCGCAGCGCCATGACCTCAGCATGTGCGCCACCTACGGGCTGAGTAGCGCCGACGCCCACTACCTCACCGGCCGCGGACACGATGACCGCGCCCACCGGTGGGTTCGGGCTCGTGGTTCCGCGAACCTCAGCGCCTGCGTCCATTGCGCGAGCAAGCGCTGCGGAAATGATGCTGTCCTGCAACTGCTCTCCCACTAGACACCCGCCGCCAAATTGCGCAATTGCTCTACCGTGCTGGTGGGATCTTCCGCCTTAAATACGGCCGAGCCTGCGACAAACGCATCGCATCCAGCCGCGGCGGCCGCCTCGATGGTCTCTGGGGAAATTCCGCCATCAATCTCGATGACGGTATTCAGCTTCTGCTCATCAATGCTGCGGCGCAGCAGACGAACTTTCTCCAACATCTCCGGCATGAACTTCTGCCCGCCGAAGCCAGGTTCCACGGACATGACGAGTACCTCATCGAAGTAGTGCAGCTTATCCAGCCATGGCTCAATAGCGGTGCCAGGCTTAATGGAAAAGGCCGCACGCACACCCAGCCCTCGGATGCTCTGAGCCAAGTCCACTGCCGCTTGCTCATCGGCAACAGCTTCTACGTGGAAGATAATGGTATGCGCGCCGGCCTTGGCATAAGTCTCCACCCACTTCTCGGGCTCCTCAATCATGAGGTGCACGTCCAATGGTTTATCAGTTAGCCGATGGACCGTAGCCGTGATATCTGGGCCGAAGGACAGGTTGGGCACAAAGTGCCCATCCATAATGTCCACGTGGACCCAGTCTGCGGTATCAATTGCCGTCAGTTCCTCGCCCAAACGAGAAAAATCAGCGGCCAGGATGGAAGGGGAAATAATCGGTGCGGACATGCCCACCAGTCTATCGCGATTAGTCAGCGGCGCGGCGCAATGCGGCAAAGAACATGGCATCCGTACCGTGCCGGTGCGGCCACATCTGCACGGATTTTTCGTGCCCCACATCGCCCATATCCGGAATGAGCGCGTGTGCGTCTAGCTCCGTCGCGCCGAGCTCTCGCACCGCGCGGTCCACGATGCCACGAGTCTCGCGCAAATCTGGCGAACACGTGGAATAAATGACCACACCGCCAGGACGCACCAAGTGCAACGCGGAGGACAAGAGCTCGAATTGCAGTTGATTGAGCTCGGCTATATCGGACTCAGACTTACGCCAGCGCGCCTCGGGCCGGCGACGCAGCGCGCCTAGTCCGGAACACGGGGCATCGACAAGCACGCGGTCAAACCCCTTACCCACGCCTGGATTGCGGCCATCTGCCACATGGACGTCTACAGGCAAATCGCTGACCGTTTTTTCAATCAGCGCCGCACGGTGCGGGGAGACCTCCACCGCATCAACATGCGCGGAGTCGATGCGGGCAAGCGCTCCCATCAAGGCTGCCTTTCCGCCCGGGCCAGCACATAGATCCAACCATCGGCCAGTGTCTTCGCCTTCCAGCGGCGCCTCGCATACCGCCCGGGCAATCAGCTGCGAGCCCTCATCTTGAACGGCCGCCAAACCCTGGCGCACCGGTTCCAATTGGCCGGGGTCTCCGGAGTCCATGTACACGGCATAAGGAGAATAGCGTCCCTCCTCGTTTCCGGTCATAAGCGCCAATTCCTCGGCCGAAATCTCTCCGGGACGCGCCACTAGGTGTACGGACGGCCGGTCAGAGTCCGCCGCAAGGGCGGCCTCCAGCTCCCCTAGGCCCAGCACTCGGCTAAAGGCTTCCGCAATCCAGGTGGGATGGGCATGTTTAAAAGCAATTCCAGCAATTTCCCCCTGTGGGGCGAGCTTATCCAGCCATACCTTGGCCGGCGTCCGCGTAATGGTGCGCATAATGCCATTGGCAAAGCCCTTGGCCTTAACCTCACCGGCGGCCTCCACCAAGCGAACGGTGGTATCAACGGCCGCATGGGGCTCCACGCGGGTATAGAGGACTTGATAGGTTCCCAAGCGCAGGGCATCAACCACAGCTGGCGATATCACCTCGAGACCACGCGAAGAACACTCTGCAATAACGGCATCTACGACACCAAGGGTGCGCAGCGTGCCGTAGGTGATCTCGGTGGCAAAGGCAGCGTCGCGCCCTTTGAGCTTCTGCTTACGCAGTGTCTTGGGCAAAATGAGGTTAGCGAAGGCATCGTCATCGCTTACCCTGCGCACCACGTCAAAGGCCACCGCGCGCGGCGCATCCACTCCTGCGGCTCGCGCCGCCTGAATCAGGCCGCCATCTTGGCGCTTAGCCGATCGGTGACCATGGGCATTGGCCTGACGCCCCCTCTTGTGGCTGCCACGGCCGCTTTGCTGCTGCCGCTGTGGACGGCCACCGCGGCCTTTCGAACCACCGGATTTTTGAGAGTCGTGCGGCTTGCCCTCTGGCGACTTATCGCTGGATTTGCTGCGCGAACGAAAACCACCACTCACTGGAACTTCACCTCGACATCCTTGCCCAGTCCGCGGGCCCAATCGGCCGCATTCATCATTTTCTTCCCCGGGGGCTGGATTTTACCCAATTGAACCGGCTGGGTCCCAGTACCGACGAACACGGCATTCTTGGCGATGTGCAACTGCCCGGGCTCCAGTTCCTGTGCAGCCGGGCTAGACTCATCTGGGTGGCGGACTGGACCAATTTTCACACGGGCTTCATCCCACATAGTCCATGCACCAGGCCCTGGGGTATATGCCCGAATATGCCGGTCGATGGCAAAAGCAGGTTGAGACCACTCCACGCGAGCCTGCGCGGTAGAGATTTTGTGGGCATAAGTCGCCTCGCCCTGCTGCGGCTGTGCCTCCAGCTGGCCTGCCGCCAGGCCATCCATCGTGGCGACAAGTAAATCGCCGCCAGAATAAGCAAGGCGGGTTAAAAGATCATCGGCGGTATCAGTATTCTTGATTTCCTCCGTCACGGTGCCTAGCACTGGGCCGGTATCTAGGCCTTCTTCAATGCGGAACGTCGATGCGCCGGTAATATCATCACCGGCGGCGATGGCAGCCTGCACAGGTGCCGCGCCGCGCCAGGCCGGAAGCAGGGAAAAGTGCAGGTTGACCCATCCATGTTGCGGAAGCTCTAGCAAGTCCTTGGTTACCAGATTGCCATAGGCCACCACCGGAATTGCTTCCGGTTTCAACTCCCTTAGGCGGGCACGCAGTGCCTGCCCATCCTCCGAGTCAGGCCGCAGGGTAGTTGGGGTCAGTACTTCAATGCCGTGTTCTTGGGCTAAGGCTTTCACCGGGCTGGGGTGAAGGGTGCGGCCGCGGCCCTTCTTAGCGTCTGGGCGAGTAATTACCGCCACCACCTCGTGCGACGAGGCAAGCAGCTTTTCCAAGGCCACAACGGCTGGCTCAGGGGTACCGGCAAAAATGATCCGCATGCGGGGAAACTCTCCTCTTAATGTCGTTCAGATTACTAGGCTACAACGCCGCGGCACTGCCGCCGCAGTAAGTGGGCTAAGAGGCGTTAAACCACTCAGCTGCACGGATGGCGCGCATAGCATCTTTTCTCACCGCAGCCTCGAGACGCTGCAAAAACAGCACCCCATCGAGGTGGTCCGTTTCATGCTGGATACACCGAGCCATCAGGCCTGATGCCACCATGGATACAGGGCGTCCCTCAATATCCTGGCCGGAGACAAAGACCTGGTTGAAGCGGGTGGTTTCCGCACTAATGCCGGGAATGGAAAGGCAACCTTCCGGTCCCATTTGCTGCTGTTCCCCAACCGGAGTCCAGATCGGATTAACTATGGCCCCACGCAAGCCAGATTGGGTATGCGAGCAGTCATAGACAAAAATTCGCTTGAGGATGCCTACCTGATTGGCAGCTAGCCCTACTCCCCCGGCATTTTCCATGGTCTCGAGCATATCGTTCGCCAAGGCCCGCAGGCCGGCATCAAATTTATTGATTTCCTCCGCGCGGCTGCTCAATACAGGGTCGCCGTAGACACGGATCTCTCGAAGGGACATAGCACTCACACCTTTCTGATGGCACCGAGACCAAGCCGGCCGACGATAGCTGGTTTCCTCAGTCGAGATTAGCGCATTGTCATTGTCTACCTTTTACGGCTATCCCACATGGATGGGGTCAACTACGATACGAAGTGGCAAGTCATCCTTGCGGGCGCTGCGCGCCGCATTGGCGCTGCGCAAAGCACGCCCCAGTTGAGCTCTGGGCCCCAGCGGGGTGCGGACTACCAACCGCTGTGGTGGACCAAAGCGCCCGCTATCATAGTCGCCGGGCAAACTATGCTCTGGTGGAAGGGGAACTGGGCCCAAGATCTCCGCATGCTCCGGCAGATCCACAAGCTCGGCAAAGCCATCCAAAGAGGCATCCGCGCCGTCAATGGCGGCGAAATGCACCGCAGGCGGAAAGCGTACTTCGCGTCGAGCAGCTAGCTCTGCTGCCGCGGCGCCCACCATATCCCAGCGCAGGAAATGCTGGACCACCGTGAGAGATTCATCAGCCGCCAGGATTACCCGTCCGCCTTTAAAATGCGGCTGCACCAGCGTAGCCGCTTGCGCCCACTTCGCTAGAGTATCCTCAGTGGCGCGCAGATCCTGCCGGTTAAGCAATGCCCCGGCGTCCAAAAGCAGTGCCGCACCATAGGCACCATCTTTTACTTTCGGCTCGGCGCCTGGGGTGGCAATGACTAGCCCTGGAGTATTCTCCACCTCATCGAGCACCTTGTTTCCACCCGAGACCACCACCCGGGTATGGGGAAAGGCACGGCCCAATTCCTCCGCGGTGCGCTCCGATCCCAAGACGATGGCACGCAGGCGCGGGGAACCACATTCTGTGCACCGATGCCGCGCTTCGATTCGGCCGCACCAGCGACAGGTAGGCATTCCCGCCTCTTCAGCGCCGCCTTCGCTTGCCGACGTCCCCTTAGGCGGCAACCCCAATGGCCCATTGCAATGCCGACAACGAGCCGGTGCACGGCACTGGCCACACGCCAATATGGGAGCGTATCCCTTACGCGGTACCTGGACCAGCACCGGTTCTCCCCTATCCAGCGCCTGGTGGGCTGCCTGAAAGGCCTGTGCCTGCACTTTTGTGGTGCCACCCTGTAGATCGCGGCCGATCGATAGCCCGTATGGCCCCACGGCTTCAATAGCCGGGCAACGCGCGCCGATGGTTTGCTCTTTGGCCACCACATCATGCGCCCAACCTGATTCTACGAGGAGCTGCGTTTCCGCCGTCCGCGAATGGTTTGCCAGGACCATACTGCAGCCTTCGAAAGCAGAGCGGGTGGTCAGCACTTCCCTGGCGTGAACATAAGGCTTGAGGTTATCGACTAAGTTATCGTTGCCATCATCCAGGATCACCACCAGTTGTAGGTCTTTGACGGGGGCAAAGGCGGCCGACCTAGTACCTACTACCACGCGCGCCTGGCCCACTAGCGCCGACAGGTAACGGCGGTAGCGAGCCTGCGGGCCCATACTATTGGTGAGCACCGTAATCTGCTTCGGTCCAAGCACGCGGCGAAGAGCGGAGTCTAAGGCATCAACATTCTTTTGGTCTGGGGCGACTAGGAGCACCCCGCCTCCCCCTAGCGCTACCTTGGCCGCGAGCGCGGCCAGCGCATGAGCCCAATCATCACCCGGGGCGATCTGCCAGCCGGCGCGAGCGAGCTTGCCGCCTAGAATCGAATCTACGAAGGCTTCGCCATGCTGATAGGCCGACCATCCCGAAAGGTCAGGCTCGCTCGTGGTGCCGAGTTCCTCCCAGGGGGTCTCTAAATCGGATTCCTCTGCTTTGGCGTGGCGCGGCGGAATAGCGGAGCGAATAATGTCCGAGCGCACTCCCCCATAGCGGTCTGCTAGGGCGTCGATAAGCCGGGCAATCTGCGGCGGATAAACCTGAAACGGTGAGATAATGCGCTCAATAAAGCGCAGGTTGCCGCCAAATTCAGAATCATGCAGGCGCTCTAGCACTATCGCATCAACCAAGCGGCCATTAAAGCGGATGCGAACCTTAACACCTGGCTGAACTTCCTGCGAATCGTCCTCTTCGACAAGGTAGTCAAAGCCCCGGTCCAGGTGAGCGACCCCCAAAAGTGGCAACACCCGCGCAACCGGTTTCCGGGTGGCGGGTGTTTTCTTAGGCATAGGCCTAGATTCTACAGACCGGCGGCAGCACGCAAAGCTTCCACTCGGTTCAATTGCTCCCACGGCAGCTCAACGTCGGTGCGGCCAAAGTGACCGTAGGCCGCAGTCTGCGCGTAGATGGGGCGCAGCAGGTCGAGCTCGCGAATAATCGCGGCCGGACGCAGGTCGAATACCTGATTTACCGCAGCCTGGATATTCGCATCGCTAAGGCCTTCCTTGGCAGTACCGAAGGTCTCCACGTACAGGCCCACCGGCTTAGCGCGGCCAATTGCATAGGCAACCTGGACTTCGGCACGATCTGCCAAACCAGCAGCGACAATATTCTTAGCCACCCAGCGCATGGCATAGGCAGCAGAGCGGTCCACCTTGCTCGGATCCTTGCCGGAGAAAGCACCGCCGCCGTGGCGAGCCATGCCACCGTAGGTGTCGACGATGATCTTTCGGCCAGTAAGGCCAGCATCGCCCATCGGCCCGCCAAGGATAAAGGAGCCGGAGGGGTTGACCAGCAGCGTCGTGTCTTCGGTGTAGAACTTGTCTAAGCCGGCGTCCTTGATAACCCACTCGAGGACCTCGCTGCGCAACGGGCCTTCCAACCAAGCGCTATCGACCGCGGCATCATGCTGTGTAGAGATAACGACGGTATCTAGATGGGAAGGCTCGTTGTCGTCGGTATAAGCAAAGGTCACCTGAGTCTTTCCATCCGGGCGCAGGTGATCGACAATGCCTTCCTTGCGCACCTGCGTCAGGCGGCGGGACAGGCGATGTGCCAAGGCAATGGGCAAGGGCATAAACTCGGCAGTTTCATTAGAGGCATAGCCGAACATCAGCCCCTGGTCACCAGCACCAGCGGTATCGTTTTCAGCGTCATAATCCTCATCATGAGCACGAGCCTCCGTAGAGTTATCCACGCCAGCACCGATTTCTTGGGACTGCTCGCCGATGGCGATATTCACGCCACAGGTATTGCCGTCAAAGCCCACCTCGGACGAAGTAAAGCCGATGGACTTGAGAGTATCGCGAACTAGCGCCGGGATTTCTACGTAGGCATCGGTGCGCACCTCACCCACTACGTGGACCTGGCCGGTGGTTACCAATGTTTCCACAGCGACGCGGGATGCTGGATCCTTTTCCAGCAGGGCATCAAGGATGGCGTCAGAAATGGCGTCACAAATCTTATCGGGATGACCTTCCGTAACGGACTCGCTGGTAAAAAGACGAGTTGCCACTGCAGCGTTATCAGTCACAAAAACTTCCTTCGTGCTCGCTATTGATTCAATGCTGTGGGGTTTTCTACGCCCAAGCCTAATACCCAACAAGCCTAGACCAAGCGGTCTATAAATGCAATTTTAGTTGTCTACCCGTGAAACATTTCATTCACAGCGGAAAGGATCTGTGCGGCCACAACCTGTTTAGAGCCATGCTCCACGCGTTGAGGCTCAGAATCGGGCCGCAAAATCCATCCTTCATTCGACTTTTGGCCAAAGGTCTTTGCCCGACCGACCTCATTAGCCATAAGCACATCACAGCCTTTGCGAATAAACTTTTCTTGGGCGTATTCCAAAGCCGACTTGTGGGCATCCCCCGTTTCGGCGGCAAACCCTACAATCACGCAGTCTGCGGGAAGCTCTGAGCGCTCGCGCGCGGCGACCAACCCTTTGAGTACATCCGGGTTTTCCACCAAATGAAGAGTCGACAGCGCCTCGTCCGCCTGTCCCTTCTTCATCTTTGATTCAGCTATCTCCGCGGGGCGGTAATCAGAAACAGCGGCGGCCATAATCACCACGTCCGCATCGCGTGCCTCCTCGTGCATCGCCTCCTCCAATTCACGCGTGGAGACAATTCGGCGCACCTTCGCGCCAGAAGGCACAGGAAGCTGTGCAATATTACCGGCAACGAGGGTGACATCTGCCCCCATTTGGGCCGCCCATTCTGCAAGCGCGAACCCCTGCCTGCCAGAAGAGCGATTGCCCAAGTATCGCACCGGATCCAGTTCTTCCTGGGTTCCACCGGCTGATATGACTACCTTCTTTCCCTGCCACGTATGTTGTACTCGGTAACCCGCTAGTTCTGTACGGATGATTTCTGCGATCTGCTCCGGCTCTGGAAGGCGACCTGGTCCAGAATCTTTGCCAGTCAAACGCCCATGGGCAGGCTCGATTACGGTAATACCGCGACGTCGCAAAGTAGCGACGTTGTCCTGTGTAGCCGGGTTGTGCCACATTTCCGTGTGCATGGCTGGGGCAACGATAACTGGGCACGTGGCTACCAACACGGTCGCTGTAAGCAGGTCATCGGCCCGCCCTGCAGCCAACCGTGCGATAAGGTCCGCAGTTGCCGGCGCAATAACCACCGCATCAGCATGCTGCCCCACATTGACGTGCTGGACCTCGTCCACGGCCGAAAAAACACTGGTGGAGACTGGATGACCAGAAAGGGCCTCAAAAGTAGCAGCACCCACGAAGTTCAAGGCGCTTTCTGTGGGGACGATGCGCACGTCATCGCCGGCTTCCTTAAGTTCGCGCACAAGGTGGCAAGCTTTGTAGGCAGCAATGCCGCCGGCGACGCCCAGGACAATATTGCGAGAAGTATCTTTATCAGTCACACCGCACGATGCTACCTGGCAGCATAGAGAAAGGCTCCACCCACCGCGACGGTAGGTACACCCTAAACCGGGATGCACGTCCGTCACGGCGCGTGGAGCCTTGCAGCTATTACACGCTTGCGCTAGTTACTTGCCTTCCTCATGGTCAAGCAGACCAGCGTCAATCTCGCGCAATGCGATGGACAAAGGCTTTTCGCCTGGCTCTGGAGTAACCAGCGGGCCTACGAACTCGAAGACACCTTCATCTTGCTCTTGGTAGTAGCTATTGATCTGGCGTGCGCGCTTAGCGGCAAAGATGACCAAAGCGTACTTAGAGGAAACCTTGTCCAAAAGCTCATCGATCGGGGGATCAGTAATACCGATCGGATCATCAAATACTGGCTCCGCCTTTGCGGCTTCAGTGTTAGAAGGGGTGGTCACGTTAGTCACATGCACCTTTACATTGATTGAAGATGGTCAAAAAGAAGGTCTATGCCTGCAGGATATCACTAATGGCAGCTACTGCCTCGTCCAGATCCTCGTTCACGACGACGTGATCGAACTCGTCCTGTGCGGCTAGTTCCTCATGCGCAGTTTGCAACCTACGGTCAATGACGTCTTGCGGCTCGGTACCGCGGCCGGTGAGCCGCTCCACAAGTACCTCCCATGACGGGGGCGCCAAAAAGACCAGGTCTGCCTCCGGCAGAGCTTTCTTAACACTCCTAGCACCCGCGAGATCAACCTCTACGAGTACCGGGCGGCCTGCGGCCAAAGCTTCCTCCACCGGCTGGGCGGGTGTTCCAGACCGCTGCAATCCACCGTGGATATCTGCCCATTCGAGCATCTCTCCGGCGTCGATTCGCTGCTGGAAGGTTTCTGGGGTGACGAAGAAATAGTCGACACCGTCCTGCTCCCCGGGGCGAGGCTGACGCGTGGTCATAGACACGCTGAAATAAAGCCCCTCGACGTCACTGCGCAGACGCGAAACTACGGTGGATTTTCCCACTGCGGATGGCCCCGCCAGAACGACGAGGCGACCGCGTGCAGTTGCGTCAGCCATGGTTGTGACTATTCGCCGTAGCCGAAACGCTCGAGCAGAGCACGACGCTGACGCTCACCCAAGCCGCGCAGACGACGGGTCTGAGCGATCTCTAGGTCTTCCATGATTTCCTTAGCCTTGACCTTGCCAACCTTCGGCAGAGCCTCGAGGAGTGCAGAAACCTTGGTCTTGCCGATGATCTCATCGGTCTCAGCCTTTTCGAGCACGTCCTTCAGGTCGGTCTCGCCACGCTTGAGTGCAGCCTTGAGCTCGGCGCGAGCCTTGCGGGCCTCAGCAGCCTTTGCGAGAGCTTCCTTGCGCTGCTCATCAGTCAACTTTGGAAGGGCCACGGGTTTCCTCCGATTCATTAGATTGATTCTGTTACGTCTAGTACTTAGTACCAGATTACGGTTGCCTTACGCAGTAAATACACTGCGGAAAGTCATCAATAACCTTCGGACAAACCGACTTCTGGCAATCCTAGCACTGCTCATTGAACGGTGACGATTAGCGGGTCCAAAAGCACGCCTATTTTAGCACGTCACCGCGCATGCTTTAAACAAAGTACCAGGTAAACGGCGCAGCCGTTAATCGGCCACGCCGTCTCATTTAGTCCCGGAACTCTTCTGCTACCCGAACGACCGATTTACGCAGGTCAGCTACATCAGGGCCCTGCTCCAGCACTGCGCGGGACACGTTCGCAAATCCCAGGGACGGACGAGCAGAAACAATACTGTGCACCTGCTCTGGACCAGCTCCTTGAGCACCAACGCCAGGCAGAAGTACCGGGCCATTGAGTGCATCGAGGCGCGGGGGATTGTCCAAGGTAGCGCCAACGACTACCCCGATATCTCCCGGACTACCGGTCTTGTGTGCCGCTACATTGTAGGAAGCGCATTCATCGACCACGCCCTGCGCGATTGTGCTCTCCTCGCCTACTGGCACCGCCTGGATTGCGCGCGCCTCTGGGTTGGAGGTAGCCGCCAGGACCAAAACTCCGCGGCCGGTCGCCTCGGCCTTAGCAAATACAGGCCCCAGCGCCCCGACGCCCAAATAGGGCGACACGGTAACGGAGTCCGCACGCAGGGGCGAAGCCTCGTCTAGCCACGCATCTGCGTAGCCGGCCATGGTGGAGCCAATATCGCCGCGCTTGGCATCTGCAACGGTCAGGCACCCCACTTCTCGCAGGGCCGTCAAGACGTCCTCGAGGACCGCGAAGCCCTGCGAACCAAAGCGCTCGAAGAAGGCAACCTGCGGCTTTACCAAGGCGGCGGTATCGCTAAAGGCTTCTACGCAGCGCATGCTGAAGGTCCGCAGACCATCAGCCGTGGGCTCCAGTCCCCACTTTTCCAGAAGGTACGGATGCGGATCTATACCCACACAGAGGCGACCACGCTCCTGGCCGGCTGCCTCAAGCAGCACGCCGAATCCTTTAGTTTTGTGGGCCATGCTCAAGCTCCTGAAGCGCGCGCACCTGCAGGTTGCCAATGCGCATAGCTTCGATGCCCTGGACTGCTGCGGTTACGCCTTGCACGGTGGTCACCAGCGGGATCTCCATGTGCACGGCCGCGGCGCGAATATCGTAACCGTCGTGGCGCGCACCTGCAGAGCCCGCTGGAGTGTTGAGAATCCAGTCGATTTCACCGTTGAAGATCTTATCCACGATGGACTCTTCGCCTTCTTTAGCCTCGGAGACCTTGGCGGCAACCTCGCACTCGATGCCATTGCGGCGCAGCATCTGCGCCGTACCGGCGGTAGCGACGATGTTGTAGCCCATGTGGGCCAAGCGCTGGATCGGGAAAATCAGGGTGCGCTTGTCGCGGTTGGCGACGGAGACGAAGATAGTGCCCTCCGTAGGCGGCACGGCAAAGGCAGCAATCTCGCCCTTGGCATAGGCCGCACCAAAGTTGGTCGCCAGGCCCATGACCTCACCAGTGGATTTCATTTCCGGCGACAGCAGCGTATCGAGCAAGCTGCCATCGGGGCGACGGAAGCGGTTAAATGGCAAGACCGCTTCCTTGACTGCAATCGGGTGCTCCAGCGGCAGGGAACCACCATCATATTCGGAAGGAATCATGCCCTCGGCGCGCAGCTCTGCGATGTTAGAGCCCATCATGACGCGAGAAGCTGCCTTAGCTAGAGGAACGCCGGTTGCCTTGGAAACGAACGGTACCGTACGGGAAGCACGTGGGTTGGCCTCGATGACGTAGAGAATATCGTCCTTCAAGGCGAACTGAACATTCATCAGGCCCTTGACTCCAATGCCCTCTGCTAGAAGCCGGGTGGAGGTGCGGACCTTTTCAATGTCCTCTGGTCCCAGCGTCATAGGCGGCAGAGCACAGGAAGAGTCACCCGAGTGGATGCCGGCTTCCTCGATGTGCTCCATCACACCGCCCAGGTAGACCTCGTTGCCGTCGCAGAGTGCGTCAACGTCGATCTCGATGGCGGAGTCTAGGAAGCGGTCCACCAAGACCGGGTGGTCCGGGGAAAGCTCGGTAGCACGCTCGATGTAGTCTTCCAGCGCCCTTTCGTCGTAGACGATCTCCATTCCGCGGCCACCCAAGACATAGGACGGGCGGACCAATACTGGGTAGCCGATGGAGGAGGCAACCTCGCGCGCCTCAGCAAAGGAGGTGGCAGTACCATACTCTGGCGCCGCCAATCCTGCCTCGTCGAGGACCTTGCCGAACTCGCCGCGGTCCTCAGCGGAATCAATAGCTGCAGGGCTGGTGCCAACAACGGGAACTCCTGCTTCCTCCAGACGCGCCGCAAGACCCAGCGGAGTCTGACCGCCGAGCTGGACGATGACGCCCGCGACATCACCGGAAGCAGCCTCCGCGTGGTAGACCTCCATAACATCCTCGAAGGTCAACGGCTCGAAGTAGAGACGGTCCGCGGTGTCATAGTCGGTAGAGACGGTCTCTGGGTTGCAGTTGACCATCACGGTCTCATAGCCCTGCTCGGATAGCTCGAGGGCGGCGTGTACGCAGGAATAGTCAAACTCGATACCTTGACCGATGCGGTTCGGGCCAGAGCCCAAAATGATGACCTTGCCCTTAGAGCCTTCCGGTGCCGGGCGGACCTCGGTCTCGGCATCCGGATCAAGCTCATAGGTGCTGTAGTGGTATGGGGTCTGTGCCTCAAACTCGCCGGCACAGGTGTCAACGGTCTTGTAGACAGGGCGAATGCCCATGCGCCAACGCAGGCTGCGTACGCCATCTTCACCGTTGAATTCGGGGCGGAGGGCGGCAATCTGGGCGTCGGAAAGCCCAAAGACCTTGGCTTCGCGCAGCAGTTCCTCGGTGAGCACTGGGGCATCGATAAGCTCCTGGCGGAAGGCCACCAAGGTGGACAGCTCAGCAATGAACCACGGGTCAACGCCAGAAGCCGCATGGACCTCGTCTACCGACGCCCCGAGGCGCAGAGCCAGTTCAATGTCGTACATGCGGCCTTCGGTCGGGCGCTCCAGATCCTTGAGCACGGCCTGCAGGTCAGTGGAGCGCTCACCGGCGAAGTACTCATCTGGCTTGGTCCAGAAGCCATTGGGCTTGTTTTCCAAAGAACGCATGACCTTGTTCAAGCCCGCGATGTAATTGCGGCCGATACCCATGGCCTCGCCCACCGACTTCATGGTGGTGGTCAAGGTGTCATCGGCGCCCGGGAACTTCTCAAAGGCAAAGCGTGGAGCCTTGACAATGACGTAGTCCAAAGTGGGCTCGAAGGCAGCTTTGGTCTCGCCGGTAATGTCGTTTTGTACTTCGTCCAAGGTGTAGCCGATGGCGAGCTTGGCAGCCAGCTTCGCAATCGGGAAACCGGTGGCCTTGGAGGCCAACGCGGAGGAACGAGACACGCGCGGGTTCATCTCGATGACGATGATCCGACCGTCTTCCGGATTTACTGCGAACTGGATATTGCAGCCGCCGGTATCGACGCCGACCTCGCGAATAATAGCGATGCCCAAGTCGCGCATCTTCTGGAACTCACGGTCAGTCAGGGTCAGTGCTGGGGCAACCGTAACGGAATCGCCGGTGTGCACGCCAAGGGCGTCAACGTTTTCGATGGAGGCAACAACCACGACATTGTCATCGCCATCACGCATGAGCTCGAGCTCGTATTCCTTCCAGCCAAGGATGGACTCCTCAATTAGGACATTGGCCTCGGGGGAGGCGGCCAGGCCGCCGCCGGCAATGCGGTCTAGGTCCTCATTATTGAAGGCCAGACCAGAGCCCAGACCACCCATGGTGAAAGAAGGGCGTACAACTACGGGCAGTCCGAGCTTGTCGACGGTCTCGTGGACCTCATCCATGTTGTGGCACACTGCGGAGCGGGCGGACTCGCCGCCGATGGAGGCAACGATATCCTTGAACTTCTGACGGTCCTCGCCACGCTCGATGGCGTCGATATCGGCACCGATGAGCTCAATGCCGTACTTGTCCAGGATTCCTTGACGGTCCAGCTGAACTGCAGCATTCAGGGCGGTCTGGCCACCCAGGGTGGCCAGCACGGCGTCGATGGGGTGTCCCTCTTCGCGCTCCTTGACCAAAATCTTCTCGATGTATTCCGGCTCAATGGGCTCGACGTAGGTGTGGTCTGCGAACTCGGGGTCCGTCATGATGGTGGCCGGGTTGGAGTTGACCAGGGTTACTCGCAGGCCTTCCTCCTTGAGCACGCGGCAGGCCTGGGTGCCGGAATAATCGAACTCGCAGGCCTGGCCAATGACGATCGGGCCGGAGCCGATGACCAGGACGTGGTTGATGTCGTTGCGCTTTGGCATAGTTATTCTTCCTCTTCCTGGTTGTCTACTTATTCGGGGTGTGGTTAGTCATCAGTTCTTCGAACTGATCAAAAAGTGGGTTGGCGTCGTGCGGACCCGCTGCAGATTCGGGGTGATATTGCACCGAGTAGGCCATGCCGTTCTTCAAAGCAACGCCCTCCACCGTGTCGTCATTGAGGCAGATGTGGGTAATCTGCGCGGGGCCAAAGTCCGTAGCGAACTCGGCGTCCTTATTGTCTAGGTCATAGCCCTCCGGCGCCTTGAGTGCGAAGCCGTGATTCTGGGAGGTGATGTCGATCTTGCCGGTCACGTTATTGCGCACCGGCACGTTGATGCCACGGTGGCCGAACTTCATCTTGTAGGTGTCCAGGCCAAGCGCGCGGCCCAGAAGCTGGTTGCCAAAGCAGATGCCGAAGAACGGGATCTTGGCTTCGAGCACCTGCTTGATGATGCCCACCATTTCGTCGGCCGTAGCTGGGTCGCCCGGGCCGTTGGAGACGAACACGCCATCCGGGTTATAGGACTGCACCTTGTCAAAAGAGGTATTTGCGGGCACGACGATGGTTTCGATGCCGCGTTGGGAGAAGTAGCGCGGGGTTGCGGTCTTAACACCCATGTCGAAGGCAACGACGGTGTATTTCTTCTCCCCTACGGCCTCAACCGTGTACGGCTCGTCGGTAGAAACCTCCGCGGCGAGATCGGCGCCCTCCATAGAGTCCTGGGACTTAACTTCCTCGAGCAGCTCCTCTACCGGGCGCTTCGCATCTGCTCCGGAGAAAAGGCCGGCGGCAATGGAGCCGTAGTTGCGCAGGTGGCGTACCAAGGTGCGGGTATCGATGCCGCGAATACCGATGACGCCCTGCTTTTCCATCTCTTCACTCAGGCTGCGCTCTGCGCGCCAGTTGGATACGCGCTGCGCGAGGTCACGGATAACGAGGCCAGCAACCCAAATACGGTTGCCGTGGGACTCATTATCCTCGTCATTCCACCCGGTATTGCCAATATGCGGCGCTGCGGAAACCACAATCTGGCGGTGGTAGGACGGGTCCGTCATGGTTTCCTGGTAGCCGGTCATCGCCGTGGTAAATACGGCCTCACCCAAGGTGGTGCCGGTGGCACCAAAGCCATAACCGCGGAAGGTGCGCCCGTCCGCGAGAACGAGGATTGCTGGGGTTCTATCAGTCACGTCGTGGCCTTTCTCTGCCATATAGGTGGTCTCAGTGTGCAAGGTTAGTCTTCTTCGGAGGCTGCCAAGTCAAAAGTGACGGCGCCACGCAAAATGGTGTGGGTAACGCGGGCGCCGAACTCTTCACCTGCATAAGGGTTGTTTTCGGACTTGGATGCCAGCTTGGAGGAATCAGAAACCCAGTGGTGGTCTGGGTCCACAATGGTCAAGTTAGCTGGCTCGCCTTCTGCGATGGGACGGCCATGCCCCGGCAGGCGGGTGATTTCTGCAGGGCGCTCGGACATGACGCGGGCGACAAAGCGCCAATCGGCCAGCCCGGTCTCGACGAAGATTTTGGCGATAACGGCCAGGGAAGATTCCAGGCCCAACATGCCTGGGCGGGCATTTTCAAACTCCACGCACTTGTCTTCGGAGCCGTGCGGGGCATGGTCAGTGGCCACGCAGTCGATGGTGCCGTCGAGCAGCGCCTGGCGCAGGGCTTCGGTATCGCGCTTCTCGCGCAACGGCGGGTTGACACGGAAGAGGCCATCGTAGGTGCGCAGCTTGTCGTCGGTCATCAACAGGTGGTGCGGGGTGACCTCAGCGGTCAGCGGGATGTCCTGCTCCTTGGCCCACTTGAGCAGCTCCACGGTGCCCAGGGTGGAAGCGTGACAAATGTGCACGCGATTGCCATAGTCGCGCGCCAAGAGTGCATCGCGGGCCACAATGGATTCTTCCGCCACGCGCGGCCAACCGCGCAGGCCTAGCTTGGCTGCGGTCTCGCCTTCGTGCGCTGAAGCACCGCCGGTCATGCGGTCGTCCTCGGCGTGCTGAGCCAGCAGCACATTCATACCCTTGGCGTATTCCAAAGCACGACGCATCAGCTGCGGATCCTGGACGCATTTGCCATCATCGGAGAACATGCGCACCTTGGCATCCGAGCGAGCCATCATGCCGAACTCTGTAAGGGTCTTGCCTTCCAGGCCCTTGGTAATGGAGCCCACTGGGTGGACGTCGCACAGCGCCAGTGCTTGGGACTTCGCCCACACGGATTCCGCGATGATTGGCTGATCGGTTACCGGGTTGGTATTGGCCATGGTGAATACGGCGGTAAAACCACCCTTGGCAGCCGCCTTCGAACCGGTCTCGATGGTTTCGGTGTCCTCACGGCCGGGCTCGCGCAGGTGCACGTGCATATCTACGAGCCCCGGTAGAAGAACGTTGCCGTCGCCATTGATGACCTTAGCGTCTTGTGCCTCCACGTCACCGCCAATGGCCGAAATAACGCCATCTTTAACCAGCACATTGGTGGGCTCGCCTTCACCGTACAAGCGCACATTCTTAATCACGAGTGGGGATTCCGCCGGCGCGGAAAGGCGACCGGTTTCCGGGTAAGTAGTCATTTTCTCTCCCTAAGGTTGATTGCGGGTCGCGGTATTAAAAGCCGGCGTTTTCGCCATTGGTCAGCAGGGTAAACAGCACCGCCATGCGGGCGTGCACACCGTTGTGTACCTGCTGTAGGACGGCGGTTTTATCCAAATCAGCCACGCCATAGTTGATCTCCATGCCGCGCAGCATAGGGCCAGGGTGCATGACAATGGCGTCTTTGTGCATTGCCGCCGCGCGGTCCTTGGACAAGCCAAAGAGGTTGGCGTATTCGCGGTGGGATGGGAAGAAGCCGCCATTCATTCGTTCTTGCTGCACGCGCAGCATCATCACGACATCGGCCTCGGCGATCTCTGCATCAAAGTCATAGGACACGCGCACTGGCCACTTATCTACCCCAAAGGGCATGAGGGTAGCTGGACCTACAAGGGTTACCTCAGCACCGAGCGTGGTGAGCAAATCCACGTTGGAGCGCACCACGCGCGAGTGCAGGCAATCGCCCACAATCTTTACTTTGAGACCAGCAAAGCCTTGCTCGCCGTGCAAGCCAAGTCGTTGGCGCATGGTTACCGCATCAAGCAGTGCCTGCGTTGGGTGCTGGTGGGCGCCGTCGCCCGCGTTAATAACGGATGGGCCCTTGCCCTCAGGGGCTACCCACTGAGCGAGCTGCTGCGGAGCGCCAGAAGAAGGGTGACGCATAATAATTGCGTCTGCTCCAATGGCGGCCAGGGTAAGGCCAGTATCTTTGAGGGACTCGCCCTTTTTCACTGAAGAATTAGAGGCAGACAGGTTAATTACGTCTGCAGACATCCATTTGCCGGCTGTTTCAAAGGAGGAACGGGTGCGAGTGGAGTTTTCATAAAAGAGCGTATAGATGGTGCGCCCGCGCAAGGTGGGAAGCTTTTTAACTTCGCGGCCTTCGAGGGCCTCGCGGAAGCGATCTGCTTCATCCATCAGGCCGATAATTTCAGACTTATCGAGCTCCGCCATATCGATGAGGTGCTTCATGGTTATGCCTCCCCCTTCTCAGTGCCTGCGGCATCGAGGTTGGCGGCGGCTCGGGTCAGCACGACCGCATCTCGACCGTCAATCTCACTATTATATACGGTGACGTCTTCTTCTCGCGCGGTAGGCAGGTTCTTGCCCACGTAATCTGCGCGGATGGGAACCTCGCGGTGGCCGCGGTCTACCAGGACTGCGAGCTGGATAATGTCGGGCCGGCCCACGTCGCTTAGCGCGTCAAGGGCGGCGCGAATGGTGCGGCCGGAATACAAAACATCATCAACCAGGATGACAATCGCGTTATCGATACCACCGGTAGGAATGGTGGTGGGTTGCAATGCGCGATGCGGCTTATTGAGCAAATCATCGCGGTAGAGGGTGATATCGAGGGAGCCCCATGGGACTTCTACCCCGGAAAATTCTGCGATCTTAAGTGCAAGACGCTGTGCTAGCGGCACGCCACCAGAGGGAATGCCAAGCAGAATGACCCGCGGGGCCTCCGCGGAATCGAGCGCCGTTTTTTCAATAATCTGGTGCGCGATGCGTGCAACGGTACGCGAGACATCATCGGAGCTTAAAAGCTCCAATTGTTTCGCGGTAGCGTTAGTTTCACTCATCGTGACCTCCTTCCCCGCCTCACGGTGCGGTCTTTAAAGGATGCCGGTAGATGGTCTCAAAAGTGTCTAGGGTGTTAGACACAAGATACTTTAGCACTCCACCCGCCATTCGGGTGCGGCAACCCAGAAAGGTACTTCGACGGTGAGTTTTTCCGCACAGCACGTCGTCCCTGCTCCGCGCACAGATGTCTGGGCCTGGCATACCCGCCCGGGTGCCCTCACCCGGCTCAACGCCCCGTTTGCCTTTATGACCCCAGTGCAACAGGCAAAGAACCTGGGGAATGGCACTTCCATTCTGCGCTTGCCGGGCGGCCTGCAGTGGAAGGCCCAGCATGTGTTGTCTCGTTACCAGGAGGGCTATTCCTTTAGTGATGAGTGCGTCAATTCCCCGCTGCGCCAGCTGATCCAGTGGCGCCATACGCACACTTTTGCCGAGGATCCGGCCGGTACCCGGGTAACGGATGAGGTGGACACGCGGGTTCCTTCCGCCGCATTGAAATCAGTCTTTGCTTATCGTCAGCATCAGCTGATTGAAGACTTTGCTTTCTTCAAGCGCCTGCGCGATGCGGGACTTAATATCCAACCATTGACCATTGCGATGACAGGTTCGCGCGGCAGTGTCGGCACGGCGCTTACTGCGCAGCTACGCACCGCCGGCCATACAGTGATCCAACTCGTGCGTGGTAAGGCGGGCAGTGGCCAACGCCATTGGAATACCAACTTCCCCGATCCGCACTTATTAGACGGCGTGGACGTCCTTGTCCATCTTGCTGGCGAGCCCATCTTCGGCCGGTTCAACGAGGAGCACAAGGCTGCTATCCTCGATTCCCGCGTGGGCCCCACCGAAAGCCTAGCCCGACTGGCGGGGGCTACGCCTTCCGTGCACACCATGGTCTGCGCCTCCGCCGTGGGTTTTTACGGCGCTGACCGGGGCGATGAGATTCTCACTGAGGACTCCGCGCCTGGCGACGGCTTCCTCGCTAATGTCGTGCGCCAGTGGGAGGGCGCCTGCGAACCCGCCCGCGCAGCGGGCACCCGCGTAATCAATATCCGCACCGGGATCGCTATGGCGGGCAACTCCGGGCTTTTGCCCCTCTTGCGCGCGCTCTTTTCGACGGGCCTGGGTGGCCCCTTTGGCGATGGCAATTTTTGGTTTAGCTGGGTTGCCATCGATGACCTCACGGATACCTATTTCCGCGCCATCGTGGTTGATTCGCTTTCCGGCCCGGTTAATGCGACCTCCCCCAATCCTGTACTCAATAAGGATTTTGTTGCTGCATTGGGCAAAGAGCTCCACCGACCAGCTATTGTGCCTGTACCTTCCTTTGGTCCTGCGCTTTTGCTCGGGCGCGAGGGCGCCCAGGAGTTAGCCTTGGCAGAGCAACGCGTAGCACCCACCGTGCTCACCCAGCTCGGTCATACCTTCCGCTACCCCACTATCGATGCCGCCTTGGCGCATGAATTGGGCGGCGAAAGCCTGGTGTAGTTGCGGTCAGCCGCCCCCCAGCAGGGAGCCGTGGAAAAAACGTTCCTAGGGGCGGACCACGCAGCCGTAATTCACTAAACCGGCAACAACTCTGATGCCTCCCCGACCACGCTGACTAGCAGCATGTCGCGCGCACGCGAAGCCGCAACATAAAGCAGCGCACGCTCGCGCTGCAGCGCTTCGTCGGCTTCGGCGGGGGCGAGCCCTTTAAATAGGTAGCGCTGAGGGAGGGCCTCGGCGCTGACGTCGAGGAGGATGACGTGCGTGAACTCTAAGCCTTTGGCATTGTGCATCGTCATGACTGCCACTGGGCGCTCCGTGGAGGTGCGGCGGCCAGCACTGACGGCTACGTCGTGCTCACCCAATTGGCGGGCAATTTCTTCACCACGCTGATTGGTGCGGGTAAGTACGCCGATGGAAACATCTTCTTCGCCTTGGGTCCAGTCCTTGATGTGCTCAGCCAACCTTGCTGCTTCCTCTGCTTTGGACGCCGAATGCAGCACAATAGGTGCAGGCCCCTGGCGCACTGAGTGGTACCCGGTGAGCTCATCCACGTCCTCTTCAGAGTCCACCCATTCGGTTCCCTCCAGAATCGCGGTGGCATAGCCTAAGTTCTGCGCGGTGGTGCGATAGTTCACGCGCAGCTTCGAGGAAGCGCGCCCGCGGGTTTCGATCCCATAGTTGCGCAGTACGAGGCGCTGGCCGTAGATGCGTTGGTGGGAGTCTTCGGCAATGAAGATGTCATTCGGGCCGCGCTTGGCCACCGCGCGTAGGAACTTCCAGTGGCCGGCATGGAAGTCCTGGGCTTCGTCGATAAGCACGTGATCAAACATGCCTTCCGTGCCGGTACGGTGTTCCACAATGTGCGCCGCCACCGCCGCTGCGGCAGGATAGGTCAGCCGGGAAATGGAGGCGCATCCGTCATGGAAGTACTCCACAATCGCCCACACTGCCTTGCGCTCAGCCCTGGTCAGTGGTGTACCCCGGCCAGTGCGGCGCGCACGCAAGTAGGATTTTTCATCCTTGATTCCCTGCGTCAGAATCACAGCGGAATACTCCTGGGAGAGGAATGTCGGGTGGGACTTCTCAGTCGGTAGCTTTCCGCCTTTGAGCTCTGCTGCTTCTTGCCATAGGCGCTTTTCCTCGACGCCATCTAAGCCACTGGGGAGGAAGTCCGCCTCAATGCCCAACGCATCCTTCAACGCTGCCGCGCGCTCGGTGGATTGTGCGTTCTTAAGCACGCTAAAGACCAGCGCATCGACACCGCTAATCCATAGCCCCGGCGCGCCATGCACGGGGGCCTCCAGGAAGGTGGGATAGAGCTCGTTCATCTGTGCCTTGAGCGCGGTGGCGAGCTCCCGTGTGTAGGTGGTGAGGAAGACTCGGGCCTTAGGATTCTTCTTGAGCAGGTGCTTCGTGCGGTGCACCACCACCACGGTCTTGCCGGTACCCGCACCACCGGTCACACGCGCGGAACCGGAGTGCTCCGCCTCTACGGCGCGGCGCTGGCTCGGGTGCAGGTACACGCGCCACTGTGCGAAGGAGCCTTGCAGGATGGCGTCGAGTTCTTCCTCCCCGGGGTCGGTGACAAAGTCGCGCTGCGCGGCTGGCGAGGTAATGCTTTCTACCAAGGCCTTATCGGAGTCAGTATCCTCCACCGTGATGCGCTCCAGGCCGAGGTCCTCGCGCACCTCCTCGATGCTCATTCCTGCCAGCAGGCCCACCACCGCGTCGAGTTCCCACGCCGCCACAGTCACCAGCGTGGCTTCCAGCTGCGCCACGGTGTCGGCGGTCTCGAGCAGCGCTACCGTGTCCGGTGATAGTCCGAGCTCATCGGTGAGCGCTCGCTTGTCGACGTCCACCATGTCCCACGGCCGCACCTTCTCCTGCTCCGCCGCGGGGGCTAACGGCGCGCCCTCAGTCTCCGCAGCATCAGCGCGCTCCGCGTTGGCAGAGGCTTCCTCCGCTTCTTGTTTAGCGCGCTGTTCTGCCACCATCTCCGCCGCGAGCTTCTTAGCGCGCGATTGAATTTCTTCCTCCGACAGGGCTCCCGTCTCCGCCTGCGAATCCGCATCCACCAATTGCGGCACACCGGAAACGCCGTTGACCACGAAGGTCTTCGAGGTCGCTAGTGCATATGCATCGTCGTGATTGAGGATGTCGATGATGACGAACTGCTGGAGGTTCTCGGAATGCAGCTCAAAAAGCACCGCTCGGTATTTTTGCGTCACCCGTGCTGTACGCACGCGCTTATCGGCGGCGCCTTGTACGGGTTCGACGTGCAGGGAAGGATTCGTGGGATCCTTGAGCAGCTTCTCATAAAACGCCAGGACCTGGCTACGGATGCTGGGATCGTAGGTAAACGTGCGGTAGAACGATACGCTCGTTGCCATCGCGTGTCCTTTCGTGGAGGTCAGTAAACGGGTGGAGGAAACGGATACGACAAGTCTAGGAAGGTTCCAGTGCTGCAGTTAGGGATTCGGGAACAGTACCCGCTGCACCAAAGTCCGCGCCGAATACCGCGAATCCTTCCGCCTCGAAGTCGGCCTGCAGGTCCTCGACATCCTCAGCAAAGAGCAACAACACCTTGGCCGCAGGCCACTGTGCGACCACAGGGATGCCGGAGACCTCACCACCGATAGATTCTGCATCGGGCTCTGGCATACCGGCTACAGCCATCGCTTGCAGCGACTCAAACACTTCCGGCTCGTCGCCAAAGGCTTCGAGGGCCTCTTCCCATCTAGGCGTTATGGCTTCCTGCGGCGCTGTTTCAGCAGGCTCTGCAGGGGCTTCCGGGTCTACAGCCGGGGTATCGGGGGCTACCTCGAGCGCGACTGCATCTTCCACTACGGACTCGGTGACTTCCACCCGCGCCAGAGTGGGGTCAAGGTAGGCCATGTTGCTCAAGCCCAAGAAGAGGCGCCACGCGCTGAGGTCTTCAGAAACACCGGTGGCATCGAAACGCACTCGGCGGTGTGCATCGCCCACTCCGGCTGTCACAGCACCCAGGTGAGTCTTTTCAAATCCGCCCGGTACCTGCGCTCCGCCAAAGGAGGCTTCCAGCAAAGCAGCCTTGCTGAGGCTGTCCCAATCCCTAGAGGGCTGCATGAGCAGGTTAAACAGCAGCGTTAGGGGATCACGCTCCAGAAGATAAAGCCGCTCCAACGAGGCATTGAGCTTGCTGGCCAACGCCGCGTGAAGATCCGGCCTGACCCACGCGGGCGGATCTTTAGGCTCATTGCGTACTGCGGCTTGGCGGGCATCAATGTCCTGCCAGGTCAGCGACCAAGGCAAGTAGCCTTTCTCATAGAGCCCATTGCGCTTATCAAAGTCATCCTTGACGCGGTTGTGCACCTCGCTCGCGTGGTAGGCCGCACCGTCGAGGTACACCGCGATGTCCCGGATCGCACTATCGCGGGTGGAGAAGACAAAGTCAGGGATGGTGCCACCAATCTGTTTTTGTTCCTCCATGACCCACTCGTGGCGGGAGCCTTCAAAGCTGATGGTCCACTGCGCGTGGTTGCCCTTCATCGATTCCACGACGGTAGCACCCAGTTGTTTAAAGTCCGCGCGCAGTTGTTCCACAAAGCGCAATTCCAACTTGGATTGCTCGCTGCGCTCTGGGCGCTCCTCGGTGAGGTGGCCCTCCCAGGTGAACTCAGACGGGTCGGAATCCGTGGGAACGTGGAGATCATCGGCCAAAATCTTGCGCAGGGCCACCACCGCGGCCTCCCGGGAGGTCTGCGGGATCTGGCTGCTGCGGGCAAACGGCAGCAAGCAGGACGGGCAGCACTGCCGCTCTTCCTCGGCACAGTGGCAGGAGGACAGCCGCTGATACGCCACGAGCAGCATCTGACGCACATGCGCCGGCTCGGTGAACTGCGCGAGATAGCCCGTGCCGCCCGGCACGGTGTCATGGATGAGCAGCATGTCTACCGGGCTGCCATCGGAATCCACGCGCACGGGCTCCACGTCGAGGTGATCCGGGTTTCCGCCCAGGTATTCCTTGAAACCCAACTTCAGCGCCGCCACTAATGAAGGCAGCGTGGTGGATTCCACCATGCCGAGCAGCGCCGGCAGGTGTACCAGCACTCCCTGCGTGCCTAGGCTGCGGCCCAACGCAAAGCTAATGGAGTGCTCCTCTGCTGCATTGCGGTACTCGCACCAGGGCGCGTGGTCCTGCCAGCGGTTGGCGCCCACATCAGAATCCAGGTGGCCACAGCGTTCACATACTCTAAACAGCGGGGTCTCACGGTCCACGGCAGCAAAGGTGCGCCTGCTTCCTCCACCATGGCGGCCAAGGTTCAGCCACCGCATCTCCACATGTGCGAGGTATTCCATACCGAAGCCGGAATCGGACAGGTACCAGGCCGTACCACGCCCGCCCTCAGGTACGTTGAAGCTCAGCTGCGTCTGGAAGCGCAACGAGGTGCGGTCATCGGTGATGTCACTAATGGCGGAGCGGGCAGCATCCACGGTGGCATAGACCTTGGTCATTTCCACCACGTCTACTAACTGTTCCCTATCCGCAAAGCCCTTGGCCCCACACTCTGGGCACGCACCAACCCGTGGCGCGGCCACGGCCACATCTTCATCGCTGGAGAGCACCGCACCGGTGGCTTCCGAATAGGAACACTCCGGGCACAAGCGCCACTGCGTTAGCGCGGAGTGGTGCTCACCCAGCTCCACCGAATCCACCTGGGCGCCCACGCCTTGGACGTAGAAAGTGTTACCCGGGGCAAGTTCAGTAAGCGCGGAGGACACACCACGGCTGTAGCTGTAGGTCTCCGTTTCAAACTTCTGGACCTCCTCATTGAAGGAGGACACAGCAAGGTCGAACTCCACGGCATCATCGAGCAGCGTAAAGTTCGGCAGCAGCCCAAAGCGCTCTAATGCACTAATCCAGTACTCATCGGCGTGGTCTGCCAGCTGCTTGCGCACGAACCGCTGGGAGGCCACCGTGGCATCATATTGGTTCTTCAGGTCCTCATCTTCCACCGCGGTGGTTTCCACACGCCCTTTAAGTTCGGTAACGCGCTTGCTTAAGACCTCAAGGCGCCCCAGCAGCAGCTGCTGCGTGGCACTCCAGCGCTCACGCGCGGCGTGCAAATCCATCTCCATTCCGGAAGACGCACCGGACGCCCCAGGAGAGCCAGCCGGACCAGAAGTCCCAGCATCGTCCGCCAAGCACCACTGCCGCAGCTCAGCTAATACTTCCGGAGACGCATGCGGTGCGACAGTTGCCGCGAAGCGCTCATAGGCCGCCGCCACCGTCTCAGCAGACAGCTCACTGAGAGCATCCACCACGGAGTAGCTCGCATGCGTGAACACATCGCGCGCGCTGCGCAGCTGCTCGACTGAGCTGGCCACATCAGTGCTGTCAATGAGATAGGCCACGAACTGGCGGTGCATAATATCGCGCGCGGAGAGATACGCCGCGGGTGCGGTGACCGAACCAGCAATGGTCTCCAGCGGATGCTCCAAGGTAGTCAGTGCTCGTCCACGGCCGCGCACGAGTGCGACGATGAGTGAGTTACCCGTCAAACGCCCGGCGCGGCCCACGCGCTGCACGTAGCTTGCCACCGTGTACGGCATGGAGGAGAGCATCACCGTGGAGAGGTCACCAATATCGATGCCCATCTCCAACGTCGGCGTGGCCACCAGCACGTTTGGTGCGGACGCGGATTGCTCTTCGAAAGGCCGCTTGAACTCATCTTCAAGTTCCTTGCGCCGCGGTGTAGGCACCAAGCCTGTGTGTTCTTCTGCCACCACGGTGCGGGTATTCGTGGTGCGGTAAAGCCGCTGGTAGTAGTTGTCCTCTACGTCCACCAACTCGAAGTGTCCGGTGCAGGACAACGTAAAACAGGCAACGCTATCCATGGCGGCACGCGCACCAGCGTCCACGCCGACGCGCAGGTGGCACACCGGGCATTCCAACAGCACCGGCTCGGCTTCCTCGCGCACCACGATGTTCTCTGGGGATAGCGCATACACGCGCCCGTTCGTGGCCGTGGGAACGGAGGTCACCACCTCTTCGAATTCGAGCTGCTTGAACAGTTCTGTCACCTGGTTGGCCGCGTCGAAGGCGCTGCTTGTCGAGGCCCCCAGCGCCGCCTTCGTCCACCTGGCGTACCAGCCCTTCTGCGAATCCAGCGGCATCGTGGCATTGTTGTCACGCTTGCCCAGCGCGCCCTTAAGAGCAGCACCCGCGCGCGGGAACTTCGGCGCACCACCGCGCACGAAGGCCGGAATTCCCTTCGCACGTGCCTGACGGCGGTTGAGCAACCACGGGTTGCAATCCTGGCGCAGGTATTCCTTAAGCCACGGGTGCGCAATACCGCCGGCAATGCGCATGTACTCCACCACGCCACGTGCCCAGGCCAGAAGCTCCGCATCCGTGGCCAGTGTGCCTGCCACCGAGCGGGCAGCCGATAGCAGCACCGCATCATCCACGTCTACCGCCACGGACAGCGTTCCGGTGGTCACCAACGAGCGTGGCAGGTCTACTCGGTCACCGAATTGCAGCGCCAAGTCTAAGTCCAAGCGCGACTGCAGCGCCGCCAGTGCCTTGCGCTGTTCTGCAGCACCAGCCCCTTTCTCCCACACCGCACGGAAGCGCGGTGACTCCTTTAGCTGCGGCGGTAGCAACTCATAGAGTGCACGTGAACGCACCGCCGGGTCAGCCTCCGAACGCGCCTGCTCCACCATCCGGGCAGCTACGTCTGACAACTGCACTGCCGGCGATGAGTCAGACAAGCCATCCGCATTCGAACCTGAATCCCAGGAGTCAGCAACGGATCGAACTGCACGCCAAATACGCGCACGCAAGGCAAAAGCTCGCGCACGGCTCTGCACGAAGCCGGCTCGGTGCGCGGCATCTTGGACAGAGTCAGCAAAGACCAGCGTCTTCTTCTCCGAGGAATCCAAGTCATCCATGCCGAACAGGTTGCTCAATGCAACGGAGAGCAGCGTGGCCACCGAGGAACCCAAAAAGCGCATCGCATCGTCTTCTCCACAGGATGGGCATTGCTGCGCCTTCGCACGGTCTTCCGCGCCCTCTCCGCTATAGACCAGCACCGGCACCACTGGGGACTCTTCCATGGTCTCCGCATCAGGTGCGTCCGAGCGAAGCTCTGGCACATCCAGGTTCAACCACGCCACACGCGAGTTCTCATCTTCGGCGCGCAGCACACCCTGCGCCACCTCACTCGTGGCATCAATGAGCGGGCGCTGACGCTCCGGCGCGCTGATAGCAATGCGGCGAATCTCCTGCGGTGCGGTGACATACGTGTCCCCACCTGGCTGCTCCGCCAGCATCCATCCGGAGCGCCCACAGTGGCGGCAATAGATAGCCGGCAGCCACGCCTTGCGCCCATCACTCACGCTTTGTGTTACATGCGCGCCCATCCCACCATCATCCGACCAACGGAAGACCGAATCGTGCGATTCGGAAGCCACTGCCCTATCGATGCGGGAGATCTCCCGCACCCACAGGTGCAGCTCCACGCCAGGAAGCTTCTTTCCATCCCAGCCCAGCGCCTCACCAACTGCTGCACGCACGTGTGCCATAAACGCCAACGTCAGGGATAGAAACTCTACTGCGAGCTCACGGTTGTTGCGCAGCACAGTAGCCTTGAATACACGCGCTACCAGCGGTTCCACTGCCGCAATATCAGTCCCCGACACACCAGCCTCGCCGTGCTCCAGCGGCACGGGCGTAGCTGCCTCTTTCAGAATCGCGCACACCAACTTGTTGCCGGCCATTGCCAACACCGAGGAAGCCAAATCCGTGGAGCATCCAAAGACGTGCTCGCACATCGCTGCATACGCCGCCGCATTAAACGACGCCGCGTCATCAGCAGAACCAGAAGCGGCAACGGCAACCCCAGAGCCAGAAACAGCTTCAGCTACCTCATCAACGACAGACTGCATCACTTCAACTGAAGGAGACGCAGAATGAGGCAGCGCAGACGCACGCGCAGCGGTATCGGTAGCAGTAGCAGTAGGAACACCCGCCACCGACGAAATCTCATCAGCACTACCTTCCCTAAGCTTCGAGGCCAATGGCCCCACCGTGGCCTGCCATTCCTCCACGCCCATGAGTGTCTCCCCCACGACCGCATCCGGCGGCATCTTCTCGCCAAAGACCGTGTACGCAAATGACAGCATATCGCCGTGTGATGCTTCCGCATCAGCCGCAGAAGGACCGCGTTGGGCGCTCCCGTCACCTTCAGCACTCTTGTCCCCCAACGTCGCGGAGGTCGCCACCGGCGTGACCTTGCCCAGGGGACGTTCCGCATCCTCAGCAGAAAGGAAACCTTCAGGCTGATATTTCTTGAGCATCAAACCCAAGCGGCGCAGCAGCATCGCCACATCCGTGCCCTGGGCGGCGTCATACGTGTGGAACTCATCCAGCACCAAGTACTGCAAGGACTGCGCGGACTTCTCCCACAGTTCATGGTCCTGTTCTCGCAAGAGAAGCTGGTCCAACATCTTGTAGTTAGTCAGCAGGATATCCGGTGGGGTATCCCGCAGCACCGAACGGTCAGAAATCAGGCCATCCTTTGAGACCTTCCTCCGGCCACCCGACACCACCTCACCGGTGTAGATACCCGCAGTTACCCCCGCAAGCTCCGCTTCCGCGTGCAACAACTTTGCCAAACGACGTTCCTGGTCAGCGGCGAGCGCATTCATCGGGTACAGAATCAGCGCCTTGATGCCACTCCCTGTGGAACGACGGCAGTGGTCCAGAATCGGATATAGGAAGGACTCCGTCTTACCGGACCCCGTACCCGTCACCACGAGCGTGGGCGAAGGCCGCCGTGCCTCACCCGTGACATAGTCAAAAGACGCCAGCCTAGAAAACGCCTCCGCCTGATGACGATAAGGCTTAAATCCCGACGGCAACCACCCCAGAATCCCATCCCACGACTGCGCCGGTGCGTACGGCAAGCGCGTGCGCACGTACGGCCCGTAGAACATGCCGCCCTTTGGGTCATTGAGGAACTCCCGCAGTTGCTGCGAAGTCAGATCCTCCGCCAGTGAGAACGTTGTGGTGAGGTACTCCGACAATCCATCAACAATGTGGTTTGAGGCGTAGGTAGGGATAAGACTCGACATAAGGTGCTACTTCAATACTTTCGGTCTTTTGCTTCGCTTCGCTTCTGGTTTCCGAATCTACTGCTGGTCCATCATCGCAGCATACTTTTCATACGCCGCCGCCAAGTCCGCTTCACGGTCCAGTGGCGCAAACGGATACTCAAAGACGTATTCCACGCCCGACTGCGGATGCGTCCACGTACGGTCCGCCTCCGAAAGCTGCTGCCCATCCTTCAGCTTCTTCTCCAGCTTCAGCACGTCCTTAGGCACCTTACGACCATTAGCGTCATACAAATCTTCCTGGTCATACCGCCTCATCACCGGGAACTGCGTGCGATAAATCATCAGCAGCTCATCCAACGTCACTCCCAACGACAATGCCACCATCGCATCAATCTCGTTTTGAGCATGGAAGCGGTCGCGGGCGTTGCGGAGTGGAGTATCCTTGGACCAATCAATTCCAAGGCAATCCTTCCAAAAGTCAGCATACTTCTCTGTCATGCAAGTTAGCTGAAGGTATCTTCCAACAAGTTCCTCTTGAAACCTTTGGGGATAAGGCAAACCATTCACGATGCTGGGGTGCAAATCAGACGGATTCAAACTGCGGACGAAAAAATCTACAGTGAACGATGACATTCCTGCCCCAGCTAAAGCCGTATTTTCCGCAGCAATTGAAGAACCTGCACTCTGGACTGGGTGTACATGCGCCGCTCCGGGCGGAATTATCGCAGGATAAAGAGTGCGAAATCCAGTAGTAGCTGCCATTCGACGCCACGCAACACGGTAGCTGTTCTTTACCTTCACTCTTTCACCATCGGCTTCCCACACTCCGTAATCAAGGTCGTAAGTCTCGAACGAGCGATTGGGTAGATACGCCGTCGCTGGAATGAATTCTTCCGAAATGGCTTCGAGATCAATCTCCGACCAATCCTGGTTGTGCTTCATTGTTGGGTTCGGCTGCTTGATCATCGGGGTGGAAACACCAAGGTGCGGTCCCTGGAGAATCACGTCATCCCAGGACTCCGGATGCTGCCACGAGGTATCAAAATAACCAGCCTTCTTATCTGCTGACTCGTGCCAGCCACTTGAGAACTGGAGTCCTAATTCCTTAATGCGTGGTGCCACAGCCAGCTTGGCCAAAACTGCGGCAGCTTCACTGTTCACCGAGTAAACGGTTCGTGTCTCAAGTAGCGGCGTACCGGGTTCCTCAATGATCGAATTCCATACCTTGAGGGTGTCTTCATTGACCGTGATGATGCGGTCCCGGTGCGGACGTAGATCCCAGTTGTCATTGTCGTCCTTAAAACCTGGCAGCTTTCCGCTTCCGTCGTGTTCCAAAGAATCAATAACGGTACGTGGGTGGTACAACGCCGATGCAGAAAGGAAGCTCGGTTCTTCTCGGCGGCTACTATAAACATGGATCCCGTACTTCACGAGATCATGCACATCAAAGAGGACAAGCTCGTTAATGAACTGCCAGTGACGACGAAGACGTCGATAAGCACCAGCCCTCAGCGGCGCTGCCTTCTTCTCCGTGAAGTGGGACTCGGGGTGAATGAGTGAAATAATGCCGTCCTCGGCGGCGTTGGCCCACGTGCGCTCCATGAAGCCGCGGTAGAGATCGGGCTGTTGGTTTTGCAGGTGGGGGTAGCGGGTGGCGTCGCCAAGCACTGCGGAGGTCACCACCGCCTCAGCAAGGCCCTTGGAGAGAGTCTCTAGGACGGCGTCGTTGCCGGCAAGGAGCTCACGGCGCTGTTTCTTCTCCGCCTGGGTGGGTTTGTTGGCAAGGCTGAACCACGGATCGTGCTCGGACAGCAACGCGTCCATATCGGTACGCGGACGCACCCACGGCGGGTTGCCCACCTGGAAGTCGAAGCCTCCTTTAGCCATGACCGTGGCGAAGTCGAGGTCCCAGTGGAAGAAGGCTTGTTCCTGGGCAATGGTGTTGACGGTCTTCAGCCAGGGGTGGACGTTGAGAACGTCCTCGTAGCGCTTTCGGCTGGAAGTTGAACGATCGAGTGATTCGACGTAGTCCAGCTCATCCCAGGTCATGTCGAAGCCGAAGGCGTATTGGTTGTCCTTGCGGTAGCGCTTCTGGCCTTCGTTCGGGACGCCGAGGAGGTCCTGCATGGTAGCGAGGTACTCGGTGATATCGGGAAGCTCATCGGTGGCTGTGACAGGCCAGTACCAGAGGGCATTCCATGCGTTCATGGCGGTGCGCAGGCGAAGGTAGGCGCCTTCATTGTTGTGGAGGAGTTCTTCCTCCACCTGGGCGCGGGTGACCACGTCCGCGCGCTTGGCGGTATTGGGCTCCTGGCCCCACAGGTCCAGGTCACGGCGGATTTGGTCCTCGGCAATGCGCAAGCGGACTAGGGAGAGCTCCCAGAGGCGTTCAACCTGGTTGGACAGTGCGGTGGCGAGCTTGGTCTGAGTCTTGTTCAGTGGCTTGCAGATGGATTTCTGCCAGGCCTTCATGGCCTTGATTTCCTCCGCCGCGAGGTTCTTCAATTCCTTGGCATCCACGGCACTTCCCCACCCGTGGCTGGGAACGAGGAAGTGGTGGATGCGACCCGTTGGGTGCTGGTCCGTCTCGTTGGCATCGATAGCCTCGGCTAATTCTTTGAGCGGATGGTGCTGCGGGGTCAGCGTGAGGTAGTTCTGGATTCCCTTCTTCTTCGATGCCGTGGTGGAAACTTCTTTGGCGCTGAAGGTAGAGCGGGTAGCACCCACCAGAGAGTTGCCGTGGCGCAGGTGCAGGCCGAACCACGGAGCCTTTAGCTCCTTGGTCATGGTGTTGAGCCACAGGGAGATTTCGGCAAGCTCGACCGCGGTCTTGTTGAGGTCCACGCCGTAGACCTGATGCAGCGCAATGGAGGCTTTGACCTTCTGCAGTTCCTGGGCGCGGTCCTCGCCAGGAAGTTCCTTGCCAAGTTCAGACTGTTTCTTGGTCAAGTACAGCTCTGCTAGCTGGTTGACGGCCTCCACGGCGAAGGCACCGGAGCCCATCGCAGGCTCACAAATGGTGAGGGTGAGGATGTCATCGGCTTGGTCGATGCGGCCGGTGGCTGTGAGTTCCTCGATGGCTTGGCCAACGGTGAACTCGGTGATGACGGGTGGTGAATAGAAGGACGCGGAGCGCTCACGGTCGCGGGAGGATTGGCGGTAGACAAAGCTGCCTCGGGCGTGGGTGCGTTGGACGCGCTCCACACCGCCATGCTCGCTTTCGCGGTCTTCGTAAACGATGGAATCCTGCGGAAGCGTATGCGCTTGTGCTTCGGGAACCACCCAGGAGCCCTTGGAAGGGTCACCGCGTTTGGCCACCTCAACGAGGTCTTCCTGGGCGATGAAGCCGGTATAGGACATCAGGCCCTCATAAACCTGGCCTAGCTCGGTCACGCCAAGGGTGGCGTAGGAGATGAAACCACGGTCACTCCCCCGCTTTTCCTTGGTAAGCAGGAGATTCTGCAGCACGCGGTGCAAGGCAAGGTTGGAGAGCTTGACCTCATCAATGTAGAACGTAGCCTCGGATTTGAAGAGGTCTGCGTCGAGGTTGCGGAACTCTAGGCCATCCTCGGTGGCGTTTTCATCAAAGAACTCATCGTTCTCATCGTGTGGATCGTGGCCGCGATTCACACGGTCGAACAGCAACTGCAGGCTCTCATAGAGGTGCGTGCCGTTTTGGGTGCGGTGCGTGGAAGGCTCGGTAAGGATGAGGTCCCGCAGGCGTGCAAGGCCATAGCCTTCGTCATAGTCATTGTCCCCAGTGGGCAGGATTTGCAGCTCCGGGGAAGACTCGGCGAAGAGAAGGAAAAGGATGCGGTAAAGGTATCGTAGAGCCTGATTGGCTAGTTCGTTGCCGTCGATGTCGTGGCTGGCGTGCTGTTGTTCGTTATTCAGGTGTTGCAACGCTCGACGTTGCAACACGTCGTTGCCGATGATTTCAATCGAGGCCTTGATAGCTCCGCGCAATTCCTCAGACACCTTGACGGAGTGTTCACGGGCTTGGGTCAGGGTATCGAGCCACCAGGTGGTGCCATCAGCCCCGCGCATGGTGTGTTCGGCGGCGAGAATAGCGACCACGCGGGTCAGCTCGCCCTTGGCCTTTTGGTCGTTGCGCTCGACGGCCAGGCCTAGATCCACGGCGAGGTAGCGGCCCAGCGGCCAGGTTTCCCTCTCAGCCAGGACTGCCCAGCGGCCGGCAAGGACCAGGATGAGGTCGGGTGCTTGCTCGGTGAGGAAGAGCTCCCCGACGAGCTTGGCAGCGGTGATGTCGAGGGGCTTGGCTTCACCATTGGAGTTCTGCTGTCCCAGCTCTGGGTCCGCGTCCAGTAGTGGAATGGTGGTGAGGTCCTCCACGGAATCCATCTGTCCAGCGCGAAGGACGACCAAGGAGTGGTTCTTATCCGCGGCTGCGGTCAGAGTCAGCGATTGGCCGTTGCGGGAGAACTCCAGGCGCTTGGGGGCTGGGTATCCGAAGGCCTCGGCGATGAGGTCGTAGACCTCGTGCAGCTTATCTGCGGAGGCCTCCATAGACAGTCCGGAAAGCTTGGTGTGCAGCGCTTCCCTGCGGGAAGTCAGACGCAACAGCGGGGATTGCGTGTGCTCATAGCCGGCGTTCTTTGCATCCTTGTCCGTCTTCTTCCACTCTTTGACAGCATCATCTGCTCGCTTGCCGAAGGAGCTGCCTTTGTCATCGGTAGTGAGGTAATAATCTGAGATCCATTCCTCGACGTTGATGATGGAATCGAAGTCTGCCATTAGCGTGCCTCTGCTTCGTTGGAATAGGTGTGTGCGGTGGCGGTGGTATCCGGAAGGATGAGTGCAAGCGGGCGTACGAGGGAACGCTCCGGCGCCATGGATTTCAGAAGCTCTTCATCCTGGTGGATAAGGCGCTTGGTGTCCTTAATCTTGACGGTCTGCTGGCCAGAGTTGGCCTGCTGCCAGGTATTCGCGCGGTGCTGCCATCCGGCGATCCGGCTTTGCGCCTGTTCGAGGTTGGTGTTTTTCACCATGGAGAGGTTGGTATGCGCAGCCTCCACCGCGGCAGCGATAAGCTGATCGGCGTCATCGGGAACAGCGAACTTACCGGGATTAATCGCGTTCGCCGTCAAACCGATGCGGCCCAGCCAGGCGTAGACGTCCTCGTGGAATTCAACATCCACGGCTTGGAGTCCAGCAGGGACGTCGAAGCCGAAAGGGCCCTCCGTAGCGGTGAGGAAAGTGCGCGAGAGCACCTGACCGCGGGAGTTGGTGAGCGTTCCCATGAGGAGAAGCGTGGGCTTGTCCACCGCACCGAGTGCCGCGGGGATTTCGCTCTGAGGCATGTTGATTAACGCTCGATCAGCAGCCCACTCGGATACGGGATGCAGCGGGCCAAGGTAGTGGGCGCGCGGCCAGGACTTCTCCGAATCACCTTCACGTGCGGCCTTGAGGTGCTGATTGCCGCGGCGCTGCGAGGTTGCCAGCATAAGGCGTTCGGTGACCTTACGGTAGGAGACGTAATCTTGCGGGAGGTAATCAAAGCGCCGGCGCAGATCCCGCGGTGGGGTGAGCTCCACGATGTCATTATCGTGTGACTCATAAGCCACGCCGCCGGCGTTTAAAGACTTATCGGCTTCATCGTGGAAGGCTTCCACGAGGGCGTCGTCCAAGTAGTCTTTCTCCGCGCGGTAGAGGCTGTGGTGAGCAGACCGTTGTGTGGGTTCGGAAGGTAAGGATTCCGTCTCCACTGCGCCTCCGGTGTCCTCAACAGCGGCTGCTACCAGCAGCTGCCAGATGTCATCGCCGAGGCCGGAGGTGGGGGTTTCCGCGGGGATGTCGACAAGTGCGGGCTTCGCATGCGCCCCGGTGAGTACCTCCTCAGGGGAAGCAACGACCTCATCGAAGTCACGGTCATGCATGAGCACTGCGCGGATCTCATCCTCCTCTGCCTTGGGATTGTGCTTGCCCATAAGCGGGGCAGCATCACCGAGGAGTTGGTTAGCGGAATACTCGCGGTCAATGAGGCGGGTAAGAACGCGCAGCTCACCAATGGAATCAGCGACCTCAGCATCCTTCGGGTCCAGCAGCAGGGAGGTAATCTCCGGCTCGTGTTCCTGGCCATAGCGATCGATGCGGCCATTGCGCTGCTGGATGCGAATGAGCGACCATGGGATGTCATAGTGCACCAGGTGGTGGCACTGGGCGTGCAAGTTCACGCCCTCGGAGGCGACGTCACCGGTGATAAGGACACGCAGAGGAGTGTCGGTGCGCTTGAATTCATCAATAAGCGCCAGCTGATCCGAATCCGACAGGCCGCCGTGCATAACCTTCACGGCGCCCTTGGGCAGCTTTAGGTGCTTAGCGATATTTTCTTGCAGCCACTGCAAGGTTGCCACGCGCTCAGAGAAGATAACGACGCGACGCTCCGAGCCCTTCTTCACCCCGATGTCCATGAGGTAATCAATGAGGGCGGCGAACTTGTTGGAGTTTTCCTCCGTGACCTTGCTGTTGAGCTCCTTAAGCCGATCCAGCTTGTCCTGTTCCTTGGGCTTTTCAAGCTTCTGTCGCGCCGTAATGGATTCCTCCAAGGCCGCCGGGGAAGATAGGAAGGCCTTAACCAAGGTCCAGGGGAAGAGGCGATCATTCGCCGTCGTTGCAGGGGTATTTACCCAGTCTTCCGCGATAGCACGCGCCACGGCATTTTCCTCCGGGGAAGCGTCCACCAAAATGTTGCGGGGCTCACCGCGCTTGGCCCACTTCTCTCCTACTACCGAAGCCACTTCGGGTGAATTGCGATGGCGGCGAATGATGAGCTTCTTCGCGGCTTCCATATCGATGGAGCCATCAGGCAGGACTGACAGCGGGTCAAGCAAACGCAGGATTTCCTTAAAGGAATCCTCGCGGCCATTGTGTGGGGTGGCCGAGGCCAGGATGAGCGACTCGGTGGTCGGTGCCAAGGTACGGGCCAGCTCATTGTTCTGGGAGCCGGCGTTCGTCGCATTGTGGATCTCATCAATGACCACTGCATCCCAACGCACCTTCTCCAACTGCGCGCGGTACTTGGGTGCCTTGAGCGTATCCATGGACACGATAACACGCGGGAAATAGGTAAACGGATTCTTCGATGCCGGCAGCTTCTGGCGCACTTTCTGAATACCCTGGCTGTCCAAGCGAACCAGCGGGATGGCAAAACGCGTCCACAGCTCCTGCTGGAACTGCTCCATAACGTGCTTCGGCGTGACTACAAGTATGCGCTCTCCCCTACCGCGGCGGATGAGCTCCGCTAGGATCATGCCGATCTCCAGCGTCTTACCCAAGCCCACGGCGTCTGCGAGCAGCACGCGCGGGCGGATGCGCTCGTCTGAAAGCGCCGACTTCACCGCGGAGAGCTGGTAATCTAGCGGGTCCGCCAACATGTCCGTGGCTACCTCCAGCTGCTTTTGGTACAGCGGCACCGGCGTGCGGCGCAACGTCGACTCCAACCACAAACGAGTATGCCGAAAGTGCGAAGACTCATCCGGGGTCACGGTGACATTGGCCGGGTCGAAGACCTCAATGCCATCAAGCGCCGTGAAGAAGGTCGCGGTGGTGTCCCGCACGTAATCACTCACTCCACGGGCCCGAATGCGGAACCCATCAGTGGTGCGGGTGACGTTGCTCACCAGCCAGTGCTCGTCGCGGCAAGAGATAGTGACGCCGGGGGCGAGCTGAGAGAAATCGGAGGCACTCATGAAGACCAAGTTAGCAGCCGAGACGGACTCCATCGTGGATTGCGTGGTTCAATAGTTCGAGCCAAGCCTTTCTGAATAATTGCTGCCCCGTTGTGTGGTTTAGCTAGGCGGTTGCCCTAGCCTTTGGCTGACGCTTTGCTATCGCCTTTCGCTGTAGACAGCGCTTAACGCCTGCACCCCGTGGGTCGAATGGTGACCATGACGCCCCTAGACTCTTGGCATGCCAGAAAGCACGGGTGTAGTTAGGTAAGCTGGCAAGGGTTGAACTTTATCCCCGATTAGTACATGGATTGAGACTACTTAAGTGTCTGAAGAACCAACCCTGTATCCCGATACGTCGGTAGAGCCTGTAACTCTAGAGCGCATCGGTGAGATCTTTTCCTCCGAAAACTTGGAATATCGCCTCGAAGAACAGCCAGTGAGCGAGGAAGAAACTGTGCAGATCCTGCGCACCGGTTTCTCCAATGTCGCCATCGCTATGCAGGTGCGCGATGATGTGCTCGTCGCGGATTCCGTCTGGCGCGGCAACGTGCCTTCTTCTGAAGGACCTAGCCTATTGATGGTTCTCAACCAGTGGAACCAGCAGCACTTTGCCCCCACCCTCCGCTTCTTCGAGTCTGCCGAGAATAACCTCGCAGTCTCCGGAGTGCGCGAGATCAACATTGCTCACGGTTTGTCCCGTAACCAGATCGGTGCCTTCGTGATGTCCACGCTGGACTCTATGCTGCAGTCCTTCGCTTTCGTGGAAGAACACTACCCGCAGCTCGTGACCTGGGAGGAGCACAACCATGACTAATGCCTCTACCGAAAACAATCTGCCGGAGATCACCCTGGACCGCGTTGTCGAAGCTATGCGCTCCTTCGACATCGAATTGACCAAGATGGACAGCGATATAGAGGCAGCCACCGCTAACCTCAATGGCCTGCCCACCATGTTCGCGGTCCTTGATTCTGTGGTCATTGTCCGCTGTGATGTCCCTACCGACGCCGCCTATTCCAAGGCTGATGCCGGCCTTTTCCTCGCGGCTAACCAGATCAATTCCGTGGCCTTTGGCGCGCGAGCTGTTATTTCCGAGCACGATGACATGCTCGTTGTGCGCACCGAGCGCGATATCCCCGCTGCCGCTGGTATGAATGATGAGCAGCTGCAGGCAGCCTTAAAATCTGCAGTGGACGGCGTAATCCGTGGCCAGGACGCCATGGTCTCTGCTGCAGAAGAAATGGCCAAGCTGGGCTCTGAAACTGCTGGCAAGGCCGGCGCGGAAGGCAATAACTCGGGCACTGAAGATGCCACGAGTTAACTAAGTCCGCCAAAGAATTAAGCTCCCTTAACCTTCCATTCCTCATGTGGGAATGGTCGGCAGAAAGGGAGCTTTTCTTGTAGACGGTTACTCTGCGTCGAGAATGCGTTGGCGTTCCCCTTCCGGATCAAAATCCGGTGCGGGCCACGACAGCTCTAGGTGGCGCAACGCGTCGACGATGAGGAACTTCAATGCCATGCGGGCGTACTTCTTATTATCTGTGGGGATGACGTACCACGGCGCCCAGATCTCATCCGTTCGGCGAATGGCGTCTTCATATGCCGCCATGTACTGGTCCCAATATCCGCGTTCCTCAATATCGGATTGGTCATACTTCCAATACTTGTCCTCGCGCTCGGTGCGCTCTAGTAGATTTTCTTTTTGGAATTGCGGAGAGATATGCAGAAATATCTTTAGGATCTTGGTGTTTTGGCCGGCGAGTTCCTGCTCATAATCTCGGATAGCTGCAAAACGGCGGTCAACTTCGTCTTCGTCTACCCACTTGTGAACCCGCTGGATGAGCACATCTTCATAATGAGAACGGTCGAAAGCCACGACTTGCCCCGGCACGGGATCGTGCTTGCGAATGCGCCACAAAAATTCGTGCTCCAGCTCCTCCTCCGTCGGTTTACCAAAACCCACTGTCTTAGTGCCTTGGGGATCGAAAACCGAGAAGACATTACGAATGGCCCCTCCCTTTCCTGATGTGTCCATCCCCTGTAACACTACAAGCAAAGACGGTGCGCCTTCTTCATGGGCGCGGCCATTGGCAAAAAGACGCTCTTGCAGGTCATAAAGCTCTTCGTCGTAATGCGCAAAACGATCAGCCAGGTCGGATTTGGAGCCATTGAAACCCGGTGTAGAGGTGGGGTCCACATCAGCGAGTCGGAAATTCTTCCCCGCTCTTAGGCTCAGCGCATCATTAATCTTGAATTTGCCCATGGCTACCATCGTACAAAATACTGCCCGCCGCCAGCCTGGTATTTTCAACCAAGCCAGCCGCGGGCGGAAGCAGGCACCCTGGAGGGCACGGGACCTAGGAGAAAATGCTACTGCGCAGAGTTTTCCTCCGATTCGGAAGCCTCATTAGGTGCGGCTGGGTGGCTCGAAGTCTCTTCCGACTCGGCTGACGTAGCGGTATCCGTTTCGCTCTCGGCCTCGGCAGTATCCTGCCCATCTTCATCTAGGCCCTGGTGTTCTGCAGACATTGGGCTTTCGGCGGAGCGAGACTGCGCTACATCGTCCAATACCGCGTGGATATACGGGGCTGCCTGCTCATTGGAGTATTGAGAGGCGATTTCCACGCCTTCCACCACAGCGGTGGCAGTAGGAATATCCGGATTAAAAAGCAGCTCCCAGACCGAAACGCGCAGGATGGCGCGGTCTACAGCAGGGATACGATGCAGTTCCCAATCCTCGGAAAGGTAGCGAGAGATGGTGTCATCGATGACATCGAGCTCTTCGGCTGCACCCTTGATAATAACCTGGGTGTACTCGGCAATCGGCGCTACCGCATTGCGATCTTCGCGCGCCAAAGCGATGCGGTCCTCCACGATGGCTACGGGATCTACGTCCCTGTTTTCGGCCTCGTACAGAATATCCGCAGCACGGCGGCGTGCGCGGTACCGCGCTGTGTGCCGCTTGTAGTTAATATCGCGCTTCGGGGTGTTATCAGACACAGTCAGATGCCCTAGTTATTAACGCGGGAGAGGTACTCGCCGGTGCGGGTATCGATCTTGAGAACGTTGCCGATCTCAATGAACAGTGGGACCTGGATCTCTGCACCGGTCTCCAGGGTGGCAGGCTTGGTGCCACCAGAAGAACGGTCACCCTGCAGACCAGGCTCGGTGTGCTCGACCTTGAGGTCTACGGAAATAGGAAGCTCAGCAAATAGTGCTTCATCCTCGTAGAAGGAAACCTGCACGCGCATGTTCTCCAGCAGGAAGCGAGCGGCATCACCGAACTTCTCCGGCGGGAGCTCGAACTGCTCAAAGGTCTTCTCATCCATAACCACGTAGCTGGTGCCATCGTTGTACAGGTAGGTCATATCACGGCGGTCCACGGTAGCGGTCTCCACCTTAACGCCAGCATTCCAAGTCTTATCCACGGTCTTACCGGAGACAACATCTTTGAGCTTGGTGCGCACGAAGGCTGGACCCTTGCCCGGCTTCACGTGCTGGAACTCCACGATCTGCATCAGTTTGTTGTCGATCTTCAGAACGAGGCCGTTCTTGAAATCAGTAGTATCAGCCATTGCGGTTAAACTCCCGAAAATTGTGGACTAAAGGTTGAAAACAATGTTTAAGCCTACCGGACAACTGCCCCATGGGGTATTACCGGTCCCCCATTCCTTCCCCACTTTTGACTTTGGAGTGGATTTCGAGACTATTTACCAGTACATAGCGGCCGGTTACTCGGATATTCGATGTTTTTATCCTGCAATAACTCCCTGTACCATAAGGCCTTGCTAAATTGATATCCCACATATTTATCAAGAATTTTTACGATGGCTGTCAAGGATTTTTATGCCCTGGCCGCTGCTACTGGCGCGGCAGTAGCAGCACTCTCCGCCCCGCAGGCCGTAGCAGCGGGCGCCCAGACCGTAATGTTCGGCGATTCCGTCTTCGCCAATCCCACCTATGGCCAGGTAGGGACTACTTCTAGCGTTTCTCCTTCGGCAAGCACTACGCTTTCTTCCGCTACCCATGGCATCGAAGACACCCCAGGTGCGCCTTCCCCACAGAGCTGCCCGCAAGGCAGAGCAATGTCGGCCGCGAACTAGGGCGCCTTTCTGGCCAGCACGTAGCCAACTACGCCTGTTCTGCGGCCAAGGCAGCCAGCCAATCACACCGCAAGGACTTCGGGGAGCAGATCAACGGAGCCATTGCCAATGGTGACCTCAATGACATAACTAAAAATGTACTGATCCAGTTCGGCGCCAATGATCTCCCGGAAATCGTCCGACCATCACTATCTTCCTCGAACCCCTACTTTGATGGCATGAAACATTCGATCCAGCGGGTGCACCAGGCCGCGCCAAATGCGCAGATTACTGTCGTAGGATATCCGGCAATCTCCGCCCGCAACGGCGCCGTATGCCCGCTACGCACGTCCGCGCCGGGCTCCACCGACGTTGGTTTTAATCTGGACTATGCGGGCCTAGTGCGCACCGGCGAGGACCAAGTCAATAGCGCGATGTATAAGGCAGCACGTGCAAACGGTGTGCAGTACTACGACCTACGTGCCGATTCCATCAACCATGGCAGGTGCGCGCCGGATAGCACCCGCTGGGTGTCTGGCAAGTGGGAGTACTCGGTACCGCACAACCTCTTCAACCACCTCACGCACCTGGGCACCCGCAACGTCGCCCAGCTGCCCAATTCCAAGGTGCTGGCCCACTAGGCGGGCACTTCAGTAAATTCCTTCGTCGCGGCGGTGATGATCTTCGGCGCACCCTCAGTGATGATGAGGGTATCTTCGATGCGCACGCCGCCCTTGCCTGGCACATAGATGCCCGGTTCAATGGTCAGGGTCATTCCGGCGGCGAGTTCGCCTTTGCCGGTCTGAGCCGCGAACGGAGCCTCATGAACGTCTAGGCCCACACCATGGCCCGTCGAGTGCACGAAATAGTCACCATAGCCGGCGGCAGAAATGATGTCGCGGCAAGCGGCATCGACGTCGGCAAGCTTAGCGCCCGGTACCGACGCTGCCACGCCTGCCTCTTGGGCGCGCAGCACCACATCATAAATTTCCTTGGCAAAATCATTCGCAGTACCCACCACGTAGGTGCGGGTGCAATCGGAATTAAAACCACGCAGATGCGCGCCGAAGTCGATGGTCACCAAGTCACCGTCCGCAATAATTCGGTCATCAGCGCCATGGTGCGGCAACGCCGAATTCGGGCCGGAAGCGACGATGGTATCGAAGCTCACCCGCTCCGAGCCGAGCATGCGCATCCGGTATTCCAAATCAGCAGCCACCTGGCGCTCAGTGCGGCCGGCACGCAGCTCGCCTGCGGCGAGGAGGTCTTCCAGAGCCTTATTGGCCAGCGCGGCAATTTCTTCCAGCTTTGCTAGCTCCAGCGGGTCCTTGACCAAGCGGATATCTTCAATCACGCCAGAGACAGGGACCAAGGTAACCGCCTCCGGGGACGATTCCTCCAGCTCCTTCAGCTCAGAAACCGTCAGATAGTCTGCTTCGAAGCCCACCCGAACCGGCCCCTGTACATCGGCAAACTGCTGCAGGAGCACTTTTCCTACTGCACGGCCCTGGATAGCCTCTAGATCAGGAACCTCCTGGGCGATCTGCGTGGTGTAGCGACCATCGGTAGCAACCTGAGCAGTAAGGTCCTTGCGCAAAAGCAGCCCACCATTCGAGCCAGAGAAGCCCGAAAGATAGCGCACGTGGGTGAGGTGGGTGACCAGAACGGCATCGATGCGCTGGCCGGCCAGCTGCGCGGCAAGCTTGCGACGCCGGTCACTGAAACGAGTATCTGCCAAAGCCATGATTTCATCCTTCTGGGTTGACTACGGAGTGGAAAGTATCCACCCAGTATATCGACGCAGCCTTAGCAGTTGGGCAGATTTCTATCTTCCTTGCTGCCGCCCAGCCCTATCTCGTTCGTGGGTGCCTATTGGCAGAGGTAGTCTACTGCCGCCACGTAGCCGAATACCCCTAATCCGGCGATAACACCGCGGGCGATAGGGCTGAGATAGGAATGATGGCGGAAGGGCTCGCGCGCGTGCACATTAGAGATATGCACCTCTACGAATCCGGCGCCATCCGCCACCTCTGCTAAGGCGTCCCGCAGGGCCACCGACGTATGGGTAAACCCGCCGGGATTGATAATCACCGGCTGTCCCGCATCGGCGGCGGCATGCACTTTCTCAATCAACTCGCCTTCATGATTGGACTGGAAAAACTCTACTTCGACCCCGTGCTCGGTAGCACGAGTTGAAATCATCCGTTCGACATCTGCCAAGGTAGTGGAGCCATAGATATCCGGTTGCCGCTTTCCCAAGCGGTTCAAATTCGGACCGTTAAGGACAATAATCTTCATTTCTACTCCGAAATCGCGGCGTAGGCCGCCTCTAGCTCTTGCGTGCTGGGGCCCTCCAAGCGGGTAGTCTCTCCCACCCCAGTCAAGGCTACAAAGCGGATCTTGCCGTCTCGATTCTTCTTATCATGGGTCATTGCCTCGTATAGATCTGCAAAGTGGCCTGCTTTATAGGAGGTCGGCAGCCCCACGCTGTGCAGGATCCGGCGGTGCTTTTCCACGAGTTCAGCGTCAATTAGGCCACGTGCCTGCGCCAGGTGGGCGATAAACATCATGCCCACTGCCACAGCTTTACCATGGCGCCACGCATAATTTTCGTGGCGCTCTACGGCATGGCCAAAGGTATGGCCGTAGTTCAGCGTTTCCCGCAAACCTGATTCTTTCAGGTCCTCGCCTACTACAGCGGCTTTTACCGCAATGGAGCGCTCAATCAATTCTGGCAATAAGCCTTCCGGGTCCAAGCACGCTCTCGGGTCGCATTCATAGCGCTCTAGGATTACCGGGTCATGGATGAAACCAGTTTTGATGATTTCCGCGGAACCGGCAACGATTTCCGCCTCGGGCAGGGTTTCGAGCCGCTCGAGATCCACAAACACAGAATCTGGCTCATGAAAGGCGCCAACCAGGTTCTTTCCGGCTGCCGTGTTGATGCCAGTTTTACCGCCGACGGCGGCATCTACCATGGCCAAAAGGGTGGTAGGAACCTGAATGACCTTGATGCCGCGCATCCATCCGGCCGCTGCGAACCCCGCCATATCGGTGGTGGCACCCCCGCCTAGGCCGATGATGACGTCACGGCGGCTAAAGCCCCTCTCCCCCAGCTGATCCCATACTTCACCGATGACCCTGAGCTGCTTGGCGGCCTCTGCATCGGGGATGTCGATAAGCGTGGGCGTTATGCCCTGCGCGGCAACGAGTTCCGCTAGATCCGCGGCGGCAGCGCGCAGGGGCGGCTGGAAGACAATGCCCGCCTGGGCGGCTCCGCTTTCCGCACAGCGCCGCGCTATGTCCTGGTTTAGACCGGCGCCAATGCGGACTTCATAAGGCTGTGGTCCATTAACGGCAATGGTGGGCATGGTGGTCCTTTCGGTTCGCCGCCGCGGCAGGGCGGCGAGAAACAAATGCTAGCGCGGTGGGCATCTACAAGGTATCGAGGAAGCCGAGAATATCGCCTACTACCTGCTGCGGGGTCCGAACATCTGTGCGTACTCGGTAATCGGCCACTTCCTGGTAAAAGGGGCGTCGAGTATCCACCAAGTTACGGTAGTGCTCGAGAGGATCGGCGGCCGCGAGAACCGGACGATTGCTGTCCCCAGAGGTACGCCGTGCGCCTTCTTCAGGAGAAATATCCAAAAAGATTACGGTGTGGCGCTCCAGCAGCTCGCGCGTGGAGTCTGTGAGCACTGCCCCGCCGCCAAGGCTGACTACCCCCGTAGTGCGCAATGCAGCCGCAACATGCTCGGCTTCGAGGGTGCGGAAGTCAGGTTCCCCGAGCTCGCTAAAGACCTCCCCGCAAGGCTTGTTCTTTGCCTGCTCAATAAGGTGATCCGAATCCACCAATTCGCAGCTTAGGGCATTGGAAAGGCGGCGGCCAATAGTGGATTTACCCGCACCTGGCGGGCCCACCAAAACAACGCGTGGACGAGGTTGGCCCGTAACGGCAGTTGGGGTGGTCATAACTTACTCCTGGTCAAAAGCAAGGCGGTCCGAAACGTATTCATCATACGCGGCGATAGCCTGCGAGGTTTCTTCGAGGCTATCCCCACCGAATTTCTCCAGCACGGCGCGTGCAAGGACAAGGGCAACCATGGCTTCTGCCACTACGCCGGCCGCCGGAACCGCGCAGACATCGGAGCGCTGATGAATGGCGGTAGCATCGGCACCGGATTCCATATCGATGGTGCGCAAGGCACGCGGGACCGTGGAGATCGGCTTCATCGCCGCCCGCACACGCAGCTGCTGCCCATTAGTCATACCGCCCTCGAGTCCGCCGGCACGGTTGGTGAGACGGCTAACGCCGTCGGCGGTACGCACCATTTCATCGTGAGCGGCGGAACCGCGACGGCGGGCCTCCGCAAAACCATCACCAATTTCCACGCCCTTAATGGCCTGAATTCCCATCAAGGCGCCTGCCAATTGCGCGTCCAGGCGATCATCGCCGGAAATGTGCGAGCCCAAGCCAATGGGCAGACCATCCACCACCACTTCGACGACTCCGCCCAAGGTATCGCCCTGCTTCTTTGCGGCTTCGATCTCCGCGATCATGGCGGTCTCTGCGTCCTTATCGAAGGCGCGAACGGGCGAATCATCGATGGCCGCGATGTCTGCGAACGCTGGCGCTGGCCCTTCATAAGGTGCAGCGGCGCCAATAGAAATGACGTGGGAGAGGACCTCGATGCCAAGGGTCTCGCGCAGGAAATTGCGCGCCACGGTAGCGGCAGCCACGCGCGCTGCAGTCTCGCGCGCGGAGGAACGCTCCAAAATGGGGCGCGCTTCACCATGGCGGTATTTCACCATGCCGGCAAAATCCGCGTGCCCTGGGCGTGGCCTAGTCAAAGCGGCACCGCGTCCAGAGTTCATAGCCTTGATATTGTCTTCATCGTCCATATCCAGCGGATCAGCCGACATGATGGTGGTCCACTTGGGCCACTCCGCATTGCCAATCATGATGGCAATGGGGCTGCCCAAAGTCAGCCCATGGCGCACTCCACCCAGCAGGGTGACCTCATCAGCTTCAAACTTCATGCGGGCACCACGGCCGTAGCCTAGGCGGCGCCGGGAAAGCTGATGAGAAATATCGGCGCGGGTAATAGGGACCCCAGCGGGCATGTGCTCCAGCAGAGAAATAAGAGCCTGGCCGTGGGATTCACCTGCAGTAGTCCAACGAAGCATGCGGGTATTATCGCACGGCGCGGCCCATCCGGTACCAACTTGGTCCGGCAATATATTCTTCCACCCCCTCAAAGAGGGTGCACGCACACCACTACCCCGGCCGCTGCTAGCAGCATCGCGGGCCCATGCGGACTCTTCTTCTGCCCTGTACAAACAGACCAACCGAGCGTGAGCAGGCAGGCACAGCCGCTGGCTGCCACCACCCCCATAAACCCGGCGACATGCCCCACCAGCATTCCCAACGGCAGGGCCAGCTTGATGTCCCCGCCGCCTACTCCTGCATGGGCCCGCCCAAGTACCAGATACATCCCTGGCCACCACGCCCCACCCCAGTTGGCCACTGCAAGCGACAGTACTGCGGCCGGAAGCGTCAGCCAATCCGGCAATCGGCGCTGCCGAATATCCCACCAGGATAAGGCTGCTGCCCATAGACAATAAATTATTCCCCCGAAAATCAGCACGGCGCTTAGATTAGAGCAAACCGCCGTCTAAGCGCTTCCCATAGCCACCCATAGGGCGAAATTCGCAGCGCTTATTGCACGCGGTAGCCGCCCGCGCTTGGCGAAGTCCCCTTCTATTTAACCGTCTGCGAGCGTCGCTGTAGTTCCTGGTTCAAAGCCTGCAGCATTTCTTCCCGGGGAGCAGCCACCCCGGTAAATTGCTCGAATTGGCTAAATGCTTGGTATGCGAGCATGACCTGCCCGCCGACGGACTTGTAGCCGTTAGCCGCTGCGCACGTGGTCAACGGGGTGGGCCACGGATCGTAGATGACGTCTAGCACCGGCGCGTGGGCTATGTCGAAGACGTAGTCTTCCAACGCGGCGGCTGGAACCGTAGACACAATGACATCGGCTGCGCGAGAAATTGCTGTTAAGTCACCGGAGAAGCCAGTAAAGGAAAGCTCTAACTCTAATTTCTGGGCAAGTGGCTGTAACTCTGCGCTACGGTCCGAACGATTGAGGACCGTAACGGTAGTAATTCCGCGCTCGGCGAGCGCCCACAAGGCAGGACGCGCGGTTCCCCCGGCTCCAATGAGCAGCGCGTGACGTGCCGGAGAATCTCCCAAAAGCTCTGCTAGTGCACCACGCACGCCTTCGGTGTCGGTATTATCTGCAAACCAACCCTCTGCTCTGCGCACTAGGGTATTCGCTGAACCAATCAGCTGTGCGCGGTCACTTGTGATGTCCGCGAAGCGGAGGGCCGCAAATTTGCCCGGCATGGTTACGGAAAAACCAGCAAACTCGGGAGCACTCGCGCCCACCACCTCCGGCAGACTCTCCGCTGTCACCTCGAAGCGAGTGTAGTCCCAGCCGCTCAGCCCGGCGGCCTCGTAGCCGGCATTGTGGAGCACTGGAGACAACGAGTGCTCGATGGGACTACCTAAGACTGCCGCACGTGGCATCGGGTTCTACCTCTTCGTGGTTTTCGCGACTTTATTGGGCGGGTTGATCGGCAGCGGCATCGCCGTTTCCGGAACCGGCGCCCTCCCCTTCGCGTTTGGAGTCAAGCACGCCGGAGCGGATGGCGTCATCAACGCGGCCCAAGTGCTCATCGTAGGTATCGGAGAAGACAGTGGTGCCTTCTTCGTCCACGGTGACAAAGAACTTCCAATTGCCCTCAGCAGGCTGCTCCATGGCCTTGATTGCATCATCCGAAGGAGAAGCAATCGGGGTATCTGGCAGACCCTCCTTTGCGTAGGTATTCCACGGAGTCTTCTCCTCACGGGCCTCATCGGTGGTGGCCAGCTCAACGTCTTCCAAGCCATAGTTCACAGTGGAGTCAAACTCCAAGCGCATCGGCTCGTCCAGACGGTTAAGGATAACGCGGGCGACCTTGTCGAATTCACCGGCGGGCGCCTCGCGCTCCACCAAGGAAGCGGAAGTGAGCAGCTCATAAGGGCTCAGGCCGATAGCCTGGGCGCGTTCTTCGATCTTGGTCTCGTTGTAGCGCTTGGTAGAGCGCGTGATGAGGTCCTTCAGAATATCTTTGGCCTCCATATTGGGGTCCAGGACGTACTGGCCGGGAGCGATAAGACCCTCGATGCGCATGGGGTCATTGCCGCGCTTGTTGATGGCTTCAAGTGCCCACTGTGGAGCGCCCAGTTCAGCCGGGTCGGTTTCCGCCGCAACCTTTTCTAGGTCTTCCTTCTTCAGGCAATTGCCATCATTGCAGCTGACTTCGGAAATCAGGGAGTAGATGCCGTAGCGCACGTCTCCGCCAACAACCTTGACGTCCTCCAAGGTTGCGCCGCCTTGCACCTCAAGCATGTCGACGCGGTTTTTCTCATCCAGCAGCGCCTCGACCGCGGAGTCCGCGCTCATCTCTTCCTGCAGGCGGTAGAAACCGGGCTGGATCTGGCTCGCACTGTGATTCATAGAAGCGGCAGAGTCGAAGGCGTCCTGGGTCTTGACCACATTCTTCTCCACCAATGCGGGACCGAGCTCGGACATGGACGAGCCCTCCGGTACCTCCACTAGCTGCGTGGTACCGTTGCCGGTTCCTTCATAGTCGGCGGAGGTATTGCCAAGGCGGAATCCAATATAAATAAGGGCACCAAGGATAACGATGATCGACGCGATAATAACGGCAATGCCGCGCTGGCGACGCTTGACGTATTTCGGCTCCATCGATCGGCCGAGGCGTTCTTGGTTACGGCTCACGTGTTTTAGTCTCCTGAGTCTGAAGGCTGGTCAATTGCATCAACTGAGCGAAGAGCGCTCGCGCGCCCATCCAACCAAGTCTGCAAAATCTCCACCGCTGCTGCTTGGTCGATGACTTTACGGCCCTTCTTCTCGGACACGCCGGACGCACGCAGCGCGGTAGTTGCCGCAACGGTGGTCAAACGCTCATCAGCCAAACGTACTGGTGGTGGAACTTTATCTATATTTGCATTTCGATTCAACCGACGGCGGATCCGAAACGCGATTTCCTTAGCGTGTTTTACGCTTTTCGAACCATTTCCCTGCAAATCCCGTGGCAGCCCCACGACGATTTCGACCGCATCGTATAAATCAATTAATTCCAGGATCCGGTCAATATCGCCCTTATCGCGGTCCTTGAAGCCGGTTTCTCGGTGCACGGTTTCCACAGGGGTAGCTAGCGTTGCTTCCCTATTGGACACGGCCACGCCGATGCGCACCGTACCGACGTCCAAGGCGAGCCGGCGCCCCAGCCCTGGATCATCTCCCCCGGGGGTATCTGGTTCCACTTTTGCCACGGTCGAACTCCTAGAGGGACTCGAGCATGTCCTCGACGGCTGCAAAGCCGCGCTCTGCTCCGGCAGCGGAAGAGCCAGAGCCTTGGGCCATATCCGGCTTACCGCCACCGCGGCCATCGACATACTGACCAAAGGTCTTGACAATGTCGCCGGACTTCACACCTCGTCCGACGGCCTTTTCGGTGGCTGCCGCGATGAACGGGAACTTGCCCTTATCTTGGGCACCCAAGACAATAACGGCCTCTTCCTCGCGCAGGCGGTTGCGCAGGTCGGTAGCGACGGTGCGCAGATCCCCGCCGGTCGTGCCCTCCGGCAACGTCAGCGCAATAACCTTGAACCCATTGATGTCCTTGGCGGCGCCGACAAACTCGGCAGCACGCGCAGCCAATTGCTGTGTGCGGAGAGTCTCGATTTCCTTCTCCGCCGCCTTGAGCTTCTCAGAAAGTTGAGCAATACGCTCCGGCAGATCCTCGGTCTGTACCTTAAGCTCGCGGGAAACGCCTTCTACCAAGGCGGTTTCCTTCGAGTAGTAGCGGAAGGCATCCAGACCGGAGTAGGCCTCGATGCGGCGAGCACCAGAGCCAACGGATGATTCACCCAGTACGGAAACCGGTCCGATTTCAGAAGAGGATCCAACGTGGGTACCGCCGCATAACTCGATGGAGAAAGGTCCACCGATTTCTACTACGCGGACTTCTTTGCCGTAGTTTTCACCGAATAGGGCCATAGCGCCCATGGCCTTAGCCTCTTCCAAAGAGGTCTCAATAGTGTTGACCGCAAAGTTGGAGTCAATTGCCTGGTTGGTAATCAAGGCAATCTCTTCCAGCTGGGCCTGGCTAAGCTGCTCGGTGTAGTTGAAGTCAAAGCGCAGGTAGCCTGGCCGGTTCATAGAACCTGCCTGGACAGCGGTCGGGCCAAGCACCTGGCGCAGTGCAGCATGAATCAGGTGAGTTGCAGAGTGCGCCTGGGTAGCACCATGGCGCCACTGCTTGTCGACGGCCGCCTCAACAGACATTCCCAAGTCCAGACCGCCAGCCGTAACCGTAGCCTTGTGGACCCACAGCTTCTTGCCAATCTTTTGGACGTCATTGACCTCCAGCAAAGATTCGCCGGCCACGATGCGCCCGCGGTCCGCCATCTGCCCGCCTGCCTCGGCATAAAGCGGGGTGTGGTCCAGGATGACCTCTACCTCTTCGCCCTCGTGTACTTCATCAACCTTTTCGCCGCTGCGGACTAGGCCGATGACGCGGGCGTCGGAAGTAAGCTCCTCAAAGCCGGTGAAGACGGTGGGGTTATTGTCTACCCAGTCGCGGTAGAGGGAAAGGTCAGTATGCCCGTGCTTCTTGGCCTGATTATCAGCCTTGGCGCGGCGGCGCTGCTCACCCATGGCATCGTTAAAGCCGTCCATGTCCACCTCAAGGCCGGCTTCTTGAGCCATCTCCAACGTCAGGTCGATGGGGAAACCGTAGGTGTCGTGCAGCTCAAAGGCCTTCTCACCCGGCAGAACCTTTGCGGTCTTCGCGCGGGAGGTGGACTTGAGTTCTTGGACAGCGTCATCGAAGAGACGGGTACCGGACTCTAGGGTCTTGAGGAAGGCCTTTTCCTCGTTGACGGCCACGCGCAGAATGCGCTCGCGGTTGTCCGCGATCTCCGGGTAGGACGGGGTCATGGTGTCCATGACCGTATTCATAAAGCGCTCCATGGGAGCGCCCTGAGCGCCAAGCAACTTAGCGGAACGGATGATGCGGCGCAGCAAGCGGCGCAGGATGTATCCGCGGCCTTCATTGCCCGGGGTCACGCCGTCCAAGATAAGCATCATGCCGGTACGGGAGTGGTCCGCTACCACGCGGAAGCGGATATTGTCCTCGTGGGAGGCCTTATCACCATAGGTAGCACCAGTCAGTTCCTCGGCGACGTCGATCACCGGGCGCAAAAGGTCTGTTTCATAGACGTTATCTACGCCTTGCAGGATGCAGGCTACGCGCTCAATGCCGAGGCCGGTATCGATGTTCTTCTTGGGCAGCTCGCCAACGATTTCAAAGTTGCCCTTGCCAATGCCCTCGCCGCGCTCGTTTTGCATGAAGACCAGGTTCCAGATCTCCATGTAGCGATTATCATCGGCAATCGGACCGCCGTCGTTGCCGTATTCCGGGCCACGGTCGTAATAGATTTCGGAGCAGGGACCGCATGGTCCGGGGATGCCCATGGACCAGTAGTTATCCTCCATGCCGAGTCGCTGAATGCGCTCTTCCGGGACGCCGATCTTATCGCGCCAAATCTCGGCGGCCTCATCATCATCGAGGTACACCGTGACCCACAAACGCTCAGGGTCCAGGCCAAATCCACCCTCGTCCACGGCGCCGGTAAGCAAGGTCCAGGCGTTGGTGATGGCGCCTTCCTTGAAGTACTGACCAAAGGAGAAGTTGCCTGCCATCTGGAAGAAGGTGTTGTGGCGGGTGGTAATGCCAACCTCATCGATGTCTAGAGTGCGGACGCACTTCTGGATGGAGGTGGCCAGCCCCTTAGCAAAAGGCGGGTTCTGTTGTCCCAGGAAATAGGGCTTGAACGGAACCATACCCGCGTTGACGAAAAGCAGGTTAGGGTCATCCAGGATCAGCGAGGCGCTTGGCACTGCCTCGTGACCAGAATTGACGAAGTGCTGGGTAAACCGTTCCCGGATCTCATGAGTCTTCACGAGCAACAATCCTAACTGTATGAGCTTTCATCTTCTATCGAGAAGTTTCTAACCCGCCCAACTTTACCCTTCGCTACACCGCAATTTCCCTTGGGTAGGTATCAGCACGGCCGGCGAGCGTTTTTACCGGCTGAACGCTTGCCGCGAATTATGCTGCGCAGGCGGCCTATATAGTCATAAACGCGCTTTTCAGCCCCATGATCGGTGGGTTCATAATAAACGGAACCCTCCAGCTCATCGGGCAGGTATTGCTGTTCTACTACGCCACGGGGATCATCGTGGGGGTAGACATAGCCCACGGCATTTCCCATTCGCTTTGCACCCTCGTAGTGCCCATCGCGCAGATGCGCTGGCACATGGCCCACCTTCCCGGCGGCCACATCTGCTTGGGCCTGCGTAATAGCGGAAATGACCGATGGCGACTTCGGCGCGGTGGCCAGGTGGATGGTGGCCTGCGCCAAGGGGATTCTCGCCTCCGGCATTCCGATGAGCTGTGCGGCCTCGGCCGCCGCCACAGCCACTTGAAGCGCGGTGGGATCAGCCATACCAATGTCCTCGGAGGCGTGCACTATGAGCCGCCGAGCAATAAAGCGCGGATCCTCCCCTGCCTCCACCATGCGGGCCAAATAATGCAGCGCAGCATCGACATCGGAGCCACGAATGGATTTAATAAACGCGGAGACCACATCATAGTGTTGGTCGCCGTCGCGGTCATAGCGCACCACCGCTTTATTAACGTTGTCCGTGACCGTCTGTGGGGTAATTTCCCCACCGTCGTCCACCGCTTCGGCGGCCGCCTCCAGATAGGTCAGCGTGCGGCGCGCATCGCCGCCGGCTAGGAGAACCAACTGGTCCAACGCCTCGTCGCTTATCCGAATTCGGCGCTCGCCCAAGCCACGATCGCTATCTAGCGCGCGCTTGGCGACGCCTCTTAGGTCGTCGTCGCTTAGCGAGTGCAACTGCAATAGCAGCGAGCGAGACAATAGCGGCGCAACGACGGAAAACGAAGGGTTTTCCGTGGTCGCCGCCACGAGCAACACCGTACGGTTTTCTACGGCCGCAAGCAGCGCATCCTGCTGGGTTTTGGAAAAGCGGTGTACCTCATCGATAAAGAGGACAGTCCGCCGTCCGTGAATGAGCTCCTGCCGAGCGTGGGTGATGACCTCGCGGACCTGCTTTACACCCGAATCAAGCGCTGAAAGGCCCACAAAATTCTGTCCCATCTGGCTGGCGATGAGTGAGGCAATCGTGGTCTTGCCGGTGCCCGGCGGCCCGTACAAAATCACAGATGCCTCCCCAGAGCCTTCTACTAGGCGGCGCAACGGTTTTCCTGGGGCCAGAAGATGGTCTTGACCTACCACTTCATCCAAGCTCTGCGGACGCATCCGCGCCGCCAGTGGAGACCCTGCATGGGTGGCGAAAAGATTCTTACCAGGCAATGACGAGGCGCCATTGTCCGGAGCGGGCCCGCCAAATAACGAGTCTTGAGACACTAAAAAGCTACCTCCTACATGGGTGCGGGCACGTCGTGTTCAACTATTCATCATCCAAGCGGCGCGCAATGGCGCTGCCGAATTCCGCGATGGGTGCGCAGGAGGGGCCATCGCAGCGCGCGGCATAGCGCGACAGTGCCTCGAAGGTTTCGTATAGATCGCGGCGAACAAGCAACTCATCTTCCGTAAACGGACCGTGGTCAGCCGGACGCAAGATAGAGCGCTGCGGATCATGGAAGACCTCCGCTTCTCCCCTGGCAAGCGCGACCAGCCCTTCGATACCGCCGGCATGCATCGTGGTCACGCTCGACAGGGCCCATCCGATAAGTGACGCCACGATAAGGCCATGAATCTCATCCGTATTAGAAAATAGCGGCCACACCTCTGCAACAGCACGAGACCAAGCAGAGATAAAAATATCTGCCTCTTCATCCGTAATCGGTTTAGAAAAGAGGAACTGCGGGAAACCGGCGATAACGCAAGCCACGTCGAAGCCAACGTTGCGGAATCCTGCCCATTCATAATCCAGGAAATGCAGACGCTGAGAAACGATAATGTTATCCGGTGAAAGGTCAAAGGGAGTAAACGCCCGGTCCTTGCCGGAGGCCAACGACTGGGAGGCTTGGCCGGCAAGCTCCCGAAAGCTTGCTGGTGCTTCGAGTCCTGCTTTATCCAGCAAATTGAGGCCAATGCCGATGGAGCGCTCCAGCGCCTCATCGCGCACGGACTGATGCGGGGCCAATTCCGGATTCTTGCGCAGCATGCGATTGAGCAGGGTTGCATAATCTTGCTCATGGCCGGCGGTTCCCGCGTGCATATGGCCCAGTGCGCTACCCAACGAGCGCAGCACCCGCACGCGATCGGCATCGGAGGACTGCACTAGGACGTCGGCAAGCGTTTCGCCCTCACCCAAGTCCGTCAACACGATAATGCGCTGCTCCAAGTCGTGTGCGAGAAGCACTGGGCCGGGGCGCACGTCCTCAGATAACGCGGTAGTGAATTGATAAGCCACAACCTCGCGCAACATCGCGGCATCATCGACGCCATAACCTGTAACCGGGTTGTACTTAATGACTACCGAGCGGTGTGGCAAAAATGCGCTGGGGGCGATCCTGGCGCGCAGGACCAGTGCATTGCCGGAACCGTCCAAGCGCTCCACGCTCGACATTTCTGGGGTGCCACCAAAACGACGCGACAACATCTCCGAGGCGGCCTTGATGACGTCCTCGGGCGATAGCACAGTTTCGTTTTCATCCATAGTTCTATCCAGTATGCCCCCGCACACCAAAGCGGGGTCACAAATTCGCCCACAGCGAAATCGCCGCGGCCTACAATGCGCCCCGCACGGTGTGCCTTGCTGGCTGAGGATTAAGCTACCTGCCTACTTCTCCTCAGCGGTCTCAACCGCAGTGGAACCAGCCTTGTCCTGTTCCTTCTTCTTTTCCGGCTTGTAGTCTACGCCGGTTTCCTTGCGCTGTGCGGCAGGGATTGGCGCAGGGGCGTCGGTAAGCGGGTCTACGCCGCCGCCGGACTTCGGGAACGCAATGACGTCGCGGATGGAGTCGAAGCCGCCCAGCAGGGAGACAATGCGGTCCCAGCCAAAGGCGATGCCGCCGTGTGGCGGGGCGCCATAAGAGAAGGCGTCGAGCAGGAAGCCAAACTTCTCCTGAGCTTCCTCGTCCCCAATTCCCATCACGTCGAAGACGCGCTTCTGGACGTCCTCCTGGTGGATACGGATAGAACCGCCGCCGATTTCATTGCCGTTGCAAACAATGTCATAAGCATAAGCAGTAGCCTCGCCTGGATTCTGGTCGAAGGAGTCGAGCCATTCCGGCTTCGGGGAGGTAAAGGCGTGGTGAACCGCGGTCCACTTGGAGTGACCCAAAGCGACGTCGCCAGAAGCGGTTGCATCGGCAGAAGGCTCGAAGAGCGGGGCATCAACAACCCAGGTAAATGCCCAATCGCCTTCCTTGATAAGGTCCAGCTTCTTTGCAATCTCGCCGCGCGCAGCACCCAGCAGGGCACGTGAAGACTTGGTGTCGCCAGCGGCAAAGAAGATAGCATCGCCTGGCTTAGCGCCGACGTGCTCTGCGATGCCCTCGCGCTCGGCGTCGGTAATGTTCTTGGCGACCGGGCCGCCCAATGTGCCGTCCTCACCCACGGTGATATAAGCCAAGCCCTTCGCACCGCGCTGCTTAGCCCACTCCTGCCAAGCATCGAACTGACGGCGCGGCTGAGAAGCGCCGCCCTCCATTACTACAGCGCCTACGTATTCATTCTGGAAGACGCGGAAGGTGGTGTCCTTGAAGAACTCGGTACACTCCACAATCTTGATGTCGAAGCGCAGGTCCGGCTTATCAGAGCCGTAGTACTTCATCGCATCAGCGTAAGTCATGCGCGGGATGGGAGTTTTGATCTCGTAGCCAATGAGCTTCCACAGCTCAGTGACAATCTCCTCCGCCAAGGCGATGACATCGTCCTGGTCCACGAAGGACATCTCCACGTCGAGCTGGGTAAACTCCGGCTGACGGTCAGCGCGGAAATCTTCATCGCGGTAGCAACGAGCAATCTGGTAATAGCGCTCCATGCCAGCAACCATGAGCAGCTGCTTGAAAAGCTGCGGGGACTGTGGCAATGCGTACCACGTGCCTGGCTTCAAACGCGCTGGAACTAGGAAGTCGCGTGCACCCTCTGGGGTGGAACGAGTCAGAGTCGGGGTCTCGATCTCTGCAAAGTCATGGGAATCCAGTACCTTGCGGGCGGCACGGTTAGCCGCAGAACGCAGCCGCAGCGCCTTAGCCTGGCGCTCGCGGCGCAGGTCCAGGTAACGGTACTTCAAGCGGGTCTCCTCGCCTACCTCACCAGAGGTGGAAGGATCATCAATCTGGAAGGGCAGCGCTGCGGACTTGTTGAGCACCTCTAAATCCGCGACGTTGACCTCAATCTCACCGGACGGCAGGTTGGGGTTTTCGGAGCCCTCAGGGCGAGGCTCTACGGTGCCGGTGACCTTAACGCAGTATTCAGAACGCAGGTCGTGGGCGCGCTCAGCCACATCGGATTCGCGAAAGACGACCTGGGCGATGCCGGAGCGGTCACGCAGGTCAATGAAGATCACACCACCGTGATCGCGGCGGCGGGAGACCCAACCGGTTAGGGTGACGGTCTCTCCTGCGAGTTCTTTGCGGAGCTCACCAGCTAAGTGGGTACGCAACACTGTTGTTCAATCCCTTCTGAAAATTGTGTCACTTGCGGGTCCCGCCACGCGTAAACAGCGCGCGCCAAACCAAGCACAAGACTAGGAACGGGCACGATTCTACATCCCTACCGGTACACAGAGCGCAGTAAGGTAGACGCAACCCAAACGTTGAAGGCTGAAGATGAGGAACGCTCCATCTCCTTGGCCCCTATGCGCCTATCTTCATCCTGTACTGAGTGGGTCCATGTGGCACTATTTAGACATGACTTTTAGATCTGGTGCCGATTTCGGCGGCAAAGAAGCTCGCTCTGGTGGCGGTGGCGGCGGCATCGCCATCGGCGGTGGTGTCGGCTCGATCGTATTGGTTGGCCTTTTCCTACTGCTCGGCGGTAACCCCTCCGACTTGGGCTCAATCCTCGGCAGCGAGCAGACCCAATCCGACGGCGCTGCACAGGGAAATAGCCCGGAATGCGAAACTGCAGAAGACGGCAATACTAAAGACGAATGTCTCGTAGAGTTCACCGGCCGCAGCGTGGACAACGTCTGGTCCAAGGTTCTGCCAGAACAAGCAGATATCCAATACACCGAACCGGAGCGTGTGGTCTTCCACGGCGGAGTTAATACCGGATGTGGCGCGGCGTCTTCTTCCACCGGCCCCTTCTACTGCCCGCGAGATGAGTCCGCCTATTTCGACACCGCGTTCTTTGAGTCCTTGCGCGACTTCGGCGCGGATAATACCCCTTTGGCTCGCATGTACATCGTGGCCCACGAGTTTGGTCATCACATTCAAAACCTTGAGGGCACCCTCGGCCTGTCGGATTATAACGACCCAGGCGCTGATTCGAATGCCGTGAAAATTGAGCTGCAGGCGGACTGCTACGCCGGCCTGTGGGCTTCCTACGCCGACAAGGGTGACAACCCGTTGCTAGAACCAATCACCAATGAACAGGTCTCCAACGCAGTCGCGGCCGCCCAAGCGGTAGGCGATGACAATATTCAACGTCGGTCCGGCGGCCAGGTGCAGCCCGATTCTTGGACGCATGGTTCCTCTGAACAACGTGAGAAGGCATTCCTTGCGGGATATAACTCCGGCAAGATGGCCGAGTGCGACACCCTGGGTCGTGGCGCCTACCGTGACTAAACTTTGAACGTGGCCGCCACCCGGAATGGCGGTCATTATGTTAGTCAATAGCCACATTGCTTTAACGGGATCCACACCTTTAGTTCACCTTCCGGTCACCTAGACCTTTTAGTCTGGGCGTGCATTCTCTACATAAGAATTCCCTTTGAGAATCTCCCTCACCCCGCTGAGAAACGCGGCTGTATCTTTTGTGCACGCTTTCCCGAAAGGTTCTTCCTGTGTCTACCCCCACCACCCAGATGACGGATATCGAGGCCGTCAATGGCAAGGGCAACGATTGGATTTGGCACGCCATCTTCGGCAGCCTTACCGCCGTTACCCTCATTGGCTTTATGATTTGGGGCCACGATTATGTCGATGGCTCTAGGCCTATTCTCCTTGGTACCGCCATTCTCTTCGCTCTTTTCATGGCCTTCAATATTGGCGGCAATGACGTTGCCAATTCCTTCGGCACCTCCGTGGGCGCCGGAACGCTGTCTATGAAGCAGGCCCTCGTTGTTGCTGCTATCTTCGAGGTCTCCGGCGCTATCCTCGCCGGCGGCGAGGTCACCGATACCGTGCGTTCGGGCATCGTTGACCTTGACGCCATCGATGGACTAGCCCCCATGGAATTCGTCTACATCATGATGGCTTCCCTTTTGGGTGCGGCCATTTGGCTACTTGTGGCCACGCGTATGGGCTGGCCAGTATCTACCACCCACTCCATCGTCGGAGGCATCGTCGGCGCGGCGCTCACCGTCGGCTTCGTTACCGGCAAGGGCGGCTGGAGCATGGTTCAGTGGGGAGAAATTGGCACCATTGCCATCTCGTGGGTGCTCTCCCCTGTCCTAGGCGGTATCGCTGCTTTCATCCTATTTAAGTGGATTAAGTCCTCTATCTTGGTCTACAACGAGGAAGCGGACCAGAAACTACGCGAAATCAAAACCCGTCGCGCAGAACTGCGCCAAGAGCATAAGACTCGCTTTTCTCGCTTGAATGAGATCCAGCAGATTAGCTACACCAATGCCATGGCCCGCGACGCGGCTTTGGTTGCAGAAGAAGACTTTGATCCGGAGCAGCTGGAGTCTGAGTACTACCGAGATCTATATGACCTCAACAAGGACATGGACGATGTCAAAGCCCACCGCGCCCTAGAGAGCTGGGTACCGGTACTTGCCGCCATTGGTGCCATCATCATTTCCGCCATGGTCATGTTTAAGGGTCTCAAGCACACCGGACTCGATTTCAGCGTACTGCAAAACCTGCTGGTTATGGGCATGGTGGGCGCAGTGGTATGGATGGCCGTATTTATCTTCGCCCGTTCCCTCAAGAAGAAGTCACTGGCTAAATCAACTTTCCTCCTCTTTTCTTGGATGCAGGTTTTTACAGCCTCCGCCTTCGCTTTTTCCCACGGTTCCAATGATATTGCCAACGCCATTGGCCCCTTCGCTGCCGTTATTGACGTTCTGAAAACGGATCAAGTAAACGATGAGGCTGCCGTGCCTGTTGCGGTCATGATTGCCATGGGTGTCGCACTTATTTCCGGGCTGTGGTTCATTGGCCGTTTCGTGATTCAAACGGTGGGCTCAGGTCTGACGCAAATGCACCCTTCCTCCGGCTTCGCTGCTGAGCTTGCCGCTGCCGGTGTAGTCATGGGCTCGTCCATATTGGGCCTTCCGGTTTCTTCCACCCACATCCTCATCGGCGCCGTGCTAGGCGTGGGCATCGTCAATAAAGCAGCTAACTGGAACCTGATGAAGCCTATCGCCTTGGCATGGGTCATCACCCTTCCCGCCGCCGCAGTTATCGCTGCGGTGACCGTGTCTGTGCTGCGCGTAGCCTTTTAGAGGCGTCTCGGCGCCGAACTTGCTCACTAAGCTCTCCGCATCCGCTAGCTCCACCGGCCGTACTACCGGGACTAGCGGATATTTCATTTTCTAAATGGAGGTTATCCGGGCACTTCGCTTGGCGACGTCTCCCTTTCTTGTCACTTACACTGGCCCTTATGACCGCGCACCGAGCTACCACATTCCTTGCCGCATTCAATGACATAGAACAACACTTGCGTTCCACCCTTAATGCAAAGAACTCGGATTCCTTTTGGTGGCTAGTAGACAGGGCACGAGACAAGCACTTTCTTTCTGGCAAGCAGGCTGAGGCGCTGAAAGATTTTTCTAACCTTCGCAACGCTATCGCCCACGGTCGCTATTTCGATTCCGAACCTATCGCTGAACCACACGAGGCAGTACTAAGACAGATTTCCGCTCTCCGGGACATTTTGCTTACCCCTCCCGATACCCTCCGCATTTTGCAGCCGCGACCGGTGTTTACCTTGCCGTCTTCCACATCTATTTTGGATGCCTTTAACGTCATTAAGGACGAAGACTTTTCCCAAATTCCCATCTATGACGAGGGCAGCTACACCGCTTTGCTGACCACCAACACCATTGCGCGTTGGGTTGCCGCAGATTTAAGTGATAATCACCTACTCGATGCTGCAGACATCGCGGACATTGTGAAATTCAAAGAACCCAGCGATCGCGCCATCTTTCTTGCCCGTAGCGTAAGCGTGCAGGAAACGATGGACCGCCTATCGGAACCCGATAGCCAAGGGCACCGACCATGCGCAGCTATCATCACAGAACACGGCAAGCCCAATGAGAAGCCCCTGCGCTTGGTTACACCGGCCGACTTACCGGCACTTTTTGATGCCTTAGAATGGGAATGATTCGCTCGTCGTTTGGCACTACGGCTATTTTTGCTCCAGCGCACGGCATAGAAAGGTAATCATGCAATTCGGCATCTTCAGTATCGGGGACTTAACCGCTGACCCCATCTCAGGGAAAACCCCCAATGAGTCTGAGCGCATCCGCAACTTAACGGAGATTGCGCTCAAGGCCGAGGAAGTTGGACTTGACGTTTTTGCCACCGGCGAGCACCACAACCCACCCTTCGTGCCGTCCTCACCCACCACGCACCTAGCTTATATCGCCGCCCAGACGAAGCGCTTACAACTATCGACAGCAACCACCCTCATCACCACTAATGACCCAGTCAAGATCGCAGAGGATTACGCCTTCCTCCAGCACCTTGCTAACGGACGCGTAGACCTCATGCTGGGCCGCGGAAATACCGGCCCGGTCTATCCGTGGTTTGGCAAGGATATTCAGCAGGGCATTCCTCTTGCCATTGAGAACTATCACCTTCTTCGCAGGCTCTGGCGCGAGCCGGTAGTTAATTGGCATGGCAAGTTTCGCGCAGGGCTGGAAGGATTTACCGCTACTCCGGCACCACTGGATGGAATTCCGCCCTTTGTCTGGCACGGCTCCATTCGTTCGCCACAGATTGCCGAGCAAGCTGCTTATTACGGCGATGGTTTCTTCCACAACAATATTTTCTGGAATAAAGAGCACACTGCTCAGCTGGTAGATCTCTACCGCCGGCGATTTGCAGCCTACGGCCATGGTCAAGCCGACCAAGCAATTGTAGGCCTTGGCGGCCAAGTCTTTATCGGCGATACCGAGCAAGCGGCTAAGGATTTCTTCCGTCCCTACTTCGACAACGCTCCAGTATATGGTCACGGTCCGAGCCTTGAGGACTTCACTGCACAGACTCCACTGACTGTCGGTACCGTGGAACAGGTAGTTGAAAAGACCCTCAGCTTTGCTGATTGGGCGGGTGACTACCAACGCCAGCTATTCCTCATCGATCACGCCGGCCTTCCCCAGGAAGTAGTTCTGGAGCAGATAGAAATCCTGGGCACACAGGTTGTGCCCGAGCTGCGGCGCCGCTTTGAACAGCGCCGTCCAAGCCACGTGCCCTCTGACCCGCCAACGCACGCTAGCTTGCTCACTAAGCGCTACTCCTCACACCTGCAGGTCAGCCCAGGAAAGGAGAACTAATTAGCTATGCGCTCCCTACTCGTTATCTCAGCTGGTCTTTCACAGCCTTCCTCCTCTCGCAGACTGGCAGACATGCTCGCAGAAGCCACCCGCGCCAAGATTTCCGCGCGCGGTGAAGGAGCCCAGATCGACGTCATTGAGATTCGCGACTTAGCCTACGAACTCGCTACTGCCATGACTGATCGGACCGCGCCGACGCCATTGCTTACGCAAGCCAAGCAGCGAGTTGCCGAGGCTGATGGCCTCATCGCCGTCACCCCTGTATTCCAGGGCAGCTATTCAGGTCTATTCAAGATGTTCTTTGACACTTTGGAGCCCCATGCCCTAGACGGGCTTCCCACAATCATCGCGGCTACGGCTGGCTCCTCGCGCCATGCGCTGATTCTGGACTACGCGCTCCGTCCGCTGTTTAATCAACTCCACGCGAGCGTGGTGCCGACGGGCGTTTTTCAAGCGGCAGAAGATTTAGGCACTCCTGAAGGAGAGCGTTTTACCGCCCGTATTGAGCGCTCTGCCATTCAGCTAGCTGATCAGATGGTTACCCCTCGCGACAGAGTGGCAGGAATTGCCGGCGATTTCAGCGGCCGGGGAGGAAGACCTACCATCCGGTTATCCAAGGAGAACTTCATTCCCCTTGAAAACCTCTTAGATGGATACGGAAAATAGAGCACAAGGCCAGCATCAATACGCATAGGCCCCGATTGATAGAAGGTGTGACTTTCGCTACACTGGTCACATAAAATCTGCCTTCCCCTTCCGTTCCGGTTTCTTCCGACGTAGGAAGACCTATGCACCCGACAGCAATCTCTCCAGAAAGGTTCGGCACAGCTTAACTATGACAATTAGTGTCACGGACATATTCTCCATCGGCATTGGCCCCTCCTCTTCGCACACCGTCGGGCCCATGCGTGCGGCTAAGCAATTCCTCGATTCCCTCGAGAAGCACCCGGCAAAGGTGTATACCGAGTTGCGAGGTTCTCTTTCTGCCACTGGCCGCGGGCATGCCTCCGACCGCGCTGTTATCCTCGGGCTCGCTGGCTGGGATCCGCTAAGTGTGCCTATCGACGCCGAGCCACACGCAGGTGGATTTATCCCCAGTGAGGGAACCATCTCTGGCCCCCGCGGCACGGTGGACTATGAGATCGTTTTTGATAACGAGCCACTTCCCCAACACCCCAATGGCATGATTTTTAGCGCTTGGGATGATAGCGGCAATCTCATCGCAGAAAAGGAAGAGTACTTTTCTGTCGGCGGCGGCTTTATTCTCTCTCGCTCCGAGCTCGATGCGGAAGTAGCCGAAAGCAACGAGGTTCCAGCTGGTGTAGCCGCAGCACAGGTTGATGACTCCGTTCCTTATCATTTCACCACGGGCGAAGAATTGCTCAATCTGTGTGAGGCTCATGACAAGGCGATTTGGGAGATCGTGCTCGCCAATGAGGAAGCCTTGCACCGTGACGAAGGCGGCGCCGAATTCGCTTTGCGGCACCTCGATCTGGTCTGGGACATTATGCGAGAGTGTGTGACCGAGGGCATTTCCACCAAAGGCCTGCTACCCGGTGGGCTGCGCGTGCCACGCCGCGCCCCGAAGATGTACGCTCAATTGCTGGAAAACCAGGATGACGACAGCTGTGGTTTTTCTGCCATGGAGTGGGTTAACCTCTACGCCCTAGCGGTCAATGAGCAAAACGCAGCCGGCGGACGCGTCATCACCGCGCCTACCAATGGCGCGTGTGGCATTATTCCGGCGGTACTGCATTATGCACGCGATTTCCGCGCGGACTTTACTCGGTCGACTGCTCGCCGTTACCTTTTGACCGCCGGTGCTATCGGCATGATTATCAAGGAAAATGCGTCCATTTCCGGAGCTGAGGTCGGCTGCCAAGGCGAAGTGGGCTCTGCCTCCGCTATGGCCGCCGCGGGCATGGCAGAGCTACTGGGTGCTGCTCCAGCCCAGGTGGAAAACGCTGCGGAGATCGCGTTGGAACATAATTTAGGTCTGACCTGCGACCCAGTTGGCGGCTTGGTGCAAATTCCATGCATTGAGCGCAATGCGATTGGCGCAGTGAAATCCATCAATGCCGCACGCATGGCCAAAATGGGCGAAGGAACCCACCATGTGACACTGGATAATGCGGTGCAAACCATGGCCGAGACCGGCCGCGATATGCTCTCTCAATACAAGGAAACCTCCCTGGGCGGATTGGCCAAGACCATGGGCTTTAGTGTTTCCCAGGTGGAGTGCTAAAAAGAGACTCCATGCGCGCAGATGCCCTTCACCGCCGCACAGCCATTGTGGCCGCGGCGTGTCAGCTCTTTCGTACCCACGGCGATAATGTCGCTCTAGATAAGGTAGCCACTCAAGCCGGGGTGAGTGTGGCCACGGTTTATCGCAACTTCCCCAACCGCGCGAGCCTGATTCGTGCTTGTGCGGAGTATATGGGTGAAGCGTTTGCGAAGTTCCAACAGCGCCTTATCACGGACTTCGAGCATCCCACGCACTCTGGGGAGGACTACGTTCGTACCTACGCCAGCCATATCCTGACCATGGGGCTAAACACTCTCATTCCCGCCTTTGTCCCGCAGGATTTAGATTCTTTAAGCCCCGAATTGACCGCGCAGCGAAACCTCTTAGAGCGCAACGGACGGCGGTTTATTGAGCTTGGGCAACAGCAAGGCGAGATTGGCCCTGGCGTCACCCACCTCGAGTTCATCGTGGGCCTGCTGAGCTTGGCTCGCCCCCGCGAGGTTAATGTCGAGGCTTACCAGCCGGATATTCAAGAAAAAATCATTGATCTCTATTTGGCAGGTATTAAAAGAGGGCACCGCACTTAAGCGCGATGCCCCCGGCTAGAGATTTTTAATCCTCGTCATGCATTTGCCGTGCAAGGGTCGAAACTAGGTCAGCGACGTTGACGTCGTGCTGCTCGTGAGCGGCTAGGTCCTTGAGTGCGACGGTGCCGTTTTCTAGCTCCTGTTCGCCGAGGACGAGCGCGAATCGAGCGCCGGCGCGGTCAGCTCCCTTCATCGCCCCCTTGAGTCCACGGTCTCCAAAGGACATATCCGCCGAAATTCCCGCCTTGCGGAGGTCATTGATAAGAGTGGTCATGGTGCGTTTTGCGGCTGAGCCCAAAGCCACACCGAAAACATCCACGCGGGAATCAACGCCATCGAGAGTGATGCCCTCTGCCTCCAGTGCCAAAAGGGCGCGATCTACGCCCAAGCCGTATCCGATGCCGGACAGGTCTTGACCGCCCAGCTGGGCCATCAGGCCGTCGTAGCGGCCACCGCCGCCGATTCCGGACTGCGCACCAAGGCCATCGTGAACGAACTCGAAGCAGGTCTTGGTGTAATAATCCAAACCGCGAACCATACGCGGGTTAATCTCGTAGGCCACGCCCATATCATCCAGCATGCCGGTGACGGTTTCGAAGTGCTCCCGGCACTCATCATTGAGGTGGTCAAGCATCAAGGGGGCATCAGCAAGCTGCTCTTGCACCTCTGGACGCTTATCATCGAGCACGCGCAGCGGGTTAATCTCTGCACGATGGCGGGTCTCTTCATCCAAGTCGAGCTTGAAGAGAAACTCCTGCAGCTTCTCCCGGTAAGCCGGGCGGCAATTACGATCACCCAAGCTGGTGAGCTCTAGGCGGAAGCCAGTAAGTCCTAGCGCGCGGAAAGAACGATCTGCCAAAGCGATAACTTCGGCGTCTAGCGCGGGATCGTCGACGCCAATAGCTTCTACGCCTACCTGCTGCAGCTGACGGTAGCGACCAGCCTGGGGGCGCTCATACCGGAAGAACGGACCAAAATAGTTGAGCTTAACCGGCAACTGGCCTCGGTCCAGATTGTGCTCAATGACCGAGCGCATCACGCCGGCGGTCCCCTCCGGTCGCAACGTCACGGAGCGCTCGCCTCGATCGGCGAAGGTATACATCTCCTTAGACACCACGTCGGTGGACTCTCCGACGCCACGAGCAAAGAGCGCAGTGTCTTCGAAGATAGGCAGCTCAATGTGCTGGAAGCCGGAGAGATGTGCCTGCTCCACCATGGTCTGGCGCACCTTATAGAAAGCGGCCGACTGCGGCGGGAAATAGTCTGGGACACCTTTGGGGGCGGACAGGGCTTGGAACTGCTTCTTTTTACTCACGGCTATTACAGTACCTCCCTCAATGTTGCGAAGAAGGGATTGGTCGCCCTCTCCTTTCGCATCGTGGTGGTGGGGCCGTGCCCGGGCAAAAGGTCTAAGTTGTCTGCCAAGCTCCATACTGGGCCGGCGAGCGACTTTTGCATGGCATCGGGGTCCGAGTGAGGCAGGTCAGTGCGCCCAATGGCACCGGCAAATAACACATCCCCAGTTAGTGCAAAGTCCTGCGAGACGATCATGACGCACCCCGGCGAATGCCCAGGCGCGTGTTTAAGGGTGAATTCATGACCGAGCAGCTCTAGAATTTCCCCATCGCACAGCTCGCGGACGGTTTCGATGGGGGTCATGTGCGCGGCGTCGAAAAGCTCTTGCGCTTGCGCCGAAACACCTTCGCCACGATCCAGCATGAATTTATCAGCGGGATGAATATAGACAGGGATATCAAGCTTTTTCGCTAGGGTGCCGGCGTCTCGGGTGTGGTCAATGTGGCCGTGGGTAAGCACGATAGCCTCATAGTCCAAGTCATGCTCTAGGACTTTTTCCATCGCATCCATGCCGGGATCAACAATGAAGGCGCGACGGCCCTCTGAAATCACATAAGTATTGGTGTGAAAGGGGCCGGCAGTAAAACCGTAGATTTCCATACCCACCACCCTAGCTGCCGCCATAAAAAAGAGCCGGCCTCCCCCATCTTCTCAATGAGCGGAGACCCGAACCATCGGAATGATTAACGCAATACGTCCCATACCTTTTCATAGTCCAGCTAGGTAACAACACCTAGCACCATTTCAGTGTGGATGATTTTATGGTTTTCATCAGCCACCACCACGGACCGGGCAAGAAGACCTTCCAAGACGGAATCGCGTACGGTCACGCCGAACTTCTCGCCAAAGTCCGATCGAAATGCGGAGGCAGCGATGACATCGTTAATACCCTTAGTCGCACAAAAGCGCTTGAGGGTAAAGGGCAAGTCACGAGAAACGCAAAGAAGCCTAGTATTGTCTAGCTGCGAGACTTGTTCATGGAAGCGACGCAGTTGCTCCTGGCAGGCAGGGGTTCAATAGAGGGAAACATAGAGATAATAAGGCGCGTGCCCGCAAAGGTCTCATTGGTAATCTGACTCAGGTCGGTACCGATGAGTTCAAATTCGGGCAGCGGATCTCCCACTGCGGGAAGTTCACCTACGGTGGGCGTTGGTGGATCGGTAAATTCTGGTTCAACCACGGAAAACTAGGGTACTTATGATTGAGTTGAAAAGCCATTAACTTGCCCTAATTCCGGTGCCTACGCTTTCCCCGCAGTATAGAACCGCTAAACTCGGTCAGGTTGAATCATGCCACCGAAAATCGCTAGAAAGGTTGACTCCCGGTGCCAAATAATCAAAAACGCGGCGAAGAGGCGTTGAGCAAGCTCGAGCGCGAACTAAAATCCCGCGAACGCAAGCAGAAGGCACGCCCGCTAGGCGTTGTTGCCGCTTCCCTCGTAGTAATCCTCGCTCTCGTGGGCGGCATCTACTTCCTGTCCACCCACGAAGGTGACGATGAGAACGTACAGGCTGAGGAGTCTTCTGCAGCTGAGACCTCGCAGGAAACCCCACAGGCAGAGCCCATCGCAGATAAGCGCGCAAAGGCCCTGCCGGATACCGTGACCTGTACGTACGAAGATAACGGTCAGGATGCCAACGGCGCGAAGAAGCCAGCGGGCAAGGACATTTCCACCAAGGGCACTGTCACTGTCTCCTTTGAGACCAATCAGGGCACCATTGAGATGGAGATGGACCGTGCCAAGGCACCGTGTACCACCAATGCGATTTCTGAGCTGGCTAAATCCGGCTACTACGATGACACCGTCTGTCACCGCATGACTTCGGGCGAACTCAACGTTTTGCAGTGCGGCGACCCAACCGGTTCCGGCTCCGGCGGCCCTGGCTTTAGCTTCGCTGATGAGTACCCCACCGACGAAGTAGATGAGAAGGACGCTCAGAACCCCGTTATCTACCCGCGCGGCTCCGTTGCGATGGCCAACAGCGGCCCAGATACCAATGGTTCCCAGTTCTTCCTCAACTACGACGATTCCGAGCTGGCCCCGAGCTACACCTACTTCGCTACCATTACCGATAAAGGTATGGAGACGATGGACAAGATTGCCAAGAACGGCGTCGAAGGCGGCCAGCCGGATGGCAAGCCAGCCAAGGAAGTCAAGATCACGAAGGCAACCGTCAAGGCCTAAGGGCTTTAAAAGCCCTGCTTGACGACGCTCCCTATTCCCACTACTACCCAGACCCCTTACCAGGGGTAGAGAAGAAGCCTCGGCCGTTCCCCACATTTACTGTGGACGGATGCGCCGGGGTCTATTCTTTCCTTAAATTAAGCTGAGCCTACTTATGAGGTTTAAGCTGCAGGAACAATAGAGCACTAAAAATCTCCTAGATCACATTAGCAACAAGAGTGAACAAGCAGAACACAGCGGGCTCTCAGCTAGTTCAGTGAGCAAATAACATCCTGCCAATACCGTTGCGGAAGCTTGTCAGTCTGTCTATTATTGGCACTGTCTTTCAATACCGAGCTTGTTAGGAATCAAAAAATGAAGCTTTTCTTCCGCAAGGCACTCGTTGCCGGCGCAACCGCTCTGTCCGTCGCTTTCGCAGGCACCACCGTTGCCAACGCTGAGGACACCACCAACGGCTCTTCTTCCGAGGTAGCCGGCGTAGCTAAGGAACTGTTCAACTCCTCCTCCGCCGGCAACGACTACGCTTCTGACAAGGACGGCGAGTCCAACTCCAACACTGACGACTCCAAGAAGAAGGAAGACACCCGTACTTCCAAGGAGAAGGCAGACGACATCAAGGCTTGGATCGGCGTCTTCACCGCTGTCATCGGCGCCTTGGGCACCCTGTTTGCTTTCGCTAACAAGTACTTCGACCTGCCTTTCGGCACCAAGTAAGATAAGCGCTTCATAGCGATTCTTAAGCCGCTCCATTCCAT
>NZ_JAKMUZ010000010.1 GCF_027570195.1 Corynebacterium yonathiae
CAATAAACGCTGCGGGGCGGCTTTTGCCTAGGAAGAATTACTTCTTCAGGCCGTCGATGATCTCGTTGAACTGAGCAACTGGGCGCATGACGGCAGAGGTCTTCTCGTCATTTGGCCAGTAGTAGCCGCCGAGGTCGGCGGGGTTGCCCTGGGCGTCGACAAGCGCCTGGGCAATCTCGTCTGCCTGGGAGGACAGCTGGGAAGCCACGTCTTTGAACGCAGCGGCGAGATCGGCATCGTCGGTCTGGTTAGCCAGCTCCTCGGCCCAGAAGGTGGCCAGGAAGAAGTGGGAACCGCGGTTGTCGATTTCGCCAGCCTTGCGGGACGGGGACTTGCCCTCATTGAGCAGGCGCTCGGTGGCCTTGTCCAAGGTGGCGGCCAGGACGCCGGCCTTCTCGTTGCCATTGGTCTGCTTCTCGTGGCGGAAGGACTCAGCCAGGGCCAGGAACTCGCCGAGGGAATCCCAGCGCAGGTGGTTTTCTTCTTCTACCTGCTGGACGTGCTTCGGGGCGGAGCCGCCCGCACCGGTCTCGAAGAGGCCGCCGCCGGCCATGAGTGGAACTACAGACAGCATCTTGGCGGAGGTACCCAGCTCGAGGATGGGGAAGAGGTCCGTGTTGTAGTCACGTAGCACGTTGCCGGTCACGGAGATGGTGTCCTCGCCGCGGCGGATGCGCTCGATGGAGGTCTTGGTAGCGGTGACTGGATCCTCGATGGAGATATCCAGACCCTCGGTGTCGTGGTCCTTAAGGTACTTCTCCACCAGGGACTTGATGTTGCGGTCGTGGCCGCGCTCTGGGTCGAGCCAGAAGATGGTCTTCATGCCGGACAGGCGAGCGCGGTTGACGGCGAGCTTGACCCAGTCCTGGATCGGGGCGTCCTTGGTCTGGCAAGCGCGCCAGATATCGCCTTCCTCTACGTCGTGGGAGATGAGGACCTCGCCCTGGGAGTTGCGAACCTCAACGGTGCCCGCAGCCGGGATCTTGAAGGTCTTATTGTGGGAGCCGTACTCCTCGGCCTTCTGCGCCATAAGGCCCACGTTCGGCACGGTGCCCATGGTGGTCGGGTCGAAGGCGCCGTTTTCCTTGCAGTCCTCGATAACGGCCTGGTAGACGCCGGCGTAGGAAGAATCCGGGATAACGGCGAGGGTGTCCTGCTCCTCGTCGTTCTTATTCCACATGTGGCCAGAGGTGCGGATCATGGCAGGCATGGAGGCGTCAATAATGACGTCGGAAGGCACGTGCAGGTTGGTGATGCCCTTGTGGGAGTTGACCATGGCGAGGTCGGGGCCGTCGGAAAGCGCGGCGTCGAAAGCAGCCTTGATTTCCTCGCCCTTGTCCAGGTTCTTCAGACCCTCGTAAATAGCGCCCAGGCCGTTCTCGCCGTTGAGGCCGGCAGCCAGCAGCTCCTCGCCGTACTTGTCATATACATCGGCGAAGAAGGCGCGGACGACGTGGCCGAAGAGGATGGGGTCAGAGACCTTCATCATGGTGGCCTTCAGGTGGGTGGAGAAGAGTACGCCCTCTTCCTTAGCGCGCTTGACCTGTGCGAGGAGGAACTCATCCAGGGCCTTGGCGGACATGAAGGTACCGTCGATGACCTCGCCCTTGAGAACCGGCAGCTCCGGCAGCAGGGTCTGCTCGCCATCGGCGGTCTTGAGGACGATGGACAGGGTGTCCTCGTTTTCCAGAATGACGGACTTCTCATTGTGGCGGAAGTCGTTGTCCGCCATGGTGGCAACGTTGGTCTTGGAGTCCTTGGACCACTCGCCCATGCGGTGCGGGTGCTTCTTCACAAAGTTCTTCACGGCCTCCGGTGCGCGGCGGTCGGAGTTGCCCTCGCGCAGCACCGGGTTAACAGCGGAGCCCTTGACGGAGTCATAGCGGGCGGCGATGTCCTTTTCTTCCTCGGTGGAAGGATTATCCGGGTAATCAGGCAGATCGTAGCCGGCGGCCTGCAGCTCGGCGATGGCCTTCTTCAGCTGCACCAGGGAAGCGGAAATATTCGGCAGTTTGATGATATTTGCTTCCGGGGTCTTGGCCATCTTGCCCAGCTCCGCCAAGGCGTCCTCGACCTTCTGCTCCTCGGTGAGGCGCTCTGGGAACTGCGCGGCGATGCGGGCGGCCAGCGAGATATCGCGGGTTTCCACGTCGATGCCAGCGGTGGAAGCGAAGGCCTCCACGATGGGCTTGAGGGAGTAGGTCGCCAGCAGCGGCGCCTCATCGGTACGAGTCCACGTAATCTTTGCCATGATTCTCCTATATAACGTTGGAAAATTGTTCAAGTGCCCAGATTACCGATTTTGTGGGCGGCATGTGGGCCAGTTTGCTGATAGTGATCCCCCATTTGCCGCCCCTTGAAAAGGGTTGCGTGGTAATTATCACCCATGCGCAGGCGGGGTGGAGATATTCACGACCACCCGCTGCGGGCATGCTACAGCTAAACGTGGGGTGTACCCTCACTCTTCATGAAAATCATCGACGAGCTCAGCCCGCGCAGCGCACACGAACACCGCGTTCGCCGCCGTCCACTGCCTTTGCAAACGGAGATTACCGCCCGCCGCCGCGCCATCGTCATGGTGGCCATGGCCCTAGGCGCGTTTGCCATCGGCACGACGGAGTTCGTGTCCATGGGCCTGCTGCCGCTTATTGCAGATGATTTTGGCATTTCGGAAGAAAACGCCTCCACGCTCATCACCATCTATGCCATGGGCGTGGTGGTCGGCGCCCCGCTGATTGCGGCATTTACCGGCAAGCTGCCGCGCCGCCGGCTCATCCTGCTGCTCATCGGCTTCCTCGTGGTGGGTAACCTCCTCTCGGTCTTGGCACCGAATTACGCCATCCTCATGATTGCACGCTTCATTGCGGGCATGCCGCACGGCGCTTATTTCTCCGTGGCTAACCTTTCTGCCGCATCCATGGCTCCTCCAGGAGGCCGAGGCAAGGCCATGGCTTATGTGGGCATGGGCCTGGCCATCGCCACGGTTATTGGTGTGCCGGCCGCCCAAGCCCTCGGCTCCGCGCTGGGCTGGCAGGCGGCCTACTTGGTGGTCGTGGCCTTGGGTATTGTCACCGCCATTGCGTTGTTCTTCCTGATGCCGCACATGACGGAGATGAAGCAGACCGATATCCGCACCGAATTCGGTGCGTTCAAAAACAGCCAGGTGTGGTTCACCGTCATCATGGGTGTGGTCGGCTTTGGTGGCATGTTCTCCGTCTATACCTATATTTCGTGGACCATGACCGAGGTCGCTGGCATGGATCAGAGCCTCATCTGGGTGGTACTCATGGCCTATGGCATCGGCATGACCATCGGCAATGCCTTTGGCGGCTGGCTGGCTGACCGCAACCTGGAGTTTGGCATCATCTTTGCCTTGGCCTGCCTCATCGTTATCCTGACGGCCTTCTACTTCCTTTCCAGCCATGCCATCCCCGCTACCTTATGTTTTGGCTGCGTGGCGTTTATGGGCTCTACCCTGGTGCCTTCGCTGCAGCTGCGCTTGGTGCATGTGGCTGGCGACGCCCAGACTTTGGCCGCAGCCCTTAACCAGTCCGCGCTGAACATCGCAAACGCGGCCGGTGCGACCATTGGCGGCGCCGTCGTGGGCGCCGGCTTGGGCTACTCCGCCCCGGCGCTGGCGGGTGCCGGCCTGGCGGCTGCGGGTTGCCTGGTATGGGCTGCGACGATGTGGGATAAAAAGCGCCTTTCTCGCCGCGCCTAGGCATACCGATATGCTGTTGGCATGACCCTTACCATCGCGAGCGTTAATGTCAACGGAATCCGCGCTGCGTGCAAGCAGCGCAATGAAAATAACCCCGGTATGAACGCCTGGCTGGAGGAGACTCCGGCCGATATCGTGCTCATGCAGGAGGTGCGCGCAACCCCGGAGCAGGCCGAAAAAGCCCTGGCCCCAGCCCTAGAGGCGGGCTGGCACTTAGCTCTTGCCGACGCCGCCGCAAAGGGCCGCGCCGGCGTAGGCATCCTGTCTCGCACCCCGCTTGCCGACGTCGAAGTGGGTTTCGGCTCCTTTACCGACGCCGGCCGCTGGATCGCTGCGACCACCCGCGATATCCGCGTCGCTTCCTTGTACCTGCCCTCCGGCGATACCGGTTCGCCGAAGTTGGATGAAAAGTACCGCTTTTTGGATGAGTTCCAGGATGTGCTAGCGGAGAACGCGGCGCGCACGAATTCTGATGGCAGCCCGGCCGACATGGTCATCGGCGGCGACTGGAATATCTGCCACCGCGCCCAGGACCTGAAAAATAATAAGGCGAACGAAAAGAAGGCCGGCCACCTGCCGGAGGAGCGCGCCTTCATGGATCACGTCTTTGGCGTGTTTCCGGATGACAAGCCACAGGAGAAGAAGAACCTGGGGCAGTGGCAGGGCGTGGTCGAATACGCTGGCGGCGAGCCGTGGGCTCCGGCCGCAGAACCGCAGTGGTTCGACGTCGCCCGCCGCCTGCACCCAGAAGAAGACGGTCCTTATACCTGGTGGACCTATCGCGGCCAGGCGTTTAATAACAACGCCGGGTGGCGCATCGATTACCAGGCGGCCACCCGCCCGATGCTGGAGCGCGCGCAGCGCACCTGGGTGGATAAGGCCCCTACCGTGGAGCAGCGTTGGTCCGACCATTCCCCACTGCTGGTGGAGTACCGCTGATGACGCCACTATTTAGCGTCCTGTATGTAGTTGGTATTACGGCCGAGTCCATGACCGCCGCATTGTCCGCCGGCCGCCAAAAGCTCGATCTTTTTGGCGTCACGATGATCGCCTCCATGACGGCGCTGGGCGGCGGCACAGTGCGCGATATGATCCTCGATGATCCTCCCTTTACCTGGGTTGAGCACCCTATCTATTTGGTGATCGTCATCGTGGCGGCCGTGGTGACGGTGGGCATGTCCTTCCTCATGCACTACTTCCGCCACCTCTTCCTCATCTTGGATGCCCTGGGTCTTGCGGTCTTTTCGGTGCTCGGCACCCAAATTGCAGTCCATTTAGGTCACGGGTTCATCATTGCCTCGGTCTCCGCGGTGATTTCTGGCGTCTTTGGCGGCGTGCTGCGCGACCTGCTTTCAGACCGCATCCCGTTGGTCTTTTCCGGCGAGTTCTACGCCGCAATCTCGGTGCTCGCCGCGGCGCTATTTATGGCGCTGTACCACAGTGGCCTGGCCGAGGAACCGACCGCGATTATCACCGCCGCAGTGTGCTTTATCGCCCGCTTGGCCGCGATTTACTTCAAGAAGGGATTGCCCGTCTTTGAATATCGCGACGCCGAGCAGCAGATGGACCCGCGCCTGCGGTTGTCCGCGCGCATCGTGCGCGATGGCGCCCGCAAGGCCAAGCGCAAGGCGGGTGCGGCCACGCGCTATGCCAGCCCGATCACGCGCCCGCTGACTCGGCCGCTAAGCCGCCCCTTGAGCCGGACGTTTAGGAAAAAGTCTCGAGCGTTTTCTACGGCGGCTGAAGGAACGGACTACAGCGATATGTCGAGCAACCGCATCGCGCGCCGGCCGAAGCAGCAGTCGATTACGCGGCCGAGCGGCCGGCACTCGCCAGGGGCGAGGGGAGTAGACGTGGAGCAGCAGTGGAGCTTTAATAAGGGGGACGTCGGCAAGCGCAAGGCACCCAAACACAAGCAGTAGTGCTAGTATAGGTAAGTCAAAAAATTCAGTAATCTGCAACGGAGAAAGTTCATGGCTCGCGCAATTATTTCTTTCGTCCTCGGCGCTGTAATCCTCGGCCTGAGCATCTGGTGGTGGACCGTTGTTGGTCCGTCCTTCGCTTTCCTCGGCCCCATCGTGCTGATGGGCGTGGGCGGCGCGCTGATGGTTGCGGGCTTTGCCATCTTTATGGATGTTGTCAGCCCCACCTCCCGCAAGATTTAAGTTCTTGCGCCGCTTCCCCTGCCCTACGGGTAGGGGATTTTTTCGATCCCTCGCTCAGGCGGCGCCGGGGAAGGATGTGAACCGCGCGGCGAGGCTAGGGGGTAGGATAAGGCACCATGACTGCAGACAATTCCACCGTTTCCCGCGTCCTGTCCGGTATCCAACCCACCGCTGATTCCTATCACCTGGGTAATTACCTGGGAGCGCTCAAGCAGTGGATTAACCTGCAGGACGGCTATGACGCCTTCTACTTCATCCCTGACCTGCACGCGATCACCGTGGAGCAAAATCCGGAGGAGCTGCGCAACCGCACCATCGCGGGTGCCGCACAGCTCATTGCCTTGGGCATTGATCCGGAAAAGTCCACGCTCTTCGTGCAGTCGCACGTGCCCGCCCACGCGGAGCTGACCTGGGTATTGCAGTGCCTCACCGGTTTTGGCGAGGCCTCCCGCATGACCCAGTTCAAGGATAAGTCCGCCAAGCAGGGCTCGGATCGCACCTCGGTGGGTCTATTTACCTACCCGATCCTCATGGCCGCAGATATTTTGCTGTACTCGCCGGATTATGTGCCGGTAGGCGAGGACCAGCGCCAGCACCTGGAGTTGACCCGCAACCTAGCCGAGCGTTTCAACAATAAGTACGGCGATACCTTCAAGGTGCCCGAGCCGTTTATCCCAGAGGGGGCGGCCAAGATTTATGACCTGCAGGAGCCGACTTCCAAGATGTCTAAGTCCGGTGCCAACCCCAAGGGCTTGGTCAATCTCTTGGACCCGCCGAAGACCTCGGCCAAGCGCATCAAATCTGCGGTAACGGATGACTTGGGTTCGGTAGCCTTTGACCGCGAAAATCAGCCGGGCGTATCTAACCTGTTGGTCATCCAGTCCGCGCTGACCGGTGAATCCATCGATTCCTTGGTGGAGAAGTACGCCGGCCAGGGCTATGGCCACCTCAAAGTCGATACCGCAGATGCGCTGCAGGAATTTACCACCCCGCTCAAGGCACGCTTTGATGAGCTGATGGCTGACCGCGGCGAGCTCGAGCGCATCTTGGCCAAGGGCGCAGAGACGGCGCAAGAGATTGCCCAGCCGCTTGTCGACGACGTCTATAAGAAGGTCGGCTTCCTTCCTCGCCTGCGCAAGTAGTCGGCGGCTGCTTCCCCCGTGCACCACCCCACAAAGGGACAAGTGGGCATTTGCCAGTTACTCTAGTTGAGATAAAAACTGTGCGAGCAAGAAGGGAAGCACGTGCCTACCACCACGCAATCCTCCTCGAAGAAGACGGACCACTACGGCATCGAACGCGCCAATGCCGATGATCCTGGTGCGGTAGATAAGATCCGCGCCAAGTCAGGATTCGTTGATCACCTGATGCGCATGAACGAGCGCTATGGTGCAGAAGGCGGCAATCAATTTGCCGCCGGCATCACCTATTACTCGGTGCTGTCTATCTTCCCGCTCGCGATGCTGATCGTGGCTACCGTCGCCGCGGTCTTGGCTAATCGCGAGGACTTGCTCAATGACTTGCAGTCCCAAATCACCAGCTCCCTAGATGGCGATATGGGCGATACGGTCAACGAGATTCTTGATACCGCCATTGAGCAGCGCGGCGCCATGTTTGGCATTGGTGGTTTGACCACCCTGTGGTCCGGACTGGGCTGGATGAATAACCTGCGCATTGGTATTTCGGCCATGTGGGGTATCGATGCCAACGAAGGCGGTTCCTTTCTAAAGAAGAAGCTCTCTGACCTGGTAGGCCTCATCGGTCTTATCGTGGCGTTCCTCATCGCCTTTGGCGTGACTGCCGCCGGTTCTTCTGGTCTCACCCAGAAGATTTTCGAGTGGGTCGGCATCGAGTCTTTCCCGGGTATGAACTTTGTGATTTTCTTTGTTGGCTTGGCAGTGGGCTTGTTGGCCAACTTCATCGTCATGTGGTGGATGATTATGATCCTGCCGCGCACCAAGGTGCCGAAGAAGTCTGGTCTTATCGGCGCGGCCATCGGTGCGGTGGCTTTCGAGCTGCTCAAGCAACTGTCTACGGTCATCATGTCCTCTGCTACCGGCAGCCCGGCCGGCGCGGTCTTCGGCCCAGTCATCGTGCTCATGGTGGTCATGTACCTGATTTGGCGCGTGGTGCTGTATATCTCCGCGTGGACCGCCACCACCGCCGAGTCCCTGAAGTTTGCGCACCCGCCCGTCCCTGAGCCAGCTGTTATTCGCGTGCGCAACGAGGTCAAGGAAGGCGCACCGGCGGGCGCGACCTTCGGCATTGGTGCTGCTTTGGGTGCTGCGGCCGTGGGTGCGATTAGCTTGCTGCGCCGTAAGTAAATCTCCTCCTAAGGGGTGAGGACGCCGCAGCCATTCGGCTTTAAGGTAGAACACTATGAACGCCAATGACATCGCACCGAATCTTTATGAAGAATGGGGACTAGACCGCCGCGATAGCGAGCGGGAACTTTTAGTCTTATTGGAGTCCAAGGATTTGTTGCTAGAGCAGCAGGGCCGAGACGTTGAGGATTCGCGGCGTGCGCAGCTGCGCATCGCCGCAAGTGTTTTGGGGTCTGCTGCAAAGCGTGCGGAATACGATAAGGCGTGTGGGGCAGGGCTTCGCCCCACATGGGGTGATTTAGGTCAGCTGAGCGCGGTTGGCCAGTGGAGCCCGCGGCCCCAGCAGCCGCAGCAGGCTCAGTCTTTCCAACCCGGTCAGGCGGCAGGACCGGGGCGCCACGCTAACCAAGAGCCACGATTTGCGCAGACTGCTAGCCCTTATGGGTCGCCATATTCACGCAATCCCTTCGCACCACAGCACAATGCTTTCCCACCGGCGACGGCGAACGCGTTCGTGCCCGCACCCCTGATTCAACCCCCAGCGCCTGAAATTAGTCAGCGCGCCGGTCAAGATGCGCGCATTGGAATGGCCATTTTGGACCTATTCTTTTTCTCGCTCATCAGCGGTAGCTTCGGCGGCGCGCTGCTCTCCGGCGGTGTGGATGAGCTGTCGACGTTTATCGGCGGTGTCATCATCTTGCTGCTCTACGTTTTGGGCACCGAGTGTTGGCTCGGCGCCAGCCCGGCCAAGCTGCTGATGGGCTACACAGTGCGCGATGTCGATACCAAAGAGCGGCTTAGCCTCACCCAGTCCGCAAAGCGTCAGTGGTGGCGCCTCATCAATATCGTGCCGGGCCCCGGTACCTTCGCCAGTTGGGTGGGCGCCGGCGTACACACCTTCACCATTACGGAGAATAATAACCGCCGCGGCTCCCACGATGAGTGGGCTAACGCCGAAGTAGTGAAAAAGCACCCACGCAAATAGCCAATAAAGCTACAGCGCCAGCGATTACCCAGCCGAGCCACCCCTGCACCCCAGCTAAAGAGGAGTTGGCAGATTGTACCTGGGCATCGGGTGCCGGCGTCGGTGCGGGGGAAGTGGGGGAGGCGGCGTCGGCAAGCAGCTGGCCTACGCCCTCACCAGGGGCAACCTTATAGGCCTCATGCAAGAGCTTTTGGGCCTGCTCCCAGGCACGCGGGCCATGCTCCACGGTGGTATCGAGCAGGACCGCCTGCAAGCGCCGGCCGTTGCGGTCCAGCGCGCCGACGAAGGTATGGTGCGCATCGTCGGTAAAGCCCGTCTTGCCGCCAATGCCATCAGGGTCGTTGAGGAAGAGACCATTATCGTTTCCTAATTGATAGCCATCAAAGTCGCCCCAACCGGGGAAATCGACAGACTCCGTATCAACGATGCGCGCAAAAATCGGGTTGCCGAAGGCCGCGCGGTAAATGCGGGAAATATCCTCGGCCGAGGTAGACATTCCCGGGGCATCGAGCCCGGAGTAGCTGGCCGCGTAGGTGGAATTCGTACCAATTTCAGCCGCTTTCTCATTGACCTTGCGCAACGTAGCCTCATCCCCGCCTAGTTCTTGAGCCAGCGCGTGGGCGGCATCGTTGCCAGAGGCCATCAGTAGCCCCTGCAGGAGCTGCTCCACCGTGTACTTGCCGCCGGGACCGATGCCCACCGCCGAACCATCGATCTGCGCAGATTCTTCGCCTACCTCGACCTTCTGGTGGAGATCCAGCTCGTCGATGACCACCAGCGCCAGCAGCGCCTTGATGATGGAGGCCGGCCGGTAGCGACCGTTAGGGTCCTTCATCGCGATGATTTCGCCGGTGTCGATATCGGAGACCATCCACGCCGCGGCCACCACATCCTTGTCCACCTTGAAGCCTTCGGGCAGGGTGGTGCCACAGGCCTCATCGCTCTCCACCGGCGGCAGCGGGGTGGGGGAGGCCTGCCCCGGAGCGAGGCGCTCCGAGGTGGTGGTGGCCTTTTCCGGGCGCTCGGCGTGCGGGCACTTATCGGTATCCGGGGCGGTGGTGCGCGTGGTGGTAGTAGTTTCCGGCTCTTCCGCCAGCGCGAGCGGTGCGCCGCTGAGCAGGACAGCAACGAGAGAACTAGCGATAATTCTTTTCATGACATGACACATCTTAGGCCCGTGCCTACGATGGGACGCATGCATGACGCGCCTTTGATTAGCCCTGAAAACAAGGACTCCGCCGCCGACGTGGTGGCCAAGCTTCCTAAGGTCTCCCTCTTTGAGACTATTTCCTCCACGGCCACCGCGCCGGAGGAACTTACCGCGACCATCCGCGAGCGCTACGAAGCCTTGGCCGCCGATGGTGTGGTCTATGCGGAACTGCACCTGGATCCAGCAGAGATCGGCCTAGACGCTGCCGCGGTTGTCGAAGCCGCCGGTGCAGCCCGCATTCCTTCCCTCGACTCCCGCCTCGTCCTCGCCGGCACGGCCCCTGAGGCAGTAGTGCCTGACGACGCCCCCGTGGTGGGCTACAACCTGCCTCAGGACCAAGCGGGCGCGGCCGCAGACTTCCGCGCCGCATACCTGCCCACCCAGATCCTGGTGGGAGAGGACTTCGCAGAGGTGGAGCGCGCCGCCCAGGCCGGCGTGAACCGCCTTATCCACCCGGTGAATATGATCGATGACTTCACTGCGAATATTGAAGGCATCGTGCCGGGCAAGGCATCTGGCTACATCCGTGACCGCCATATTCCCCTGGTCTTTACCCCACTGGAGGAGGCCGAGGAGCTGACCGACCACCCACTGCCGCTGCTGCAACAGCTGGGTTTTACCTGCACCATTTCCTCGGGCGAGTCTACCTTGACCAAGCAGTTCCTCGCGCTGAGTGAGACCTTTGGCTACGGGCTGGAGGAATTTTTCGATCTTACCGTCAAAGCGGTGGAGAGTTCCTTCGCTGACCAGGAATTACGGCAGCATCTGCTGGAAACGGTTATCTTGCCAGCATACGAGGAATTATCTGATCCGGAGCTTGCTGGCCCGGACACGGAAGAGTCCCTCGCAGATGCTGCAGACGCCGCTGAAGAATAGAACGATTAAAGGAGAATTACATGCCTTCCGTACTTTTTGTTGTTACCGCCGCTGAGGAATGGACACTGGCCGATGGCACCAAGCGCCCAACCGGCTATTGGGCCGAGGAGCTTATTGCCCCGCACCGCGTCTTCCAGGGCGCAGGCTGGGATATCCACTTCGCCACCCCGGGGGCGAAGGCTCCCGTCGTAGATGAGTACAGCCTTGAGGTACTGCCCGATAACGTGCGCATGGCGCAGGAAAATTACTTGGCAGAGTTGGGCGTGGCGCTAGAGAACCCGATGAACCTGGCCGATGTCAATGAGGAGGACTATGACCTCATTTTCTACCCGGGAGGCCACGGGCCGATGGAGGATCTTGCCTACGATCAGGATTCTGCCCAGCTTATTCAGGCGCGTATGGATTCCGGCCGCGCGCTCGGCCTCGTTTGCCACGCCCCGGCCGCGCTATTGGCAGTGGATAATGAGAATTGGCCGTTCAAGGGCTACAAGATGACCGCCTTTAGCAATGCCGAGGAAGGCGAGAAGATGGTCGCTGCCGCTAAGTGGGCATTGGAGACTCGCCTGCGCGAGCTGGGCGCGGATTACCAGGAGACCGATCCGATGTCCCCGAATGTCATCGTGGATCGCAACCTGTACACCGGCCAGAACCCGGCTTCCTCTGAGCCGCTGGCACAGCGCATTCTGCGCGATTTCTAAATGCGCGTTTCGCGAGTCCTCAAGGCCGAGGCTGCCCTGATTGGAGTGGCCGGGGCTGCGGGCATGGCGGCGTATGCGCTCAGCCGCCGGCCGTACCTGCGTGAGGTGGCACCGGAGCTGCGCAGCCCGGTTCTGTACCTGCCGATGCATTTGCTTGCCGACGCCACCTTTGCCCGCGCCAGCCGCTTCTTTGCCAGCATCGATTTCTCCCGTCCGATGCGGCATGCGGTGGATATTACGGAGTTCTCCGCTTCCTTCGATGGCCACGCCTTTAGCGCCCGCGTGCTTACCCCACGCGGCGATGCCCAGGGCGCAGCCACCGCTGGGCCGCGCCCCGTGGTGGTGTGGACGCATGGCGGCGGCCATCTTATCGGTGGGCCTGCCATGTACGATCCGCAAAATGCTCGCATGGCGGCTGAGCTCGGCGCCATCGTGGTGGCCCCGCGCTACCACAAATCCACCCAGGAGCCGTTCCCAGCGGACCATGATGAGTGCTACGCCGCGCTGCGCTGGGTGCAAGAACACGGCGATAAGCTGGGCGGGGATACCTCGCGCATCGCGGTCGCTGGCGATAGCGCCGGCGGCGGCCTCGCCGCGGGTCTGGTGCAGCGTGCCTTTGATGAGGGCCATCCGGTCCGCGCGCTCGGCTTGGTCTATCCCATGCTGGATCACCGCACCACGGATAAGTCCGGTGCGGTGGGTCAATTCATCTGGACGGCGGGCCCGAACCGCGGCGCGTGGTCCATGTACCTGGGAGATGACCACCTGGATGTTGACCTGCCGCCCTATGCTTCGCCGGCCACGCGCAGTGATCTTTCCGGCTTGCCGCCGACGTGGATCGGGGTTGGTGGCATCGACCTCTTCTGTGATGAATCCGTGGCCTTTGCCCAAGCCCTCGACGCGGCCGGCGTGGACACCACCCTGGATGTGTGGGCCGGCGCCTATCACGGCTTCGACCAGATTAAACCCAAGGCGCCGCAATCGCGCGAGCTTATCGACGCCCTCATTGACCACCTTCGCCGCCACCTCTAAGGTCACGTACTAAGGGAGCACGAGCGATGAAATACAACACGCACGTGTCGTGGGTCGTAACTTTCGCCAGCGTGATTGTTCTCGGTCTGATTCTGGGCGGAGTCTTTGGAATAGGGACTCTAGGCCGCTCCATTATTGGACTCAGTTTGGGGATAGTGTGGCTGATTTTCGATAAATACATGCGCGACCGGACCCGACGCCAAGAGGAAGAAGCGCCGGGCCGCTAGACGCAAAAAGCCGCCCCTCACCGTCCAGCTGCTGTGCAGTGGGACAAAGGCGGGGCGGCTGATGTGCTACGCGCGGCCGGGACCGTACGAACCGTGTGGGTTTAGAACTTAGAGAAGCGCTTGATGAGCATATCCTCCAAGCCCTTCCAAGACTCGGCGTGCTCGTTATATGGCTTGGACGGTACGTAGCCGGCGTGCTCGGTGGAGCCGAGCATGTAGCCCAAGTAGTCCTGCAGGCGCGGGTTGGCCAGCATATAGGAGTTAATGGAATCGTCGCCGGCCCAGTCGGCGGCATCGGCGCATACCTCATAGCAGCGCGCCATCTGATCGGAATCGACGGCCTCGGGACCCTTTTCGATATCACGCACGATGCCATTGAAGGAGTACTGGTTATCCGGGTGGACCTGAACTTCTAGCTCGCCGGCATTAGCGGCGGCGACAACCTCTTCCCAGGTGGATACGCGTGCCAGGTCGTGGTCATCGTTGTCCATGATCCAGCGCACGAGGGTCTTCGGGGAGTCGAAGGTGAAGATTTCGCCCCACTTGCCCAAGAAGATGGGCTTGCCGTCCAGGTAGGTGCGCAGGGTGTAGACGGACTTGGACTGCGCGGTTATCTTGATGGGATCGATGCCGGCGGCGGCCCACGGGGAGTTATCGTACGGGTCAGCGGCCTCGGCGGCGGCCTTGCGCTTCTCCTCGGCTTCCTTGGCCGCTGCAGCGGAGGCGGCAGCAGCAGAAGAGATGCGCTCCTTGGCATCGGAAACCTTGGCCGCATCAAAGTCATCGCTGGAGACCACGCGGACGTGCTCATCCAGGTCCTCGATGACCTTCTTCCAGTTGCCGGCGATGACGTGGCCCACGCCGGACCACTCGCTCATGCCCTGTTCGCCGGAGTAGTGGTCGGCGCCGCGGGAGACATTGCGCAAGATGGAGTGGGAGGCGAAGAAGATGGTGGTGTGCTCTGCACCGGCGACGTCGGCAAGCGCGGAGGCTATCTCCAGGTTGCGGGCCACCGTGGATACGTTCTGGTGGCTCGGGCGACCAGCCAGCGCCTCTGGCATGCCGATGAGATCATATTCATTCCGCTCAGTCGGGGTAACGCGGTCCGCATCGCGGCCGGCAAACTGGTCCCACTGCGGGTGGTCCAGCAAATCGTGCTTGGTGCCAGACTCCACGAAGCACAGCAGCTCGGCGGGTGAGTTAAAGGCTAGGACGGCCTCGTCATCGCCCAAAAAGGCCTGCCACTCGGAGCCATTTTGGCGCCACTTGGGTGCCCAGAGGGTATAAAAATCGCCCTCGGTCAGCGAGAGCTTTACAGGTACAATTGCGCGGGTGCTCATGGCGTTTTAGTCTACCCAACGCCCTAAGCAGCGCGCGAGAGCGCACCGGCCTTAGGCCGTGGGGCGCCAAAATCCTTTGAATTGCATGCCCATATTCGTGGTGCGCAGCGGGTTGGTTTGCACCGGATCACCGGCCTCCACGATTTCGCCGTTGCCGGAATACATTGCCACGTGCCCATCCCATACCACCAGGTCACCAGGCTGGAGTTGGTCTGCGCTGACTTGCTGGCCCACCGCTTGTTGATCCGCGGTGCGGGGTAAGTCCACCCCGGCCTGCGAATAGGCCCATTGGGTAAGTCCCGAACAATCAAACCCGCCATTTCCGGTACCGCCCCATACATAGGGCTGGCCCACTTGGCTCTTCGCGGCGGCGACGGCAGCCTGACCGGCGGCCGAACCCCCTTCGGCCGAGAGCTCTGGTGTGGGCGAGGCAGAGTGAGCCTCATTCGCCGTGGCATCGGCTCCAGCGCCTACCGCGGGTTGTTCCGTAAGGGTAGTGGAATGGGAGCTGGTGGGGTGTACGGGGGCGTCGGCAAGCGCGGAGCGCACCGGCCGCTGCGCTACCGGATGCAAAGACTGAGCTGCCGCGCTGAGATCACCCATCAAGCGATGCACGCGAGCAGTAGCCATGCCCAGGTGCTGGGAGACAAGCGCACGCAGCTTGGCCATAGCCTCGGCGCGCGCGGACGGGTCCAAGGAGAGGAAGCCCAGCGCGGTGGGCAGGGCCCGGCGCACTAGCTGCGTGGCGATACCCACCAGGTCCCGGATGGTGCCCGCCACTAAGGTGCGGGCCTGGCCGAGCGCAGCAGAGATGGTCTCAGTATCAAGGTCGATATTCTTTGCCGATTTGAGTAGAGGAGCGGGATTGCCGTGGGCGATGGCGGCTAAAGGCTCGGCGGCGGAAAGATCCGGCACGCGGGGAAGCTCTACCTCCGGAAGCTGTGCCGGCTGCATGGTGGCAATCTGTTTGAGCGCGGTATCGAGCATCTACATCGCCGCCCCAAGGCGTTGGCCTACTGAAGCATCGGTATCTTCTGCCTCGCGCGACATCTGGAAACCGGAGTGGGCTACCTGACCCATATCGTTGCGCAGCACGCTCATGCGCGCGCCCACGTTATCGAGCGCGGCATGTACGGCCTCATTGAAAGCAGTGAAGGCGGAATCTTCAGGCAAAACAGGGTGGGGCGGATTCTCCCCTTGGGACTGGGCATGCAGGTCGCGGGCGAGGTGGCGGGCATAGTCGGTATCAAGCGTGAAAGGTCTCATGTCCTATTGGACTGCCCAATGGCCCATTTGGTTCCCAAAAAGTTTAAAGTGGGGGTCATGGACATCCACGTAGTAGACCACCCGCTTGCCGCCTCCCGCCTGACGCTTATGCGCGATGCGCGCAGCGATAACTCCGCCTTCCGCGCCGCTTTAAAAGACTTGGGCGCCATGCTGGTATATGAAGCATCCCGCGACCTTGCCGTGGAGAACTTCGACTGCGCCACCCCGGTTTCTACCGCACAAGGCACCCGCCTGCAGGACCCGCCCATTATCGTGCCGATCATCCGCGCCGGGCTCGGCATGGTGGATCCGGCGCTGTCCATGATTCCGGATGCGCAGGTCGGCTTTATTGGAATGGCCCGCGATGAAGAGACCCACGAACCGGTGCCGTACCTGGAGGCATTGCCGGAAGACCTCACCGGCCGCACTGTGTTTGTGGTGGATCCCATGTTGGCCACCGGTGGTTCCCTGCTGCACGCTTTGCGCCTGCTCGCCGGCCGCGGTGCCACCGATATCACCGCGATCTGCATGGTCTCGGCTCAGCCGGGCGCGGATGCGCTGGCCGAATCCGACCTGCCGGTGCGCCTGGTTACCGCAGCTATTGATCCTTCCCTGAACGAGGATGCATATATCGTTCCGGGCTTGGGCGATGCTGGCGACCGCCTCTACGGACCGCGCAATATCGACCTTTAAGGTAGTGTTCTCCCTGGAAAGGCGACCGCACTTTCCGGGGGAGAGAATATGAGTTTCATTCATTTAATGTGGTCGAGTTATGGCCACGGATTTTCGCAACAATTGCGGCGCGTGCGGAAGCGCCGGGGGATTTCGCAACAGGCGCTAGCAGAGATTTCTGGGGTCTCCCGCAGCCAAATATCCAATCTAGAGCGCAATGAAAATGGCGTGCACGCTATGGCCGATCCGCAGCTTTCTACGGTATATAAGCTGGCCTTAGCCCTAGAGATCCCGCCGGCGGTACTGCTGCCGGCCGGTGGGGACGTAGTGGAGGGGCACTTGGCGGATTCCGCAGTGGCCGTCGCCGAAGACGTTGCGCCCTTCCCGCAAGGCTATGTGGACCGTCGGCGGTTTGCCGCTACGTGGAACGGGGCCTCGGCCTAGCACGAGCCGTATCACCACCTGAGTTACTGAACCGCATGGTCTAGTTGTAGACTTTGCACCCAGACGTATTTCAACGACAGGGAAGGCACGCGGATGATCTCAGAATTCATCAACGAGTGGTTCAATGCCCACCGTGCGGAGGTCATCGCGTGGCGGCGCCATATCCACCGCCACCCGGAAACCGCGAATCAAGAGGTAGAAACCACCAACTTCCTAGCTTCTATCCTGCAGGACTACGGTCTGGAGCCCCAGCGCTTCCCACAGACCGGTCTGATGGTAGACATCGGCCCCGATACGGAACTGGGCCGATTAGCCTTTCGTGCGGATATTGATGCTCTGCCAGTCACCGAGGTTACCGGCCTGGAATATACCTCTGAGGTGCCCGGCAAGATGCATGCTTGTGGCCACGATGTGCACACGACCGTGGCGCTCGGCCTGGCCTGCGCGTTGGCGGATTTTCAGCGTGTCCACGACCTGCCGTTGGGTATTCGAGTCATCTTCCAACCGGCTGAAGAAGTGTGGGTCGGCGGTGCGACCGACGTTATTGAATGGGGCGCGCTGGAAGGGGTGCATTCCATTTTTGCCATCCACGCCGAGCCCAAGCTGCGCGTGGGGCGAATTGGCATTCGTGCTGGCGCGATTACCTCCGCTACTGACGTTGTGGAGCTTAAAATCAAGGGTCCGGGCGGGCATACCTCCCGTCCGCATCTTTCCGCCGACGTCGTCTATGCCCTGGGTAAGGTCATCACCGAACTGCCCGCGCTGCTCTCGCGTCGCGTTGATCCGCGCACCGGCACCGTTTTGGTCTTTGGCCAGGTCAACTCGGGGTATGCACCCAACGCTATTCCGGAGACCGGCAGCTTGACCGGCACCATGCGCACGGCCGATATTGGCATCTGGCGCGATATGCAAAGCCTCTTTAGCGAGCTGGTGGACCAAATCCTTGCGCCGGTAGGCGTAGAGCATGAGCTGACCTATCACCGCGGCGTTCCGCCGGTGCTTAACGACGACGTCGCAACCGCCCTGCTTGCCTCCGCCGCCCAATCCATCGACCCGCAGGCCGTGGTCCAAGCCCCGCAGTCCTCCGGTGGCGAGGACTTTTCCTGGTATCTGGAAAAGGTTCCTGGTTCCATGGCGCGGCTGGGCTGCTGGTCCGGCGAAGGCGAGCAGCATGACCTGCACATGGGCGATCTTATTGTGGACGAGCGGGCCATCGGCGTGGGTATCAAACTCTTCGGCGCCGTGGTTGAGCAGTTCATAGGGGAGAATGCGGAGACAGACTAACGCGCTTTAAGGGCCTACACGTTAGACTCGTAAGCGACTTTTAAAGTGGAGCCGATAAAGGAGCAAGTGCGTGTTGAACCAGACCAAGCGAATCGTCATCATCGGCGGCGGCCCGGCCGGCTATGAGGCTGCGTTGGCAGGTGCGAAATATGGTGCAGAAATCACCATTATTGAAGACCAAGGCATGGGCGGCAACAGCGTTATCTTGGACTGTGTTCCTTCCAAGTCCTTCATCGCTGGTGCCAATATCAAGACCGACCTGCGCCGTGCCGAGGATATGGAACTTAACCAGGGCATTGGCCAAGCCCATCTTTCCTTGACCGCACTGAATAAGCGCGTGCAGGACTTGGCAAGCAAGCAGTCCGCCGATATCCGCGCCACCGTGGAATCCTTGGGCGCACGCGTTATCGATGGCCGCGGCTACTTCCCAGAGGACCAGGAAGCCGATGCCTTTGGCGGTCACAAGGTCACCGCCGTCTTCAACGAGGATGGCCACGAAGAAACCATTAACGCAGACCTCGTCTTGGTAGCTACCGGCGCCACCCCGCGCGTGCTACCTGGTGCGCAGCCGGATGGTGAGCGCATCCTTACCTGGCAGCAGGTCTATAACCTCACCGAGCTGCCGGAGCACCTCATCGTCGTCGGTTCCGGTGTCACCGGTGCCGAGTTTGTCTCTGCCTTTGCGGAGCTAGGCGTCAAGGTCACTATGGTTGCCTCCCGCGACCGTATTTTGCCGCATGACGACGCCGACGCGGCCGACGTCCTCGAGACTGTGCTTAGCGAGCGCGGCGTTGAGCTGGAAAAGAACTGCCGCGTTGAAACCGTTAACCGTACCGAGGATGGCAATGTGCTGGTGACCACTCAGGACGGCCGCGAAATTACCGGTTCCCATGTCATCATGTCTATCGGCTCCATCCCGAATACCCAGGACTTGAAGCTGGAGAACGTTGGCGTGGAAACCGCCAAGTCTGGCCACATTCAGGTTGACCGCGTCTCCCGCACCAATATCGCCGGCATCTACGCCGCTGGCGACTGCTCTGACCTTTTCCCGTTGGCTTCCGTCGCCGCAATGCAGGGCCGCGTGGCCATGTACCACGCTCTCGGTGAGGGCGTTTCTCCGCTGCGCCTGAAGACCGTGGCCAACGCCGTCTTCACCCGCCCGGAAATCGCCGCCGTCGGTTTCACCCAGGCAGAGATTGAGGCCGGCGAAGTCGCCGCCCGCACCATCACCATGCCGCTCAATACCAACCCGCGAGCCAAGATGCGTTCCCTGCAGCACGGCTTTGTCAAGCTCTTCTGCCGCGCCACCTCTGGCCGCGTTATCGGCGGCGTCATCGTTGCGCCGACCGCCTCCGAGCTCATCCTGCCCATTGCCATGGCCGTGACGAACCAGCTCACCGTGAACCAGCTGGCCGATTCCTTCGCCGTATACCCGTCCCTGTCGGGCACCATCACCGAGGCTGCGCGACGCCTCGTTGCCCACGACGATCTGGAGTAAACGAAACCAATTCCTCTCTTCGCGCCCGCACTCGATAATCAGTCGAGATCGGGCGCTTTTTCATGCGCCGCTAAAAGGTGGAGTAAGAATGCTCGGCGGTGCGATTGAGTGAAACCTGGATGGCGCGATCCGCTTGAGGAAGAGCACGCTGGGGGCAATGCTCGCGCGGGCAAGCGGTACAACCAGGGCCGATAGGGGTGGCGGCGGATACGTCTAAATTAAGCGCATCGGCGTAGACAATGCGGTCGGCCTCAGAGATATCGCAGCCTAAGCCCACGGCGAACTCTTTGCGAGGGGTTCCCCAAGATTGTGCGGTTCCTTGCACAAAGCGGCCTATCCACAGGTAGGCGTGGCCATCTGGCATGGCGGCTACCTGGCGGGTGATGCGATTGGGCGTCTCAAAGGCGCGGTGGACTACCCATAATGGGCATGACCCGCCCGAGCGGGCGAAGTGGAAGGCGGTGGAGGATTGGCGCTTGGAGATATTCCCAGCGCGGTCGGTGCGGATGAAGGAAAAGGGCACGCCGGTAAGGCCTGGGCGCTGGAGGGTGGCCAGGCGTTGTGCGGTGGTTTCGAAACCGGTGCCAAAGTAGTTGCACAAAAGGTCGATATCGTAGCGGGTCTCCTCAGCCATCGACAGGAACAGTTGGTAGGGCGTGGTGACAGCGGCCGCGAAGTACTGTGCAAGCCCTAAGGTAGCTAGTTCTTGCGCCTCGCCGGCAGGAAGCTCGGAGACGAGGTTATCGCAGACATCGCGGTAGGCGAGCAGGCAGTATTGGAGCGCCATTTCAAAGACCAATTGGGCTTCGGAAAGGCCGTCACGAAGCGCAAGCTCCCGGGTGTCTGGATCGAAGTCGCGGCGTGGTCCCGGCCGGGAAAAGCGGACGGTAACGCCGAGATCCTCGTGCATGCGGGACGCTAAACGTCCGCGGCGTAGCACCCGGTCACCGAGCTGGCCGGCGAGCTCTTCAGCTAGGACATCGAGCTCGTGGATGTAGTTATGGGCGTCGTAGAAAAAATCACGGACGAGCTCAAAAGGGGAGCGCTCCCGCGCTGGGGCGCGGGTGGCGACATCGACGAAACGGGGCATGAGCTCCGGAAAGCGCGAGGCTAGGTCGGCCAAGGAGTCTTCGGCAGCGTCGGGAAAGATGCGGCGCAGGTCGGTGATGGTGCGCGTATCGCGGTCGTCGGCGAAGTATCCGGGATCCACGTCGAAGCGCTGTGACAGCTGCATGAGCACGGTGACGGTGAGCGGGCGTTGATCGTTTTCGAGCTGGTTGAGGTAGCTGGTTGATAGTCCCAACTGTTTGGCCATCGCTACCTGTGTTAGCCCCCGCTGCTTGCGCAGTGCATGGATTCGTGCCCCCGCATAATGCTTGGTCATCGGTTGCTGTGCCGCCTTTCGCCGCCATGAGCAGTTGAAATCACAAACTTTGCAGATTTCACTGACTCATTCCGCTAGATTACACACACCATACTTATAGCGCGTGACACATTCAAGCATTTAGTGTGATCCACAACGCATTTACAGAGTGGAGGAGGACCCATCTAGTGAAGAACCACGAGGTAAGAACCCATAAATCCGCCGAGGATTTCCCCTATGAGGAGCACCTGGCGTACAAGGTGGCAGAAGTAGCCGCGGATCCCGTAGAGGTTCCCGCCGAGACCACCGACATGATCATCAACCGCATCATTGATAATGCGGCCGTGGCCATGGCGTCCGTAGCGCGTGGCTCGGTAACCTCTGCCCGCGTTATGGCTCAGGCGCACCCGGTAAGTACGGGAGGGGCCACGGTATTTGGCGTGGACGGTACCTACTCGGCCGAATGGGCCGCGCTTGCCAACGGCACTGCTGTCCGCGAGCTGGATTATCACGATACTTTCCTGGCTGCCGAATACTCGCACCCCGGGGATAATATCCCGCCGTTGCTCGCTACTGCTCAGCATAAGGGGCTGAGCGGGCGAGACCTTATTCGAGGTATCGCTACCGGCTATGAAATCCAGGTCAACCTGGTGAAAGGCATGTGCCTGCACGAGTACAAGATTGACCATGTGGCACACCTCGGTCCCTCCGTGGCCGCCGGTATCGGCACCATGCTCGGACTAGATAAGGACACCATCTACCAGGCGGTGGGTCAGGCGCTGCACACCACTACCGCCACCCGGCAATCCCGTAAGGGTCTGATTTCCTCTTGGAAGGCCTATGCCCCAGCTTTCGCGGGAAAGATGGCCATTGAAGCCGTTGACCGGACTATGCGCGGCGAAGGTGCGCCGGCGCCCATCTGGGAAGGCGAGGATGGATTCATCGCGTGGATGCTGCATTCACCGGAGCGCACCTACACGGTCCCCTTGCCAGAGCTTGGCGAGGAAAAGCGCGCCATCTTGGATACCTATACCAAGGAGCACTCCGCTGAATACCAGGCCCAAGCGCCCATCGATATGGCCTTTGCGCTAAAGAAAACCTTGGCAGAAAAGGGCCTGCAGACTGCGGATATCGAGTCCATTGTTCTGCACACTTCGCATCATACGCACTATGTCATCGGTACCGGTGCCAATGATCCACAAAAGATGGATCCCTCCGCCTCCCGCGAAACGCTGGATCACTCCATCATGTACATCTTTGCCGTAGCCCTCGAGGATGGCGAGTGGGATCACGAGGCTTCCTATGCGCCTGAGCGAGCCAACCGCCCGGAGACCATCGAGCTGTGGCACAAGATTTCCACTGTCGAAGACCCCGAGTGGACCCGCCGCTATCACTCCAATGACCTGTCTGAAAAGGCCTTTGGCGGCAAGGCTGTGATCACTTTCAAAGACGGCACGGTGGTAGAAGATGAGCGCGCCGTTGCTGACGCCCACCCGCTTGGTGCCCGACCCTTTGCGCGCGAGCAATACATAGAGAAGTTCAGAAAACTCGCAAACGGCATCGTGGACGAGGCCGAACAAGAGCGCTTCCTCAACGCCGTCCAAAACTTGGAAAATCTCACTGACCTTACCGAGTTAAACGTGCGGGTGACCGATGCTCACCTCGCCGCCGCGCCCCAGAAACCGGAAGGACTCTTCTAATGGCTGGACTATTTGGCTCTTTGAAAACTCCGGCGGAAAAGCGCCAGCAATTCCGCGCCGACCTTGAATCCGGCACCATTACCCGATTGCCGGGCGCGTTCAATCCCCTGACCGCGCGCCTTATTCAGGATATCGGTGGTTTCGGCGGAGTTTATGTCTCCGGCGCGGTGCTGGCCAATGATTTGGGCCTTCCCGATATTGGCCTGACCACTTTGACTGAGGTGGCGCAGCGTTCGGGCCAGATTGGCCGCGCGACGGACCTGCCCGTGCTTGTCGACGCCGATACTGGCTTCGGCGAACCCATGTCCGCCGCCCGCACCATAGCCGCACTCGAAGACGCAGGCCTGGCCGGATGCCACCTGGAAGACCAAGTCAACCCGAAGCGCTGCGGCCACCTCGACGGCAAAGAAGTGGTGGACACAGATATTATGTTCCGCCGTATTAGCGCCGCGGTCAACGAGCGGCGCGACCCGAACTTCATTATCTGTGCCCGCACCGATGCCGCAGGAGTCAACGGCATCGATGACGCCATCGACCGTGCAAAGGCTTACGCCGATGCCGGTGCGGACCTTATCTTCACTGAGGCGTTGTATCAGCCAGCAGACTTTGAAAAATTCCGCGCCGCTGTCGACACCCCGTTGCTGGCAAATATGACCGAATTCGGCAAAACCGAGTTGCTTTCGGCGCAACAGCTAGAAGACCTCGGCTATAACGCAGTCATCTGGCCCGTCTCCACCTTCCGTGTGGCTATGGGCGCTACCGAAGATTTCCTGCGGGATATGCATGAAACCGGCTTGCAAACCGACTGGCTCGAGCGCATGCAACACCGTTCCCGCCTTTATGAGCTGGTGCGTTACGAGGAATACAACGACTTCGACAAATCCGTATTCACCTATTCCAAAGACACCTACCGTCCCACCTTCGAAAGCTAAGGAGAACTTACACCATGTCCGATAAGAACCAGACCCCCGAAATCCGTAAGGGCCTGTATGGCGTCGTCGTCGATGAGACTGCCGTGTCCAAGGTCGTTCCTGAGACCAACTCACTGACCTACCGCGGCTATCCCGTCCAAGAGCTTGCCCGCTATTGCTCCTTCGAGGAAGTGGCCTATCTGCTGTGGAACGGCAAGCTGCCGGGACAGGAATCCCTCATCCGCTTCTCTGCCCGCGAGAAAGCCCTGCGCCACTTGGAGCGCCATGTCATTGACCTCATTATGTCCATGCCGCTGTCGTGCCACCCAATGGACGTCCTGCGTACCGCCATTTCCTATATCGGTTCCCAAGACCCAGAGGAATACACCAAAGACTCTGAACATATCCGTCGCACCGCGCTTGAGCTAATGGCCAAGATTCCGACCATCATTGCTCTTGATATCCGACGCCGCCGCGGTGAAGGCTACATCCAACCTTCTCGCAAGAAGGGCTTTGCGGAGAACTTCCTGTGGATGGTCTTCGGTGATGAGGAAGGCTCCCCAGCTACCAACCGCGCCGATATCGAGGCCTTTGATAAGTCCCTCATCCTCTACGCTGAGCACTCTTTTAACGCCTCCACCTTCGCTGCCCGCGTGGTGACCTCCACTATGTCCGATACGTACTCCGCCATTGTTGCGGCCATCGGCGCTCTCAAGGGGCCATTGCATGGCGGTGCCAACGAGGCAGTTATGAAGAACTTCCTGGAGGTTGGCGATCCTGCCAAGGCCGAAGAATGGACCAAGAAGAAGCTGGCCAACAAGGAACTGGTCATGGGCTTTGGCCACCGCGTTTACAAAAACGGCGATTCCCGAGTTCCCACCATGGAGGCCGCCTTTAAGGAGCTGGCCGAACAACACGACCAGACCCAATGGATTGAAATGTACGACATAATGGCCAAGACGATGGAGGATAATACCTCCATCAAGATCAAGCCTAACCTCGATTTTCCCGCTGGCCCTGCCTATCACATCTTGGGTTTCGACATTGAATTCTTCACGCCAATCTTTGTCATGGCCCGCATTACCGGTTGGACCGCGCACATTGTGGAGCAGAACGAGAATAACTCACTTATTCGTCCGCTATCCGCGTATAACGGCGAGGAGCAGCGTTCGGTCCCGCCGAAGTCCTTCTAAAACGTGTCAGCTCCCTCACATTCCGGCACCGTCACGTTGGCCGGAGTGGGGGGCTGACATACTTGTCGGGGCTTTTCTGCGGTCGGGTTATGGCTGGATACGCCGCGCCAGGAGGTGAATTGCTGCGGTGCAGATAAGGACCGCTAAACCAGCGAAGAAAAACATGCCGGGCCATGGGGCGCCGATTTCTACAGCTCCAAATGATTCAGCGAGAGTAATCACGATGCCATCCGCTAGGAATAGGCCGACGATGATGCCGGCGATTAGTAGGAGCCGAACGAATAGGGAGCTTTGGTTTGCGCTACTTACTACCACACCGATGAGTGCGCCAATGTATCCGGTTATGAGGTGGCCACAGGCAAAGCTACCGAAGGTTGCCGCGTAGCAAAACGGAAGGCTGGCTTCTACAGCGCCGGGGGTGATTGCCCACGAAGAATTCGCGTACGCACCCGACTGCAGCGCGATGTAGTAAGCGGCCCAGGCGACGGCTCCAAAAATGAGCGCGGCTAGCCACAGCGTCGCGTGCATGCTGGTAAGCCATTGCCGGGGCCGCATCCCTAGACTGCGCAAGGAACGGTATTCGGTTGCGGCGAAGGCACAGTAGAGTCCCCACATAAAGACTGCGAAGATTCCCCAGCCGGTTGGATTGGCGCCGATGGCAGAGGGATCGCTGGGGACAGCATACGGGAGGACCCACAGCAAAACGACGATGATGCTTATCACGATGAGCGCTTTGGCGGCATTGAGGTTGAAGGTCTTCAGTAGCTTCATGACTAGGACTCCTCTTGTGGGGTGCGGGTGGATTCGTGGGCGCGGGAGACAAGGGAATCGATGAGCTGGCCGTCGTCAAGGTAGGAGACGGTGATTTGAGCGGCGGCTGCGGTATCGGCCGGGAACGGGGCCGGGCACCACGCGTGCACCTTGGAGGTGGAGCCAAGGGAGGAGTGGTGGAGGGGGAGGGCGTCGGCAAGTGCGAGTGCTTGCTCCACGTCCTTGGTGCTGCCGCTAATGACGGGGTAGTGCGGCCGTTGGGATTCCAGGTCGGTGGGTTTATTGACCGTGCCGTCGTGCACGGTAATGACGTGGTCAACCAGGCCGACGAGGTCTTCGGCGCGGTGGGAAGAAAGCACCAGCAGCCAGTCCGGGGTGCCGGAGGCGTGGGCGATGATGAGCTCGCGCAGGCGCGTGCGCGTTGGCGCGTCCAGGCCATTGAAAGGCTCATCGAGGAGGGTGATCGGCGTGCGCGCAGCCAGGGCAGTGGCACAGGCAACTAGTTGGCGCTGGCCGGTGCTTAAAGAGCGGTTCTTGCTGCGCTTGTCGACACCCACCTTATCCAACAGCTCCTCCGCATACCCCACGTCGAAACCCTCGCGCACATGCTGTGCGGCGCGCAGGTGCTGGGCCACGGTGGAACCGGAGAGCGAAATATCGGCGCCGGTGCGCGCAATCGCTACCTGTGGGGTATCGATGCTGCCCTTGGTAGGGAGGAATCCCGCTATCGTGCGCAGGAGCGTGGTCTTGCCAGCGCCATTGGGGCCGATAAGCCCATACATGCCGGCGGTGAGATCCAGGTGTGGCACGTGCAGGCGGCGCTTGCAGCTGACATTGTGCATATTAAGGTGCGTCATGATGGTCTCCTTCGGCTTCGATGAGGTCGGCGATATCGCTGGCGCTTAAGCCCAGCGCGGCTCCTTCCTTGAGGAGAGGCACGATGAAGTCTTCCCTGAGCGCCTCTTGGCGTTGGTGGCGTACCTTGTCGCGCGCGCCTTCGCGCACAAACATGCCCAGGCCGCGTCGCTTTTCCAGCAGGCCTTCCTCGAAGAGGACGGTTAGTGCCTTTGCGGAGGTAGTGGGGTTGACGGAATGGAAAGCTGAAAGCTCATTGGTACTGGGGGCGCGTTCTCCCTCGGGGAGTTCGCCGGAAATAATCATGTCTCTGATTCCTCCTGCCAGCTGTTGATAAATAGGCCGAGTATCGCTCATGGTGCGGCCTCTCGTGCATGCGACATGTGATTCCTTCCCTGGTGTATGGGTTTACCACCTATGTGGGTAACCATATAGCCGGGGAGGCGTTTGGTCAACAACGGTTTACTTGGGTACGCAGGTGTCCCCGCTGCATATTTTGTTGAGGTAAAAATTTGCAAGATTTACAGAATAGCTAACCCTGTTATTACTGGTCGGACTGCAGAAACCACCCGTTCAACGGTTTAAGCGCTGGATAGTGTGGCAAACTCCGCTTGAAAATGGGCAGACAAGGAAGGTTTCGATCTCTAAACTGAGATACGGATCACCCAAGAGGAGGTGCTGTATCGCAGTACCTTCCGAGTTGAAAGGAACACAGAAGTGGCTAATCCCGCGCTTCCATCGTTCAAAAAGATTCTGGTAGCCAACCGTGGCGAAATCGCCGTGCGTGCATTCCGTGCTGCCTTCGAGACCGGGGCAAAGACCGTCGCGGTCTATCCTCGCGAAGACCGAAACTCCTTCCACCGCGCCTTCGCGGATGAGGCCGTCCGCATCGGCGCCGAGGGGCAGCCGGTCAAGGCATACTTGGACATTGATGAGATTATCCGCGCCGCCAAGAAGGCCGAAGCGGATGCCATTTACCCCGGCTACGGATTCCTTTCGGAGCGCGCAGATTTAGCCCGTGCGTGTGAGGACAATGGCATTAAGTTCATTGGTCCGACCCCAAGCACGTTGGACCTCACCGGTGATAAGGCTGCTGCAGTTAGTGCGGCGAAGGAAGCTGGGTTGCCGACGTTGCAGGACTCGGAGCCATCGACGGACGTCGATAAGCTGGTCGAATATTCCAAGGACTTTAACTTCCCTGTCTTCGTTAAGGCTGTCGCCGGTGGCGGCGGGCGCGGCATGCGCTTCGTGGAATCTGAGGATCAGCTGCGCGAAAAGGCGGCCGAGGCTTCGCGCGAGGCGGAGGCGGCGTTCGGTGACGGCAGCGTGTACCTAGAGACCGCGGTCATCAAACCACAGCACATCGAGGTGCAGATTCTGGCCGATAGCCAGGGCAATGTGGTGCACCTCTTCGAGCGTGACTGCTCGGTGCAGCGCCGCCACCAGAAGGTGGTCGAGATTGCGCCGGCGCCGTCGCTGGATTCCGAGCTGCGTGACCGCATCTGCCAGGATGCGGTGAAGTTCTGTGAGCACATTAATTACGAGGGCGCGGGCACCGTGGAATTCCTCGTCGATGAGCGCGGCAATCACGTCTTCATTGAGATGAACCCGCGTGTGCAGGTGGAGCACACCGTGACCGAGGAAATTACCGGCGTAGATATCGTCAAGGCCCAGATGAATATCGCGGCCGGCGCTTCGCTGGAAGATATTCACCTCGCTCAGGACAAGATTTCCATTACCGGGTCTGCTCTGCAGTGCCGCATTACCACCGAGGACCCTAATAACGGTTTCCGTCCGGATACCGGCACGCTGACTGCGTATCGTTCGCCGGGCGGCGCTGGCGTGCGCTTGGATGGTGCAACCTCCGTGGGCGCAGAAGTATCGCCGAACTTCGACTCCCTGCTGGTGAAGATGACCTGCCGCGGCGTCACTTTCGAGCAGGCCGTGCAGCGCGCCCAGCGTGCGCTCAACGAGTTCACCGTCTCCGGCGTGGCCACCAATATCGGATTCTTGCGCGCCCTGCTGCGCGAGCCGGACTTCACTCAGACCCGCGTGGACACCGGATTCATCAATGCACACCCGCACCTGCTCAAGGCTCCGCCGGCAGTCGATGAGTCTGGTCGAATTCTCGAGTACATCGCGGAGACCACAGTTAATAAGCCCAACGGTAAGCGCCCGACGGCGCTGCGCCCCTTTGATAAGCTCCCCGAGCTAGACCTTTCCGAGCCGCTGCCGCGCGGTTCCCGAGATGACCTGCTCGAGTTTGGTCCGCAAAAGTGGGCGGAGAAGATCCGTCAGCAGAATGCGCTGATGGTTACGGATACCACCTTCCGCGACGCCCACCAGTCCCTGCTGGCTACCCGCGTGCGTAGTACCGCCCTGGTTTCTGCAGCCGAAGCCGTAGCCCGCATGACCCCGAACCTGTTCTCGGTCGAGGCATGGGGTGGTGCGACTTATGACGTCGCCATGCGCTTCCTCCACGAGGACCCTTGGGTCCGCCTGGACATGCTGCGCGAGGCTATGCCAAACCAGAACATCCAGATGCTCCTGCGCGGACGCAATACTGTGGGCTATACCCCGTACCCGGATTCGGTCTGCCGCGGCTTTGTCCAGGAAGCAGCCAAGTCCGGCGTGGACGTTTTCCGCATCTTTGATGCTCTTAACGACGTCTCCCAGATGCGCCCTGCCATCGATGCCGTCCTCGAGACCAATACCACCGTTGCTGAGGTGGCCATGGCGTACTCCGGTGACCTTTCGTCGCCGAAGGAGAACCTGTACACGCTGGATTACTACCTCAAGCTGGCCGAGCAGATTGTAGAGTCCGGAGCCCATATCCTTGCCATCAAGGATATGGCCGGTCTGCTGCGCCCTGAGGCCGCTTCCAAGCTGGTTATGGCGCTGCGCAAGGAATTCGACCTGCCGGTGCACGTGCACACGCACGATACCGCGGGCGGCCAGATGGCTACCTACTATGCGGCCGCCTTGTCCGGTGCCGACATCGTCGACGGCGCCTCCGCGCCGCTGGCCGGTACCACCTCGCAACCGTCGCTGTCCGCCCTTATCGCAGCGTTCTCCCAGTCCAAGCGCGATACCGGTATCGACCTGCAGGCCGTATCGGATCTCGAGCCCTACTGGGAAGCCGTGCGCCAGCTCTACGCCCCGTTTGAAAACGGCATCCCTGGCCCGACTGGTCGCGTGTACAAGCACGAAATTCCGGGCGGCCAGCTGTCCAACCTGCGTGCGCAGGCCGTTGCCCTCGGCTTGGCAGACCGCTTCGAGGTCATCGAGGATACCTACGCTGCAGTCAACGAGATGCTGGGCCGTCCGACCAAGGTCACCCCGTCCTCCAAGGTTGTGGGCGATCTTGCCCTTCACCTTGTCGGTGCAGGCGTAGACCCGAAGGACTTCGCTGCCAACCCCACCAAGTTCGATATTCCGGACTCCGTCAACCAGTTCCTCCGCGGCCAGCTCGGTACCCCTCCGGGCGGTTGGCCGGAGCTGCGCGATAAGGTACTCGATGGCCGCGAGGAAACCGGCGCCAAGGTGAGCGAGGTTCCTGCGGAAGAGCAACCGCATCTGGAATCCGATAACTCGGATGAGCGCCGCGCCAGCCTGAATCGCCTGCTATTCCCGAAGCAGTTCGAGGAATTCAACGAGTTCCGCCGCAAGTACGGCAACACCGAGGCACTGACGGATACCACCTTCTTCTATGGTCTTACCGAAGGCGAAGAAAAGGTCGTCCACTACTTCCCAGAGGACTCCACCGATCGCGCTGACCTCAAGCAGGTCGTAGTGCGTCTCGACGCCGTGGGTGAGCCGGACGAAAAGGGCATGCGTAACGTGGTTCTCAACGTCAACGGCCAGATCCGCCCGATGAAGGTGCGCGACGAGAACGCCGAATCCACGGTCGCTACCGTCGAAAAGGCCGACCCCTCCAACGAGGGCCACGTCGCCGCACCATTCGCCGGCGTGGTCAACCCCACCGCCAAGCCCGGCGACGAGGTGAAGGCCGGCGATCAAATCGCCGTCATCGAGGCGATGAAGATGGAAGCATCCATCTCCGCCACCAAGGATGGTGTGGTCGAGCGCGTGGCCATCGGCCAGGCCACCAAGGTGGAAGGCGGCGACCTCATCGCCGTCATCAACTAACTGACGCACGCCAGCGCCCCGCTTCCTTCGCGCAATCCTCTAGGAAGCGGGGCGCAGTGCTGTCTGCAGGCGGCTTTTCGCGAGTTTCGTCCATATAAACCACCAAAACCGTCGACGAAATCGGTGGTTTGTATGGACGAAAATCGTGATCTAGCCTGAATGCCAAAATTTTTAGCTGAGTATTAAAGGCAGCGCTATTGAGCCGACTAGAACCAGAAGTGTGATGGCGAGGAATGCCTTGGCCTGCCAGCGGGCGAAGTTGAACGACACGCCTGTGCCGAAGCGCTTATCCACTAGTACCGCCGGATCCTCTGGGTTGTAGTACATCACTCCCCATTTATAGAGATGGTCATTGTCCGGTGATTCTTTGCCTTCATCGGGAAAGCGGATTCCACGCAGTTGTTCAGATAATTGAGATTGTTTGTAGAGAAGAAATGCAACCAGTCCGATGCTGCCACCGATGGTAAGAACCAACATCGTGATAACGGCGGCGCCATTAAACCGCTGAAATTGCGGTACAGGGCCGGTTACTTGCATGAAGGCCATGCCGGCACACAAGAGCAGGGTGAGAACTCCCATTCCGGTATTCGTGAAGGCGAGGTTGGCCTCGTTGCGCAGTCGAGCTTTAATGCTGCGTTCTGAACGTGGGGATACCTCACTATGTGCGATAAAAGAGCAGATGATGGCGAAAAGCAAGAGCGTTCCTAAGGCGATGAAGGAGAGAGAAAATACGCTGCCGATATTCTTTTCGCTCCAATTATCCGCCTCCATGGAAGAATTCCAGTGCACAGGAACGGGGTCAGGAATATCGGACCAGTGGGAAGCGACGATGATGGCACCGGCCGCGATGCACAACAGGGAGGCGAGCATTGTTACCCACGGAAAAGTCGGCGTGGGGATGCCTTCGAATTCGGGTGTGCCATTGGCGTTGGTGGACACACGAGCAGCGATGGTGGTTTCAACCTCGTCGAACCAACCGCCGACCTTTTTCGCGGCGATGATGCGGCGGCGTTGAGAGATGTAGGCCCACAAGCCGCCGAGCGTTACCAAGAGGGACGGTACGGCGGCGAGGAGTGGCAATTTCCAGGCAAAGAGGGACAGAATTGTTGCCGTGATGCCGCAGCCCCAAGTACGGACCTTGTATCCAGCAAGAGCAGAGGTAACTGCACTATCGGAAAGGTAGTCCTTTGGCACGCGCACACCGAGCGGTGTGCCGGGCGAGGCGAGGGAGGGCGTTTGGGCCATAATCCAGGTAATAGCGAGAGTTGTGACGGCCATTAAAAGTGCGAAAATCATGACGATACTTCCAAGTGTTTAAGAGTGGAGCTGAGGTGGGTGTGGAGCTCATCTGGGCTAAAGCCTTGGGCACGGGCGAGCGCAACTACTCGGCCTAATTGCTCAGCTAGTTGTCTTTCTTGAGTCTCGGTGTGAGCGCCGGGTCTGACGATGGAGCCGGAGCGGCCGGCGGTTTCAATGAGGCCGTCAGAGACCAAGAGGTCGTACGCCTTCTTCACGGTGGCCGGGTTGATGCCTATGTCTTTGGCGACGCGGCGGACGGGGTCTAGCTTGTCACCATCAGAGAGCTGGCCGCGAGCTATGGCCAGTACTAATTCATCGTGAATTTGTTGGAAGACAGGGACATCCGAATCGGGGTTGAGGCTAATAAACATCTGTCACCTCCAATCTTTTTTCTGTATTACTTATAGTAACACAAACTGTATTATGTGGAGTAATACAGAATAATGCCAAAAAGAAATCCCCAGGTATGTGCATGTAATGCAGTGATGTACCTGGGGAAAGCGCAGGGCGACTAAAAGAAGAGGACCACGGTTATGGCCGCAATGCCGTAGCCACCGCGCAGGAAGTAACCGAAGACTTCGGGGGAGAATGAAGCGCCGAAGCCACCGGTGTCGATGATGTTCATGGTGGTCACTCGCGCGGGGCGGGAGCGCTTGAAGGAGGCATAGGTAAGTCCTAAACAGCACGCGGCGAGTACGAGTATCGGCAGCTTCCACACGGCGGCGATGAAGGCGGTACCGAGAACGGCGGCACCTGCTGTCGCGGTCAAGGGAAGTCCCCAGTCGGGCCAAGCACCGTCGATGATGCGGCCAAAGGATGCGGCGCGGCCGGTGGCGGCGCCGACGATGGTCCATGCGCCAGAGAATCCAATGAGGGCAAGGCTGCCAAGCTGTGGTGCTAGTCCTAGGGTTAGGCCCATGACGGCGACCGCGCCGAGCGGGATGTACCAGCGGCGGTATAGGCGCCGGAAAAAGAGGCGGCTGGGCGACGCCGTGGCGCGCGAGCTGGGGCGCAGGCGGGCCGACTGGGAGGCGATGGCATCGGCAGAAACCTCAGAATCCAAAAGCCCAAAGGAGGACGAGCCGACGGCACGGGTGCGGCCCGCACGAAGAAGCGAGGCGAGATTAAAGGAACGCCAGCCGATCGCAATGCGCAGCAAGGGCAGGGCCATCGCCGCATAGAACGGAAGGTGCAGCGACGTGCACAGGGCTAGGCCGAGGAGACTTACGCCGGCGAGCTGGGCAATGGACAGCTTATCGACGCCCCGCATACGCCCCCGCGGCCTATCCACATAGACCCACCGGCCCAGGGAAAGGCTGCGCAGCGGATAGAGCGCCTCGAGGAGAACGATGAGGGCGAGGGAGCCGAACGCAGCGCCGATGGTCGCAGTGGCGGGCAGGGACGCGGCGGTGCGCTGCGCGAGCGAGGGCAAAACCTCGGCGGCATTCTGCCAAGCGTAGACACTGACGCTCGCGATGAGCGCCGCGATGAAGGCGTAATAGATAGCTGAAGAGGCGTGGGATAAAAGCTTCATGAAATCTCCACCACTTCATCACAGGCATCGAAGATGGCCGGGGAGTGGGAGGCCAGCACTACACAACGGCCGTCGTCGGCGAGGTGGCGCAGCTCCTCGGCCAAGAAGGCGGTCCAGGTGTGGTCAAGGTGGCGCTCGGGTTCGTCGATAAGCAGAGCCTTGGCAGGCTGATAGAGCTGGGCGGCGAGGTAAACGCGCTGGCGCTGGCCAGAAGAAAGGTCGCTGACCGCGGAGTTTAGGATGGCGTCGTCGATGGCCCAAAGTTCATGAACCTCGGCAAAGTCCACGCCGGAGCGGCGCGAAAGCAGGGTGAAGTGCTCGCCGACGGTGAGGTCAGGCAAGAAGACCGGATCCGCAACTGCGATGACGGAGCCGGCGGCCTCTGCGTTGCCGGGTGCGGCACCGTCGATGGTAACGGTGCCCTCGAGTGGGGCAATTTCGCCGCTCAAGGTCTGCAGCAGCGTAGATTTACCCGCACCATTGGGGCCCTTCAAGCCGTATACGCGCCCGGTGTCGAAGGTGCGATTCAGGCGCCCTAAAGCGGTGGAATGTCCATAAGTTGCATCTATTTTCAGCATCGTAGCTAGGTTAGCAGGAGGGCGGCCGGACCTAGGGGCGAGCTAGAAGCGGCGGAAGAACTTGCCGGGTGCGAGTTCCTCGAATCCGGGCAGGGCCGTGGCAGAAGAGATGCCGGGGGCAGTCTGCTCGGCCGCGAGGTCGATGGCGTTGGTAATAAGCAACTCGCGGGCGGCGGGGTCATCGCTGGAGACGATGAGCTCGGGAATGTCCTCGGGGTCGAAGGGGGTGAGCCAGGTGGCGTCGTCAAGCGGGTGCGCCGAGGGATCGCCCAAGAAAGCTGGGCCTTTGTCGGCGGCGGGGTAGTAGCGCAGGAGTGCGGCGCCGCGGGGAGCAACGGTGGGGTCCTCGTTGGCGGCCATGGGTAGGGCGATGACCCCGCCGTCCACAATGGGGGACCAGTCCGCAATATAAGAAGGGAAGAGGCCCGTAAGATAGTCGCGGTCCTCTTCCTTGGCCAAGCGCACGCCGAGGGAAGAATCAGTCATTCTTCCAAGGCTAGCGGGGCAGGCTACTTGATTTCCAGCAGTACGCTGCCCTTGGTGGTAGAAGCGCCAGCTTCTACGGCCAAGCCGGTAACGGTGCCGGCTTTATGTGCCTTGACGGGGTTTTCCATCTTCATGGCCTCGAGCACGAGGAGGACTTCGCCTTCGGCGACCTCTTGGCCTTCTTCGACGTTGACCTTGATGACCGTGCCCTGCATTGGGGAGGCAACGGCGTCGCCGGATACGGCGGCCTTGGCGCCAGAGCCCTTACGCTTCTTCTTTTTGCGTGGGGTGCCGTTGGCGCCGAAGGAGGCAGGGAGGGCAACCTCGATGCGGCGGCCGTCGATTTCCACGGTGTGCACCTGGGAAGGCTCTGCGTCGGCTGCCTCGGCATCGGTGGACTCATCGTGGGCGGGCAGCTGGTTATCCCATTCCTCTTCGATCCACTTGGTGTAGACGCCGAAGTTGCCGTCTTCTGCAGCGAAGGCGGGGTCAGCAACGACAGCCTGGTCAAACGGGATAACGGTGGGGAGGCCCTCCACCGTGTACTCGGATAGGGCGCGGGCGGAGCGGCGCAGCGCGGTCTCGCGGTCTGGCCCCCAGACGATGAGCTTGGCCAGCATGGAATCGAACTGGCCACCAATGACGGAGCCCTGGATGACGCCAGAATCTACGCGCACGCCCGGACCAGCTGGTTCGGAGTATTTCACGATGGTGCCAGGAGCCGGCATGAAGTTTGCCGCGGCATCCTCACCATTGATGCGGAACTCGAAGGCATGACCACGTGGGGTGGGGTCTTCCTGCAGGGAGAGCTCGTGGCCCTCAGCGATGCGGAATTGTTCGCGTACGAGGTCGAGGCCGGTGGTTTCTTCGGAGACTGGGTGCTCCACCTGCAGGCGAGTATTGACCTCAAGGAAGGAAATGAGGCCATCGGCGCCCACCAGATACTCAACGGTGCCGGCGCCGTAGTAGCCGGCCTCGCGGCAGATGCGCTTGGCAGACTCGTGGATGGAAGCGCGCTGCTCATCGGTAAGGAAGGGGGCTGGCGCTTCTTCTACTAGCTTCTGGAAGCGGCGCTGCAGGGAGCAATCGCGCGTGCCGACGACAACTACGTTGCCGTGCTTATCCGCCAGCACCTGGGCCTCGACGTGGCGGGCGCGGTCCAGGTAGCGCTCCACGAAGCACTCACCACGACCGAAGGCGGAGGTAGCCTCGCGGGTAGCGGATTCAAAGAGCTCGGGGATTTCCTCTGCGGAGTAGGCCACCTTCATGCCGCGGCCGCCGCCGCCAAAGGCAGCCTTGATGGCAACGGGAAGGCCGTATTCCATGGCGAAGGACTGCACCTCATCGGCGCCAGCCACCGGATCCTTAGTACCCGGGGCCATAGGGGCCTCGGCGCGCTCGGCGATGTGCCGCGCGGTGACCTTATCGCCCAAGTTGCGGATGGACTCAGGAGAGGGGCCAATCCAGGTCAATCCGGCGTCGATGACGGCCTGGGCAAAGTCGGCGTTTTCAGATAAGAAGCCGTAGCCGGGGTGAATGGCATCCGCGCCGGATTTTTCTGCGGCATCTAGGATCTTGTCAAAGACGAGGTAGGACTCGGCAGAAGTGGTGCCGCCGAGGGCAAAGGCTTCGTCGGCAAGCGAGGCAAAGGGCGCCTGGGCATCTGGCTCGGCGTAGACGGCGACGGAGGCAATGCCAGCGTCGCGGGCCGCGCGGATCACGCGAACGGCGATCTCACCGCGGTTCGCCACGAGAACCTTAGAGATCTTTTTGGTTTCTACTGCCACGGCAGCAACCTCCTGAACACATTAGGTTGAATACGCAATCTATTCTTGCACACAAAAGCATGAGTTAATTTTCACGCACGCAAGGGGGACATTTTTGAACAAAAATAAACCCACATCCAGTGTGGACATGGGCTTATACGGCTAAACCGAAAAACTAACGCTCAATCGGCATTTTCACCATATTGCCCCACTCAGACCACGAACCATCGTAGACCTGCGCCTTTGTGAATCCCAAAAGATGCGTCAGCACAAACCACGTATGCGCGGCTTGGGCGCCCACGTGGGAATAGAGGATTGTGGCAGACTCAGGCTCCAACATTCCGTAGTTGACCCTGAGTTCCTCGGCCGAGCGGAAGCAGGAGTTGGGGTAGGTGGAACGATCCCACTCGAGGTTGATCGCGCTAGGGATATGGCCGTGGCGCATGGTAGTGCCGTAGGCGGAATCACCATTGGGATCGTGTTCGGTGGCCTCGCCCGCAAACTCTTCTGGGCTGCGGGTGTCTACGAGCGTGCCTTCGGTCTCGCGCACCTGATCTACGAAGGTACGCAGCATGGAGTCATCGCGGCTTACCTCGGGATATTCGGATGCGGGGAAGTCTGGAACCATGAAGGAAGTATCGCGTTCCTCGGCCATCCAGGCATTGCGGCCGCCATCGAGCAGGCGAACGTCCTTGTGCCCGAAGAGGGTAAATACCCACAGGGCGTAGGCAGCCCACCAATTGGACTTGTCGCCGTAAAGAACAATCGTATCGTCGGCGTTAATGCCCTTCTCCCGCATTAGGGAAGTGAATTCTTCTCCGTCGATGAAATCACGGGTAAGTGGGCTAAGTAGTTCCGTGCGGAAGTTAATGCGGGTAGCAGTAGGGATATGGCCAATGTCATAGAGGAGCGAGTCTTCATCCACCTCAATAACGCGCAGGCCTTTGATGCCTAGGCGTGCGGACAGCCACGGTGCAGACACGAGGCGTTCGGGATGTGCGTATTCCTGGAATGGGGGATAGGGATCAACGTCAGCCACTGTCCGCCTGCCTTTCCTATAAGGGTCAATAATTCGCTCCCACCACTTTAACCCGATTTTTCCCGTGGTGATCACTCGGGGACCATTCCTGTGGGGTGGGAGACAGGCTTCGGCCGGGGACGGCGAGTGGCGGCCGGCGGGGTTGAAAAGAGGGGGCAGTAGGGTGCGCGGAGTAAGAAAGCCTGGGATAAACTCGGGATATGGTGCGACAACGTGCTATGAACACCACCTAAGAAGGGAACTGCAAGTGCAGAAAGCAATCGTTGTATTCGAGGTAGAGGGCGGCTCCGATAAGGGCGCAGATGGTCACCGCAAGGACACCATGCCGATCGTCAATGCGATCAAGGAACAAGGCTGGGAAGCCGAGGTTATCTACTTCCATCCAGATAAGACTGAGGAGATCTATGCCCAGGTCTCTAGCAACTTTGACGCTTATATCTCCCGCGTCAACCCAGGGAATATCCCCGGCGGAGAAAAGGGCTACTTCGAATTGCTCACCAAGCTGGCAGACGCTGGCCTGGTAGGTATGTCCACTCCGGCGGACATGATGGCCTATGGTGCCAAGGACGCACTGGTCAAGCTCAAAGACACCCCGCTAGTGCCGGACGATACTGCCGCGTACTACGAGGTGGAAGAGCTGCATAATACCTTCCCTACCTCCTTGTCCTATGGCGAGCGCGTGCTCAAGCAAAACCGCGGCTCTACTGGTGAGGGAATCTGGCGCGTACGCCTGGCGGATCAGGAGCTTGCCCAGTCCGTGGAACCGGGCACTGCGCTTCCGCTCGATACCGCTTTGAAGTGCACCGAGGCAGTGGATAACCAGACCCATGACTACCAGCTGGGCGCTTTCATGGACTTCTGTGACCAGTACATTGTGGGCGATAACGGCATGCTGGTGGATATGCGCTTTATGCCGCGCATTGTAGAGGGCGAAATCCGCATCCTGCTCGTGGGCAATGAGCCGGTATTCATTGTGCACAAGAAGCCAGCGGAAGGCGGCGATAACTTCTCCGCAACGCTCTTCTCCGGTGCGAAGTACACCTACGATAAGCCGGAATCCTGGCCGGAGCTGCTGGAGATGTTCGACAAAGCTCGCCCCGTTATCGCTGAAAAGCTCGGCGATACCAAAGATGTTCCGCTGATCTGGACTGCGGACTTCATGCTTGACGACGCCCCCGATGGCACCGATACCTACGTTCTCGGCGAAATCAACTGCTCCTGCGTTGGCTTCACTTCCGAGCTGGATATGGGCATCCAAGAAAAGGTTGCCGCCGAAGCAATTCGTCGCGTTCAGGACGCGAACGCCTAACGTTCGCTGTATCCTGCCAGATAGCCCCACGGGTGACCGTGGGGCATTTCCTACGATCCCCTAAAACCATTTTTAAGGACCAGATTATGGCTGATAATGACTTCAACTCCGACGGTTTCCGCAAGGGTTTCTCGCCGCGCGATTTTTCCGAAGCTCCGCGTCATCGCGCCCAGGATGCTGCGAAAAACGCTGAGGGTACCAACACCGCAGAGGTGAATGAGACCAAGGAGTTAGGTTCTTTCGATATAGGTGAAACGAAGTCATTTGGTCACACTGATCAGTCTGGCGATTCTGGAAACCCGCAGGATCTTTCTTCTCAGAAGCCAGCCGAGGGGGATAGTTCGGCTGCTACTGCGGCATCTTCAAGTACCGGCAACTCCGATTTCTGGGCCACGCAGTCTTCCACCGCAGGTCAGGGTGCTGCCTCCCGTGCACACAACCCATTCACGGATTCGGTATCAACGGACGCTGCTGCGGACGGAAACCAATTCGGTTCCGCCCAGACCACGAACGAGCAACCGGCTTTTGGTGGCTACGCCCAACAGCAGAGCACGAGCCAAGGATTCGGAGAGTTCCCTTCGGGCAGCGATGCGACTACCGGTTCTGGCCAGGTTCTTGGTAGTAAGAACAGCCGGATGAGCGGTGCTCTCAAGAGCTTGGGCAAAAAAGACGGGCTCTTGGGTGGACTTTTTGAATTCGAGTTCAAGCACTTCCTGACCATCACCCACGTGAAGGAAATCTATAAGGTCGCCATGATTCTTGGTGGAATCATGTGGATTCTTCACCTTCTCGGCGCCTTCTTATTCGCTACCGCTATGGGCATTTATGGCATCAGTGAAGACTCCGTGTCCGCCATCTTCGGAAGCATCTTTGCTTTCATCTTCCTAGCAGTCCTGTGCACCATTATCTACTACGCCTTTATGGTGGCTATCAGGCTGTTCCTAGAGGCCATGGTGGCAAACGTGCGGATTGCCCAAAACACTGGTGATATTCTCGACAAAATGGACTAAACTTTTGCGATGAGTGGCTCGCTGAACAAGGCGAGTAGCACAGCAAGAAACGACACACGCCCCGGCAGATTGAGCTGGGGCGTGTGTCGTACAGCCCTAGGCCTTATGTGGGCTGGCTAAAGGCTAATCGTAGGTTCCGAGCTGGTAACTGGGAAGATCAACCCACATCTTGTTGAATTCCTCGACTTCACCAGAAATTGGTGCAATGGTGTCGCCTTGTGCCTGCAAGCGCACGGTGTGGTGCGCGGTAATGCCCTCCGCGGTTGAGCGGCTGCGCTCTCCCCAGGTGAAGTCGACTTGGTCGTCTGAGACTGGGGTGACGGTTTCTACCTTTTCGAAGACGGACATGTCCTTGGCCGGAGCGCCGTTGACATAGAGGGCGAGCCCATCAACCATTGAGGCGCCGGTGCCTGCCGGACCTTCCACATCGCCCAATGAGCCGCGGAAAATGATCCAGCTAATCGTGGCGCAGGGGTCGTAGCCGTTCTCTATATTGCCGATCCAAAAGTTGAAATCGCTGCCATCGTCAGCGGGCATGCGCCCAGGTGCGGTGCCAGAGGCATAAACCTGGCGGGGATCGTTGGGCAGTTCCGTGCATTCGCGGTCTTTGCCTTTTTCCTGCTGTTGCGTGGTTGTCTCATCGGCCTCGTCGGTGGAGTCTGCCGGGGCCGGCGCCTTCGTAGAAGCGGCACCATCCCCGTCGGACGCTTCAGACTCGGCCGGCGCTTGGCTGGAAAAGACCGGCTGCTCGGAGGAAGAAGAATCCTCTTGGGAACGGCAGGCGCTAAGCGTTAGTGGCAGGGAGGTGGCAAGTAGTAGGGCAGCAGAGAATCGCCGCAAGCGGCGAGGTGGCACGGCAGGCATGGCGGCTCTCCAGGTCTAGTCGAGGAGGGTGGCAACGCTGTCTGGGTCGGCGTCGGAAAGCATTTGGCGAATGCGGTCATACTCGTCGTCCTCGCCGATGGCCTTGGCAGCGTGGCCGAGTGCAGCGATGGCGCGCAGAACGCCCTGGTTCGGCTTGTGGGAGAAGGGGACAGGACCCCAGCCCTTCCAACCATTGCCGCGCAAGCGATCCAGGCTGCGGTGGTAGCCCGTGCGCGCGTAGGCGTAGGCGGTGATGAAAGCAGAAGGCTCGGAGCCTTCCTGCTGCTTGAGCTCCTGCTCCGCCAGCAGTGCCCACAGCAGCGGGGAATCGGGGTGGGCAACGATGCCGGCGGCAAGATCCGAAGTGGAATCCGCGCCGGGATCGGCCGGCAACTCAATGGGTTTCGGGGCAAGCATATCTTTCATTTCCATGCCACCCCACTGTAGCGGTGTGGGCGCGCAGCTACCAGAAATCGGAGACGTTAAGGTCAAAAGAATACAGCGCGCGGCGCACCACCGGCAGGGACAGCCCGATTACGGAGGAAGGATCACCTTCGATGCGGTCAATGAACCAGCCGCCCATGGCCTCTAAGGTGAAGGCGCCGGCGCAGTGGAGTGGCTCCCCGGAGCGGGCATAAGCTGCGATATCAGCCTTGCTGGCGTGGGCAAAGTGGACCGTGGTGGTAGATGTTTCCACATGGCGCTCATCGCCAAAGACGAGGCAGTGGCCGGTAAGCAGTTCGGCCGTGCGGCCAGCCTGTTGGTGCCAGCGCTCGATGGTGGCTTCCTCAGTGTGCGGCTTGCCCTGCAGCTCGCCGTCGAGAAGCAGCATGGAATCGCCACCGATGACGGGCTCGGTGGGGAAGCGCTTGGCCACCTTTTCGGCCTTGGCTGTCGCCAGGGCCGCCACGATGTCGGCCGGTGGGCGGCCGGCGAGCGAGGCTTCGAGGGAACGCTCGTCAATATCGGCTGGTTCCAAAACGGGCTCCACGCCCGCGCTGCGCAGAATGGACGCGCGCGAGGGCGATTGGGAGGCGAGGATGAGCCGCATTAGAAGTACCGCACTGTATGGAAAGCGGAGGGGTTATAGACGCGCTGGGTCCCAAAGCGTTCGAAACGTTCGGCCGGGTTGCCCCACTCATTGCGCTCGCCGGTAGCGCCCGAATTCTTTGCGCTCATCTGCGCTAGTACCGTGCGCAGGGCCGCGAGCTCATCCTCGGTAGGATTGCCCTTTACTACCTTGATTTCAGGCGTAGACATCTTGCCTCCTAAACGGTTCCGTGCTTCTTTGGTACCTGGGCCACGGCCTTGCGCTCTAGTAGGCGCAGGCCTTCTACCAGGTAGTGGCGGGTGGCGGAAGGCTCGATGACATTATCGGCCAACCCGCGCTCCGCTGCGGCATACGGGTGCAAGAAGAGCTCGTCCATCTCTTCTTCCTTTTCCTCCGACCCATAGATGGCCAGGGAAGCCTGGGAGGCTTGGGTGACGGAAATTTCTGCGGTGGGCCACGCGTAGACTAGGTCGGCACCTAGGTCCTTTGCACCCATAAATACGTAGGCCGGGCCAATAGCCTTGCGGGTAATCACAGTGAGCTTGCCGACGCTTGCTTCAGCCTGCGCATAAGCAAACTTCGACGCCCGCCGTAGCAGGCCGGCCTTTTCTTCCTCCGGGGTAGGCACAAAGCCCGGGGAGTCCACGAATTCCACGATGGGGGTGTTGAAGGCATCGCACGTGCGCACGAAGCGCGCGGCCTTTTCTGCGGCGGCGGAATCCAGCGCACCAGCCAGCGCTAGCGGCTGGTTGGCAACGATGCCGACGGCTCGGCCATCGATGTAGGCAAAGCCGGTGACGATATTTGGTGCCGCTTCTGCAGAGAGTTCGAAGAACGACCCCTCATCGACTACAGCCTTGATGACATCGTTGATGTCATAGGCCTGCGCGGCAGAATCCGGGATAACGCTATTTAAATCAAAGTCCTTAACCGTGCCGGCCTCAACACGCGGCGCTTCGGCGCGGTTATTGGCTGGCAGGTAAGCCAGAACGTCGCGCACGAGGGACAGGGCCTGCTTGTCGTCGCTGGCCACTAGGTGAGCAGTACCGGACTCCGCGTGGGCTGCGGCACCACCGAAGGTTTCTGGCTCGGCGCCGGCGACGTGGCTGGCGGCCTGATGGAGGGCGGTGCCTTGGGTGACTACGAGGACATCGGCAAACGTCGGCGCGAAAGCCGCAATGCCGCTGGTATTGCCTGCGACTACAGAAATCTGCGGGATGAGGCCCGAGGCCTGGGAGACGCGCGCCATAAGGCGGGCGTATCCGGCCATTGTGACAATGCCTTCTTGTACACGCGGGCCGGTGGACTCATAGATGCCGATAATGGGCACGCCGGTCTTGATGGCGAGGTCATAAATCTTGGTGAGCTTTTCGGCATAAACCTCACCCATCGTGCCATCGAAGATCTCTCCGTCTTGGCTAAAGACACACACACGGCGGCCATCGATAGTGCCGTAGCCGGTAACCACGCCATCGGTATACGGGCGGTCATGCTCGCGGCCGAAATCGGTGGAGCGGTGGCGGGCCAGTGCGTCCGTTTCCACGAAGGAGCCCTCATCGAGCAGCTGCGTCAAGCGGGTGCGGGCGGCCGGCTCGCTTTCTCCCAGCGGCGCGCGGGACTCGGCAAGCTTGGCGTCCAGGTCCTCAATCTTGCCGGCGGTGGTTTTCAGGTCAGTCATAGGCCCCCACACTACTAGCGCAGCCCGGTCAATGCGGAATGGGACGCTGCAGGGGCGCAGTGTGGAAATCGATTGTGTGGCAAATGCCACCAAACGTGGGGTGAGCAGTAAACCTGGGAATTCCTTGAGTGGCGACAGAATAAGGGGCCCTAATACGGGGGTGGTGCCTCTCGTGAACATTTAGTGATGCTGGGCAGGTGAGCGGTCATTATCGCACCTCAAAGGAGGTAAAACCGTTAGAAATATTTTCATTCAACTGTTGATGTGTTTTCTGTAAGCCCTTATGATTAGCTGAGTCTTCATGAATGTTTTCCCCTGGTTTTTAACGATCTATTAAGGACGGTCTTCTGGTGATTAAAAAGGGACTGCGTTTGCTCGCACCGCTCGCCGTAGCGGCTCTCTTCACGCCAGTGGCACATGCGGGAGATATTCCCCCGATGCCGCAGGCATATCCCATTTCCAACCTCTACAAGAGCTGCAGTGCTGCCGGTGATAATGCTGAGCGTGAATGGCGCTTTGCAGAAACCGGCCGCCGCTACATGAGCGACGGTACCCTGCAGTTCAAAAACACCACCAACCAAGAAGTGCCCTACACCGCCGAGGTAGAAACTGGTACCAATCACGAGATTGAAGCCAATTCTAAGGCCAAGCTGCCTTCCGGTTGGGACACCACCGCCAAGTCCGATATTGGCCTGAAGATGACCAATGGTTGGCGCGATAAAGAAACCTTCGGCCCAGTGAAGCTGAAACCGGGTGAGTCCTTCCGCGTCGAGTATGGCGTCATCGAAAAGGACTTCATCTCCATGTTTGTCGGCTGCAACGATGACCGCTTGGAAAACATCCCAGGCTCCAACGTCATCCGCGGCAAGGGTCCGGCCGAGCGCTACGCTTTTGCCTACATCATCAAGGCGGACGGCTCAGTGTCCGATCTGGCCATGGAAATTCCCTCCCGGTCTCCGGGGGCAAACTCCAAGCCGATCGAAGGCAACTACACCTCCGTATCCGGTCCGAGCCTAGAGAAGATCGCCGATCCGAAGAAGGATGAGATCATGCAGCCGGCCGCGGATATGCAGCGCGATCCATCCTGGCCTAAGGAAGGCGATAAGTGTGAGGCCGACGATAGCTCTTGGTACCCGCTGGATATCACCGCTGTAAAGCCGACCTACCGCAAGGCTGGCTACTCCACTGACTTCCTGAACTGGTCTGAGGGTAATTATGAATTCGCCCCAGTAACTGACTTCGTCGTTGGTGCCGAGCATGCCCCGTACACCAACTGGCGTGGTAACCGCGGCGATATTCCGAAGGGCTGGCTGGAGTCCGTCGGTGCCGTAAAGCGCGCTTATATGCCGGTCGGCACTGAGCTCAAGCACGTCGACCTCAAGCCAGGCGAGCGCGTGCGCGTGGAGTACGGCACTACCATGACCCGCATTAACTACCGTGAGATTCACTGCGGTAAGAGCGGAAACTACGACCTCACCTCTAACTACAAGCAGACTTCCGCCCCGAGCGGGTTCTGGGCAGAGGCCAAGATCACTGATAAGGCCGGCAATACCCGCACCGAGGACGTCACTCCGGACGAATTCCGCGACCTGCCGGTTCCCACCCAAACCATCTACTAAACTCCCACTACACCTACGCAAGGAGAAAATCCCATGTTCAAGTCCAAGATTGCTTCTACCACCGCGGCTCTGGCCGTTGCTTCCGGCCTGATCTTCGCTCCGGCCGCTAACGCCCTACCACAGCGCGAGCTCGGGCCCGCTAACCCGACCACCATCGGTGAGCGCTGCTCCAACCCGGGCGACACCGGCCAGACCGTTGACATCAAGCGCACCTACTTCGACGGCTCCGCTGGCTCCTGGACCGTGTCCAACTACAACGATGAGCCATTGCCTGTCACCCGTTCAATCAAGGAGACCAAGACAAAGACTTGGAACGTGTCTGCTGGCGTCGATTTCAAGCTGTTGGATCTCATTAATTTCACCTTCTCTTCCAGCTACACCGATAGCCAGTCCTACGAGGTAGGCGAGCAGGTTGGTCCGTACGACATTGCTCCGGGCAAGACTGCCGTGCTGCGCGCCGGTTGGGTTGTTTCTGATTTCGAAGGCCAGAAGACCGTGTGTGGCTCCGACCACAAGTGGCAGGCTAATGGCGGCACCTTCACAGCTTCTCTCCCGAAGGAACGCCACGTCGAGGTTTCCACTCGTGACAACAACGATTGGGGCTAATCGTGAGCAAGACGTCCATCGCTAGCGCCCTCGCGGCGCTGAGCCTGGTGGCCGCTCCTGTTGCCCACGCCGCTGATTTCGGTGGGGACTTCGAGCTGCCCCAGCGCTGGAACGAAGATTATAAGCCGGGCACGCATTGCTCGACGCCGGGTGAAAACGGCACCTACGTCACTGCAAAGCGCCGCTGGTTCAAGCAGACCGACGCCACGAGCGTGGCTAATCGCAATGCCGAGGAAGTGCCGGTCAAGCACACCGTCACCAAGGCCCGCACCCAGACCATCGAGGTCTCCGGCTCCGTTGAGGGTACCGGTGATTTGGCCAAGGTGTTGACCAAGACCTATGGCTTCAACTACGTCAGTGAGCAGCACTGGAAGCTAAACCAGGTGGTTGGTCCGTACACCCTGCCAGCGAATTCGCAGGGCAAGCTGGTGTGGGGCTTTACCATGCTCGATACTGACGGTCAGGACGTGCGTTGCAACTCTGACCAGCAGTGGGAAGCCCAGGGCAAGCCGTACTCGGCCTCCGTGCCAGAAGCGCGCTACTCTGAGCTGCGCTTGGAAGACGCCCCTGAGTGGGAATAAAACGACTGAACTCATCTCGCCTCTAGATAGTTGCTCCCCCTAAGCACGAACAATCTCTTGTTCTGTCTAGGGGGAGCATTTTGTCGTTCGCGTCAGTGGACCAGTCGTGGACTCCAGACGTGTAAATAGTGGGCTGGCACTCGTGAAAGGAGAGGAGAATGGCAGGCAGAAAACCGGTCCCCGCTCCTTTAGAGTGGCGCGGGGACCGGTTTTCGTGTGTAGGCCTATGTACTAGGGACGATTAGCCGATAGCATCAACGATGTTGTAAATGCCCTTTGCTGCTTCGGAGGAGCCTTCCAGCTTCTGAGAGGACCCCTCAGAGGAAACAGCGGCAGCGTCAAAAACGCTAGTTACATTCTCGAAAACCTCGAGGGCGAGGTCGCGGGCTGTTTCGAGGGATGCCAGAATGCCTTCTACCAAGATGTCTTCCATGATGTATTCCTTTCGAGTTGGAATGATGAAGTGAGTTTAGAATGTGCTCAGGGGAGATGTGGAAATACCTGAACATTAATAAATTCTAAGACAGACTGGAATTCTCGCAACTCGAGAAAGAAAATAACCTGAATTATTTTCATTATAATTTAGTAGAGGTTTAGTTTCTCGGGGTGTGAAAGGTTATGCCAGCACTTAGAGAAGGGTTTGCTAGGAAAAAGGGGCAGAATGGCGTTCCAATTGCCAAGCTACGCAATTTGTACAACTGACTGCGACACACTCTCAACTGCGAGCGGGGCAGCTAGGTAGCTGCGGGTGGGGGAGGCTGAGATCTTAGGCCGGTAGCCAAGCGTAGCCATAAGGGCCGAGCTCCACCGGTCCGAGATCGATGGAACGATCACTGAAGTTGTGCAGGCACAGCAGATCACCACGTTGGTAGCCAAGGACAGCCTCTTCGCCGGTCTCGACCGGCTCGCACGGCGCGGTACCGAGTTCAGGGTGGGCATGGCGCTGGGCGATCATGGAGCGGACGGTGTTGAGCAACGAGGCGGCATCCTCAACTTGGGCGGCCACAGAGGTCCCGCCTACAACCGGCAGCCGGGATGGTGCGTTGTTGCTGAAACCGGCGTATTCGGAATCGTCCCACTGCATGGGGGTGCGAACCGCATAGCGGTCCGGAAGTGTCGTGTCATCGAGCATGCCAATCTCATCGCCGTAGTAGATAAACGGCGCGCCCGGCAGGGTCATCAAAAGGGAGAACATCAGCTCCACCTTGCGACGGTCGCCGTTCATCAGCGGCATGAGCCGGCGAGCGATGCCTACGTGGGCGCGCATTTCATCATCGGGAAGGAAGGCTTCATACATGAGCTCGCGCACGGTATCGTCCACCATTTCCAAGGTGAGCTCATCGTGGTTGCGCAGGAAGGTACCCCACTGGCAGACTTCCGGCAGGGAAGGCAGTTCGTCGAGGATGGAGTAGACCGGGGTGGCGTCGCCAAGCGCCAAAGCTTGATACAACCGCGGCATAACCGGGAAGTTGAAGACCATGTGGAAGCGCTCGCCTTGGCCGTAGAATTGCATGGTTTCGGCCGGCGGCTGGTTGGCCTCCGCGATGAGCACGGCATCCGGGTAGTGCGCGTCCATGAAAGAGCGAATCTTTTCCACAAACTCGATGGTCTCCGGCAGGGATTCTCCGCCTAAACCATCGCGCTCAAAAAGATAAGCAATCGCGTCCAAGCGCAGGCCGTCCAAGCCTTTGTCCATCCAGAAGGACAAAATTTTGAAGACTTCCTCCTGCACGGCCTGGTTATCGTAGTTCAGGTCCGGCTGGTGGGAGTAAAAGCGGTGGAAGTAGTACTGGCCGCGCTTGTCGTCCCAGGTCCAGTTGGAAGTCTCCACGTCAGTGAAAATGACGCGGATTTCGGGGTAGCGCTCCGGATCATCGCCCCAGACATAGAAATCGCCATAAGGGCCCGTGGGATCCGTGCGGGAGGCCTGGAACCATGGGTGATCGGAGCTGGTGTGGTTGAGAGCCAGGTCCGTCATGATGCGCATATCACGGCGGTGCAGCTCCGCAATGAGCTCTTCAAAATCCTCCATCGTGCCATAATCTGGGTGGATGGAGTAGTAGTCCGCGATATCGTAGCCATCATCGCGCAGGGGGCTGGCATAAAACGGCGAAAGCCACAGGCAGTCCACGCCGAGCCACTGGAGGTAGTCCAGCTTTTCGATGACCCCGCGCAGCGTTCCTACCTCCTTATCGCCATCGGCCTTAAACGAGCCGACGAGGGCCTGGTAGAAGACGGCATTGTGGTACCAGCTCATGAAAGGTCCTTCCTTTTGGCCCGCCAGGTTAGGTAGGTAAGAAGGCATAGTACTCCGGCTACGAGACCAGGCCAGATGGCGGGGGAGTCGTGAAAGAGGTTGATAATGGCCTGGATAACCGCAAGGACGCTGAAGAAACCAAGAAAGCCCAGCGCGGTATCCCACAGCATGGCCCGGCGCATTAGGTCTTAACACCACCTGCGGTCAGGCCAGCGACGATGCGGTGCTGGAAGATGAGCACCATGATGACCAGTGGGATGGTCACCAAAGCGCCAGCGGCCATGGTGGCGGCATACGGGTACTCAAAGGCCGAGGGGCCAGAGAAGCGCGCGATAGCCACGGTTACTGGCTCGGTATCGGTGGTTGAGAGCTGCTTGGCCAGCATAAACTCATTCCAGGTAGTGATAAAGGCGATAATTGCGGTGGTAAATAGTGCTGGGGCGGCTAGCGGCAATAGCACCAGGCGGAAGGCCTGGGAGCGTGTGGCGCCATCCACACGGGCTGCTTCTTCCAGTTCCCAGGGAAGCTGGCGGAAGAAACTCAGCAGCGTATAGACCGTCAAAGGAAGCGCGAAGGAAATATTAGGGATGATCATCGCGCGGTAGGTACCAATCCATTCCAGGTTGCCAAAGAGCTGGAACAGTGGCGTGACCAAGGCAATGGCCGGGAACATGGAGGCAGCCAGGATGATGCCGGTCACGATTCCCTTGCCGGGAAAGTCATAACGGGAGAGCGCATAGGCGGTAAAGACGCCGATGAGCACGGCCACTGCGGTGGTAACTAGGGAAATGAGCAGCGAGTTTCCAAGGGCGGCCAGGAAGTCATTTCCCTTATCGGTAGCCAGGGCGTCGCGGAAATTATCCAGCGTGACATGGGTAGGCCATGGCGTGGTATCGAAGGTGAAGCGTTGATCCCGCAGTGCGGTTACCAGCATCCAATAAAAGGGCGCGAGACCCCAGAACATGATAAAGATGATGCCGGCATAGTGTCCGAATTTACGCATTATTTAGTTGCCTTCCTGCCGGAGACATCCGCACCGAGGAAGCGGATGAGGATAAAGGCGACGACGAAGATAAGAAGGAAAATTAGGGTGGAGAGCGCGGAGGCGGAATTGAAGTTGCCCTGGCGCATATCCTCCACCACCAGCTGCGAGATAGTCGCGGTGGGGGAGTTGGAGGAGCTAGAAATCATAATGACCGGAAGGTCATACATGCGCAGCGCGTCCAAGGTGCGGAAGAGCACGGCCACCATGAGCGCGGGGCGCACTAGCGGGAGGGTGATCCGGAAGAACGTTTGGATGCGATTAGCGCCATCCACGCGGGCAGCATCGTAGACATCCTTGGGGATCATTTGCAGGCCGGCCAGGATGAGTAGCGCCATAAACGGGGCGGTCTTCCACACATCCGCGATGATGACGGCTAGGCGGGCGTAGAACGGATCCGTGGTCCAGGCGATCTGTGCACCAAGCAGCGAGTTGACGATGCCATCCGGGGCAAACATGAACTGCCATAGCTTGGCCGTGACGGCCGTTGGAATGGCCCAGGGGATAAGTACCGCCGCACGCACGAGGCCGCGGCCGCGGTACTCACCGTTCATGATGAGAGCCATCAGCATACCCAGGATGGTCTCCAGCAGCACGGTAACGATAGTGAAAAAGAGCGTGATCTTGACCGCCGGCCAAAAGTCCGTGGCAATTACTCCCGGCGGGCAGGTAGAAATCTGACCAGTGCCGGATACGCACTGGTTGTTAATCCAGTACAGGTAGTTTTCCAGCCCGGCAAAACCACCCTCCTCAAAAAGCCCCGTCTGCGGGTTGAGGTGCCTATTTCCCTGAAAGGACAGGAAAATGGCGCGGATGATGGGGTAGCCGATGATGACAGCGAGCACGAGGAGCGCCGGAGCAATTAGCCCGGCCACGCGCCCGTAATTCTTGCGCTGGGGTTTCGGCGCTCTTGCCGACGCCCCTTTCGGCGCCCCCTTGGACGCAGTCGGCGAAGCTATAGCCACGCTGGTCCGCCTTTCTGTTCAAGAGATGCTGTTTATGGGCTAGATTCTATCCCCATTAGGGGAGTAAAAACCACAAAGGGTGAGGCGGCGGTGTGTCCGCCTACCTCACCCGGATTGGGCGTTTAGCCCTGGGAAGCTGATTCGATAGCCGCCTTCATATCAGCAGTGGCATCATCAACTGACTTGCCGTCTGTCAATGCGGCATAGGCATTGTCTTGGATAGCCTTGGAAATCGCCGAGTAGAACGGGGAAACTGGGCGCGGTGCTGCGTTCTCCAGGGATTCCTTGAGTGCCGGCAGGTACGGGAATTCTTGCTGCAGCTGCGGGTCATCGTAGATGGAGGCCAAGACTGGTGGGAAGGACTGCTCCGCAAAGGACTTCTGGTTGTCCTCGTTGATGATGAACTTCATGAAGTCGAGCGCAGTGCCCTTATTCTTGGAGTTAATATTGATGCCGTTGTTATAGCCGCCCAGCGTGGAAACGCCTACGCCGTCTTTGCCCAGCGGGGCCTGGACCTCGACGTCGACGCCGGCATCGACCGCATTGGAGTACATATACGGCCAGTTCATAGCAAAGGCGGTCTTGCCCTCAGTAAAGGCCATATTGGTTTCTTCTTCGGTAGCGGCGGTGGAGTCCTTGGAGATGGTCTCTTCCTTGTACGCATCCACCATGGCCTGCAGGCCATCCTTGGCCTCCTCGGAATCGACGGTGACGTTGCCGTCTTTATCCAGAACGGAACCGCCCCAGCCTTCCATGAAGTCAGCGGTATTGAGCGCTAGGCCTTCATATTGCTTGAGCTGGGTGGTCAGGCAGTCTTTGCCCTTGTCCAGCGCCTTACATGCGGACTTCAGATCTGCGAACTTCTCCGGGGTTTCATCCGCGAGCTCGGTATTGCGGAAAAGGAGCTGCCCGTTGGTATTTTGCGGCAGTGCATAGAGGACATCGTTATAGGTGGCAGACTCCACGGTAGCTGGCAGCAATTCATCCGTATTGGTCTCAAAGTCTCCCTTGAGCGGCTGGAGCCACTGGTTGGCGGCGAATTCCGCGGTCCACACCACGTCGAGTGCCATGACATCGTAGTCATCGCTGCCCGCCTGCAGGGACTGCACTAGGGTTTCGCGCTGGGCGTCGGCCTCGCCGGCTAGTTCCTTGAGGGTGACCTTTTCGTCTGGGTGCTGCTCGTTCCACTTTTCGATGATGGGGGTCACCTTGTCCGTGTCATTTTTGCCCATGGCAAAGGTGATGGGGCCGCGCGCATCCGCGCCGCCTTCAGCGGAACCGTCTGCAGCGGAATCGGAGGAGGAAGAAGAGCAGCCGGCCAGTGCCAGAACTGCGGTGGCCGCAACGGTAGTGCGAAGCAGGAATTTCTGCATGGAAATCACCTTTCGGAAAACTTTCGTTTCTTTAAACCTAAAATACGGAAACCAAAAGGTGGATAGTTTTGGCCTATTTAACTCTAAATGGGGGTAGTAAGGGTGATGCGGCTGGCTCGGCCGTGTACCTGTTCTACGACGGCCTAGCTGCCTTTGCGGATAAGTCTCCTCCGTGGGAATTCGTGGGTGCTAGCCCCGGGCGATGCGAAGGCCCGTTTCCGGATCGAAGCGGTGCGCCTCGCGTGGGTTGAAGGTCAGCACCGCCTCTTCACCGCGCTGCGGTGGGGTACCCTCGGCGCGGGCGACCAACCTATTCTCGCCCACGGTGACATAGACATAAGACTCTGCGCCCAGCTCTTCCACAATGTCCACCACGCCCTGGAAGCCTACCGGGCCTTTATTGATAAACATCTTTTCCGGCCGCACACCCACGCGGGAACCGTTGTAGTCAAAGATGTTCATCGCCGGCGAACCGATGAAGCCGGCGACGAATTCGTTTGCGGGGGCGTCATAAAGCTCGCGCGGCGGGGCAACCTGCTGCAGCTCGCCGTCCTTGAGCACCGCCACGCGGTCACCCATGGTCATAGCCTCAACCTGGTCGTGGGTGACGTAAACCGTCGTCGTGCCCAGGCGCTGCTGCAGGCTGGCCAACTCCGCACGGGTCTGCACGCGCAGCTTGGCATCCAAGTTAGAGAGCGGCTCATCCATGAGGAATGCCTTCGGCTCGCGCACAATGGCGCGGCCCATAGCCACCCGCTGGCGCTGGCCACCGGATAGATCCTTGGGCTTGCGCTTGAGATACTCGGTCAGGCCGAGCGTTTCCGCCGCTTCGTGCACCTTGGCCTTGATTTCGGCCTTCGGTAGTTTCGCCAACTTCAAGGCAAAGCCCATGTTTTCCTCCACCGTCAGGTGCGGGTAGAGGGCATAGTTCTGGAAGACCATGGCGATATCGCGATCGCCTGGCTCTAGGTCGGTCACATCCTTGCCATCGATGGTGATGCGGCCGCTGGAGGTAGGTTCCAGCCCCGCCAGCGCACGCAGCGTCGTGGACTTGCCGCAACCTGAAGGGCCAACGAGGACCAAAAACTCGCCGTCCGCGATATCGAGATCCAAGTCCTTAACCGTGGGAGCGCTCGCGCCGGGGTAGGTGATGTTGACCTTTTCAAAAGTGACCTTTGCCATGCGCAACACACTAGCACCATTGATGGCCGGTATCCTTAAGGCTTATGACTGCACTTGATTTGGAACGCATTCGCACCGCGCTGGCAGACGATTTCACCACCATCCATTTCGTGGAAAAGACCGGCTCCACTAATACCGATTTGATGCAGGCCAACAATGTTGCGGGTGGCACTGTGCTGCTTGCCGACGAACAACTTTCCGGCAAGGGTCGCCTCGGCCGCTCCTGGACCGCACCGGCCGGCTCCCAGGTTATTCTCTCCGTGCTCTTGCTGCCGGAATCTCTCGATCGCCTCGGCACCCTACCTCTGGCAGCGGGCCTCGCGGTGACCGATTCCATTGAGGGCACCGTGCTGAAGTGGCCGAATGATGTGCATATCGACGGCAATAAGCTGTGCGGCATCCTTGCTGAGGCCGGCCCTGTGGGCCAGGCTTTCAAGGCCACGCCAAAGACAGAATTCACCAAGGTGGAAGTGGGCAAGGCTGAACTTAATAAGGCTGAGGTCAACAAGGCCGAAGTTAACAAGGCCGAGGTCAATAAGGCGGAGCTCAATAAAACCGTAAGCGGTGCCGCACCGTCTGCGCGCGTCGTCGTGGGCATGGGCATCAATGTCACCCTGACTCGTGAGGACCTACCGATTGAAAAGGCCACCTCGCTCGCGCTCGAGGGCCGCGATACGGACCGCACCGAGCTGGCCATTACCGTGCTGAAGAACCTGCGCCGCCGCATCGTGCAATGGGAGAACCAAGATCCGCAGCTCCTGCTCGACTACCGTGCGGTCTGCTCCTCGCTCGGCCAGGAGGTGCGCCTAGAAACCCCGTCCGGCGATGTCACCGGGCACGTCGATGAAATCGGCGAGGACGGACGCATCATGGTCGCCGGCGAGTACTACTCCGCGGGCGATGTCACGCACCTGCGCCCACAGCAGTAAACCACCACAGTAGACACGCGAGGTAGCATCCATAGCTATGGGACTAATGAAGATGGGCCAAGGTGAGGTCAAACGCGCGGATGTCTCCGCGCCGTTTCGCGCGCTGATTTTCCCCTTCCTCGAGCTCATCCTCATCACCGGCCTGCTGTGGATTGCCATCGGCTGGTGCGATGTCCAAGCAGTAGACCCGATGCTGCGCAACGGCCTCGTCGCGGTATGGGCCCTGCTAGGAATCTGGCGCTTTGTCATTCCTCTTTTTAAGGCCCGCCGCAAGCGCTTCATCGTGACTAATAGGCGCGTCATCGCGCGCGAGGGCCGCAATATCGATTCGATTCCGCTGCAGGATATCCGCGGCGCCCGCAAGCGCCGGGGCGGGGTATCCCTAGCGATTAACGGCTGGGATCGGGCCATGTATTTTCCCAACGTGGCCAAGCCCAAGCGCGTGGCCGAGATTATTAATGATCGCCCTTGGTTTTAACCTCGGTGGTGTGCAGCTGGCTATCCAGATCCTCGGGGGAGAGGTTGGCTCGGCTGAATTCTTGCGTCAGCGGCAGGCGCAGCTCTAGATCGGAAGCGGGGCAGAGCTCAACCGTTGCCTTATCCACTACGTAGTCCAGCACGTGGCCACCGGAAGTGCGGGCGGCGTCGATAAAGTGCACGTGGCAGCCCGGTACCGAGATTCCCTTTTCATAGACAGGGGTGCGGAAGCCGCCGATAACGCCCTCGACGTCCTTAAAGTGCAGCTCCTTATCGCCACCAACGGCCTCAGACATTGGTGGGTAGGGCTTTTCTTGTTTGACCACCGTGCGGGTGGTCACCTCCTTGAACGTGCCCACGATGCGCACTGCGTACATGTAGTTAGCGGAAGGCTCGAGCTTATCGATGAACGCGGAGAGCTGATCGCGGCGCAGGCCCGCGGGGGCGTCGGCAGTAATGCGCGGGACAAAGTTCGTGGCCACCGCGTAGGGGGTCCGTTGTTCTAGGTCTGCAATCTGCGCGGAGCCATCGCCGCGCAGCTGGTAGCAGGTGCCATCCAAAATGATCATCTCTCCGTCGAGGCCATCAAAGGTGCCGAGGCCAAAATTGCCCTTACCAAGCAGTTCCGAAATGGTCATTTCGCCGTCATAAATGCCGTCCAGCAAAGCGCTCATGAGGGAATTTTGGAAGATGGTATGACGAGTGAACATAGTATCCAGGCTAGTATTGGGGGACGTGAGTGACTTAAAGCCTATTGTAACTGTTTGTGGCGACGGCCAGCTGGCTCGCATGATGCAGCCGGCCGCCGCGGAACTCGATATTCACCTGCGGATTCTGGCTAGCAAGCCGGACTCCTCCGCCGCGCAGGTCACCCCGGACGTGGTGTTGGGGGATTACACCTCCTTGGAGGAGCTGCGCGGCGTGGCAGAGGGCGCGGATGCCATTACCTTCGAGCATGAGCATGTGCCCAACGAGCACTCCGCCGCGCTTATCGACGCCGGATTTAACGTCCAGCCACAGCCCACCGCCCTTATCTATGCGCAGGATAAGCTCAAGATGCGCGAAAAGCTCGCCGCGCTGGGCGCTCCTGTGCCGCGCTTTGCCGCCATCGACTCGGTGGCCGATGCCCGCGCCTTTTTCGACGCCGTCGATGGCCGAGTATGCCTCAAGGCCCGCCGCGGTGGTTATGACGGCAAAGGCGTATGGTTCCCCACCGCCGATAATTGCTTTGAGCTGGTCTCCGAGCTGCTCGAGGCCGGAACCCCGCTGATGGCCGAGGAAAAGGTGGAACTTACCCGCGAGCTTTCCATCTTGGTCGCCCGCCGTCCTTCCGGCGAGGCCAAGGTATGGCCGATTACCCAATCCCGCCAGGAAAACGGCATTTGCGCCGAGGCCATTGCCCCCGCCCCTGGCCTTACACCGGAACTTTCCCAGCGCGCGTCCGAGCTGGGCCTGTCCATCGCCGAGTCCCTCGGCGTGACCGGCGTGCTGGCCGTCGAACTCTTTGCTTTCGACGGCCCTGAGGGCGAGGATATCTCCGTCAACGAACTGGCCATGCGCCCGCATAACACCGGCCACTGGACCCAGGACGGCAGCGTGACCTCCCAATTTGAGCAGCACCTGCGCGCCGTACTCGACCTCTCCTTGGGCGCAGTCGACGCGCTCGCACCCGTTACCGTGATGGCCAATGTTTTGGGCGCCGACGAAGATCCCGCCATGCCTATGCCGGAGCGCGTCCGCGAGGTCATGCAGCGCTACCCGCAGGCCAAGATTCACCTTTACGGCAAGGACCATCGCCCCGGCCGCAAGATTGGCCACGTCAACGTCACTGGTGAAGATACCGACGAGACCCTGACCATCGCCCGCCAGGCCGCGCACTTCCTCGTGCACGCCACATGGGCTTAAAATCCTGCCTGTAGAAAGGACACTATGCAACCGCATGTAGGCATCATCATGGGCTCCGATTCCGATTGGCCCACCGTTGAACCCGCCGCTCAGGTCCTCGCGGACTTCGGCATCCCCTTCGAAGTCGGCGTGGTCAGTGCCCACCGCACCCCGGAAAAGATGCTGGCCTATGCAAAGGAAGCCCATACCCGCGGGTTGAAGGCAATTATCGCCTGCGCCGGCGGTGCCGCGCACCTTCCCGGCATGGTCGCTGCGGCCACGCCGCTGCCGGTCATCGGCATCCCGCGCGCACTGAAGGATCTCGATGGCCTCGACTCCCTCCTGTCCATCGTGCAGATGCCCAGCGGCGTGCCGGTAGCCACCGTCTCCATCGGCGGTGCGAAGAACGCCGGCCTGCTTGCCGCCCGCATCCTCGGCGCTGGCGACCCCGCCATCCAAGACAAAATGGTGGATTACCAGAAGCAGATGGCCGAGGAAGTAGAGCAGAAGGATAAGAACCTGCGCGACAAGCTGCTAGGGGAGTAGCTCTCCGGTCTAAGGCCAAACAAAACAAGCACGTTTTAGCCAAAACAACGTAGTTTTTCGGCAAAACGTGCTTGTTTTGTCTCCTAGTCTCTAGCGAAGTTCTCGTCGCCCCTTGCCAACATGCCAAACAAGCACGATTGGGCAAAATTCGCGGAGGAAAAGGGTAAAACGTGCTTGCTTTGCATCGTTGTAGCCTGCGGGGTGAGGAAGCGTGCTTTAAGCTTTCGGGCAGGGGAATAATGCTCAAAGGGGGAAGCATGGAAGAAGTACTGGTTTCAGGCTTAAGCAGGGGCGAGCTTAAAACTCATGTAGCGAATGGAAAGATAATCCGAATCGGCCGCGGGATCTATACGTGGCGGGAACCGACTCCTATGGAGGTAGCTCGCATCCTGCAAAAGCGGTGGCCTGGAATCATGATTGCAGGAAACTCTGCGGTGCAGCTGTACTCCAAGAAGGAGATGACCTTTCCTCTGAAATTTGCCTACAGGCACATCCTGAGCGGTTCACAGTGGTTTGAAGTCGAGCGAACCCGGCAGAAGACGAGATTTACTTTTGAAGGTATCCCCGTGCAAAATCCCCTGCTAGCTGCGGCTGCGGTGGATGACGACCTAGCAGTAACGATGCTTGAAACGCGGTATCAAAACAGACGCGGTAAGCAAGCCATAGAAAAAGACCTCGGATGTATCGCGCGGGTACCAGCTCGGGTTCGGGAATTAGTGAACAAATCTGCGGTAGGTGCCGATAGCGAAGCAGAAAGGAAAGTAGTCCGCGAGCTTCAGCGTCGTGGGAAGAAGGTTCAGGTAAACCACCGGATAGGACCCTATTTATGGGACATCGTTGTAGGGAAGGTCGCCGTTGAAATCGATGGCTATGACTTCCATAAAGCGGAGGATTTGGGGACCTTCGTTAAAGACCGGTGGAAGGGAAATGATGCGGCGCTAAGAGGGTATACCGTTCTTCGCTATTCAGGCAGCTGCGTTAAGCATCACTTGGTGGATGTGGTTCAGCAGATTTCTGAGGCTCACAAGGGACGAACGAATTTCGGCTCTCTTGCTCACGAATCCGTGTGGCGTTGGCATTGGCTCTTAGCCAGGTGTGAAGCCGAGCCAATTTACGGCTAGCGCCCTTCAATTTCTTCCGTGACCTCCTCAAAAGAGAAGCGTTCGCCGGTATCGGCGGCGCGGGCTTGGCGGAGGGCTTCAGCATCTGCGGCGGCTTCGAGATGGTCAAGGAAAGCTAGTTCCTGAGGCGAAATGATAACTGCGGCTTCCTTACCGTTGCGGGTGACAACGGTGCGGGTGCCTGCGTAGTGGGCTTGGTCAATGACCTGGCCTAAGCGGGTGCGGAGTTCGGAAAGTGGCAAAGACAATGAAAGCTCCTGAAACATCAAAGTACTACTAGTACTAAGTTAGCAAAGAGTACAACTTTCTAAGAGGTCATGGAATACAAAATCGCGTTTACACGGCAGGCCAAGCGAGAGTTACACAAAATCCATCAGGGAAACCGAAAGCAATATCAACGGATTAAGCGCGCGATCGGTGGACTGGCTCAAGACCCATACCCACAAGGGTCTATCACTTTATCCGGCAGGAGTGGCCGAAGAATAAGGGTGGGAAATTACCGCGTGCTGTACTCCGTAGAGGAGCAAGAAGTTCTGGTGGAAGTGTTTACGATAGGGGCACGCGGAAACGTCTATAAGCGCTAAAAGGGAACACCGGAGTGCAAGATGACATTGGCAAACGGCGTAGTGGAACCAGTCCGCACGACAAAGGAGGCACGGGCGACCTCGCGCTTGAGGTCTTCATGGGAGACCTCGGTGAGGGGGACTGCGGGAAGCAAGGAACGTACCTCGGGCGGGGTGGAATCGGCGATGGTGGCGGCTTCGACTACGACTTCGTCGAGGAGTGCGGCCAGCGTATCGGCAAAGGTGGGGATGCCGAAGGTAAGCGTGAGGTCGATGACGGGCACATCGTGAGGGATTGGCAGGCCGCAATCGGCGATAACGAAAGTATCAGTGTGGCCCAGGCGCGCGACGGCACTGGTGAGCGCGGGATTGAGGAGGCCGGACTTACGCATTGGTGACCTCCGGCAAAACGGATTCGGCGGTGGGATAAGACGGTTGGGCGCCGTTACCGGTGGCGGCAAAGGCGCCGACGCGGGCGGCGACAGTGGCGGCATCGACAAGCGAGGCTCCACCGAGAAGCTGGGCGCAAAAGGCACCCGCGAAGGCATCGCCGGCGCCGGTGGTATCCACGGCGGTCACGCGCGGGGTGGGGATATCCGTGCCGCCATCCGGGGTGGCTACGTAGGCGCCGTGGGCGCCGAGGGTGAGCACAACGGAGCGGAAGCCAGCCTCTACCAGGCGGTGGGCGAGCTCGCGCGGGGCGCCTTCAGCTGGCAGGCCGAGCTGGTTCAAGATAAGCCCGGCTTCGTGTTCGTTGGCCAGCAGGGGATCGGCCTGCAGAAGCGAGTCACGGTCGACCTTGACCACGGGCGCGAGGTTGACCACCACGCGACCTTGCGCAGCGTCGACTGCCGCCTGGAAACCGGAGGCGGGGATTTCGCCCTGCAGGAGGACCACATCGGCATCGGCGATGGTGGAGGCGCGGGCGGTGACAAAGGGGGCATCGACAAGCGCATTGGCGCCGGGGGAGATGACGATGGTGTTCTCTCCATCGGCCGAGACGGTAATGACGGCGAGGCCGGTATTAGTATCGGCCTGCTCCACCGCGCCGAGATCGATGCCGGAGGTGCGCATGTAGTGCATGGCCGGTTCGGCATAGGGATCGGAGCCCACCGCGCCCACAAAGGCCACGTTGGCACCCAGCTGCGCCGCCGCAACTGCCTGGTTAGCGCCCTTTCCGCCAGCTAAAATCTCGCCGCCAGAGCCCAGCAGGGTCTCGCCGGGCTGCGGGTGGCGCTCGGCGTGGACGATGAGATCGGCATTGATGGATCCGACGACGGTTAGCTTGCTCATTGGAAATCCTCTACATTGTCGCGGGTGACGGTGATGACCTCGACGGGGACGTTTTTCTCCGCCGTGCCACCGTGCAGGAGCGCTGCGGCTTGTTCGATGGCGTGGGCACCGAGCTCTGCGGGCTGCTGGGCGATGGTAGCTTCCAGCTTGCCATCTTTGACTGCTTTGAGGCCATCGAAGGTGCCGTCAAAAGCCACGACCTTGACCTCAGTACCGGCGCGCGAGCCCAGGGCTTCGACCGCGCCGAGTGCCATTTCATCGTTCTCGGCAAAGATAGCCTTAATATTCGGATTGGCCTGCAATAGGTTGGTGGCAACGTTGAGGCCCTCCGTGCGGTCGAAATTCGCCGATTGCTTGCCGACGACCCGAATATCCCCGTACTTCGCAATCTGCTCTGCAAAGCCTTTGCCGCGCTCGCGCGAGGCGGAGGTACCGGCGGTTCCCTGCAGGATGAGGATGTCGCCCTTTTCTCCGATGGATTCGGCGAGTGTATCCGCCGCCTGTGCGCCGCCGGCGACATTATCGGAGGCCACCATGGAGTCCAGCTCCACGCCGTTGACGTCTCGGTCCACACCGATGACGGGCACGCCGTCATTCTTAATGCCGCGCACGGCCGGGGCGACGGCATCGGAATCGGTGGGGTTTACCACGACGACCTTGGCGCCCATCGACGTGGCATTGCCCAGTTGATTTACCTGCTGGGCGGGGTCATCGGAGGCGTCTTGGATATCCAGCGGAACGCCTAATTCCTTTGCCTTATCCTGTGCGCCGTGGCGAAGTTCAACGAAGAAGGGGTTGGTCTGCGTCGATAGCGCGAGAGTAATGCGGTTGCGGTCTTCTTCCGAACGGTTGCAAGAGGCAAGACCTAGTGCGAGAGCCGGCACGAGAAGGGCGGCGATGAGCTTCTTCATGGTGGGACGCTCCTTAGTTAGCCGTCTTATTTCGGATGACGTCGAAGCCGACGGCCAGCGCGATAACCAGGCCGATGACGATTTGTTGCCAGAACGAGGAGACATTGAGCAGATTCAGGCCGTTGCGGATAACGGCCAAAAGAACTGCACCGACTAGCGTGCCGGTGGCCTTTCCCTGACCGCCGGAGAGCGAGGCGCCGCCGATGACGACGGCCGCGATGGCATCCAGCTCGTAGCCGGTGCCAGCCTGCGGCTGTGCAGATTCGAGGCGGCCTGCCATCACCATGCCGGCCCAGGCAGCGAAGAAACCGGAGAGCGCGAAGACGGCGATCTGGATGCGTTTGACCGGCAGGCCCGAGAGGCGGGCGGCCTCCAAGTTGCCGCCGATGGCATACATGGAACGGCCAAGTACCGTGCGCTCTAGGATAAACCAGCAGATGAGTCCGGCGATGACCATCATGATGATTGGCACAGGGAAGCCCGCGATATCGCCGCCAAAGGCGTTGACTGCTGGGGCGGTTTCAATGGGCGAGCCTTGGGAAATGACCAGTGTAAGGCCGCGGGCGATGGACATCATGGCCAGCGTCGCGATGAAGGAAGGGATCTTGCCCCACGCGGTGGCCATGCCGCAGATGGCGCCGGCCAGTGCACCCACGATGAGCCCGAGGATCAAGGTGAGCCAACCAGGTAGCCCAGCGGTGGAGAACATATACGCCGAGACCATGGCGCCGAGCGCGGCGACTGAGCCCACCGAGAGATCAATACCGGCGGTGACAATCACAAAGGTCATGCCGAAGGCCAAGATGGCCACCGTAGCGGCCTGGATGCCGATATTGAGCAGGTTCGCCACGGTAAGGAAATAGGGGGTGGCGATAAAAAGCGCGATGCACAGGGCAATGAGGCCGACGAGTGCGCCATTATTCATCGCCCAGTTAACTACTCGATTTTTGGTCATGCTTCATCCTTGGGGTTGGTGCCGGCAGACGCGGCAGTAGAGGTAGAGGTAGAGGAGGTCACATTGGATACGGCGAAGGCCATGACCTCGTCTTGGGTGGAGTCCTTAGGCAGCTGGCCGGCGAGTTGCCCGCCAGACATGACGAGGATGCGGTCTGACATACCGAGTACCTCGGGTAGATCGGAGGAGGCCATGAGCACGGCGCCGCCGGCCGCGGTGACCTCATTGATGATGTTGTAAATCTCCACCTTGGCGCCGACATCGACGCCGCGGGTGGGTTCATCGAGCAGAAGGACTTTGGAACCGGCCAGTACCCAGCGGCCGAAGACCGCCTTTTGCTGGTTGCCACCGGATAGGTTGCGGATGGGCTGGGAGAGATCCGCCATGCGGATGCGTAGCTTTTCTGCTACTTCTGTCGCGCGGCGGTGTTGGCCGCTGCGGTCTGCAAGCCCCGCCTTGGCGGTGGGGTAGAGGGTCGCAAATCCCAGGTTATCGCCTACAGAAGCGTCTAGGACTAGCGCTTGGGACTTGCGGTCTTCAGGGATATGACCCACCCCGGCGCGGATGGCGGCGCGAATATCGCCGCCGCGCAGCTGGGTTCCGCCGACGCGGATGGTGCCGGAATCATAGGGATCCGCGCCTGCAATGGCGCGAATGACCTCGGTGCGGCCCGCACCCACGAGCCCGGCCAGGCCGACGACTTCGCCGGCGTGGACGGTGAAGGTGACGTCATGAAAGGCGCCGTCGGAAGTCAGCTCGGAGACCTCCAGTAGTGCTTCGCCGCGCTCGGGAGGAATCTCGCGTGGATACTGATTTTGAATCTCGCGACCGACCATGAGCCGGACCAGCTCGTCTTCGTCCGTATCGGCTGGGACTTCGGCGATGAAGGAGCCATCGCGCAGCACGCTAATGGTCTCTGCAATGCGCGCCAGCTCCTCTAAATGGTGGCTAATAAACACCATGGCCACGCCCTTGGCCTTAAGGTCTTCGAGCACCGCAAAGAGCGCATCAACCTCCTTGCCGGTGAGCGCGGCAGTGGGCTCATCCAGGATAAGGATGCGCGCATTCATCGACAGCGCTTTGGCGATTTCTACGAGCTGCTGCTTGGCCACGCCCAGCTCACCTACGGGCATATCCAGGTCCACGTCCAAGCCGATAAGATGCAGCGCCGCTTGGGCCTGTGCCTTGAGGTGCTTGCGGTTGACTAACCCGAAGCGGCGCGGGGTGCGCCCGAGCATGATGTTCTCGGCCACCGACATGGTGGGAACCAAGTTTAACTCTTGATGAATGGTGGCGATACCCAGCGCTTCGGAGGCCTTGGTATCCGGGATTTTTACCTCTGTGCCATCTACCAGGATGCGGCCGGAATCTGGCTCGTGCACGCCGGCAATCATCTTGATGAGTGTGGACTTGCCCGCGCCGTTTTCACCCAGCAAGGCCTGGATCTGACCGCGGCGGACGGTGAGGTCCACACCTTTAATAACCTCTACCGGACCGAAGGACTTGGTGACATTGTCTAGGCGTAATACACAGTCACTCATAGCGTGTCCTTTTCCAGCTGGTGGGCGGTGGACATGCGCGGAATGTAGCGGGTGGCTAGTACCTCGCCTTCTGGCTGGTGCTTGTCATTGATGGCCGCGACGAGCTTGGTCGTGGCGGTCTCGCCCATCCGCGCAACATCCTGGTCCACTACCGAGATGGGGGAGGGCTGGAAGCGCAGGTAGATGAAATCGTCGAAGCCCACGAGCGCGATCTCTTCGCCGATCCGCTTTCCCGCATTATGGCAGGCCTCGAGAGCTCCGGCCGTCATCATGGAATCGCCGGCGATAAGAGCAGTGACGCCTTCTTGCAGGAGCGCGATAGCGCCCTTATAGCCCTCGCGGTGGCGGTAGCTGCCGTGGTGGATGTGGGTAGGCAATCCGCGAGTGGCGGCTTCGAATGCCTGGAGACGCTGGCGGCCAGTAGAGGTTTCCTGCGGCCCGGAAAGATAGCCGATATGCGTGTGGCCCTTTTCCTTGAGCTGTTGCACAGCCTGCTCCATCCCTGTGTGAGGATCCGATAGCACTGCGGGAATCTGGCCCAAGGCACGGTCAATGAGCACGAGCGGACGGTAGGCACGTGCCTGCTCGAGTGCTTCTTCGGCGCCTTCAAGCGGCACGGCGATAATGCCGTCTACCTGGCGTTCCATGAGGGCGTCGAGCGCCTTGACCAGCCGCTGTGGATCCTCGCCGCAACTGGTGATCATCGTGGCTAGGCCCTGCTTATCGGCGGCTTCTTCGATGGCTGCGGCCATCGCGGCGAAATAAGCATTGTCTAGGCTGGGGATAACCAGGCCGATGGCATTCGAGCGGGAGCTGCGTAAGGCGCGGGCTTGGGCATTGGGCCTGTAGTTGAGTTTGGCGGCTGTGTCCTTGACGCGTTGACGCGTGGCCTCTGAGATGGCCGGGTTGCCCGAGAGCGAGCGGGACGCGGTAGAAATGGATACTCCAGCAGCAGCGGCCACGTCCTTGAGGGTGGTTCCGGCCATGCTGACCTCCTTGGGGCTAGGCGTATGAGCCGGGTCTGGCTCTCCTGGGCGCAATCGATTGCATATTTGAGTTAAAGGTACGGCTTTTTCTATCTTTCTGTCAAGGGCCGGCAAGTCTATGCTGGTATCCATGTCTGACCCGCTCCTCGTTTTGGGCTCCCGCGTTACCCACGGCTATCCCGGCGCTATGTTGCGCTCTCGTTTGGATAAGGCGCTAGCTCTTTATTGCGGTCAGCAGATTATTGTTTCTGGCCGCGGCGAGGCAGGTCCTATGGCCACTTATCTTATTGAGCGCGGCGTACCAGCCGAGCGAGTAGTAGTGGAACCGGAGGCCACAAGCACCAATGAGAACCTGGAAAATGCTCACCGCTTGGCCCCGGATGCTGTCTTGCAGGTGGTGACCAATGATTTCCATGTCCTGCGCACAGCCCTGTGGGCGTGGCATCTCGGTATTGCGGTGCACCTTTATCCTGCGCCGACCCCATGGCGCTTGATGCCGCGCAATTACCTGCGCGAAGTTTTGGCCACCCCACACTCTGCGGCGCGAATAGCGTGGCGGCGGATTCGCGGATAGCGCTTCTCTTTGTAGGCTAGCTCCTTTCTGCCTGCAGGCTTCCAGCCCCGAAAGAGGTTAACAGGCGGTTAACTCTATGTCCGTAACCTGCTGAAACGGTGGGTATCTGCTGGTGGTTATGCAAACGATTGACCGGCGCTTTGCCGTGCTCCTAGGCTAAATCCAGCGAAAGTTATAGCCAGAAAGGTCTTTGTTATGACCAGTGGAAGAGCGGCTGGCTCTGACGCTGAATACCCCAGCGTCGCCATTTCTCATGGCGATTATGCGGCCGAGATTGCCCTCTTCGGCGGTGCAGTCAAGGCGCTGACCTATCGCGGTGCACCCTTGGTAGAAGGCTATGAGGGCAAGCCACCGCTGATGGCCGGTGTGGTGTTGGCACCGTGGCCCAATCGCACCGAAGATGGCTGGTTTGAATGGCAGGGGAGCGCCCACCAGCTGGATATTACGGAGCCGGAGCACAATAACGCCATCCACGGATTCGCGGTGGATTGGTGGCGAATGAAGGAACGCACGGAAAACCGGGTGGTTCTCACCTTCGATATCGAACCGCGCCACGGCTGGCCGTGGGCGATTCAGTTGGAGGTCACCTACTGCTTGGACGAGCACGGGCTGTACCACCAGCTCACCGCCCGCACCGCGGAGCCCGGGGAGGTTCCCTTCGCCTATGGGCTCCACCTCTACCTCTCCCCGCAGGGAGCTGGGGTGGGAGAGGCGGTGCTCAGTGTGGGCGTCGGCAAGCGTCACCTGCTAGACGGCCGCAACCTGCCCACGGGCCAGACGGAGCCGGTGTGTATTGTCAACCAACCCATCGCCGAGGTGGACTGGGATGATTGCTTCCAAGGTGAAGGGCCGCTGACGGCCATATATACAGCCGGCGGAAAAGGCGTGCGCCTGGAGATGGGCGAGGGCCTGAACTGGGTGCAGATGTTCACCCCGGCCGATTTCCCGCGGGTGGATGGCCCGGGCAAGGCGCTAGCAGTAGAGCCCATGAGCGCGCCGCCGAATGCGCTGCACAGCGGGGAAGACCTCGTGCGCTTGAGCGCTCAGAACCCACAGACTTTCACGCTGCGCCTCGCAGCAGAGAACACTAAATAGAAAGGTCAGCCATGGAGACCGCTGAATCCGTATTGAGGCTCGATGCCTCTTGGGTGGACTACTTCTTGGTAGCCATCTACTTCCTCTTCGTTCTAGGTATCGGCTGGGCCGCCAAGGCCAGGGTGTCTAGTTCCATCGACTTCTTCCTCTCCGGCCGTGGATTGCCCGCTTGGGTGACCGGACTGGCCTTCGTTTCGGCCAACCTAGGCGCGGTGGAAATCATCGGTATGTCCGCCAATGGTGTGGAGTATGGCTTCCAAACCATGCACTACTTCTGGATTGGTGCCATCCCGGCCATGGTCTTTTTGGGCATTGTGATGATGCCGTTCTACTACGGCTCCAAGGTGCGCTCGGTGCCGGAGTTTATGCGCAAGCGTTTTGGCAATGCCGCGCACTTGGTCAACGCGATTTCCTTTGCCGTGGCCCAGCTGCTCATTGCGGGCGTGAACCTGTACCTGCTGGCCACCATTGTAGAGGCCCTATTGGGCTGGCAGATGTGGGTATCGCTTCTGGTTGCTGGCCTCATCGTGCTGTCCTATATCACCCTGGGTGGCCTTTCGGCCGCCATCTATAACGAGGTGCTGCAGTTCTTCGTCATCATTGCCGCACTTGCCCCGCTAACCATTATTGGCTTGAACCGCGTGGGCGGCTGGAGCGGGCTGAAAGACGCCGTGGCCAATGACTCTCACTTCCACACCTGGCCGGGCACGGACATCTCTGGCTTCGATAACCCGGTGTGGTCCGTCATCGGCATCGTCCTGGGCCTAGGTTTTGTGCTCTCCTTCGGCTACTGGACCACCAACTTCGTGGAAGTCCAGCGCGCCATGGCCTCGGATTCCATTTCCGCCGCCCGCAAGACCCCGATCATCGGTGCCTTCCCCAAGATGTTCGTGCCCTTCCTGGTAGTCATTCCGGGCATGGTTGCTTCCGTATCCGTGGCTGACTTGATGGAGGAGCGCGCCGAGCCGAACGACGCCATCCTGTTGCTCATGCGCGACCTGCTGCCTAATGGCCTGTTGGGCGTGGCAATTGCCGGTCTCTTGGCCTCCTTCATGGCCGGCATGGCGGCTAATATCTCGGCCTTTAATACCGTCATTTCCTATGACATCTGGCAGACCTACGTAGTCAAGGACCGCGAGGATGACTACTACCTGAAGTTCGGCCGCATCGCCACGATTATCGCTACCGCTATTGCCATCTTTACCGCGCTTTTGGCACAGAACTTTGGCAATATCATGGACTACCTGCAGACCCTGTTTGGCTTCTTCAATGCGCCGCTCTTTGCCACCTTCATCTTGGGTATGTTCTGGAAGCGCATGACCCCGCACGCCGGCTGGTCCGGACTGGTAGCCGGTACTGGTTCCGCCATTGCCTTTTGGTACGTCGCCTCTTTCACGGATCTCATCAACCTGCCGGGTCAGGGCACTGCCTTCGTAGCGGCCGGTGTGGCCTTTGTAGTAGATATCCTCGTCTCCATCGTGGTCACCCTATTTACCCAACCCAAGCCGGATAGCGAGCTGGTTGGCTTCGTTTCCTCCGTAACCCCCAAGGACCACTTCGAGGACTACACCGAAAAGTCCTTGCCGTGGTACCAACAGACCGTCCCGCTGGGCATCATCTGCCTAGTTATCGCCGTAGCCCTCAACGTCATCTTCGCCTAAGGAGCCCAATATGTCTGAGAAAAAGCGCGCCGGCGCATTCGACCTGCGCAACGTCATCGCCGCACTCCTCGGCCTCTACGGCCTCATCTTGCTCGGCTGTTATTTCTTCCTTGACCCAGGCATCAACCCAGATACTGGGCAGGCGAAGAACGCCGGCGATAACCTATGGGCAAGCCTTGCTTTATTGGCCGTGGCCGCCGCCTTTGTGTTGTGGGCACGCCTAAAGCCCATCACCATCCCAGGAGAAAACTAATGGTTGAGATTACCTCCGCCACGCTTGCCGATGGCCGTGAGATCCTCTACTTCGATGACCAGCCCCACCCTGACCGCGTGCTTGTCGACGCCCGCGATATCCCCACCGTCGCCCCCGCTTCCGAAATGCGCCGGGATCCCCTGACCGGGGATTGGGTGGCCTTTGCCGCCCACCGCATGAACCGAACCTTCCTGCCACCGGCGAACGAGAACCCGCTAGCGCCCACCCGCGAAGGCCAACTGCCCACGGAGATCCCCAGCCCCAGCTATGACGTGGTGGTCTTTGAAAACCGCTTCCCGTCTTTTGCTACCGCTGCAGACATCGAGCACCCCGAGGAGGATAACCTGCTTGGCATGGTGCCGCGCCTTCCCGCGCGCGCCCGGTGCGAGGTGGTGTGCTTTACCGAGGATCCCGCGTTGTCCTTTAAGGACCTGCCCGAATCTCGGATTCGCACTGTTATTGAAGCCTGGGCTCACCGCACCGCCGCCCTGTCCCAGATTGACGGTGTGCAGCAGGTCTTCCCCTTTGAAAACCGCGGCGAAGAAATCGGTGTGACCCTCCAGCACCCGCACGGCCAGATCTACTCCTACCCATTCCTTTCACCGCGCTTGCGCAACATTGTGGATTCCGCCCACGCCTACGACGGCGACCTCTTTCAGGATCTCCTCGATCGCGAGCGCGCCGCCGGCACTCGCATCATTGCTGAGACCGAGCACTTCACCGTCTTCGTTCCCGCCGCCGCCAAATGGCCGCTGGAAGCCATGGTTCTGCCCAACTCTGAGGTGCCCGATTTCGCAGCGCTTACCGACGCCCAACGTGCCGACCTCGCGACCCTGCTTAAAAAGCTGTACTCCGCGGTGGACCGCTTCTTTGATGGCGTGGAAAAGACTCCCTATATCGCCGGCTGGACCCAGGCACCGGTGGACAAGGCACTGCGCCCCGGCATCCGCATGCACCTGCAGCTTTTCTCCCTCATGCGCTCGCCCGGCCGCATGAAATACCTCGCTGGCTCCGAATCCGCGCAGGCGGTGTGGATTAATGACACCACCCCGGAGCGCATCGCCGCCCGTTTCAAGGAGATTTGGGATGCTTAAGTGGATTGATACTCGCAGTGAGCAAGAGATTGCTACCGCTGCGCGCGCCCTCTACTCCTCTGCTTTCCCGGATGCGCCCGAGCCCGCCGGCGTGTGGGCCGCTCCCGGCCGCGTGAACCTCATCGGCGAGCATATCGATTACGCCGGCGGCGCCTCCATTCCCTTCGCACTGGAGCAAAATACCGCAGTTGCTGTCGCGCCCCGCAGCGATGGCCTTATCCGCATAGCTTCCGAGTATGACGGCTCCATCGCCCATGCGGAGGCTCCGCTCGCCGATGTTCGCTCGGGCTATCCTGCCGATTGGTCCGGTTACGTCGCCGGCACCATCTGGGCAGCCACCGCGGCGGGGGCGCTGCACTGCACCGGACTCGACATCGCCATCGTCTCCGATGTCCCGGTTGGCTCTGGTCTGTCCAGCTCCGCCGCTCTGGAGTGCTCTGTGGCCGTGGCCGCCTACGAGCTCTCCCACGGCCATGTTCCCGATGACGCTGCCCGCGCCCAACTGGCACAAGCCTGTATCCGCGCCGAAAACGAGGTGGTCGGCGCTTCTACCGGAGGCTTAGACCAAAATGCCAGCCTCCTCGGCCAGCGCGGCAAAGCCCTCTTCCTGGACTTTTCCACCGGCGCCGTGGAGCGCGTGCCCTTCAATATCGAGGCCCAAGACATGGTACTGCTCATCGCGGATACCAATGCCCCGCACACGCTTTCCGACGGCCAATATGCCTCCCGCCGCGGCATTATCGACGCCGTCCAATCTGCCGCTGGCTGCTCCATCCGCGAGATTCCGAATGCCGTGGACTTTGCCGCCACCGTCGATCCCGCCGAGGCGGAACTCTACCGGCACCGCGTGCGCCATGTGGTGGAAGAAACCAATCGCACCTTAGATGCCGCTACCGCGTTGGCATCTTCCGATCTAGATACATTCCGCCGCCTCATGCGCGAGAGCCATATCTCCCTGCGTGAGCTTTATGAGGTCACAACCCCGGAGCTCGACTCCGCTTTTACCGCGGCCGGCGAGCTGGGCGCTCGCATGACTGGAGGCGGCTTCGGCGGTGCCGTTATCGCGCTCATCCCGCAATCCTCCGTCGAGTCCACCGCCCAAGCCATTCATGATGCTGCGGTTTCCCGCAGCTTCCCGGAGCCCACCTTTTTGGTAGCGCGTCCGGGCGAAGGCGCTCGGCGCCTGTCCTGACTCCGCGGTCCGGCTCGGCTTAGCCGCGACCCTCCCAGCGCGCCTCTTGTCGTTGAGTCCATACTGATCAGGCTGATCTGAAGGCCGGGCCGCCTCAGATCGGCCTTAACTCCCTCAACTCGGCCTGATCAGATCAGCCCCAAAGCCCTAAGCGTTCGGGTCACAACGCCAAGAGAGCTTTCTGGATCCCCTCGCGCAGAGTCTCGCGAGACTGCTTCATCGGATGCGCAATCGCGCGCAACCCCATGTACGCAATCTGGTCGGCCGCCCGATTCAGCGGATCACCCGCATGCCCAAGTACACGGCGAATGTCGACCTCGCATTGGCCTTGGATATCGCCCCAAGCTTGCTGGAATCGGGACCGTGCACCCGAAGACACCCCTCGCCACGTGCGCCCCGGCCGCGATGCTTTAGAGCCGCGCCTATGCACAATCTGCTCGACCGCCTCCAAAGCGGCTACGGAATCGGACTCAATAACCGCCTTGCGCGCACCCACCTTGAACAGGTATTTCAGCGCGAGCGTCAGTGCTTCGAGCTCGAGCTCATCCGTGCTCGCCTTGGTTTCTCGAGTTCGTAACCGGTAGTCGCCGTTGCCCGCAACGAAGCACATCGACCCCTTGAATACGGTATCCGAGGAAGCGTCGGTGGCTATGCGAGCCACGTCGCCCTTGGACCATGAGGAGGCGCGCGAGAAGTTCGGCCACCAGTGTGCTTTCGGCGTCTCTACCTGTGCCGCTTGCTTCTTTTTCGGTGCCTCACCCATCTTGCGCGCCTTCCGTGCGGTAAGGCCGGCTTGTTTTCGGCGCACGGAGCTCGCGCTCTTCGAAGCCCTATTTTCTTCCGCAAAGCTTCCCGTCACCGTGAAACCGTCTGCCGTGAGTGCCGCTCGCAACGCATTCTGCCTGCGACCAGTGACAATCCACACCCGTCCGTCGAGTCCCTTGAGTGCGCGTTTGACCTCCCGTACGGCGATATCGACGATATCGCCCTTCTTAGTCTGGCCGCGGCGCACAAAACGCGTCTGCTTAGTATTGACCGCGATGACCCAGCCTTCGATGGTGCCGTTGGGGGCGGAATCCCAACGCTCGTCCCAGAGCGCGACCGCAACATGGATTGGTGCCGAGACCATGTCCGAGGTGATCTTGCGGGTACCGTAGGTGCGCGATTGCGTACCGGTAAGTTCTGAGAGCTCGATGGGTTCCATTATCTCTAGTAAAGCACGGTTAACCGCGCTGCTGAATTATCCCCCACACCACCGTATTGAACTACTTCCCCTTAGGTCGAATGTAATCGAGCCGATCTGAGCACAACTCGCCCTCAATTCAGCCTCAACGCTCTCAATTCGGCCCGATCAACTTGGACCTAAAGTTCCGCTTCTCACTTAAGGTCCTCGGAAATTCACCTTCCTGAGCCCCATGACGCGTGCTTCGTCCCTCCAGCAGTGAAGATGAAACCATGATTGCAGATCACTTCATCAACCTTCGTTACGCCGGAGCCGAAAGTCCGCACCATTTAGCCCTCCAGTGCGGTGAGCTCACCCAGATAGCGCCCTGGGTCGCCGTTCCCACGGCCACCTGGAGGCAATGGGCGCGCCATAAACAACAATTCGCCAAAGTAGTCGCTGCCGGGTGGAGCACCCACCGCGCCGTCCTCATCAGTAAATCGGCCGCGCGGCTGTGGGGAATGTGGGTAATTTCCAGGAAAGGGGAGGAGGTGGAGTTAGCGGTGCCTTCGGGAAGCGTTCCCCCACGCAGGCTCACCGCGAAGGGCTATCGGTACCGCCGGGTAAAGTCCCTCCAGGAATCCACGGTAACGGTAGCAGGTGTGCGCACCACGCATCCCGCCCGCACTTGCCTCGAAATCGCCCGGCTACACGGCTTCCCAGATGGCCTGGTAGCTACCGATTCTGCTCTCAGGCAACACGGCGTCACCACCTATGACTTGCGCGAAGAACTGGCAAGAATGCAGCGCACTAGGGGACAAGCAGCCATGCGTAAGGTTATCGAGCACGCGTATGGCGGATCGGAATCGCCCTATGAGTCCTATCTGCGAGCCCTCATTATCGAGCGTTTCCCGCAGGTGAAAATTGAGCCGCAGAAACCGCTGCTCGGGAAGTATCGGGCGGATCTCTGTCTCGATGGCTGGCTGGTGGTCGAGGTCGATGGCGATGCCAAATATGACGGTACCTACGGCAAGGAGCCCGCCCACGTGGTCAAGCAGCAGATAAAAAGGCAGCGAGCGCTAGAAAACCGCGGATACGTGGTGCTGCGCTTTGGTTCCAGCGAGGTGAAAGCGTCGGACGAGGCATTGCGGATAATCGCTAGCCACTTGGGAAAACGCGGCAGGAAAGTAGCCTAGATCACCCCCGCGTCACCCACAATACATAAATGTTGTTGAACAAAAGGCATAGCAACCTTTAAGATGATGCGCATCACAAATTTAATGCGACCTGCATCACGAAAGGTGAAATCTAGTGAGTGCTGAGACATCACACGCCGCTCCGGCGCAGGCGGGGGATAAGACCCCGCCAAAGGGCCTCGGCGCCATGGCCGGTGCCATGTTCCTCATGGCCACCTCCGCCATCGGTCCGGGATTTTTGACCCAGACCTCGGTTTTTACTGTGCAGATGGGGGCTTCTTTCGCGTTTGCGATTATGCTGTCCATCCTCGTTGACATTGCTATCCAGCTCAATGTGTGGCGAGTGCTGTGTGTAAGCGGCATGCGCGCAAATACCTTGGGCAATACCGTGCTTCCTGGTTTGGGCTGGGTTCTTGCCGTATTCGTCTTTATTGGCGGCGCGGTCTTCAATATTGGCAATATCGCTGGTTCTGGCCTTGGTATTAACGCGATGCTCGGCATTGACTCGCGTATCGGCGGCGTCATCGCTGCGACCATCGCCGTCTTTATCTTCCTCTCCCGCAAAGCCGGCATGGCGCTTGACCGTCTCGTTGCGGTACTGGGCGCGGTCATGATCCTGCTCATGCTCTACGTCGCGGTGGTCAGCCAACCACCGGTGGGTGAGGCGCTGAAGAATACCGTCGCGCCAGGCGAGATTGACTTCTTCGTCATTACCACCATCATCGGTGGCACCGTGGGTGGCTATATCACTTTTGCCGGCGCGCACCGACTCATCGATTCTGGTCACACCGGCGTGGAAAACGTAAAGAACATTACCTATACCTCGGTCAGCGGCATCGTGGTTACCGGCATCATGCGCATGCTCCTCTTCTTGGCGGTGCTCGGCGTGGTAGCTACTGGAGTGGCGCTCTCCGATGACAACACTGCGGCCGATGCGTTCTACCATGCCGCCGGCGAGTTTGGCCTGCGTGCCTTCGGCGTAGTCCTCTTCGCTGCCGGTTTGTCCTCCGTTATCGGTGCGGCCTATACCTCGGTGTCCTTCGTGACCTCCCAGGAAACCTCGACGCGCACCCGCAATATCCTCACCATCCTCTTCATTGTGGTGTGCACGGTGGTCTTCGTGGCCATTAACTCCGCTCCCCAGAAGCTGCTCATCTTCGCTGGTGCCATCAACGGCCTTATCCTGCCCATTGGCTTTGCTCTCGTGATGTGGGTGGCCTGGCGCCGCCGCGACCTATTGCATGGTTATAAGTACCCCAAGTGGCTTCTGTTCATTGGCGCCTTGGCGTGGGTACTGACCATCTTTATCGGTTTCAAGGCCTTTTCCGGCATCACCGAACTATGGGCCTAATGCGTACTCCAGAAGAGGTGCGCGAGTATGCGCGCACCCACGAGATGGCCACCACCGCGGGGCATGCCCGTGGCTTTATGCAGGCTAACCTGCTGGCCGTGCCGCGGGAATACGCCTTCGATTTCTTGCTTTTTGCCCAGCGCAACCCCAAGCCGTGCCCAATTGTGGGCGTGCTGGAGGCTGGGCAGTATACCTCCGAGCTATTGCCAGGTGGGGACATCCGCACCGATATTCCGGCCTACCGCGTCTTTGAAAACGGCGAGCATACAGCCACGCTTGCCGACGCCACCTCGTACTACACCCCAGACATGGTCAGCTTCCTTATTGGTTGCTCTTTTACCTTTGAGACGGCGCTGCAGGATAACGGCATTGAGGTCGCGCACATTGCTCAGCAGCGCAACGTGCCGATGTTTAAAACCACGATTCCCACCACCCCGGCCGGTGTCTTTTCTGGGCCCATGGTGGTCTCCATGCGCCCGATTCCGGCCGCGCAAGTCTCCGATGCCGTGCGGATTACCTCCCGTTACCCATCAGTTCACGGCGCCCCGGTCCACGTAGGTGATCCGGCGGCCATTGGCATTGAGGATTTAAACCGCCCGGACTTTGGTGATCCGGGCGAAGTGCCGGAGGGCTGCCTGCCAGTCTTTTGGGCCTGTGGTGTGACCCCGCAGGCCATCGTGATGGAATCCAAGCCGCGCTTAGCTATTACGCACGCACCGGGCCAGATGCTCGTGACCAACGCCCGGGATCAAGATTTTCTCATTCCTTAATCGTCTAGCACGGCGAGGATCTTCTCGCAGGTATTCATGAGGCTGTCATGCGCAAGCGTGGCAGCCTCATCGCGTTTTCCATCCGCGATGAGCGTGGCCAAGGTGATATTTCCTTGGATGTGGTCCGCATGAAGCTGTGGGTACCGCGGGATGGCCAAGAGGAAGGTAAGCCGCATGCGGGCGAGCAGATTATCCATCTGCTCATTCAAGGTGGGGGAGCCGAGCGCGGCCACCAATGTGCGGTGGAAACGCTGATTGATGGAGGAGACTTCCTGGTGCTCGCCGCGCGCCGCGTAGTCGAAGGCGGAGGAAGTGAGGGCGACGAGTGAGGGGGCGTCGGCAAAAGCGCCCCAACGCACCGCCGCCGGCTCGATGGCTGCGCGGGCGGCGAAGAGGTCGCGGATATAGTCTGCATCCGGCATTGCGAGAAAGACGCCCCGGTTGGGAATGCGCTCGACGATGCGTTCCGCGGCAAGCCGAGTGAAGGACTCGCGCAGGGTATTGCGCGAGCAGTGGAAGCGTTCGGCTGCCTTGACCTCGCTGAGCTGCTCGCCCGGCTGGAATTCGCCGGCGGAGATGGCCTCGCGTAACTCAGAGGCAACAGACTGGGAAAGCATGCTCACAACTGTACTAAAAGGTTGCGCACCTCACAGTGAAAATGAGGTGCTGCGCAATTGTACGAGCGTTAATCGATGGTCGCGATGACCTTCGAGGGATCCAGTCGGTCGCCCTCTGCAGCTAGGAGCTTAATGGTGCCGCCGCGCGGCGCCTTGATGGCCGATTCCATCTTCATGGCTTCCACGGTGGCGATCGCATCGCCCTCGGCCACGGTATCGCCGTCCGCGACGTTCCACGCCACAAGGTTGGCCTCGAACGGGGAAGTGACCGCGTTGTCATCGGTGGACTGTGCACCGGCCGAAGACGGTGCCGTGGATGCAGAGCCACCGGCCGCAGCGGCGCCTGGGGCGGCGAGGAAGTCTACTGGAACGCCAATGCTGACCAGCTTGCCATCGATCTCCACGGCAACATTGCGGCGCTGAGTGTAGATGGCTTCGACCTTTTCTACCTGGTTGGCGGCAGAAGGGCGGTAGTTGTGATCAACCCAGTCAGTAAAGACGCCGATCTCGGAGGCGCCGGCGGCAGCCGCATCGTTTGCCGGGGCAGCGGTGCCGATGAGCGCAGGCTCATCCATCATGTCGCGGTGGAAAGGCAGCACGGTGCGCACGCCGGTGACGGTGAACTCGCGCAGGGCAAAGCGGGCGCGCGCCAAGGCGATTTCGCGAGTCGGTCCCCACACCACCAGCTTGGCGATCAGGGAGTCATAGTACGGCGGGATGATGGAACCAGAGCGCACTGCGGAATCCACACGGATGCCCGGGCCGGTGGGCGGTTCGAAGGAGACAATGGTGCCAGGGCATGGCGCGAAGCCATTGAGGATGTCTTCGGCATTGATGCGGAACTCAAAAGCATGGCCGTGAGACTGCGGATCTTCCTCGAAAGACAGCGGCTCCCCGGCCGCGATGCGGAACTGCTCGGCGATGATATCGGTACCGGTGACTACCTCTGTAACCGGGTGCTCGACCTGGACTCGGGTATTGACCTCGAGGAAGGAAATGGTGCCGTCTTCAGAGACGATATATTCCACAGTGCCGGCACCGGTGTAGCCCACCTTGGAGCAAATGGAGCGCGCGCCTTCGATGATGCCGTTGCGCTGGGCGTCGGAAAGCGCGGGCGCTGGGGCCTCCTCAATAAGCTTCTGGAAGCGGCGCTGGGTGGAGCAATCGCGGGTGCCGAGCACGCGGACGTTGCCGTGCGTATCGGCCAATACCTGGGCTTCGACGTGGCGCGGGTGGGTGAGGAACTTCTCCACGTAGCACTCCGCGCGACCGAAAGCCTCCATGGCCTCGCGGCCGGCGGAGTTAAATGCTCCCTCGATTTCTTCCATATTGTCCACGACCTTCAGGCCGCGTCCGCCGCCGCCATAAGCGGCCTTAATGGCGATGGGCAGGCCGTGCTCTTCGGCGAAAGCGCGGGCCTCTTGCCAATCATCGATGGGGTCGGAGGTACCCGGCGCTAGCGGCGCGCCCACCTCCTCGGCCACGCGGCGTGCAGCGATCTTGTCACCGAGGAGCTCGATCGACTCCGGCGACGGACCGATCCAGATCATGCCGGCCTCAGTGACCGTGCGAGCAAAGTCGGCGTTTTCAGACAAAAAGCCGTAGCCCGGGTGAATGGCATCGGCGCCGGCACGCACCGCGATATCGAGCAGCGCGGGCACGTTCATGTAGGTATCGGCAGCCGTATTGCCCGGCAGCGCATAAGCTTCATCCGCTACCTGGGTGTGCAAGGCACCAGCGTCTGCCTCGGAGTAAATGGCGATGGACTTAATTCCCAGGTCGCGGGCGACGCGGGCGATACGCACGGCAATCTCGCCGCGGTTAGCAATGAGGACGGTTTTAATCTGCATTTTTATCTCCAGTGTTTAAGGCTTGGGGTGCTACGAGTTCAAAATTCACGCGTGCGCCGGGTGGCAGCTGCGCGGCAATATCAATATCTTCTTCCAATACGGTGGCGATGACGGGGTAGCCACCGGTCACAGCGTGATCGCGCAGGAAGACAACGGGTTTGCCATTGGGCGGGATTTGGATGGATCCGGCGACCATGCCCTCGGACGGAAGCTCGCCGTCTTTAACGCGCTTAATCGGCTCATCGCCATCAAGGCGTAGGCCCACACGGTTGGAATCTGAGGTGACGGTCCATTCAGCATCCAGGAAGGCGGAGACATTATCGCCAAACCAGTCATCGCGGGGACCGAGCACGCAGCGCAAGGTAGCGCGGGTCTTGCCATCGGAGCTTTCACGCACTCGTAGTGGGTTGGAAAGCTGGGCATCGGTCATGCCGGTAGAGCGAGGCAGCACGCCGATGACATCGCCGGTGGTCACTGGGTCTGGGCCAAGGCCAGAGAGGACGTCGGTGGCTGCGGAACCAAGCTCGGACTCGGCGATGATGCCGCCGCGAATTGCCACGTAATTGCGCATGCCCACCGTTGCGGGGTCTACGGTGACGGTTTGCCCAGCCGTGACCAGCACGGGGCGGGCGAGGTGAACCGGCATCTCGCCGAGGCGTACACGGGCGGTCGCGCCAGTGACGCAGATGACGGTATCGGTAAGCGCGTGGAGCTTGATGCCGCCGATATTTTCCAGCACCGTTGCACCGCGCGGGTTGCCCACGGCCACATTGGCGGTCGCGGCGGCGGCGCGGTCTGCGGCGCCCGATGGGGTCACGCCAAGGTCGCCCACACCGGGGCGGCCCAAGTCTTGGTAGAGGGTGAGCAGGCCGGCGTCGATAACCTCCATGCGTGGCAGGCGGGCAGGAGCGCGCTTAGACCGCGTCGAGTGATCGACGAGTTCCGGTAGCTTATCTACGCTGCGATAGCGCACGCGGTCACCCGGCTGTACCAAGGCCGGTGGGTTGGCATTGGAATCCCACATCGGTGTATTGGTGGTGCCCAGCAGCTGCCAGCCGCCCGGGGAAACGCGTGGGTAGACTGCGGAAAACTCGCCCGCAATGCCTACGGCACCGGCCGGCACCGCGGTACGAGGGTTGGAGCGGCGCGGCACCGTGCGAGCCTGGGACGGATCCGAAGGCGCGCAGTAGGTAAATCCCGGGGCAAAGCCACCAAAGGCCGCAGTCCACTCGGTGGAGGTATGCCACTCAATGAGTGCCTCGCGCGAGAGGCCAAGCAGGTCTGCGGCCTCATCAACATCCTCGCCGTCATAGAGCACATCGATTTCTACCGTGCGCGCCTCCGCGGCCGTCGCGGCGGTAGGGGAGAAGTCCTGTAGAAATTCCGCCGCATCCCGTGCCGAATCGGGCGCTTCAAAGGTCAGCAGCAGGGTAGTGGCGGCCGCGATGCAGTCCACCTGATTCTTCAAAGGTTTGGCAGAAAGCGCCGCGTGCCAATCCATGACCTGGTTCAGCCCATCCAGGTCAATGAGCAACGCGCGCGTGCCCACAAAATTAATATGCATTAGATAAAGCTCCGAATCTCGATGCCTTCTGCATGCAGGCGCTCTACCACGCCGCGCAGCAGCTTCACCGCGCCGGGCGAATCACCGTGGGTACATACGGATTGCGCATCTACCTCGAGCTTCGTGCCATCCACGGCGGTAATTGAACCGGTTTGTGCTACCTCCAGTACTCGCTGCACCACCTCATCGGCACTGCCTAGCACCGCATTGGCTTCCTTGCGCGAGACCAGCGTGCCATCAGGGTTGTAATTGCGGTCCGCAAAGGCCTCACGGACGACGGTAAGCCCGCTTTGCTTGGCGACGTCCACTGCTACGCCCCCAGGTAGCAACATTACCGGCAAGTCACCAAAGGCCTTAATGCCCTTGATGACGCCTTCTGCCTGCGCCCTGTCCTTCACGATCGCGTTATACATCGCACCGTGTGGCTTCACGTAGGCGACCTTAGTGCCATTGGCGCGAGCCAAAGCGTCGAGCGCGCCAATTTGGTAGGTCACCTCATCAGCGAGCTCATCTGGGTGGTAATCAATGAAGCGACGGCCGAAACCTGCGGCGTCGTTATAACCTACGTGCGCGCCTACGGTTACGCCTGCTTCCGCAGCCGCCTTGAGCGTGCCAGCAATCGAGTGTGGGTCACCGGCGTGGAACCCGGTGGCCACGTTTGCTGAGGACACCATCTCCAGCATCGCCGCGTCATCGGCGACCGGGTTGCCTGCAGTGGTCTCTCCCAAATCCGCGTTGAGATCGATATGGACCGAGGACATTCAACACCGTCCTTAAGATTGTTGAACAATTCGAATGCCCTTAAGTGTAACCCTCGCCACTGCCATTTGTGAAGACGATTACGTTTCATTTACCCGCGTGCGCACCCCCACCTACGCGCGAAAAGCCGCCGCGCCCCAGGCGGCAGGTTCGGGGCGCGGCGGCGTGGCCCGCTAGAGCCCATGGGCCCGAAGTCCCTAGCGTGTGAAATTTCTAGCGGCCGTAGTTCTGGACAGCGTAGAGCTTGCCTTCAGAGTTGATGGCAACGCCAACGCCGATGGTCTTGGCGCGTGGGTCCAGCATGATCTTGCGGTGGTCTGGGGATTCGTACCAGAGCTTTACTAGCAGCGCATCGGAGTAATCGCTCTATGCCTGCAGCACGTTCTCGCCGCCGGCTGGGATATTGGCCGGGTAGTAGTTCCAGTGCTGTGGGCGGTGGCTGAGCTTATCGGCGCGAACCAGCTGATTGGCCCAATCCTGAGCCAAACTATTGAGCGCACCGTTGGAACGAACTGGGCGCAGGCCGTGTGCCTTGCGGTAGGAGTTGGTGTGGTTGATGATGCTCTGGATCCGGTTGGAAGCTGGGGCAATTGGCTGTGTAGCAGCAGCTGGGGCGACGGGCTGGCTGGCGGACGGCACCGGAAGCTTTACACCGCCGAAGCTGCTCAAGGAGTTGGAGGCCTCTGCTGGAGCTATGCCAACGCTGAGAGCGACGGCTGCTGCAAGTATGGGAGCGACGAACTTCTTGGCGGAGAAGTGAGCTTTGGGGGTAAACATGAGCGGTGCCTTTCTGCTGGGGCATAGCGGAAATCAAAAGAGCGGGAATCTCGGAGTGTTGACCGCTAAATTCCGTTCCCCTTCACTTAAAAGTTAAGCAATTCCAGTGGGGTAAAATCCAGTTGACCAGCATCTATTAGGCTTTATGAAGATGATTCTCTGAAAAACTAATTACTTCTTAGTTATTTTTCGATTTAAGCTAGGAAACCCCTAAAATCCCTCAATGACGGCGTTCAGTTACCATACCGCGGGGGTAGCTTTCAGTCCTTATCTCAGGTTCCTAGGAAAAAGAGGTTGATTTAAGGTATGCGGCTCCAGTTTTAAGCTAGGCGCTGGAAAAGCTGGCCAGTCCCTTGCTAGAGCCTATGAAAAACCTTGCGGTTTCTGGTTGTAAAAAGATTTATGAGATTCCACAATGCCGGCGCATAGTCGCGCCTGGCCATTTCTTGGCGTACTGCTCTTCCGCGAGTCGACCGAATCGCGGCATCTTCGTGCTGTTTAGGCATTAAAAGAACGCTCAGCGGAGAAATCGCTGAGCGCTCGCAAAATGCAGGGGTATTTAAGCCTGGCTGGTCGCGGCCTCCTTGTTGGTGGAGGAGGCTGGCAAAAGGGCCGAGGAAAGGATGTCGGCGGCTTCCTTGCGGGTCTGCGCTTCGTGGAGTTGGGCGCGGAAATCTTCCTTCATAATGTTGCGCGCGAGCTTGGACAATAGCTTGAGATGCTGCTTTCCCGCGTTATCGGGAACGGCGATTAGAAAGGCAAGGGTGGTCGGGTCCTCGCCTTCAGCCCATGTGACGCCTTGGGGCAGGCGGGCGAAGGCGAGGGTGGGTACCTTTACCCCGGCAGACCGCGCGTGCGGAATGGCTACTCCGTGGCCTACGCCGGTAGAACGGGTAGCTTCGCGCTGCAATGCGGCGCTAGCGACTGCTTCCGCATCGGACATTCGCGAAGAGGTGAGCTTTATCATGGAGCGAATGACCTCTTCGCTGGAAGAGCCCAAGTCCTTATCCAAACTAATCGTATCGACGGCTACCAGCGGCTTATCTTTGCGCTGCGTCAATCCGACCAACAGGAGGATAAGGCCGGCACAGACTACGATGCCGGCGAGCATGGCGATAAAGAAACCTACGACATTGTCTACCGCGCCGAGCACCGCGACGATTGGGCCGCCGTGCATGACATGGTCTTGTGCACCGAATAGTCCCGCTAGCGCACCTGCTACGGCACCACCAGCAACATTGGCAGGGATGACCTGCAACGGGCGTGCAGCCGCGAGCGGAATGGCACCCTCAGTAATGCCGAAAAATCCCATAAACAATGCGGCGATGCCCGCATCATTTTCCGCCTTGGTAAACCAGCGGCGCCGCAGAAGCGTAGCTACACCTACGGCGAGGGGAGGCACAGCAATGGCGCACGCCGCCATGCCCATTGGTGCCGCGTTGCCGGCCGCGATCATGCCGCCGCCAAAGAGGAAGGCAGTCTTGTTGAAGGGGCCACCCATGTCGAAGGCGATCATGGCGCCAAGGATGAGGCCCAGCACAATGACGGAGGAACCCTGCATTCCCGCGAGGTAATTGGTCATCGCCTCAAACGCAGCTGAGACCGGAGCACCAATGAGCAGGATGAAGATGAGTCCCACAATGAGCGTAGTGAAAATCGGGATGACAATGATGGGCCAGATCGGCGCGATGAATTTGTGTACCGGAATCTTTTTAATGGCTAGAGCCACATAACCAGACAAAATACCGGTGACAATGCCGCCCAAGAATCCGGCGCCCGCCTCAGAACCGTACAAAGATCCAGTGGTGGCGATAAGGCCGGTGATAAGGCCAGGCGCGAGGCCCGGTCGGTCCGCGATGCCCACAGCGATGTAACCGGAGAGAACTGGAACCATCAGTGAAAACGCCAGAGCGCCGAGTTCATTGACCGTGTTCCAGAAGCTATCTTCTGGAATCGCCATGCCCTCAGGCGTAGGGGTACCACCGATAGAGAGGGCCACCGCAATGAGCAGACCGCCGGTTACCACGAACGGGATCATGTGTGAGACGCCGTTCATCAGCGCCTTGTACAAGGTTTGGCCAATACTATTCTTACGGGGCGATTCTGTTTCCTTGTCGTCCGCGGAACCTTCCCAACGCGTGGCGCTCAAGGACCTGCTGAGCAGTTCCTTCGGGTGCTTAATGGCCTCGTCCACGCCGGTGGCCTCGAGGCGTTTGCCGTGGAAGCGGTCTTTGGAAATTACAGTATCGGCACCAATGACAATGGCATCGGCGTCTTCGATATCTTGCTTGCTAAAGGTTCCCTCAACGCCGATGGAACCGTGAGTTTCAATTTTGATGCGGTAGCCCAATTCTTGGGCTGCGGCTTCAAGGTTCTCGGCCGCCATATAGGTATGCGCGATGCCCGTCGGACATGCCGTGATGGCGAGGATGAGGGGCGATGACTCTGAAGTGCTCATGACTCTCATTAAACGGCAAACGTTTGCGCTGGCACAAGAGGAAGTGATCTACTTCGTGGACTGTACGCTGGAAGCACTCCACTACAGAAAGGGAACGCTCGCCTGTGAGTAAAGCATCGCCGGATAATATCTTGCTCTACCTGCCGCAAAAGCAGGAGGAACAGGTGCGCGAAATCTTTGCCGGCCTTGCAGAGCGCGGCTTTCCCGTCCAGCAGCAACGCCCGCACATCACCGTGACCTTTTCGCCGCATATGCAGCCGGAGGTCGTGGACTTAGCCGCCCAGCTGCTCCCGCCCGTTATTCCGGCGGACTTCCGGCGGGTAGGAAACGTCATTTTTGGCATCAAGCGCAAACAGACGGTGGCTTGGCTCCTTGAAACGAGCGATGAGCTAGAAATCGCCGCGCGCCAAATCAGTGCCGCCAATCCGGATGGGCGCGGGCCGCGGTGGACCCCGCACCTGACCATGGGTTTGCGTCTGCCACGCGAGGAGGTCCCCGGCTACATTCAAGCAATGGACGAGCTCACCTCAGCCCATTTCAAAGATCTTAAGGCTATAGAGGCTGCTTATTGGCGGCCGCGTACGCAAGAAAAGACAGTGCTGGCAGAGGCCTAAAGAAGGGCTTGCAGTGCACGAGCAACGCGCAGGACGGTCAGGTCCTCGCCCGGCTTGCCGACGACCTGCACCGCATCACCCACGCCTTCTTCCTCTTCGTCGCGCAGCGGCACCGTAATAGCCGGCCAGCCGAGCACATTGAAAGGCTCGGTCCAGCGCCGCAGGCTTGCGGCCGATTCCGCGGTATTTTCCGCTGTGATATCGGACCACTTGAGGGGGCCGGAATCGAGGGTGGGGGTGAGGATAATGGGGGCGTCGCCAAGCAGGGCAAGCGCATCCTCGCGCAGCTCTTTCACGCCTTGCGCAGCCTCGTCATAATCTTCCTGGCTGATATTTTCTCCACCTAAAACGCGCTGCAAGATAACGTCCTGGTACTTATCGCGCTGATCCAGCAGTGGCCGGTGCACGTCATAGACTTCCTTCAGACGCATCGGCTCATAGAGCTTGGCCGTGGCGGCGATGGTTTCTTCTAAATCCACGCCCTCGCTGAGTTCAAAATCCGAGTGCTCCAGCGCTGCCAGAAGATCCGCGAAGCCCTCGCCCTTGGACTTAAGAGCCGTGACATCAACAATTGAAACGTCTTGCGCCGCGGCCGGTTCCTCATCCGCGGTGGCGATAAAAGCCTCCTCAATCAGGTCAATCGAGCTGGCAAAAAATCCAATGCAATCAAAGCTCGGGGCGAAGGGAAAGACGTCTTCGACTGGAATGAGTCCAAAGGTGGGTTTAAACCCCAACACGCCTTGGCACGCGGCAGGTACGCGCACCGACCCAGCGCTATCGGAACCAACCGTCAGGTCGAGCGCGCCGCACGCCACCAAAGCAGCGGAACCAGAGCTTGATCCGCCGCCGCACACCTCGGGATCGCGCGGATTGATAACGCGTCCATACGCAGAGGCATCGCCCAAAATGCCATAGGAAAATTCCTGCAGATTCGCCTTCGCCACCGGCAGCGCACCCTTCGCCGCCAAGCGCTGTACCACCGGTGCATCCTTGACCGGCGTGCGGCCCACATTTACCTTGGTGCCGCAGGTGGTAGCCACGCACGCCACATCCACGATGTCCTTGAACGCGACGGGTTGTCCCATGAGCGTGGGGGAATCATCCACGGCATGCTCATCAAACGGGATGATGGTAATCACCGCGTTAAAATCCCGCTGGGCTCGGTGCAGGCGATCAGAAACTGTAGGCATAACGGAAGCTAAGTCCTTTCAACGTCGGCGTCCTTTGCTGCTTACTAGGTATTAGAAGAACGCAGATGTTACTACCGTACATCAGGAATCGGTGAACAATTTCCCATTTCTAGGCAAAGCACCGCTTCGGCTGCGTGTTGGGAGGTCGGCAAGCGAAGGCTGAGCCTCTACTGTCGGTTACGGTTACTAGAAGACTGCTTCAGGCCATTACTTGTGCACAGTAGGCAATTGCGACAAGGCCCGCGACCGAAGAAGATATCTGACTAGTAAAAATTGGCCAAGATTTGGTCTAGTAGTTTGCCGCACGGTTGATCTAAATTAAAGCCATGACTTCCACCACCTCCGAGCCCCCAAAGCTCCAGCCCAGCTCCTATATCCCGTTGATGTTCGCACTGCTTACTGCGGTGTTTGCGTTCCAGCTCAATGCGTCGATGCTCTCGCCAGCCTTGGCGACGATGGAAGACGAGCTGGGCGCCACCACCGCGCAGATCGGTCTGACGCAAACGGCATTCTTTACGGCCGCGGCACTATTCTCACTATTCCTGCCGCGCTGGGGTGACCTCATCGGGCGCAGGAAAGTCCTCGTTGGCATGATGGCGGTAGCTGCGCTGGGCTGCGTGGTTTCGGCGGTTGCACCGAACGTCGCTGTGTTGCTGATTGGCCGCATCATTCAAGGCGTGGCAGGGCCTACGGTTCCGCTGTGCCTGATTATGCTGCGCCAGCAGGTACTCAATGAACAGCAGTACGCCCTGTTGCTGGGCATTGTGACCTCGGTAAACGGTGGAATTGCCGGTGTGGATGCGCTGGCCGGCGGCTGGTTGGCGGGCAATTTTGGTTACCGCTCGGTCTTTTGGACCATGGCTGTTCTATGCACCATTGCAGTAGTGGCAGTCCAGGTATTTACCAAGGAATCCACGGCCACGGAAACCCCGCGTATGGACTGGGAGGGTGTTCTTCCTCTGGCCGTGGCGCTGGGTTGCGTTCTCACCGCGTTCAACGAAGCCGGCAAGCTTGCAGAGGCCAATTGGTTCCTCGTCATCATCCTTCTCCTCATCGGTGTCGCCGGCTTCTGGGCCTTCTGGAACGTGGAGAAGAAGGTCGCCGATCCGCTCGTACCGGTGGCCTACCTCAAACAACGCCGCACGTGGGCGCTGCTATCTACCACGCTGCTCACGATGACCGGTGTCTTTGCCGTGATGAATGGCCTCATCCCTAATCTTGGCCAGGATGCAGACGCCGGTGCCGGTATTTCTGCCAGCACCATTTCCTGGGTCACGCTTACCCCATACGCCCTCGCCGGCTTAGTCTTCGGCCCCATTGCCGGCTGGATGGCTTCCAAACTGGGCTATAAGTACGTTCTGCAAACCGGCCTCGTAGGCACCGTCGCTGGCTTGATTATCTCCATTTTCGTGGTGGGCGTTCCGAACGCGTGGACCCTGCTCTTCGTCTCTATCTTCTTGGGCGTGACCTACGCGGGCATTGCCAATATCATGCTCAATGGCTTAGGCATCGTGCTCTCGCCGGCCGATAACCAGGGCTATCTGCCCGGCATGAACGCCGGCGCCTTCAACCTAGGCGCGGGTCTGTCCTTTGCAGTGCTGTTCGCGGTTTCCGGGTCTTTCGAGCATGGCTACCGCGCGGGCATGATCGCCGGCGTCATCATCCTGCTTGCGGCTCTAGCTTTGTCCTTCCGCATTCCGCGCCCGGAGTCTATTGATGACACCGTGGCGGCCGTCAACGCCCGAAAGTAGGCTCGTGGCATGACGCGAAAAATCATTCTGGACTGCGACCCCGGCCACGATGACGCGGTGGCCCTGCTTCTAGCCATGGGCAACCCCAATATCGAGCTGCTGGGCATTACCACCGTAGGCGGAAACCAGACCTTGGATAAGGTCTCCCATAACGCCCTGGTAGTCAAGGAAATCGCTGGTCACCCGGAGATTCCGGTCTATGCCGGCTGCGATCGCCCGCTCGTGCGCCCCGTCGAAGTTGCCGAGGCTATCCACGGCTCCACCGGAATGGACGTGGAAGGCGTCCAACTTCCGGACCCAAGCACCGCGCTTGCCGACGCCCACGCCATCGACTTCATCATCGACACCATCATGTCCCACGATCCCGGCACCATCACCCTGGTGCCCACCGGCCCGCTTACCAATATCGCGATGGCCGCGCGCAAAGAGCCGCGCATCGTTGAGCGCGTCAAGGAAGTAGTCCTCATGGGCGGCGGCTACCACGAAGGAAATTGGTCCCCAGTCGCCGAGTTCAATATCAAGATCGACCCCGAGGCCGCCCACATCGTCTTCGAAGAGCCTTGGCCCGTCACGATGGTGGGCCTCGACCTCACTCACCAGGCACTGGCCACCCCGGAGGTCGAAGCCGAAATCAAGGCTCTGGAAACCCCAGTCTCGGAGTTCGTCGTTGGCCTTTTCGGCTTCTTCCGCAAGACCTACCAAGCCAACCAAGGCTTTGATAATCCACCGGTCCACGACCCGTGCACCGTCGCCTATCTCATTGATCCAGACATCGTCCAGACCCGCAGGGCCCCCGTCCACGTCGAGCTTGCGGGCGCCCTTACCACTGGCATGACTGTCACCGATCTCCGCGAGCCTGCCGACGTCTCCTGCCACACCCAAGTCGCCACCACCCTCGATCACGCTGGCTTCTGGCGCCTAGTTACCGAGGCCCTCAAAAACCTCGCCTAGGCGGCGTTCGCTTCACCCGACACCCAACTTTCAGCCACGTTATCCCCCTGAACCACCAGTTTGGGGCCATAGCGTGGCCGTTTGCTCTAGGTAGAGGGCCTACCAACCGATAGCTTAGGCGAAATCAAGTAGTCGGCGAACCAATTTAGCTATTGAACCATCCTTAATTTTCTGGTGGGAGTAACCTCTGTCGAGACTCGTGGTTACCTTGCTGTGCTTCGTCAAAACATTTAGGCCTCACAGATCGCACCGGTTGTGCCAGGGAGGAGAACGGCGCCAAATAGGTCAGCGCTGGGGTTCAGCCTAAACTCGAAGGGAACACCCCATTCAAAGGAGCCACCATGAACCAACACAGTTTTCGCCACGTCGTTGTCATGGGGGTATCAGGCTCGGGCAAGACAACGGTAGGGGAGGCGCTGTCGCCGTTGGTCGGTCTGGAGTACCGCGATGGCGATGATATGCATCCGCAGGCCAATATCGACAAGATGGCGGCAGGGATACCGCTCAATGATGCGGACCGAGAGCCGTGGCTGAAACAGATTGGTCAGTGGTTGGCGGATAGGCCGGAAGGCGCGATGGTGGGTTGTAGCGCGTTGAAGCGTAAATACCGGGATTTGATTCGCGAGTATTGTCCGGGCGTGGTGTTTGTACACGTGCACGGGGACTTTGATGTGCTGTATCAGCGCATGCAGCATCGGCTGGGGCACTTTATGCCGGCGTCGCTCTTGCAATCGCAATTCGATACCTTGGAGCCGCTGGAAGATGACGAAACCGGCCAGGTCTTTGATGTGACTCGGCCGGCGTCGGAAATTGCGGGCGATGCCGCAGCGTGGATTAAAGCGGGGGCTTAAAGCTGGCGCTAGAAGGCAGCTGCGGCGCCGTACATGACCAGGACTAGGGCAAAGCCGATAACGGAGATGAGCACCTGGTTGACAGTCCAGGTCTTAAGCGTGGTCATGGTGTCCATGCCCATGAGGCGGCCGACGAGCCAGAATCCAGAGTCATTGACATGGGAGCCGAAGACGGAACCGGCGGCGGTTGCAACAACGATAAGCGCGAGCTGTAGTTCGTTGAAGCCGCCGGCTTCCACGGCTGGGACCATAAGCGCAGCGGCCGTAGTTAGCGCGACGGTAGCGGAGCCTTGGGCCAGACGCAGGGCCACGGCGATAAGGTAGCAGGCCAGGATGACGGGGATGCCGAGGCCGGAAAGGGAATCAGCAAGCGCATCGCCAATCCCGGAGGTACGCAACACACCACCGAACATGCCGCCGGCACCGGTGATAAGCACGACCGAGCAGATGGGGCCGAGGGAGGAATCGACAAGCTTTTCCAGCGCGGTCTTTTCTACGCCACGGCGCAGCCCGAGGACCACGAGCGCGATGAGGAGGGTAATCAGCAGGGCAATGGGGGTCTGGCCCAGCATGACAAAGAACCGTACCCACGCGGCGTCGGCGTCAATGGTGCCATAGGACGCCAAAGCATTGAGACCGGTGTTAAAGAAGATGAGCACCATCGGGATCAACAGGATGGAGATCACCGTGGCGGCAGAGGCGGGTTTGTGGGGTTGCTCGTCCTCCGCGAGGAGGGGACCGGCGATGGCATCGGTTACCTTGATGGGAAATTTCTTACCGGAAAGCAGACCAAAGTGGTAGCCGGAAATATACCAGGTGGGCAGGGCTAGGATGAGGCCGACTAAAAGAACGAGACCCATATCGGCGCCGTAAAATTCACTGGCGGCAACGGGGCCCGGGTGCGGCGGCAGGTAGACGTGCATAACGGAGAATGCACCAGCTGCCGGCAGACCGAAGGCAAGAACAGGGCCATCCAAGCGGCGAGCGACAGCGAAGATGACCGGCAGCATCACAATCAGGCCGGCATCGAAGAAGATGGGAAAGCCCATAATGAGCGATGCTAGGCCGAGTGCTAAGGGTGCTTTGGATTCGCCGAAGCGGCGGACCATGGCGTCGGCAAGCGATTTAGCGCCACCGGAAGCTTCCACCAGCCGGCCGATCATGGCGCCCAAGCCTACGAGCAGCGCCACCGACCCTAGGGTGGAGCTAAAGCTCTCTGTCATGGTGGGCACGATTCCTTCGAGGGGAATGCCCGCAGCCAGCGCCGTGAGTGCCGAGACCACCAATAGCGTGAGGAAGGCGTGAAGCTTGAAATAGATGACCAACACCAAAATTACGGCGATGGCGGCCACCGCAATGCCCAGCAGTGGGCCGGTCGACAGGGTGGGTTCCCACGTATCCATGGGCGGACTCCTTTTCTAATGCAAACCTTTGAATAACGGCAACGTTAGCAGTAGGCCTGTGTGCCGCCTAAAACAATCGGTTGAATGCGACCTACCCAACACGGAGCCGGGTAAAGACAGAAAAATCCCCTAGGCACCGTGCTGGGCCTAGGGGAGAGGAGTCGTCGGGCGTTTAGTCGAACTGACCTTGAATGATGGCTGCCGCGTCCAGCGGGGTTACATGGTAGGAGATGGGATTCTGGTTAGCGCCGGCCATGAGCGCGCCGGCGCAGGAGTGGCCCGCACCCATCATGTGGCCCAGCTCGTGGGCAATGGTGCCCTGGACTGCCTCTGGGTACTGGGCATTAGGAATCTTGATGAAGACCATCTTGTGATCTGGGTAGGCAGCGCCCTGTACATAGCCATTTGGGTCGGGCTTGAAGATGATGGCGATGGTGTCACCATCAGCCTCGGAAGGCTTAACTTCCTTCAGGGAAGCCTTGCCCTTGAGGGCCTTGTTCCACTCGGCAACCGCGGCATCGAGCTGCTTGCGATACGGGAAGTTTTCAACCACCTTGTACTCCAGAACGCCATCTTTGAAGTACGGCTTTACGGAGTCTTCATCGTGGAGGATGGAAGGATCCGGGACCGGCTTGCCATCGTTGGCCAGCTTGGTGATGGTCTTGCAGGTGCCCGGAGAAATAAGGGAGCGAACTGGGTCGCTCTTGGCGCTGGCGGCCGGTGCGGCGACGGTTCCGAGGATTGCGGTTGCAGCCAAAGTGGCGGCAGATAGCTTCTTGAAAGATGGCATAGGCAGTGAATTACCTTTCGGTTGATTTTAAGGTTCGCTGAGTGCGATATTCCCAGCAATATCCGTGGTAAAAGGCACTGCGTGCGCGTTTATGCGTGCGGACACATATCAGTTTCTTAATGTCTGCAAAGGAAAATAAGAATCTAAGGTGCCAACTGCCTATTTGCTGCTTCTAGTTCAGGCGCTCCCCAGTAGTGGTGCTAAATAAATGCACTTGGTCCGGGTCGGGGGAAACATAGAAAGTATCACCCACCGCGTAACGGCCGCGGGCATTGACCAGAATGCCGGTCTGTCCGCCCATGCGGGTGGAAGACTTCAGTATGCCGTCGGCGGAGCTATCGCCAGCGGCGTCGTTAAGGTCGCCGTAAACGTAGGTCTGGTTACCCAGTTCCTCGATATGCGCGACAGTAAACTTTGCCCCACCGTTGCCGGTATCGCTAAATTGCCAGTCTTCAGGGCGGATGCCGACGGTGACAGTCTCTACGCCTTCGAAGTTGTAATTGGACAGGTTAATGCGGGTAGAGCCGATGCGCAGATCAGAGGAGTTGTGGCTCAGGTCGTAGATATTCATCGCCGGCGAGCCAATGAATCCGGCGACGAAGACATTCTGCGGGCGGTCGTAGATGGTGCGGGTATTATCCACCTGCTGCAAGACGCCGGCATTGAGAACAGCGACCCGATCACCCATGGTCATTGCCTCAGTTTGGTCATGGGTGACGTAGACGGTGGTGGTGCCAAGGCGGCGTTGCAGATTAGAGATCTGCGCGCGGGTGGATACGCGCAGCTTGGCGTCCAGGTTGGACAAAGGCTCATCCATGCAAAACACTGCCGGCTCGCGCACGATGGCGCGTCCCATAGCTACGCGCTGGCGCTGGCCGCCGGAAAGATTGGCGGGCTTGCGGTCGAGAAGAGCCTCCATCTGCAGGATCTTCGCGGCCTCTTGCACGCGAGACTTAATCTCGTTTTTAGGGACCTTGCGGTTTTCCAGCGCGAAGGACATATTCTGCGCTACGGACATATTGGGGTAGAGGGCATAGTTCTGAAAAACCATGGCTACGTCGCGGTCCGATGGGCTCACCTCGGTGACGTCCTTGCCGCCGATGCGAATGGAACCGCGGTCGGTGGGCTCCAAGCCAGCGAGCATACGCAGGCTGGTGGACTTGCCGCAGCCGGAAGGGCCGACGAGGACCAAAAATTCGCCGTCGGAAATATCCAGATTGAGGCGATCAACGGCGGGGCGTTCCGCGTCCTTGGAGTAAATGCGGCTTGCGCCATCGAAGGTGACAGTAGCCATGGTTACCTTTCAGAATCTAGTGAGGGGAGGAAGGCGGCTGTGAAAGCCTACTTATTGATGACGGGCTTGACCTGGTTGTCGTAAATCGACTGCAGGGTCTTTTCAAGGTCAGTTAGCACCTTGGTGACATCATCGCGGTTGGTGACAACCTTTTCGAAAGCACCGCCAATTTCCTGGTCCGCGCCGGGCAGGAAGACGCGGGCGTTGTCCTGCGGGCGGGTCTCCGGAAGTTGCTTGATGGCGGTCTCGAAGTTCGGATTGTCTTCCATGAACTTCTTCTGGTCCTCGTTTTCCACGGCGGAGGAACGTACCGGCATGTAGCCCACATTTTGGGACCAGTAGCAGGTGTTTTCTTCATTGGTAATGAAGTCAATGAGCTTGATGGCCGCCAGCTGACGGTTCTTGCTGATACCCGATGGGATAGCCAGTCCGGCGCCACCTGTTGGGCAGGCACCGTCGCCCTTAGGGTTCGGTAGGAAGGCGGTGCCGAGCTCGAACTTAGCGGTATCGGTCAGGCCCGCCAGGTCACCGGTGGACAGCACAGTCGCGGCTGCGCGGCCGGTGCCGAACTCCATGGCCATATCGTTGCCCACGTAGGAGTAGCCCTTCTTTTCATCGGTGATGTCCTTGAGCCACTCGACGGCCTTGATGGTCTTGTCATCGGTGAACTTCAAGTCCCACGCATCGGAGTAGGCGCCGCCCTTGGACCACAGTGGTCCTTGGAAAATCCAGCCCAGGTAGTCCACGGCATCACCCCAGCCGAAGGGTTTCATCTTCGGATCAGCATCGGCAAGCTTTTTGGCCCATTCATCCATCTCATCCCAGGACTTCGGGCCGCGGTCCGGCAGGCCGGCCTTCTTCCACGCATCCTTGTTGTAGTAGAACAGCGGAGTCGAGCGGGCGAAAGGAAGCGCAAAGTGGCCGCCGTCGTAGTTGTAATCCTCGTAGAGCGGCTGCACGTAGGTGGAGAGATCGATGCTGGCTTCTTCCGCTAGCTCGTCGACGTTGGCGATCTGACCGTTGATGGCGAAGTTGTGCCACCAGACGTCGGAAAGCACGACTACGTCAGGAAGATCCTGGCCCGTTAGCGCAGCATTGAACTTTTGAGCTGCCTCTTCGTAGTTCTTGCCAGTGTCAACGAGGTTGACCTTGATATCGGGGTTTTCCTTTTCAAAGCGAGAGATGATCTCCTTTTCAATGTCCTTGGAGGTGCCCGGGTGGTTGGACCACCAGGTCAGCTCGGTGACTTTATCGTCGCCGCCCTTGTCTTTGCCGCCCTGCGGGTCGGTCGAAGAGGTACCAGCGCAGGCGGCCAGCGCAGTGGCAGAGGCAGCGGTAGAAGCGAGGGCGAGGAACTTGCGGCGTAGCATGTAATTCTCCTTGGGTCTCCTGTAGATAAGCAGGATTAAAGTAAGTGGAAACGGCGAGCGTGGGTGGGGTAGAAGTCCTTCTATCCCTTGACGGCGCCAGTGGTCAGGCCTTGGATCATGTACTTTTGCAAGGCCAAGAAGATGATCACCATTGGGATGATGGTGAGGATGGTGGCGGCCATAACCGGGCCCCAGTTGGTCACTCCATCGTTGTTTTGCAACATGGTGAGACCCACCTGCAGCGGTGCTACTTCTTCCGTATCGGCCATAAGGAATGGCCAGAGGTAGGTATTCCATTCATTGACCATGGTGATTACGGAGAATGCGGTCAAGGTAGGCCACGAGACCGGCAGTAGCACCTTGGTGAGCATGCGAATGGGACCGGCGCCATCCATGCGGGCGGCCTCAACTAGCTCATAGGGCAGGGACAAAAAGTGGTTACGCATCAAGAACGTACCGAAGGCCACGCCGGCCAGCGGCACGATGATGCCCACGAAGGTATTGCGCCAGCCCAAGGAATTGACCAGGGCGTAGTTAGAGATAACGGTGATCTCGCTGGGCACCATGAGCGAGGAAATGACCAATAAGAAGACCAGATGGCGGCCTGGAAAGCGCAGGATGGCCAGCGCATAGGCGGAGATGACACCCAGCACAATCTTGATGATGGACAGCACTGCGGTAATAAATACTGAATTGCGCAGATAGGTCCAGAAAGGTACGCGGGTGGTGGCATCGGAGTAGTTCTCGGTCTCCCATACTGGTGGAATCCAATTGACCGGATCAGTATAGATATCGCCCTTGGCCTTAAAGGAGGTCATGAGGATCCAGAACAGGGGCAGTCCAATTAGCAGCAGTACGGCGAGAATGCCTAGGTAACCGCCGGCGAGCTTTGCGCGACGGGTGGTGGGGGATTCATCCGTGACCATGTGAAGGGCTGAAGTAGCCATGTGGGTTAACCTCGCTTATCCATGATGCGTACCTGAATCAGGGTGATGATGAGCAGGAACAGGAACAAGATGGTGGCGGCGGTCGCACCGTAGCCGGCGCGGAAGTTGACGAAGGTTTCGTTATAAATCTGGAAGACCAGCGTCTGGGTGCCGTTTCCCTGTGGGCCGCCGCGGGTCATGACGTTGATGATGTCGAAGACCTGCACAGAGTTAAGAAGCACCGTAATGGAAAGAAAGAAGGTGGTATTGCGCAGCTGTGGCATGGTCACGCGCCAGAATTTGCGCCAGCGGCCGGTGCCGTCGATAGCGGCGGCTTCATCCAATTCCTTGTCTAGGCCCTGGAGTGCTGCCAAGTAGATGACGAAGGTATAGCCCAAGTTTTTCCACACGAAGGTGAAGGTCACCATGAACATCGCCCAGCCTGGCACGGCATAGAAGTTGGGGGAATCTATACCAAACCACCCCAGGATTTCCTGGATGAGGCCAAAGTTTGGATCGAATACGAACTGGAAGGCAATACCAATGGCAGCGCCGGAAATGGCGTAGGGCGCGAAGACTACAGAACGCGCAAAATTACGACCCTTGATGTTCTGGTTGAGTAGCAGCGCCAGCGCTAAGCCGATGACCATGGAGCCAATGACCGCAAAGAAGGTAAAAACCAGAGTATTTAAAACAATGGTCTTCGTATCATCGCGGCTAAACCACTCACCATAATTATCAAAGCCCACAAACGTGGAGGTGGGGCTGGAGATATTCCAATTAAAAAAGGAGAGGCGAATATTATCCAGCAGTGGCCGGTAGGTAAATACGGCCAGCAGGATCAGATTCGGCGCGAGTAGCGCAGCTGCAAGCAGCCATTCCTTGTGGCGATTGCGCGCTGCTTTGCGTACCAACGCCGCAGAATCACTGGGGTTTTCCGTGTGGGCGGGACGGGCGATGGTAGTGCCTGAGTTGCCGCCACTGAGAGAGTCTTCCTGAAAGGTCACTCGGTCAATTTAGGGCGGATGGGTGAAGCCCAGATACATGGAAAACAAATAATTGGTGAATTATAAATGTCCGATGGGTTAAAGGTGGATGCGTCATCGAACTTTTTAAAAACTCCAGCTCGGCGCACCATGAGGCCCGTCTCTTTGCCATAAAACTATGGCTGGCATTACAAAAATGCCTTGCTTGCCGACGCCCACCTTCCTTCCATCCCTCTACACTGGCTGCTATATTCCACCGCGATCCCACAAGGAGGAAGCAATGTCTGTCCGTAATGCTGTCCGTACTGTCTGCAGCAACTATGACTCCGTCAAAGATTGGCAGGAGCCACTTTATAAAGACCTGCATCAGCACCCGGAGCTATCGATGCAGGAGAAGCGTACGCTTAGCATCATCAAGGGCAAGCTTGCTGACCTCGGGTTTGACCAAGTGGATGTAGGCGGTGGCGTGGTTGGCGTCTTGGAAAATGGTGCCGGGCCTACTGTCATGCTGCGCGCGGATTTTGATGGCCTACCGGTCAAGGAAGATACTGGCTTGGATTACGCCTCCACCGATACCGCAGTAGATTCGGAGGGAAATGAAGTGGCCGTCATGCAGGCCTGCGGTCACGATTCACACGTGGCCAGCCTGCTGGGCATGGGGGCGCTTTTGGCGCAGGCCACCGACCAGTGGTCCGGCACCTTGCAACTTATTTTCCAACCGGGCGAGGAAATCGCCGCCGGTGCCCAGTCTATGGTGGATGACGGCCTAGTAGATAAGGTAGCCACTCCCGATGTTGTCCTAGGTCAACATGTTTTTGCGAGCCAGTTTCCTGCTGGCACCGTTGCTCTTGCGGCAGGCCCCTTCATGTCCACTGCAGTGAGTTTGGACGTCAAGGTCTTTGGACAAGGCTCGCACGGTTCGATGCCGCATTTGAGCGTTGACCCAGTGGTACTGGCAAGCTCTATTGTGATGCGCCTGCAGACAGTTATTTCCCGCGAGCTCAACCCTTCTGATTTCGGCGTACTTACTGTAGGTGCCATTAATGCAGGCTCGAAGGCCAATATCATTCCTTTCGAGGCAACCTTAAAAATTAACGTGCGCGCCTATAGCGAGCAGATCCGCGATAAGATCACTGCAGCAATCGAACGTATCGTCACCGCTGAGTGCCAGGCCGCCGGCAGTCCGCAGCCCGCGGAATTTAACTATCACGATGCCTACCCGCTTACTAGCAATGATGAGGAAACTACGGCGTCGCTCCAGAAATCCTTTATATCCTATTTCGGCGCCGACCGCGTTCTCACTGCAGAACCCCTCACAGCCAGTGAGGATTTCTCCACTATTGCTCGCGCCTTCGAGGTTCCTTATTGCTTCTGGGTATTTTCCGGCCGCGAAGAAGGAAAGGATGTTCCCAACCACAGCCCGCACTTCGCCCCGCTGATCCAACCCACGCTGCGCACCGGCACGGAGGCCCTCACCGTTGCCGCGTTGACGTTCCTTGGTAAAGCTGGCAGCAATTCCTAGTTCTCTGTAGAGCTATGACGGCGTTGTGCTCAACAGGTGGTCCGGCGGGATTTCCCTGGTTACGGATCCCCTTCTTGGCGCCTGTTTTGATGGATAAAACAGCTCCAGCGCCCGGGCCTCGCTCGGGGCCCTGGGCGCTGGAACTGGTTCTCTCTATCTCTCTTGCGTTCTCTCAAACGCGCAAGATTAATATAACTCTCTAAACTGCCATGAGCCTGCAATCTTCCTGTGAGTACCGTGGTAATAGAGTGGATATGAGCAGATGACAGCTCATATCCGTACACGGGTGCGGAGGGCGAAGGCATTTAGGGCAGTGGACAGTGTTCGCAAATAGTCTTTGTTGCGTAATATTCTCGGTGAGTGACAGGCGCGGCCTGGGGACGGGGTGAGAAGTCTTAAATTGGGCCCCAAGAGCCGCGGTAGAGGAGGAGATGTGGCACAAGAATTTGATCCAGCTATGCACCGGCAAATGGGCGTGGAGGCGGACGTTGTATTGCGGGTAGGAATGCTCCTAATGGGGGCCGGCACTTCTGGTTACCGTGTCTTAAGGGGGATGAAACGCAGCGCGCGAGCTTTAGGGTTTGACCACTTAGATGCCACAGTGGGTTTGACACAGATTACTTGTACGTTCCACCGCGGGGAATATTTCAGGACAGTGATTGCCCGGCAACATTCTCCCGCGGTTGATGCTTCGCGGATAGAAGCCTTAGAAGATCTGACCCATAATCGTCTCTATGCAGGAATTACTGCCCAAGAATTGGCGGCAATGCTGGATGTCATTGAGTTTGGCGTCAAGAAGCGCTGGAGCGGTTTAGTTCTTTCCTTTGCCGCCGCGATCGCATGCGCGGCGTTTGCGTATCTTAACTTTTTCCCGCTAGAAGCGGTGGGTTTGGTGGCTTTAGCGGCGTTTGCAGGCCAGTTTGTGCGTTATACAGTTCTCCATCGGCACGTCCATCAAATCGGAGGGGTAATTGCTGGCGGTGCAACGGCAAGTATCGTTTTCTTCCTTTTGACGGAGATTTTTGGGGCGATAGGCTCAGTGGAGCCGAGTGAATTGTCCTCTGGCGTTGTGGCAGCGGTCTTATTCTTGATCCCCGGATTTCCACTTTTCTCTGCATTGATTGACATTGCGCGTTTTGATTTGGACGCAGGTATTGTCAGGTTAGGGTATGCCTTCACTGTTATATTTATAGCGACTTTCACCGTCTCGATGGTGAGCTGGTTGACACAACTTACCCCTGATCCACCCGCTCCTGCACAGGATACGAAGTGGTTTTTGTTGGCGCCGGTCGCAAGTTTTCTGGGCATTGCTGGCTTTGCCTTTCTTTTCAACTCATCGCGCCGCATGGTTTTGGTCGCGGCGTGTGTGGGAACTGTGGCAAATGAGCTCCGTTTGATCCTCATTCACGCTGGTACAACCATTTTCTTTGCGGCCTTCGTGGGTGGATTACTCATCGGTTTGTTGGGTGCGGTTGCTTCTAAAAAGGCGCGGCTCCCCCGTATTACAACGACCGTTCCAGCTGCGGTGATTATGATTCCGGGGGTGACAATGTTCCGAGCAGTGTTTTATTTGAACGACGGGCAAATGGATCAAGCTTTGGCAAACGTTGCGACCGGAATGATGGTGGTTGGATCCATTGGTGCCGGGTTGGTTTTTTCTCGCCTGCTAACTGATAAGGATTGGGCATTAGGCCGACTTATTGATTTTGATAAAAAGCTCCCGCAGAAGCCTTCTACAACATAATGTTGGGGGTTAACTGGGAAAACGCCTGTGGCCCTCGGTCCCGGTGTGGGGCCGAGGGCCACAGGCGTCTCTCTCACTGTTTCCATGTATCGGCGTGTGCCGCCCTGTGAAAACTGCAGGGGGTTCTCTCTATCTCTCGTATGCGCTCTCTCAAACGCACGATCTCAGTATGGGGCACTGGGCTGTAACGCCAATGAGGTATGACTGTTGGATTGCTGTACGTTGCTGGGAATCCAGTGGGGAGGGGCGTCGGAAAGCGACGGAGAGCTTGTCACACACAACAATTGTGCATAGAAGTGATGTGGGACATAGTCCTCTTCTGTAGGGTCGAAGATATGCGCGCAGCGAGGCTGCGCCGTTTTCAACTGCTTGTATAGCTACAGAATTGAGGTGAGGAGCATGCCTCCTCTCACAACCTACCCCCAGCCAATGATGCCGTGCCGGCACAGACTGCTGAGGAAACTGCAGAAATCAAACATCAACACCGCTCGGCCATAAAGGCCGCGTTCATCGGCACCTTCATCGAATGGTTCGATTACGCGGCCTATATCTATATGTCTGCGATTATCTCCCGGGTCTTTTTCCCGGAGATGGAAGGCCGCCGCGCCCTGATTATGACGTTTGCACTCTTTGCGCTGTCATTCTTGGTGCGGCCCTTGGGCGGCATCGTATGGGGTCACTTCGGTGATAAACACGGACGCATCCAGACCCTAACGGTTTCCATTGTGATGATGTCCCTGGCTACCGCGTGCATAGGTTTCCTTCCTGGCTATGCCACCATCGGCTTCGCCGCGTCCATTTTGCTGCTGCTGTGCCGCATGGTGCAGGGCTTTTCGGCAGCCGGTGAGTATGCAGGCGCGGCCACGCACTTGGCCGAGATCGCTCCGGCCGGTAAGCGCGGCATATATTCCGCGGTGGTGCCGTCCGCTACGGCTTCCGGCTTGTTGCTGGGCTCGCTCATTGCGGCGTTGCTGACGGGCGTGCTCGACGATGCTGCCTTGGATTCCTGGGGCTGGCGCGTGCCTTTCTTGATTGCGCTGCCTTTGGGCATGTACGGTCTGTGGATTCGCCGTCATACTGAGGAGTCCTCCCACTTTGAGGATCAGGATGAACCGGAAGAATCCCCACTGCGTGAGGTGCTTAAATACCCCAAGGCCTTAGCCATTGCCTTTGCTGGTGCGGTGCTCAACGCCATTGGTTTCTACGTCATCTTGACCTACCTGCCCACCTACCTCTCAGAAGAGTTGGGTATGGCCGCAACCCCGGCGTTTATAGCGTCCTCTGTTGCCTCCGCATTCTATGTCGGCTTTGCCTTGCTTACCGGCATGCTTTCGGACCGCCTGGGCCGCCGCACGACCATGCTGTGCGCGGCCGCTTTTATGGGCGTGACCATTATTCCGGCCTTTATGCTTCTCGATGGCGCTGGGCTCTTCCTAGTCATCATTATCCAGGTGTGCCTAGGCGGTGTGCTTGCTCTTAATGATGGCGTCCTGCCTTCCTTCCTCTCTGAGCAGTTTCCTACGCACGTGCGCCTTTCCGGCTTCGCATTGACATTCAATACGGCAAATGCTGTCTTTGGCGGTACCGCGCCGATGATTGCTACCTGGCTCATTGACGTCACCGGTATTCAGCTTGCCCCTGCGTTTTACTTGGTTGCAGCTGCGATTGTAACTGGTACCGCGGTACTGTTCGCGTCCAAGAAGAATAAGC
>NZ_JAKMUZ010000011.1 GCF_027570195.1 Corynebacterium yonathiae
AAATGATGAGGCCAGCAGCAAGAATGTGGCGAAACATGTGGCTCCTAGATATGAAAAACCCTCGCCACCTACAGGAAGCAGGGAGCGAGGGAGCAGGCTGGGAGGTCTAGCTTAGCGCCATCCCATGGTCATCAGCAGGCCGATGATGGCTAAGCCAAAACCGATGCCATAATTCCATGGGCCGAGTTCCGCCATGAACGGGATGTCCTCGCCGGCGAGGTAGTTGACCACGAGCCACAGCAAGCCGATGACCATCAGGCCTAGCATGATGGCGACGTACCACTTCGGTGTGCCCTCAGAATTGATCTTGACGGGCGTGCGGTTGGTAGCAGAGCTCGAGGTAGGGACGGAGGAGCTCTGGGAAATCTTTGACTTCGGCATAAGATACCTTTTCTAGAATTAAGTTCTTATCTAAGTTCGTACTGAGACCTTAGGATACCAGCAGCTATCGCTGCGGCAGAAGTGCAGCGGGGTCGAAATTCCACAGGCGGATTTCAATATTTTGATCCTTACGCATGGTATCGCCTGGATTCACAGAGGCCCAGCCAATCTTATTGGAATCTACCAGCGCACCGGTAGGAACCGGCTCGCCCACAATGAACTGGCCGGTCCAGCCCGCCTCCCGCAGCGCAGCCTCGGCCTGGCTTTCATTCTTGCGCACCACATCAGGGGCCTTAAAGAGCATGCCATTGGAGACCTCAACGGTAACGGGCTTGCCCTTTTCCAGCTCCGCACCCTGATTGGAAACGCTGAGCACCGTGCCCTTTGGCTCTAAGGAATCCACCTCGCGCACGTCCACATCAAAATCATTCGACTCCAAGCGGCTCTGGGCATCCTCGACGTCCATTCCGGCAACATCGGGAACGCGCTTCTTTTCGACGCCCTTAGATACCGTCACCCGTACCTTCGAACCCTTGGACAGCTGCGTGCCGCCTGCTGGGTCCTGCTTAATGATCTGGCCAGCGGGGGATTCATCGTTTTCTTCCGAGACATCGGAGTTGAGCGCCAAGCCCGCTTTTTCGAGGGCCTGGGCGGCCTCGTCCAAGGTCATGCCGGTGATATCCGGGACGTCAGTGATCTCCTTGCCTGAGGAAACAGTCAGCGTCACCGAGGCATTCTTTTGCAGCTCGGACCCCGGGGCGGGGTTGATGCGGATGGCATTATTGCGAGGGATATCCGGGTTGGCTTCTTCATTAACGGTGACCTGTAGACCCATGTCTTCGAGTTCCTTAACCACCTCATTGCGCTGGCGGTTTTCCACCTCTGGCACGATGATTTTGTCGTGCGGGGCAGATTGGGTCTGGCGTGGCTTTTCGGCATCCTCCTTGTCATTGGAGAAGAAATCCCAGGCGAAGTAGCCCACGATAGCTACCAGAAGGGCGACCAGGACGGCAGCCAACCACTTCATCCAGCCGCCGCCCTGCTTGTCATCGTCTTCGGAGGGGCGGGTGGATTGAATCGGTGCGCGGTGCGCTGCCGCGGCGGGTGCGGCGGCGCCCACCATCTCGGTAGGCTGCTCGACCTCGTCCTCATTAACGTGCATGCGCGCTGCTGCGGTGACCTGTCCATTGCGCAGGCGCTCCAGATCGCCGGCCATTTCCCAGGCGGACTGATAACGATCCGCCGGGTGTTTGGCCATGGCGGTAAGCACCACCGCATCGATATTGACGCGCTGGGTAGGAGTCAGTGAAGGATCCGCAATGAGCTCCGACGGTGGTGTCGGCTCTTCTTGCACGTGCTGGTAGGCAACTGCAAAGGGGGTTTCGCCCTCAAAAGGAGTATGGCCAGTGAGCGCCTCATAGAGTACGCAGCCCAGCGCATAGACATCGGAGCGGGCATCCGCATTCTTACCGCGGGCCTGCTCCGGGGAAAGGTACTGGGCGGTGCCAATAACGGCGGAGGTTTGCGTCATCGCCGAGGTGGAATCATCCAAGGCGCGGGCGATGCCGAAGTCCATCACCTTCACCTGGCCGGTGTTGGTGAGCATAATATTTGCCGGCTTGATATCGCGGTGGATAATGCCGGCTTCGTGCGAGGCTTGCAGGGCGTCTGCTACCGGTTTGAGGATATCCGCCGCTTCCTGCGCGGTCAGAGCCCCATCCTCACGAATAATATCGCGCAAGGTGCGGCCGTTGACCCGCTCCATGACGATATATGGGATGGTCATGCCATCCAGCTCGGTCTCGCCGGTGTCATAAACCGCCACGATATTGGGGTGATTCAGCTTGCCCGAGTTCTGGGCCTCGCGGTAAAAGCGCTCCCGGAAATTGACGTCGCGCGCCATTTCCGGGCGAAGCATCTTTACCGCAACCTGGCGGCCTAGGACGGTGTCCTCGGCAGCATAGACCTCAGACATGCCGCCGGTGCCGATGATCTCGCCTCTCCGATAGCGGTCATTGACCATCGCTTAGTCACCCTCCTGTGTAAGTAAATCGGCCAAGTCTCCGGGGAGCTCATTAGCCTGCGAGTTTACTGGAGTATCCAGCTCAGGTGTGTTTTCAACGTGCGTATCCTGTGGATTCTGTTGCGTCGGTACGGCCGGGGGCTGCTTTTGGTGGGTGGGTGAGTGGCGCGTAGGTGTCTCACGGTGAGTAGTACGCGGAGTCTCTTCTTGCTCCGTCTCCTGCGGCTCGGTCTCTGTCACCGTCACCGGTGCTGGGGCCTCCTCCGTATCTTCGTCCGGGGTGACTTGGTGGGTGGTGGTGGGATCGCGGTACTCCGTAACCACCGAGGTTTCCGGCGTGCTGGAAGGTTCGCTTTCTCTTTCTTTATCGCTCAAATTCTGATAGGTGGTGTAACCGCCGACGGCTAAAGCCGCGAGGAGCAGGGTGATACCCAGGCCTTTCAGGAAAGAAGAACCAGCCTTGGATTCCTTTTGCGGAGCGGTTCCCGCTGCGGGATGGATTGTGGTGGGTTGGGCGACGTTGCCCAGCATCTCCGTCGAAGCGGACGGCGATGGTTCTGGTGCGCGCTGCGCTAGCGGAGCGGACTTAGGCTGCGGCGGGCGCTTGCCCAAGCGGACTGCGGAGATAGCCAGAGTGAACTCGTTGCCGTCGGCGTAACGGGTGGCAGGGTCCTTGCGCAACGCAATGCGGATGAGTTCTCGAGCTGGCGCGCTGATATTCGTCGATAGCGGCTCCGGCTCCTGGTTGATATGGGCCAAGGCGATGGATACGGAGGAATCTCCGGTAAAGGGGCGCCTGCCGGCAAGCATTTCATAGCCAACGACGCCGAGCGAATAGACGTCGGAAGCCGGCGTGACCTCCTTGCCCTGTGCTTGTTCGGGCGATACATACTGCGCGGTACCCACCACCATGCCGGTGCGAGTCAGCGGCACGGCCGCGGCTGCCTTGGCAATGCCAAAGTCCGTGATCTTAACCTGGCCATTTTGGGTGATAAGCAGGTTGCCGGGCTTAATATCGCGGTGCACTAACTCCATGCGGTGGATGATGGACAGGCCATGCGCGGCCTGCTCGAGGACGTCGAGAGCCAGCTCCTCCTGCAGCGTATTTTCGCGCGCCAGCAGGTCTGCAAGGGATTCGCCACGGACATATTCCAAGGCCATGAAACAGAATTTGCGGCCGTTGTCCTCCAGCTCGCGGTAGTCATAGGTGGCCACCACGTTTTCAGACTGAATGGATTCAGCCGATTTCGCCTCGTTGCGGAAGCGCGAGAGGAACTCCTGGTTATCGGAAAATTCGGGGCGCAGAACCTTGAGCGCGACCTCTCGATCATTGCGGGTATCATCAGCCAGCCACACGGTGGACATTCCGCCGTGGCCGATGACCCACTGCAGCTCGTAATCGCTGCCAATCAGTGCCTGGAGATGTTCCTTATTTTCGGCGCTATTCATTACTGCTCCCCCTGGTATGCGCGCAGGATAGCGCGGCCAATCGGGCCGGAAACCTTGCCGCCCGTCGCGGACTCACCTAAGTTACCACCATTTTTCACCACGACGCCCACTGCAATATCCCGCTCCGGATCGAAGGCGACGTACCACACGTGCGGGGCTAGGCCCTCGCCATGCTCAGCGGTACCGGTCTTGGAAGCAAAGCCATTGCCATCATATCCAGCGGAGGAACGCTCCGAGGCATACATCAAATCAGTAAGCGTAGCCGCGGTTTCCTCGTTAACCGCCTGGTCCGCCTTCTTTGGTTTGGTGGTGCGGATGTCCTTCATCTGGGCGTCGGTAATGCGATTGACCAGGTAGGGCTGCATGCGGGTGCCCTTATTTGCCACGGTGCCTGCCATGACGGCTGCCTGCAGTGCGGTCATGGTGACATCGCGCTGACCAATGGCGGACTGCGCCGTGGCCGCCCCATCCGGCAAATCACCCAAGGTGCCGGCGGAGGTGGAGACACCGAGGTCATAGTTTTCTCCTACGCCAAAGGCCTTGGCGTACTTGCGCAACTCATCAGCGCCGAGCTGCTCCGACATCTCCACAAACGCGGTATTGCACGACAGTGCAAAGGCGGTTTGCAGGGTCACCGCATCCTGGCCGTTGCACTTTTGGTTGGCATAGTTAGTCAGCTCCGTCACCGTGTCTGGCAAGGTAATGACATTGGAACCGGTCAGGGTGGAGGAAGGATTAAAGCCGTTGTTCAGGCCCGCCGCGGTGGTAATGATCTTGAAGATGGAACCCGGAGGCAGCGTTTCTGCACCGGCGTGGTTGACCAGCGGCTGTCCCTCTTGCTCTTGCAGGCTGGCCCAAACATCCTCGGCGGAATCACCCATCAGATCATTCGGGTTATAGCCAGGGTTGGAGGCCATAGCCAGAATCTTGCCGGTGGAGGGCTGAATGGCAACCGCCGAGCCCTCGTAACCCGGGCCCACCAGCTGATCATAAGCAGCCTGCTGGAGTGCAGGATCGATGGTGACCTCTACATTGGCACCCTGCTTCGGCTTATCGGCTAGAGCATCGAGCCAGTTTTGCTTCATTAAAGAATCATCAGTGCCATTGAGGATGTCATTTTGGGAGGACTCTAGTTCCGAGGCACCAAATTGGCTAGACAGGTAGCCGGTCAAGTTGCCAAAGGCCGGTGAATTAATGGGGTAGGAGCGCGAGTAGGTCTCGTCCGGGTTCTGCGTCGACTGTGCCAATACGGTATTGCCCGCAAATATCTGGCCGCGCGGGGTGGTCTGCATCTCCATAAACCCGCGCATATTCCGCGGATTATGGGCATATTTATCTTCAGAAAAAGCCTGAATCACCGTCAAGTTGACCAGCAAGATGGCCGTCAAAATGATGGCGAATAAGGACACTAGACGGATGGATCTATTCATCGGTGAGCCTCCTGGACCGACGGGAACATGGAGGTATCGCTCGGCGCATTGCTCGAGGTCTCCTGCATGGGGCGACGAGCCGCGTTAGAGATCCGCAGCAGAATCGCCAACAACACATAGTTAGCCATGAGAGAGGAACCACCGGCAGACATGAATGGCGTGGTCAAACCGGTCATCGGCAGCAGGGCAGAAATACCGCCGGTGACCACAAAGACCTGCACGGCCAAGGTAAGAGAAAGACCGGAAGCCACCAGCTTGCCGTAGGTATCGCGGGTGCGCAGTGCAGTGCCAAAGCCGCGGGTGGCCAGCATACCGAAGAGCACCAGTACGCCGGCAAGGCCAATGAGGCCGAATTCTTCACCTATTGCGGCAAGGATGTAATCCGAGTGGGCCACCGGAACGAGTTCTGGATGCCCCTCGCCCAAGCCGCTGCCAGAGATGCCGCCGGAAGACAAGCCGAATAGCGACTGGGAGAGCTGGAAACCCGTGACGTCATAATTGCCGAGCGGGTCTAAGAAGTTAGAAAAGCGTTGCTGGATTTTTGCGGAGATCTGATAAATACCAAAACCGCCCACACCGACGAGGACAACGCCGATAAGCAGCCAGCTCACCCGGCCGGTGGCCATAAACAGCATGCCAAGGACGGTGCTAAACAGCAGCAGCGCTGGGCCGAAGTCATTGGAGATACCCATGATGACGATCGCGACGGCCCAAATGATCAGGATGGGTGCGAGGTCGCGCAAGCGCGGCAGGGAGATACCCAGTACTCGGTATCCCGCCACGGTAAATAGGGAGCGCTTCTGCGTCAGCAGCATGGCAAAGAACAAGATCAGCAAGATCTTGGAGAACTCGCCGGGCTGGATTGAAAACGGACCCAAGTTTATCCAGATGCGTGCCTCCACGTCCGCAGGCTGCGGCCATACCAGCGGCAGGGCCAGCAGGACAAGGCCTGCGGCACCCAAGATATAGGAGTAGCGCGTCAGCGAGCGGTGATCCTTCAAAACAGCTAAGACCAGTACAAAGAGCACGAGTCCGACGATGGTCCACATGACCTGACGCACGGCGAGCCCGCTTTCTTTAACCAGATCTAGGCGGGCCAACATGATGAGCCCGATGCCATTGAGGATCGCCACGATGGGCAGCATGATCTGATCGGCATAAGGTGCTAAGAAGCACATCACCAGATGGGCGACGGTAAAGACGCCAATGAAACCGCCAATGAGATAAACCAGGTCCATGGTCAGAGCGTTGTCCTGGGAAAGCTCCAGGCTGACCAGGGTAATAGCGAAGACAATGGCGGCTAGGATGAGCAGGCCGAGTTCGGTCCCTCGGCTAAAAAACTTTTTCACAACCTACACCTCCCGGCAGGTGACGCCAGGCTTGTTTTTCTTGGCATCCTTCTTATCTTTTTGGCTCGGCGCAGTGATACATGGTTTGAGCGCCTTGTCGCCCAAATCATTGACTTGCTGCTGTACCTCACCCAGATCACCAGTGGAGAGATGGTCGACGGCGCTGCGTTCAGATTCCGGTAGGTCCGTAACCTTTAGCGGTGCAAAGTCGCCCTTGCACGGCTCGCCGGAAAAGAGGAGCGAATTGCTGTCATTGATGCACACGTATTGGTTCGTGGAGTGTAGTTCCTTGCCAAAGACGGAGTAATCAGCACCCTGTTGGATGGTGATTTCCTGTGCCTCGTTGGTAGCTACGTAATAATTATTGGACAAGAAGTTCTTCGCCCACAGTCCGGCACCGATGACCAACGCTAGGACGATGAGCAAGGCAATGAGGATCTTCCAGCCGATCTTTCGGCCGGAAGTTTCCTCCTCCGCTTCGTCATCAGTAGACTCTTCGCGCTCGTCCTCGGTATCCGCCATGACGGCTGGCGGAATTACCTGGGGCTTGCGGGAGAGCTGTGCTGCCCGCGAGGCAGAAGAATCCGGATGGGTTGGCTCTTCAGTCGGACCCGCGAGGGCGCCGACGCGGAATGGTTCCTGTTCCCTAGGCTTTTCCTCGATTACTTCACCGATAACCACGGTGACATTATCCGGGCCTCCGGAGCGGATGGCTAGATCTACCAGGGCGGATCCTGCCTGCTCAATGCTGCCCTGCCCCAGTGCGGTTTCAATGGTGGACGCGGTTACGGGATCCGAAAGACCATCGGAGCATAGCAGGATGCGATCGCCCGGTTTGGCTTCGAGGGTAAACAGCGTTGCTTCGACCGGGCGGCCCGTATAGGCCTTTAGGATGAGAGACTTTTGCGGGTGCGAAGAGACGTCGCCTGGGTCCAGTTCGCCCTTATCCACCAAGGATTGCACGTAGGTATCATCCTTGGTGATCTGCTCGAGTTTGCCGTCGCGCAACAGGTAGCCGCGGGAATCACCTACGTGGCAGACGCCGAAATCCGTGCCGTTGAAGAGCATGGTGGTCAGCGTCGTACCCATACCTTCGGTTTCTGGATGGGCCTTGACGTGGTCACTAATGGCCTCATTGGCCTGCTCAGCGGCCGCTACTAGTAGCGCCGTGGTGTCTTCCTGGCCCGGATCTTGATCCAAGATTTCTAGGTGGTTGACCATCAGTTCGGAGGCAACCTCGCCTGCCGCGTGGCCACCCATGCCATCGGCCAAGATCAAAAGGTGAGGACCGGCGTAGCCTGAGTCCTCGTTGTTATCGCGAATGAGGCCGCGATCGGACTTAGCAAAGAAGTTCAGCTTCAGTGTCATGCGTTCAACCTCACGGTAGTGCGGCCCAGCTTAATTTCGGAGTCCGCGCCGACTACCTCGGGTTGGTCGATGCGCACCCCATTGACAAAGGTGCCATTGCGAGATTCCAAATCCTCTACTACCCATTCGCTACCGCGGCGGAATAGCCGGGCATGGTGGCCAGAAGAATAATCATCGCCCGTGACAAAGTCGCAATCAGAAGCTCGGCCCAGCGTGCAGTCTTCCAATGTGCCCAATTCCATGTGGGATCCCTGCAAGGGGCCCTCAACGATGGACAGCTGCTTAATCGCTTCCCGACGCCGCGGTGCCCCCACCTTCTTCGACTGCTGGCGGATAGCCCCGGCGGATTTATTGGTATCGCGGCGCATGGCGTTCAAGGCCACCAGGATAAAAATCCAGAGCAGAGCCAACAAGCCGATGCGAAGCGCCAGCATGATGACTGCATCCATGGCGACCTCCCTTCCTTAACTGAACTTAGTAGCTGTGTGAATCAAGGCCCGTGATGCGAACCTCGATGTGGGAATGGCCCATGGTGATCACATCGCCATCGGCAAGCAGCCAATTATCAATCGGCGTTTCATTCACCGTGGTGCCGTTGGTGGACTGCAAATCCACTAAAACCGCATCCTGGCCGTTCCAGGTAATCTCCGCGTGCTGGCGGGATACGCCCGTATCCGGCAGCCGCAGGTCGGCGTCGTTGCTGCGGCCGATAATATTGGAGCCTTCCTGCACGTGGTAAACGCGGGAAGAGCCATCCTGCAGCATCAGGTTGACTGCTGGGCCCTGCTGTTGCGGGGCGGGTTGACTATCTGGAGCAATGAAAGCGGTAGTTACCGCGTCATCAGCCGTATTCTCGTGCTGCTCGGTCATTTGGTCCTCCTGACCATTAAAGTCGTGGAAAATAGCCTCAAAACCGGTCTCTTCCGTGGGCTCGTGATCAATAAACGACGACACGCGAAGCTGACCCGTGCGCAAACCAGATTCTTCTGCCACTCGCACAATCACGGGGCCCGCGAGGGACCATCCGCTATTGCGAATGAAGCGCGTCAACTGGTCTGCACAATCGGCCGGCAGATTGCGATCCTGCGACAAGTTCTCCAAATCCTTGGAGGAGACACCTACAGTCATCACGTTTGGACTATAAAGATTGTCATCGTCGCCGCGCGCGAGATTGTCTTGAGCCTCTTGCTTCAAAAGCTCATCAATCTCCGCGGGAACGACCTTGCCGCCGAAGACAAGTGCCATGCCATTATCAAGGCCGCGTTGCATGGCGGAGTCCAGCTTCGCCAGCTTTTCCAAAAACGCCACGAGCCATTCTCCTTTCCACCATGCAGCGATCAGTAGCGATCAGTATAGTTTGTCCACCCCCTTGAAACGTAGATGGCGAGGCGAAAGTTCCCAGAAATTTCGCTGCATCATCACCGAAATAGTTTACTTTTCCTGCAGATTTGTAGTTCTGAGCGATTTTCGTGGTATCTTTATCAAGTCGCTAAGACAACCACACCCTGCCCGGGTGGCGGAATTGGCAGACGCGCTGGCTTCAGGTGCCAGTGTTCGATAAGAACGTGCGGGTTCAAGTCCCGCCCCGGGCACCATGTGAAGTCTCGAGACATCGTTCCTATGGTGTCTCGAGATTTTTCGTTTTTCAGTTGTCCCGTTGAGGGTCAAGTTCGTTGTCTTTCTTGTTGTAATAGATCTTTTCTTCGGCGAGTGTGTAGGCAGCGATTTGTGCCCCAGTGGCCGTTATTTTGATGTTTACGCGGTTGTCGATGCAGACCATGGTGATTGGTTCGCCGCCCCATCGGCGCCCGATGTAGAGGCGGCGTAGTTTGCCACCCCATCGCAGGGTTGTCTTGCCGTTGGTGCCTACTTTGTCGGTGCGTAGGCGGTAGTCGTGGTCTGGTTTGATGTCTGCTGGGAGAGCTTTGGGCAGTGCTGTGTAGGCTTCTGCGGGGGTGGTTCTGTTTAGGGCTCTATGGGGACGTTTGTGGTTGTAGTATTCGATGATTTCTTTTAGCTGAGAGTTGAGTTCATCGAGACTTTGAGCTGGTGTTTTGCTTGCTAGAGCTAGTTTAAGGGTGTAGTGGAAGCGTTCAACTTTTCCTTGTGTCTGGGGGTGGTAGGGTTTACCGTTTTTCTGCTTGATTCCTAGGTCTATGAGCAGTTGCTCGAATCCGTTTCGCGCGGGGTTTGTCCGGTCTGTGCTGGTTGTAAATGCTCGGCCGTTGTCGGTGAGGGTGGACTGGGGGTAGCCGTGTGTCTGGCCTGCATTAATGAAGCTTTCTATGACGTTTCCCACGGTGGCATTGTTGTAGGCACAGCAGGAGATGATGAACCGGGAATGGTCGTCCAAGATGGTGAGGATAGCTACTCGCTTGTGACCTGCGATGGTCCAGTCACTGTAGTCCATTTGCCATGTTTCGTTGGGTTGATCTGCTTGAAATCGTATCCATGAGCTGTGAGGACGCTTTTGTGGTTGGGCGATGACGTGACCGTTGTTTGCGAGCACTCGGTGGATTGTGGATGGTGCTGGTGGTGGGTCGATTCCCTCTTGCTGCAGGTGCCAGCGAATTGTATGGGCTCCGGCGTTAGTGCCGCGTTCTGTGAGGTCCTGGCGCAGTTTAAGTATGCGGTCGACAGTGCTGGGGTTGAGCGCTCGAGGATTAGTGCGCGGGCGTTTAGAGCGTGGTTTTAGAGAGTTAATTCCGCCTTCTCGGTAGCGGGCTTGAAGTGTTCGGATCCATCTGGTGCTGACGCCGAAATGGTCAGCTGCTTCGGCTTGAGTCATGCCGGTAGCAAGCATGGTTTCGATGATGATTTTTGGGCTTGGTTTTGATTTCTGCTCCATTTTTAAAGCATGGAGGATCGATGTCTCGAGACATCACTTTTTGTCGCGGCCGGGCAGTTTTAACTTCAGAGTTTTCTACCGGATCGATGTAATGAGACATTAGTGCTGGTTAGACCGGAACGATCTCATAAGACATGCGGAACGATGTCATGGAACCAGACACCGCCCCGGGCACCATGAGCAGTTGTACAAACTGCGACACCGGAGGTAACAAACTCGAAAGGGTTCCTGACCTCCGGTTTCTTTGTTTTTCTGAACTTTAGCGGTCGAGGATTGCAAGTGTGGGGATTTACTTCCTAACTCCCGCTCTCGGCTTTCGTACTTTTGTTTTCGATGGTGTCAACAACTCATCTTGCTTGTTGTCTTGTCTTGATCTGACGGCCTTGGCCAGGAAACGCTTCGCTGCAGCCACGTTTCGCTTCGAAGAGAGGTAAAAGTCCAGGGTCTGGCCACCGGCGGTGATCGCCCGATAGAGGTAGCACCACCTGTCGCCGACCCGGATATAGGTCTCATCCACCCGCCAGGAACTGGCCTGCCAGTCAGGTACCTGCCGGTACCACCGTGTTTGCTTGTCCAGCTCAGGGGCGTATTTCTGGACCCAGCGGTAGATCGTGATGTGATCGACTGGCACGCCCCGCTCGGTCCTCATTTCCTCCAGATCGCGGTAGCTCACCCCGTAGCGGCAGTACCACCCACTGCCCACAGAATGATGCCACGGGGAAAATGACAACCGGAGAAGATACCCATGGCTGTGACTATTTCACGTCGCCCTTCCTACTGCCCCAACTTTGCAACAGCACCTTTTCGATAGCGTTTAGGCGGGCATGTCGGTACGGGCCTCTAGGCTTGGGGCCATGGGCTTTTAGAAAACCTCCTCAACCGCTACGCCCCGCGCACACCGGGCAAGCCGGTCTTTGCCTTCATTGATACCGAAACCACCGGCTTTAACAAGCGTTACGACCGCATCATTGAACTTGCTGCCGTGCGCGCTGACGCATACTTCAATCCCGTCGACTCCTGGCACACACTGCTCAACCCTGACACCAACGCCGTGTCCACTACTCGGGGGGACACTCCCGCCCACCTCGGCACTCAACCCTGCTGTGGGGGTTACTCGTAGCGAAGCGAGCTGAGCATCCCGGTTGCCATGTGATAGGCGTTATGGCAGTGAAATGCCCACTCACCGGGGTTGTCAGCGATCAGGTCGGCGATCATGGTTTCACCGTGGCGGAGGAGGACGGTGTCCTTGCGTAGCCCGCCGCTGCCGGGCAGCGCCCACGTGTGGCCGTGGATGTGCATGGGATGGGGCATCATGGTCCTGTTGCGCATGACCATCCGCAGGCGCTGGCCCTCCTGCACGGTCGCGGAGGAGGATTGGCCGTCGGTGAGAATGCTCCATTCATATGGCATCATCTGCCCGCCCAGGTCGATGCTGACTTCTCGGTCTGGTGTGTCCTCGGGCAGGAGTGCACGGTCTGCTGGCTTCAGGGAGGACAGAAGCAGTCCGGTGGACGACAACTCGGGGAAGTCGACATCGGGGTGGGGGGCTTGGCCGCCGGCGGTGCGGATGACGGCGAAGGCGCGGTCGTCCTTACCCACCGCCAAAGCCGTGAGCGGGAAGATGCCGTCGCCGAGGATGACCTCGACGTCGACACGCTCGCCCATCGACAGGTAGATCGATTCGGTCTCCCGGGGCTGGACGGGGAAGCCGTCGGTGTGGGTGACGGTCATGCGGTGACCACCGAGGGCCACCTTGAAGATGGTGTCACTGCCGGAGTTGATAAACCGCAGGCGGGCCTTGTCGCCCGGGCGAGCCTCGAAGGTCCGGTGAGCACGGGGGATACGTCCGTTGATGAGGTAGTGCGGATACATCACATCGCCGGCATCCCCGCCCAGTACCCGGTCCGGGGTGCTGTGCATCATATGGCCGTGACCTCCCATCCCCTTCTTCCCGTTATGGTCGCCCGAACCCATTCCGGTGAGCTTGTCGAGCTCATCGTCGGGAGTGCCCTGAATGCCATCGACCCAGTCGTCGAGCACGATGGTCCACTCGACGTCCTGGTCCTCAGCGTCTTGCGGGTCACGGACGATCAGTGGGGCGTGGAGGCCGCGATCAAGCTGCAGGCCGGAGTGGGAATGGTAGAAGTAGGTGCCACCGTGGGGGACTTCAAAAACATAGGAGAAAGACTCGCCAGGTTCAATGGGGTCCTGGGTCATGCCGGGCACACCGTCGGCTGCGTTGTGGAGTGCGATGCCATGCCAGTGGATGGAGGTGCTCTCAGGCAGTTCATTGGTGATATCGACCTGGAGGACGTCGCCGGCGGTGGCCTCAATGGCCGCATCCCCGGTGTCAGAGACGTATCCCCACGTCTTGGCTTCGATACCGCCGATATCCAGAGAGAGGGGCCGGGCGGTCAGTGTCCGGCGCACCGTCGGCTCACCGAGCGCAGTGGGGGTGGGAGTGGGGCGAAGGGAGGAACCTGGTGCCGAGGCAGCGGGTCCAGGGTCGCTGGTGCAGGCGGCCACGGCCCCGGTGCCGGCGAGGACGAGCCCGCCGAGCAGAAACTGTCGTCGGGAAAATCCGTTTATCATGATTTAACCTTCCTTAGTGTTAGATTTCAGTGATACGGGAGACAGGCGCAGGTGAGGACCCGGCTGAGCCATCACGTCAGGTGCAGGTCTGTGACACAGGTGGCACCGTCGTCGGCGGTGGAAAACTCCGTGGTGCCGGTACGCCCCTGGTAGCTGACCTCAATCAGACCGGTGGCATCATCGGGAAGCCAGAAGCCAATAAACCCGTTGTCGAAGGTGGTTGTCGCCTCGTCCACCAGCACCTCACCGGTCGCCTCATCGGTGATCGTGACCTGGATATCCTCATTGTCGAGTTCCCCCAGGCAGGTCGTGAGGCTGTGGTAGAAGCAGTCGTGGGTGGAGATGAGATAGGGTGCGATCGAGACATACGTCTGATTGTCGGGAAGATCGACCACGACTTCCTGGTCATCGCTCGAGAGCAGCAGTTCATCGGCACGTACTGAGGCGATCAGATCCGTTGGACGCTCAGTGACCTTCTGCCGGTCGAGGTGATTAATGATCTCCACCGCGTCCATGGCGGCCAGGCCATGGGTAGTCAGGAATGTATCCTGGGGCACCGTCCCGTCGGCGGCGGGTTCCGGGTCGGCGGCCGAACACCCCGTGAGGGCGAGGGCGGCGGCTGCGATCGCTGCTCGTTTCACGTCAATCTCCTTGGATCGTGGTAAGACCGTGAGAAGACACCGCCTCAAGGTCGATGCCATACCTTTATCTAGCACGGGTGCCTGACGGACTAGAAATCAAAAACCCTGCTCACAGCCTTATAACAGGGCGAAAAGGGGGTGGACTCGGTGGGCTGGGTCACCACCGGGACACCACCCCACAGCCGTGGGCGATGTCCTTCTACCCGCCCCGGGTATTCGGTGCAGGCAGTGAAATCCCTGGTGGCGCCTGCTAAACCGACCAGGGGAGGCGATGCCGCTGGCCCGGGGTGGGGCACAGGGGCGACGGCGGTCGAAGGGTGATGTTTGAAGATTGGATGAAGATTTCCCCGCCGGGCACTGAGCGAGGCTGGTATTCCCCCCTCACCGGAGCGATACTGGGGTCTATGGCTGACCGCACACCGACCACCGCCACGCCCCCGGGGCGGGTGCTGGTCGTCGATGATGAAAAACCCCTGGCTCAGATGGTGGCCTCCTACCTCATCCGGGCCGGCTTCGATACCCGCCAGGCGCACACCGGTACCCAGGCCGTGGACGACGCCCGTCGCTTTTCCCCCGATGTTGTGGTGCTGGATCTGGGGCTGCCCGAACTCGACGGCCTGGAGGTGTGCCGACGGATCCGCACCTTCTCGGACTGCTACATCCTCATGCTCACCGCGCGAGGCAGCGAGGACGACAAGATCAGCGGTTTGACCCTGGGGGCGGATGACTACATCACCAAACCTTTTAGCATCCGGGAACTGGTGACCCGAGTGCATGCGGTGCTGCGCCGCCCGCGCACCAGCACCACCCCACCGCAGGTGACCACCCCCTTGATCGTTGGTGACCTCATCCTTGACCCCGTCGCCCATCAGGTGCGGGTGGGGGAGACGACCGTGGAGCTCACCCGCACGGAGTTCGAGCTGCTGGTTGCCCTGGCCCTGCGCCCCGGCCAGGTGCTGACCCGCCACGACCTGGTCACCGAGGTCTGGGACACCACCTGGGTCGGTGATGAACGCATCGTCGATGTCCACATCGGCAACTTGCGTCGCAAGCTCGGCACCGACACCCAGGGCCGGGGGTTTATCGACACCGTGCGTGGCGTGGGCTACCGGGTGGGGCAGCCATGAATCACGGACCCGGCCTGACCTTCCGCTTCCTGGCCGCCCAGGTGTTGGTCGTGGTGATTAGCCTGCTGGTGGCCGCGGCCGTGGCCACGATGGTGGGCCCGACCCTGTTCCATGATCATATGTTGATGACCGGCCGGGAGGACCCCTCGCTGGAGCTGTTCCATGCCGAGCAGGCCTACCGGGGCGCCAACCTGATCACTCTGGCCGTCGCCCTTCCCACCGCCTTGATCAGCGCCCTGCTGGCCAGCCTGTGGTTATCGCGTCGTCTGCGCACCCCCCTGCAGGATCTCACCCGCGCCGCTACCAATCTGACGGCCGGCAACTCCCGTATCCGCGTGCCCGCCGGAAAAGCAGGCCCCGAGGTCACCACCCTGGCGCATGCCTTCAACACCATGGCCGACCGGCTGGAACACACCGAACAGGTCCGCCGCCAGATGCTCTCTGATCTGGCCCACGAAATGGGCACCCCCTTATCGGTGCTCACGGTCTACCTCGATGGTCTCCAGGACGGGGTCGTGGACTGGAATAATGCCACCCACACGATCATGGCTGACCAACTCACCCGCCTGACCCGGTTGATGGAAGACATCGACGATGTCTCCCGGGCCCAGGAACACCGGATCGATTTGGACCTGGCGGAGGAAGGGCTCGGGAATCTGCTCCATACCGCCGCTGCTGCCGCGGGGGAAGCTTATGCTGACAAAGGCGTCGATTTACAGGTCGAGACCATTACAGACACCGCCCGGGTGCTCGTGGACCGGCAACGCTTCGGCCAGGTGATGAGCAATCTCCTGTCGAACGCGCTACGGCACACCCCGGCCGGCGGGCAGGTCCGGATCAGCGTCCACCGACAGGGGGCGTCCACCGCGCTCATCCACGTCGCCGATGACGGCGAGGGCATCCCATCTGACCAGATCGGACACATCTTCGAACGCTTCTACCGGGGGGATGCCGCCCGCAGCCGGGACGCCGCCGGGGCCGGTATCGGTCTGACCATCTCCAAGGCATTGATCGAGGCCCACGGCGGCACTCTCACAGCCACCTCCCCCGGACCCGGTCGCGGAGCGGTGTTTGCCCTCCACCTCCCGCTGTCCCCTCCCGACAGTGAGGAGGCTGCTCGGTGACCACACCCTGCCCCGCGTGAGGGCCGCGCCCTCCACCCTTGAAAATATACCCCGGGGGGTATGCTGAAAATATACCCCCTGGGGGTATACGCTAGAGGGCGGCATCGCCGCACCCCACCGAACCGAAGGAGCTTTTCCATGATCACCTCCCCGCCCCGCCTTTTGCCGATGGCCTCCCACGGTTGCAGCTGTTGCGGACCTGCCTCACGTGCAGACACTGCCTCCATCCCTGCCGCCAGCGACTCGTCAGCAGGAGGGTCCTCCCCTAGCTACCAGGTCACCGGCCTGACCTGCGGGCACTGCGCGAAAAGCGTGACCCAGGCCCTTCAGACTCTCCCCCAGGTCGACGACGTCCAGATTGATCTCGCTGCTGGTGGTGTTTCCACCGTCACGGTCACCGGTGTCGTACCTCCGGAGATGGTTCGCCGGGCCATCGAGGAGGCCGGCTACACCGTCTTATCCTGATCAGTTTTACCCATCATCTCGACCCCGACCGGGTTGAGCGAAAGGAACGTCATGAGCACTCCCCACCATTTCGGTGATCACCCCGCTCCGGAAACAGACCACACTCACCACCCGGATCATGCTAGCCACGAACACCACGCGGATGCCGACACCCACGGCCAGGCGATGCCCCACGATCACCCGCACTCCGCCCTGGACGAAGACCACCACGTTCATGGTCACGGCGAACACGCCGGACACAGCACCGCAATGTTTCGGGACCGCTTCTGGTGGTCTCTGATTCTGTCCATTCCCGTCGTTATTTTCAGCCCCATGGTCGCCCACCTGCTCGGCTACCACCTCCCGGCATTCCCCGGATCCACCTGGATCCCCCCGGTGCTGGGCACGATCATCTTCGCCTACGGCGGAACGCCTTTCCTCAAGGGCGGATGGAAAGAACTGAAATCCCGCCAACCCGGGATGATGCTCCTGATCGCCATGGCCATCACCGTGGCGTTTGTCGCCTCCTGGGTCACCACTCTGGGGCTGGGCGGTTTTGAGCTGGACTTCTGGTGGGAGCTGGCCCTGCTGGTGACCATCATGCTGCTGGGCCACTGGCTGGAGATGTCCGCTCTCGGGGCCGCGTCCTCCGCGCTTGATGCGCTGGCTGCCCTGCTGCCGGATGAGGCCGAGAAAGTCATCGACGGAACCACCCGCACCGTGGCCATCTCCGAGCTGGTCGTCGACGACGTCGTGCTGGTGAGGGCCGGTGCCCGGGTGCCGGTCGACGGAACCATCCTCGACGGAGCCGCCGAATTCGATGAGGCGATGATCACCGGCGAATCCCGTCCCGTCTTCCGCGACACCGGTGACAAGGTGGTCGCCGGTACCGTGGCCACCGACAACACCGTCCGCATCCGGGTGGAGGCTACCGGCGGGGACACCGCCTTGGCCGGGATCCAACGCATGGTTGCCGACGCCCAGGAGTCCTCCTCCCGGGCCCAGGCCCTGGCGGATCGCGCGGCGGCGTTGTTGTTCTGGTTCGCGCTGATCTCCGCTCTGACCACCGCGGTGGTGTGGACCATTATCGGCAGCCCGGACGATGCCGTGGTGTGCACGGTCACGGTGCTGGTCATCGCCTGCCCGCATGCCCTGGGCCTGGCGATTCCGCTGGTCATTGCGATCTCCAGCGAGCGGGCCGCGAAATCCGGAGTGCTCATCAAGGACCGGATGGCGCTCGAGCAGATGCGCACCATCGATGTGGTGCTCTTCGACAAAACCGGCACCCTGACCGAGGGTGCGCACGCGGTCACCGGTGTCGCGGCAGCTGTCGGCGTTACCGAGGGCGAGCTGCTGGCCCTGGCCGCCGCCGCGGAGGCCGACAGCGAGCACCCTGTGGCCCGCGCCATCGTGGCGGCCGCGGCCGCCCATCCCGCGGCCTCCCGTCGGCAAGTCCGTGCAACTGGTTTCAGCGCCGCGTCCGGCCGGGGGGTTCGGGCCACTGTCGATGGCGCTGAGATCCTCGTGGGCGGGCCGAACATGCTGCGCGAGTTCAACCTCACCACCCCGGCCGAGCTCACCGACACCACCAGCGCCTGGACCGGGCGTGGGGCCGGTGTGCTCCATATTGTCCGCGACGGTCAGATCATCGGTGCGGTGGCCGTCGAGGACAAGATCCGCCCCGAATCCCGCGCCGCCGTGAAAGCCCTGCAGGACCGCGGGGTGAAGGTCGCGATGATCACCGGCGACGCGCAGCAGGTGGCCCAGGCGGTTGGTCAGGACCTAGGCATTGATGAGGTCTTCGCCGAGGTCCTGCCCCAGGACAAAGACACCAAGGTCACGCAGCTGCAGGACCGGGGTTTGAGCGTGGCCATGGTCGGTGACGGTGTCAATGACGCCCCCGCTCTGACCCGCGCGGACGTCGGTATCGCCATCGGTGCCGGCACGGATGTGGCCATGGAATCTGCCGGGGTGGTCCTAGCCAGTGATGACCCGCGGGCAGTGCTGTCGATGATTGAGCTGTCCCAGGCCAGCTACCGCAAGATGATCCAGAACCTGATCTGGGCCTCTGGCTACAACATCCTCGCCGTGCCGTTGGCTGCCGGAGTGCTCGCCTCGATCGGGTTCGTGCTGTCCCCGGCCGTGGGCGCGATCTTGATGTCTGCCTCGACCATCGTGGTGGCCCTGAACGCCCAGCTGCTGCGCCGCATTGATCTGGATCCGGCTCGCCTGGCTCCGACCGAGTCGAAGGAGGAACACACCACGCCTACTCCGGCATCCACCGCCGTTCACTGATCCACCACTTCTCTCCACTGCCCCCATATGACCCTGAAAGGTGCTGTTGCAAAGTTGGGGCAGTAGGAAGGGCGACGTGATGTAATCACAGCCATGGGTATCTTCTCCGGTTGTCATTTTCCCCGTGGCATCATTCTGTGGGCAGTGGGTGGTACTGCCGCTACGGGGTGAGCTACCGCGGTCTGGAGGAAATGATGACCGAGTGGGGCGTGCCGGTCGATCACACCACGATCTACCGCTGGGTCCAGAAATACGCCCTTGAGCTGGACAAGCAAACACGGTGGTACCGGCAGGTGAAATACCTCAACAACATCCTGGAAGGCGACCATGGTCGGCTGAAGCGGATCCTCGGGCCGAAAGGCGCGTTTAAGAACCGGACATCTGCATATCGGACGTTGAAAGGGATAGAGGCGATGCACTCATTGTGGAAAGGGCAAGGCGCAATGTTTGCCTACGGGCACTCGAACCCGGACGCGGTGATCGTCAACCAGGTCTTCGAGACGGCCTAACAACGCCCACACGCAGCGGCCATCAGGGAATGAGAAACTGAGTCTTCACTGCTCTCCGCCCAACTTTGCAACAACACCTTTTTATTTTCCTAGTCGCTGTTCTTTTGCTTGGTGCGCAGCATATCCATGCTCATCACGGCGCCGATGATGGCGGCGTGATGTTGCTCATTGAGGCCCGGCGTGATGCGCAGGCGGTACGTGTTTTTGCCCATGAAGAAATTACCCATGCCAGTCCATTCGTTAGAGACGTCAGCAAGCAGGCGATCTTCTGAAGTTATGGAAAGGTTCCAATCCCAGAAGTCGCCGTGAATTTCGACGTCGGCAAAGCCCTCCATGGTCAAGTCTAATTTTGTTTTGAGCATGGAGAAACGCTTGGTAATAACAGCCATGGGTTGCTCGATTCCCGGCAAGTGCACCTCGTAGGTATCCCGCAGAAAATTCGGCGGGTCCGAAATCGTCATGACCGTTTGGAGGGGATTGCCCTCGGCATCCGTGATGGCAACCTCCAAGCTGCGGGAGGATTTCAGCACCATGTCTTTTAGGCTGGTGGACTGAAGGATCGTGCCCACAGGGGTGCCGTCGATATCGGTGATCATGAACTGATCGTTGAGGAAGGACTTGGTCTGGGTAATTACGAGCTCGTCAAGTGTGAATAAATTTTGCGTCATGCCAGCCACTGTAGGGAAGCTGGTGGTTTTATTCCTCCTCCCTAGGGGTGGTTTTCTGCTGGCGCATGAGTTCTTGTGCCTCTTCATATGCTCGGGCGCGGTGGGAGGTCATGGTTTGGGCGAAGGTCTGCACCCAGTTCTTGTTCTTCTGCGCCAATGGGCCAGAGGGTTCAGTGGTGGTCCAGGTGCCGTCCTCAAAAAGCCAGATGATGTCGCGCGTATGTGGATCCATGACATAAAAGGCCCGGCCATCGGTCTTTACGTTGTGGTGGTGCTGGCATAAGCAGGCGAGGTTTGCCGGCGTGGTCGGCCCGCCGTCCGCATGGTTGATGCGGTGATCCTTCTGGCAGGCCGTGGCTGGTCGGTTGCATCCAGGGTAGCGGCAGGTGCCGTCGAAACCTTCCAGATACGCGGCCATGGCGGCGGGAGTGACATAGCCCTTGACCTCGTGGTCAGGATCCATCTCCCGGATTTTAGTGTAGGGCAGCGCATTGGAGCGCGCCGGGTCGAGCCAGCCTACGGACTCAATAAATGCCGGGGAATTGGGCACGTCGGTGGCCTTGTAGGCGTTGAGGATGATCTCGGGGGCTTGGGTGCGGCCGGTGAGGAGTGCAATGACGGCGTCGGCAAGCGAGCAATCTAGCTCCAGCGCGGTCTGCCGGATGCACTTATCGACGCTCGCGATAACCGCCGGGTCCGCACTCAAAGTCACCGCCGAGGTGCTATCGCCCCAGTTTTCCATGGTGTAGCGCGGCTGGGTAGGGCCCTGGGTGACGGCCAATGTGTCATCGGCGAGGTTGATGAGCTCGTTGAGTTTGCGCTTAATCTGCGCCTGCGTACGCATGGTCTGGTTCGGCCGGGTAGGGGTGAGGTAGGCGGTGAGCTGTTCATCGATGCGCGCGACTACCTCTGGAGTCGGGTTGCCCAAGCGGTTGAGGGACTTATTGATGGCAATAATTCGGTCGAGGTCTAAGTGGTAGAGGCGGTGCTGCAGCGCCTGGAGCTTAGGAAGCTCCTCCAAGCGGTGCAGCGCCATGAGGATATGGCTAATCCGGCCTTCATTGACGCCGGTGGTGCGGTAGAGGGATTGGGTGACTAATTCGAAATCAGAATCGAGATCGGGGACTTGGCTTAGCCAGAACTCGTATTCCGCCTTTCGCATTTCAAAGGCTGAGCGTGTGGTGGGGTCGGTGGTATTGGTCGTGGAAAAGTAAGGTTCTTCCATGGCGCATCGTACCTAAATTATCGTGTGAACTTGTGTACGATTTGCACCTTATAACACCCCTCGGACACGAGCCTTTGCTTTCGTATTTTCGCAGCTCAAGAACTATATTCTGGATCCTTGGCGGGCTGAGCAATTTCGCTTCTTTGTGCCGTATATTTCCTATCTTGCTTGCGCATGAAACGCAGGCCCCAAATGACCAGTGTCCACGTGATGAGGGCGATAAGGAGAATGGTCACCGGCCAATCACCCGCAATGATGGTCGAGGCATTGAATAGGGTATGCAGGGCGATGGCGGCCAGCCAGAATCCGGCCACCTGCCAGTATCCGTGGCGTGCCCCCGCATAGAGCTTGCCGACGTCCCATGCCGCAACCCCCGTATACAGCGCATGGCTAAAGGCACCAGTGAGGATTCGCCCGGTGCCGGTAATAATGGCGCCCCAGAGGTCGCCGTCCAAGTTATCGATGGCCGCGTTGAGGATGAACGGCACATTTTCCATGGCATCAAAACCAAGGCCTACCGCCATGCCGATCGCGGCGGCTTGGTAGGGATGCTTCACGTTTCCAAAAGCCGCAATAATAATAACGACGCCGAGGAGCTTGATGGTTTCTTCCGGAAGCGGCGAGTAGAAGGCCGCGTCTAGGTGCGTGAGCCCCAGCTTGTCCGAGATCCCCACCATCTGATCGTTGAGGCTCACCACCACCGGCTGGGCGAGCGCACCCCATAGGATGCCCTGCCACATCGGCCGCGGCCTAAACCACCAGAATCCCAGTCCAAGCGTCAAGCCAGCGCAGATAAGCGCACCGATGAGCCCAACCTCGGTAAAACGGCGATCGGCCAAGAAAAAGCCGGAAACTACCAGACCGAAAGCGATAGATAGCCAGCACAGATTCTTCATGCCTTTTCTACCTCCTGGGCAAGTTCTTCAGCCCGCGGTCCGTGCAAGGAGAGGAACGTGGTGGGGCCATCGCCCTCAATGCTGATGGCTACGAGGTCGCCATCGCTAAGCGTGCGCTTATCCCCGTCGCGGTCGATGTCTCCTTCCGGCATGGCCGTACCTTCCCCCATTTCCCGGAGGTACCGGCGGGTGGCTTGGTCTTTGTCCTGTACGCCGACTTCTTTAGCGCGGATCTGGGTGCCGTCACAGTCCCAGCGTGGTTCACTGCTGGTGGAGCCATCTTCTGCCGTGCAGGATAGCCCGGGGATGCGGGCCGAGCCGACCTGCACCTCAGAGGTGGGGTTGTCGTATATATCTGGCAGGAGCGCATTGGTGCCGTAGATGGCACCAAATATCGCGCCCGCCGCGAGGATGAGTGGTGTGCTTTTCATACACTCAACGCTAGGTATGCCCTGCTCAGCGCGGTATCCTCCGCAAGGGGGATTAGGCGGACCAAAGGGAGGATTTCTGCCCCATAAGTTCTGCCAAGTCCTGTGCTAGGTTGGGTGCGTGTTTGAGGAGCTAGAGGAAGAAACGGAAACGAAAGACGAGCCCAGCCGCGTCTGGTGGCAATGGTGGGCGCCCATCGCCATCGCTGCTGTTTTCATCGTTGTTCCGCCCGCTGTCTACCACCTTGTCTCCGGCCTTTTCCTAGTCATCCTCATGGCCGTGCTGACGGTGATCATTGCTCTTGTCGACGGTGCCACTTTCCGCGCCTCCTGGACCATCTTCTGTGTGACTGGGCTGGCCTATTTTGCCGCTATGTCCCTGTATTTCAATGAAGGGACGTGGATTTATCTCCCAGTGCTGGTATTCCTGGCATGGGCCGCGAGCAAGCTGGGTGCCGTGGTGAGCTCCAAGGCAGGGAATAACTAATGGAGACGTGGCGCCTAGAGCACCCCGAGGTGGGCACCATCGAGGTGCAGCGCGGATACGACGCCGAATTCGCTGAGCTGGGTGAGTGGCCGAAGAAGGCGAAGGATTTTACCCCGGTGCCGGGCGATGCCTCGCTGCCGAAGCGTCTTCAGCTGTGGCGGAAGAATCCTAGCCCACGCCTGCAGATTGTGGTGAACGGGCAGGTTCGCAGCCGCCATGATCGGCCCCGTGCGGGTCGATATTCGCTCAAGAAGAAGATAGAAAAAGACCTCACTCTTTTTGAGAATTCAGCCTCGCGCAGCAAACCTTATCTGGATATCCAAGCCTCTCCTTTTGGTGAGCTCCTAGACGTCTACTATCGCGATGGTGAGGAGGCAGTTGCCCTGGATCCGCCGCAGGGCTCACTGGGGGAGAAGCGCCGCCGCGCTATGGAAGACAGCTCCTTCAAGCGGGTGCTGTACCCACTATTAGGCGGTTTGGGAAAGTCCGGCTGGGCCATTGGCGTCATCGTGCTGGGGCCGATTATTAGCCGCGTCTTGTCCCGGTTGCTGCCGGATTGGGAGCTGCCGGACATCAACCTGCCGGATATCGCGCTCCCCGTGCCGGAGTTGCCGCAGATTGAGCTTCCCGTGCCCAATATCGACTTCAATATCGATATCGATCCGCCCGATTGGCTCGTAATCTTGATGGATTACAGCAAGGTGTGGGTGCCTATCATCATTGCCATCGTGGTGGGCATACAAGCTGTGCGCAATGCCAAAAAGTCTGCAGAAAAGAAGCAGCAGTGGCAACAGGGCGACGCGTATGCTGACGAGCATGAAGATTCACGGCGCGATTGATGTGGAGGGCCGGTGTAAGCATTGGCATTCCCCGCTAGACGTGGTGGCCAATAAGTGCGCTACCTGCGGGAAGTATTTTTCTTGCGCGCTGTGCCATGCCGAGCTCATGGATCATGAGTTTGGGCCCCTGCTTGCCGACGCCCCCTCAGTCCTCTGCGGTTCCTGCCGCACCGAGATGAACTACCACGCAAATTCCGCCGTGCCGGCGTGTCCCCACTGCGGGCATAAATTTAATCCCGGCTGCAGCGCGCATGCCGGGATCTATTTTCAGCTAGACCGCTAGAAAGAAGACAGCTGCTGTAGCTGCTGGATTTGCGGAATCTGCGGCAGCTGGAACTGGGATACAGCGTTTTGGGCAATCTTGGCCGCGTCCGGGATGTGGAAGGTCTGGCCCAAGAATGGGACGTCGACAGTCGGCTGGCCAGGGATGGTGCCCAGCTCGATGACCTTGGTGTTCTTGGCTGGCGCCGGGGACGGAGCCGGAGCCGGCTTTGGTGCGGGAGCATTGCCGCGCTGGCCGCCAGTGTTGACCGGCTTGCCCTGACCGGTGGTGCCGTTTAGGCCGCAGCGGGCAATGGCTTCATCCATGCGGCCGATGGCGTCGCGAACCTCGTTGCCGCGTGGGTGCACGGTGGCAACGGCGAGGGCCTGGGGCTTCTTCTGGTTGTAGTCAGCGGAGTTGGTCCAGTACTGCTTCGCCTGGGAACAGGAAATCTGGCCGGCAGGCATCTCGCCACACTTGTTATTCCTGTGACAGGCCAAGGAAGCGATTGACCAGGCTGCGGTAGGCGCGCACGGTGAGCTCGAGGTCCTCCAAGTAGAGGTGCTCGTCGTGGCTGTGCAGCTGCGAATTGGCGCTAGCCATATCGCGTCCCTCGGCGTGCATGGCAAAGCCATAGGCGTTGCCACCCTTGCGCCGAGCAAAGCGCAGATCCGAGCCGCCGGTGGCGTGAACTGGGACGACGGCCTTATCTGGGAAGAATTCCTTGGAGGTGGCCTCAATGGCGCGCCACAGCTTGGTATCGGTGGAGGATTGCGTGGCATCTTCAGTAATGAGGTGTTCGATTTCTACCTCATCGGCCATGTCTCCAAGCGCGCTGCGCAGGAAGTCATCCAGATCCTCCTGGGTCTGGCCGGGGAAGGGGCGCACATCCATTTCCAAGTAGGCATGTGAGGGCAGCACGTTAATGGCGCCGCCGGCGCGCAGGACGGTCTCGGCGATGGTGGTATGGCTAAAGGCATGCGCGTAGGCGTCGAGGTTGCCGAACTTGGAATAGTCACCGGTGCCGTCGATAAGCTCCTGCTCCGTCTGGGGGTCAAATTTGAAGGTGCGCACAAAGCCCTCCCAGATTTCATTGGAGGCTGTGGGCGGCTCAGCGGTGGCGATGCGGCGAGCTACCTCACCGATCTTTACGATGGCAAAGTCCTTACCATAAGGAGTGGAGCCGTGGCCGGCATCGCCGTGCACATGCAGGCGGCGCTGGCCGGCGCCCTTTTCACCCACGTTGAAACCCACCGCGCCGGGCAGGTGGCTGCCGCCAGTTTCAGATAAGCAGTTCTTCCAGGAAAAGGCATCGGGGTGGTTCTCAGACATAAAGCGCACGCCGAGACCGCCGCGGGCCTCCTCATCGGCCATGCCGACAAAGGCGAGGGTGCCGCCCGTGTTGCCGGCGCGGGCAACCTCGCGCGTGACGGCGGCCATGGTGGCGGTAATAAATAGCATGTCTACGGAACCGCGGCCGTAGAGCTTGCCGTCTTCGATGAGTGCCTCGAAGGGAGGCTTGGTCCATTTAGGTTCGTCGACGGGGACGACGTCGGTATGTCCCATGAGGGTCAGCGGTTCCTTGTCCGGATCGCCGGGGACGGTCACGACGATGGAAACACGGCCCGGGTGGGACTCGAAGCGCTCAATCTGCACGTCTTCGCCCGCGAAGAATTTTTCTAAGCTATCCGCATTGCGTACCTCGTGGCCGGAGTCCGGGGTGAGGTCGTTTACGCAGGCATTGCGGATAAGTTCTTGGAGGAGGGAGAGGGTGTCATCATAAAGCGTCATGCTATCGAGCCTAACGCTGGGAAAAATTTTATGTGATTTTAACCAAAGCTGAACGCTGTTCAAGTATGGTTCACACTATGAGCATTATTGACATCGCCCGCGAAAAAGCACTGGAGCAAGGCAAAGGCCTCAACCAGGAAGAACTGCTGCAAGTACTACAGGTTCCGGATTCCCAATTGGAGGAAATCGCCGATATCGCCCACCAGACCCGCCTGAAGTGGTGTGGTCCAGACGTATCGGTGGAAGGCATTATCTCCATTAAAACTGGCGGCTGCCCAGAAGATTGCCACTTCTGTTCTCAGTCCGGCCTCTTCGAGTCCCCAGTGCGCGCCGTGCGCCTCAACATCCCTGAGCTGGTGGAAGCGGCACAGAAGACCGCCAAGACCGGCGCTACTGAGTTCTGCATCGTCGCCGCGGTGAAGTCCCCGGATGATCGGCTACTGGACCAGGTAGGCGAGGCGATTGCAGCGATTAATGACGCCGTCGATATTGAGATTTCCTGCTCCCTGGGCACCCTGACCCGCGAGCAGGCGCAGCGCCTGAAGGATATGGGCGCGCAGCGTTATAACCACAACCTGGAGACGTCCCGCTCCTTCTTTCCCAATGTGGTCACCACCCACACCTGGGAGGAGCGCAAGCAGACCCTCGACTATGTGCGCGAGGTAGGCATGGAGGTCTGCTGCGGCGGCATCATCGGCATGGGCGAGTCTTTGGAGCAGCGCGCCGAGTTCGCCGCGCAGCTGGCAGAAATTGATCCCTGCGAGGTGCCGATGAACTTCCTGGATCCGCGCCCGGGCACCCCATTTGCGGACCGTCCGCTGGTTCCGCTGGGTGAAGGCCTGCGCGCCGTGGCGGCATTCCGCTTGGCTATGCCGTCTACCACCTTGCGCTTTGCTGGTGGCCGCGAGCTTTCGCTTGGCGACGACGGCACGGAGCGCGGCCTGCTCGGCGGCATCAACGCCATCATTGCCGGCAACTACCTGACCACCTTGGGCCAGCAGATTGAAAAGGATGTGGACATGTTGAACCGCATCGATCTGCCGATTAAGGCCCTGTAGTGGCTGGTTTATCCGAGCCGACTTCCGAATTGGCCACTGCCGTTCTGGCTGGGGACGAGCCGATTTTCCATCCGAATACCGGCAAGCCGATTGAGGAGGTCTTTACGCTGCACCCTGCAGCCGCAGCTGGCCTCGATGTGCCGCGCTACTGTCAGATCTGCGGCCGCCGTATGGTGGCCCAGGTACGCCCCGATGGCTGGCATACCAAGTGCTCGCGCCACGGGGAGCTGGATTCGGAGTGGCTATACGTAGAGCACTTGCCCGAAAGCTAGCATCGGGAGCATGGATCCAGCCGTCTCCCTTGCGCACCAGTTAGCGCTGCGCTCGATTGCCCGAGTGGTAGAGGAATCGGCGCCGCATACGGAGCCGGGGAGGGCTTTAGGGGACGTCGTCAAGCAGCTGCGCGAGGGTCCAGTTATGGTGCTGACTGGGGCTGGGGTGTCGACGGAGTCGGGCGTGCCGGATTACCGGGGACCGCGCGGCTCGCTCAGTAGGCACCGGCCGATGACCTATCAAGAATTTCGCCACGACCCGGCTGCGAGCCATAGGTATTGGGCCCGCAGCTTTGTGGGGTGGCGAGTCATGGATTCTGCCGCGCCGAATCGCACGCACTACGCGCTGGTGGAACTGGAGCGCGCCGGGCTGGTTAATGGCGTGGTTACCCAAAACGTTGATGGACTGCATAAACAGGCCGGGACCGCGAACTTGGTGGCGCTGCATGGCGATATGGAAACCGTCGTGTGTCTGATGTGCGGATATCGGGAGGCGCGGACGCATTTCGATGCGCGCTTGGCCGCAGCAAATCCGGGGTACTTGGAGCGCCTAGTGGTGGAGGCGGACCAAGTGAATCCGGATGGTGACGTGACCCTGGATGAAGCCGACGTGGCAGCGTTTCGCATGGCCGGATGCGAGCGGTGTGGATCGGAATTATTGAAACCGGACGTGGTCTACTTTGGCGAGCCTGTGCCGGCTAAGCGCCGCGATGCTGCTTTTGCTGTGCTGCGCCAGGCCCGCTCGCTGCTGGTCGCTGGGTCCTCTCTTGCGGTAATGAGCGGGTATCGCTTTGTGCTGGAGGCGAAGAAGCAGGGCAAGCGCGTGGCCGTCATCAATGGTGGGCCTGGCCGGGGTGATCAGAAGGTGGATACGCTGTGGCGCACGCAGGTGGGCCCAGCCTTTGACGCGGTTCTTGATGAGCTGGAGCTTTAACTAGCGGGGGATAGTCTCTACTAATTCCAAGATGGTGCGCACGATGGCGTGGACGCGCTTATCCATCGGCATATCTTCGTGCATGACCATTGCTCGGCGGTCGAAGTCTTGGACATAAATATTTCGCACGGTGCCCTCGGCGACGCCGCGGGGGTCGAGGAAGCAGGTTTCGGGTGGGACCACGACGGCATCAGACCGCGTGGCAATGCAGGTATAGCTCACGCCAGATTCCAAGTCGCCATCGCGATTGGCCTCGCGTAACGCTTCGCTGCCAACAATTTGGTCCATTCCCGCCGGCCCAAACCAGCCATCGATGACGGAGCGCATTACCGCCTCTTGGCGCGGGGTGCGAATGAGGCGGCTGACGATACCGCCGTAGGTAGTTCCGTGGTTTGGCGCGCTGATGCACATCAGGTGGAGGACATGCTCGGCGCCGCCAATCATGCGCATCCAATAGCGGGCGAGGAGCCCGCCCTGCGAGTGGCCGATGAGGATGACCTTGTTCGCGCCGGTGACCATGCGCACGGTGCGGATATAGGCATCGAGTTGCTCGGCGGATTCTGCAAGGGGTTGGGTGGCGCGGCGGCCGTAGTCAGGGGCGAAGACCGCCCAGCCGTCTTGGCGCAGCTCATTGCCGAGGATTTGCCATACGCCCTTGGTATCGCAGGTGCCGTGGATGAGGATGACCGGCCAGGGGCGTTGTGCGGTAGGACGTGCGCCCCAGTCATCTTCGAAGATCCCACGTGGCTTCATGCGTGCGCCTAGCGGGAGGGTGGCGGCCGCATCGGCGTCGAGGGCGGTATCGCCGGGGCTGGTTTTGACCTTTTGCGCTTTGATGAGGTCCGCAATCTCGGCCGCGACCTCCTCGCGCAGTGCCGTGGCTTCGGCAGGGGAGGCGACACCGCGACGCGGGGAATCGGTCAATTCCTTCTCGCTGGCACGCCAGAATTTGCGGAGTTGTTCGGAAATAGTGGATTTCAACTCAGCCATGGTTCCGGATTGTACTCGTTATTGCAGGTTAACTGTGTTTTTGTCAGGAGTTAAGAAATTTATGGGCAAACCCTTGACCATCCTACGAAAGGTTAATAAACTTAGGCTTGCCTAATCACGGGCGGTGCTTGCAGGAGGGTGCGCTCCACTCCCTCCTTGGGTACCGAGAGATTAGTCATGGGGAGAAGGCCCGCCGATGCGCTGTCGGCGGGCCTTCGTTATAGAAGCAGCATCTTGGGGATTGTGGGTGAGGCGCCGAAAATTGAGACGCATCAGGAGCGAAAGGGGGACTTAATCGATACTAAGATGCTTTAACCACTGCTGCGCTGTGCAGTCCCCGCTACACTCGCGTTTATGACCGACCTGCAGCATGTCCACTCCGTTGATGAGGCGGTAAACCGCCTGATCGAGATTTACGAGAATTCCTGCGAGCTTGCGCGCAAGACTTTGGAATCAGGAAACCTTGATGACTATCGCTATGTGGTTTATCCCAAGGTCACGGTGGATATCCGCAAATGGCAGCCGATCGATCGTTCCGAGCCCTTCGGCTACGTTAACGAGGCCGGCAAGTACTCGGCGGTAATCTCCAAGCCGCACATCATTCGGGACTACCTGCACGAGCAGCTGACTCGCCTGGCGGGGAATTATCCGTGCGATATCTTTGTTGGCCAATCCGACCAGCGCATTCCACCGGAGTACATCAAGGACACAAGAAAAGCCCCGCAGGAACGCGGGCCCATTCCGCGTCCGACGCTGGATGAGGTCAATGATGCAATCATTGATGGCGAATGGGATGCCTTTCACGGTGCGGAGAAGCCGCTTTTTCATTTTGGCGCCCAGCGCTTTGACATTGCGTGTGCACGCATCGAGCACTACACCGGCATCGAGGTCGATACGGTGCAGAAATACATTTTGTTTACTAACTACGCGATGCACACCACCGAGTTTGTGAAATTCGGTTTGCGCGAGCTGACTAGGGAAGACTCGCGTTATACCGCCTTGGTGCTGCCCAATGGCGAGACCATCCATCCCAATGATGCGGTGGACCTCGATGTGGATGGTCTGACCTTGACCTCCCGGTACCAAATGCCGCGCTTTGATCTTGTTACTGCCGGTGGTGATGGCATCACCATGATCAACATTGGCGTAGGGCCCTCGAATGCCAAGACGATCACGGATTGCTTGGCGGTGCTGCGGCCGGAGGCCTGGATCATGATCGGCCACTGCGCTGGCATGGACGGCCGCATGCGCATCGGAGATTTGATTTTGGGCAATGCCTACCAGCGCAATGACCACATCTTGGACCAAAAGGTTGCGGCGACCTCTCCCATCCCGGCGATTCCAGAGGTACAGCGCATGCTCGAGTCTGCGGTGAAGGCGGTATATGGCGACGATAACTCGCTCATGCGCACCGGTACGGTGCTCTCCACCGATGATCGCAATTGGGAGTGGCGCACTAACCGGGATCTGTGGGAGTGGCTGCGTACCTCCACCGCGGTGGCTGTAGATATGGAATCCTGCACGCTCGCGGCCAATGGCTATCGCTACCGCGTTCCTTATGGAACTCTTCTTTCGGTCTCTGACCTGCCGCTGCACGCGGTGCCGAAGCTGCCGGCCCAGGCGCAAGCCTTCTATTCCAATTCGAAAGAAGCTCACGTGATGTGCGCGGTGCGTGCGATGGAGCATCTAGCCGAAAATCCGGAGCGCCTGCGCACGCGCAAGCTGCGCCGGACTTTGGGCGAGGTTCCATTCCGGTAGGTGCCTTTTCTTTGGCAGGCAATGCTCGTTAAACTACAAAGAAATCCCATGACGCAAAAGGAGCCACACAATCGTGACTGAAAATTGGATCCACCCGGACCGGGAAAACCTCACCTGGGAGGTCTTCGGCGAGGCGAGCCGTAACCTGTCGGAACAGATTGTGGAATCTGGTTGGTTCCCTGACCTCATCGTGGGCGTCGCCCGCGGCGGCCTGATCCCAGCCGGTGCTATTGGTTATGCCATCGGTGTCAAGGCCATGGGTGCTATCAATGTGGAGTTCTATACCGATATCGGACAGACCCTGGAGGAGCCGATCATCTTGTCCCCGCAGCTGGACACGGATTCGCTGAAGGGCAAGAAGGTATTGGTCGTCGATGACGTCGCGGATTCTGGAAAGACCCTGGATCTGGTGGTTAATCTGCTTAAGGAAACCGCAGACGAGGTACGCTCGGCCGTCATTTACACCAAGCCGAAGACCATCTTTGAACCGGACTTTTCGTGGAAGAAGACCGATCAGTGGATCAACTTCGCCTGGTCCGTGCTGCCGGTCATCACTGCGGACGGCTCCTTTAAGGAAGGCTCCTAAAGTCCACTATGATGTGCAGGCGTGATTAAAGAACAGCCTGCCCCAACCGGCGTCATCGCCAGTTTCCGTTATGCATTTTCCTCGCCTGCTCGTCTGCGCAAGGAAGTCTTTGGCGGACTCGCGGTGGCGCTTGCTTTGATCCCGGAGGTCTTAAGCTTTTCCATCCTTGCGGGTTTGGACCCGCGGGTGGGATTGTTTTCCTCCGTCGTGATGGCAATGTCCATTGCCTTTACCGGTGGCCGGCCGGCGATGATTTCCGCAGCGGCCGGCGCGGTGGCGCTCGTGGTCTCTCCGCTCGCACATGAACATGGTCATGACTACGTGGTCGCCGCGGTGCTCTTGGCGGGAATCATGCAGGTGGTGCTGGCCGCGGTGGGCGTCGCCAAGCTCATGCGCTTTATCCCGCGCTCGGTGATGACGGGGTTTGTGAATGCGCTGGGAATCATGATGTTTACTACGCAGCTGCCGCACCTTAGTAATGTGCCGTGGATGGTCTATGTGTTGGTGGCCATCGGCCTAGCCATCATGCTGGGGCTACCACGGCTGACCACGGTGATTCCCGCCCCGCTCGTTACCATTGTGGTGGTCAGCATTATTGCGGTCGCGGCCGGGTGGAAGGTCCCCGATGTGGCGGACCAAGGCGAGCTGCCTACCTCGCTGCCGGGGCTTTTCGTGCCGGATATTCCGTGGAACCTGGATACCGTGCGGCTTATTGCGCCCTATGCCTTCGGTATGGCGCTGGTGGGGCTCATGGAATCGCTGCTAACGGCCAAGCTGGTGGATGACATTACGGATACCCACTCCGATAAAACGCGCGAGTCCTTTGGTCAGGGCGTGGGTAACATCCTCGCCGCGGCCATCGGCGGTATGGGCGTGTGCGCCATGATTGGCCAGACCATGATCGGCGTGAAGGCATCCCAGGCGCGCACGCGCTTGTCGACGTTCCTCGCGGGCGTCTTCCTCCTCATCCTCTGCCTTCTTCTTGGCGAGACCGTCGGCCGCATTCCGATGGCTGCGCTGGTGGCGGTGATGATCATCGTGGCCGCAACTACGGTGGATTGGCATTCGGTTCACCCGCGCACGCTTAAGCTCATGCCGCTATCAGAAACGCTGGTGATGCTGGTGACGGTGGTAGGCACGCTGGCTACGCATAACTTGGCGGTCGGCGTGGTGCTTGGTGTGGTGGCAGCATCCATTGGTTTTGCTCGCCGCGTGGCGCATCTGGTGCAGGTAGAGCAAGTAAGCGATGCCGCGTATGCGGTGCGCGGCCAACTCTTTTTCGCCTCCTCCAATGATTTGGTCTACGCCTTCGACTACACGCTGGATGCCCAGCGCGTGCTGGTGGATATGACCGAGGCCGAGGTATGGGATGCCTCTACGGTGGCGACGCTGGATGCGGTGCAGAAGAAGTACGCCGAGCGAGGCATCGAGGTAGAGTTCCGTGGTCTGGAAGGAGCGAGCGCGCAGCGCCTTAATCGCCTTAGCGGCCGCCTAGGTGATTAAAATCACATTTATGGACTGGGGTGCGGGAGCTTAAGTAGTGGGCGCCGAGCTGACCTTGAGTTCGCGTTGGCGTAAATGCAAAGGATCCGCGATGACCTCGCGTTCTTAGGGGAACTTTGCCTGCGCCCGATGGCTAGCTTTGTCTTGGCTAACTTAGGTTATCCAATCTAAAAAAGCATAATGACGTGCAAGTTTACTTAAGTAGGCCTTGCTGGATTGCGGGAGAATCTTCGGTAGTGTGGTGCTTAGCACTTATTGATTTCCCTGCACAGAAAGGTTTTTACAATGGACGAGAAACTGCAAACCCTCCTGAATAACCAGGTCATTAGCGAGTACGGCGCTTCCATGGTCTATACCCAGCTGGCCTTCGAGATGGACAACCTCTCCTTCCCAGGTATGCGCGATTGGTTCATGGGTCAGGCCGCTGAAGAGCGCGGGCACGCCGAGAAGATTGCGGACCACTTGCTCTCCCGCGGTTACCGCGTAGAGCTCACTGACATCCCGGTTGGTTCCGTGAAGGCCGCTAACCCGCAGGATGCGTTCCAGGCTTCCCTGGAGCACGAGCAGAAGGTCTCCGAGGAAATCCGCACCATCGCTCGCGCGGCGCTGGAGGCACAGGACCTGGAATCCCGCCAGCTCGTTGACTGGTTCTTGAGCGAGCAGGTAGAGGAAGAGGCTACCGTTTCTGAGATTCTGGACCAGATCAAGCTGGTAGGAAATGACGGCTCTGGCCTGCTGCGCATTGATGAGCGCCTGGCTGGTCGTACCGAAGGTGGCGCTGCCTAAGCGCGCCTGGGTGAATAACAAACCCATCAAGATTTAGGTTAATCCTCCCATGGCACTGCAGTGCCATGGGAGGATTGTTTCTATGTCAACACAACGCAAGGCTTTCTGCGCCATGACGCTTTTGATTCTGGCGCTTTTTCTCATCGTGGGAGCGGCGATTATGTCCACCCACGTGGCCTTGGGAGTATTCCTGACCACGGCGGCGCTGATGCTCGGGCCGTTCGCCGGGCTCGCGCTGTTAGTTTACGGTGCCGCGGGCAAGCGCGGTGTGGTTACTCGCTCGCTGTATAGCCTTGGTGGCATGCTGCTTATCAGTGCGATCGGCGGCATTTTCGCCTTGTCTATGGAACAAGTCTCCGCGATGCTGCCCGTCTTTGTCGCTGGTGCGGGCGTGGGAATTGTGGCTGTGCTGACTCAGGCACCGAAACGCGCATAAACTGGCCCTCGTTATGCCCAAACTCCTTTTTGATATGTACGGCGTACTCATGCGCCCGGCCACCCCAGAAAGTCATGCAGCCTTGGAGGGCCTCCTCGCGCCATCAGATGCGGAGGCGATGTGGGAGGCCTACGGGTTCTTCCGCCCAGACTATGATGCCGGCATCTTTAGCGATAGCCATTATTGGAACGAGGTAGCCGCTCGGGCCGGGCTGGGGGAGATACCCGTCGCGGAGGCGGTAGCGCGCGAAAACCGCGGACTATTGGAGGCGGACCCGGAGATGGTGGCTCTGGTCAAGGGGCTTATCGGGGAAGGCTATTGCGTGGGCATCTTGTCCAATATTCCCACCACGCTGGCAGGTCAGGTGCGACAGAAGCATACCTGGCTAGAGGACTGCGCGGCGGTGACCTTCAGCTGCGATATTGGCGTGGCCAAGCCGCACCCAGAGGCCTACCGCGTGGCCGTGGATGCTCTTTCTGCGCAGCCGAAGGATACTCACTTTTTTGATGACCGCATCGACTACGTGGAGGGTGCTAGCTACTGCGGGCTCAATGCCCACCTCTTTCGCGGCATCGACTCGGTACGTGAGGTGCTAAGCACACTGGAGTGAGCGGCCTAGCTCCAGCGGTTGGCGCAGGAGCTGGTCGGTGGCCACGGTGCGGGCTACCGCGCGGACAATCTCCTTATGGCTGGGGATCATGCGCAGCTGCAACTCATCGCCTGCGGTGGCGCGGACGGTGGCGGCGAATTGCTTGGGGGCCTTCGGGTCGTCGGTAAACGCGCCGCCGGCGATGACCACGGTGGCCGGGCAGTGGGCTTTGACCAGTTCCGCGGTGATGGCGCCCAATTGGCGGGCGCGCTCGTCCAAAATGGCGCGGACGGTGGGGTTGGAGTCGGCGATCTGGGCGGCGTCGGCAAGCGTGGCTGCCTCCACGCCCTCGTGGCGTACCTGCTCCAGGACGTGCCGGGTGGCCAGCAGGTGCTCGGAGGCGCCGTGGCCAAGGAGCTCAGAGTGCGTTTGCGGCACGGGAATAATGGGGCTGACCTCGTCCTCTACGGAGAGCGCCGAGCCGATGGAATCATCCGCGAAGAGCACCAGAACGCGCTCGCTGGTGCCAATCTCGGCCGCTTGGGTTTCGGAACCCAAAATAGCTGGGATCGCGGAGGAGACTACTACGGGTACGCCGAACTGGAAGCGCAGGCGTTCGGCGATGTCCACACCGTGCCAGTTGAGGTTTTCCGCGGTGACCAGGCCGTTGTCATCCACGGTGCCGGAGGTGGTCACGCCCAGGGAGACTAAGCGGTGGTTCAGGTTGGTCATCATGCGATTGATGCCGGCCATGATGTGCTCGAGGAAGTCATCCTCGCTGAGGTTTGCTACCGGCGTGGCCAACTCTTCTTCGCTTAAGGTGCGGCCCTTGATGTCATAGAGGCCGATGTAGGTCTGCTTGGTGCCCACGGAGATGCCGCCGAGCGCCCAGTCATTATCGGCCGCCTCAAGCGGCACGGTTGGCCGGCCGCGCCCACGGGACTGGGTGAGGTCGGTGCGTTCCTGGATGAGGCCCGCGTTGAGTAGGGAAGTAGTAGCGCGCGTGATGGTGGGCTGGGAAAGCCCGGTGGCTTCCACCAGCTCGCTTCGGGTGATGATCGGGTTCAGGCGCACCAAATGAAGGCACTTTGCGGCCGGCGTGCGGGGCCGCGTGAACACTGGGCCAGATTTGATCATAAAAAGGAGTATAATCATCCCAGACTGCTTTGTCTAACCTGATAAAAGTTTCATGTACCGAATAGTCTAAAGGTGGTGGTGGGGGCACAGATATCTATGCTGGAGAGCATGCAGTCAGTAGCGGTTTATTGTGGTTCAGCAACAGGAAACTCCCCGGCCTACACTCAAGCGGCACAGGAATTGGGCGCAGAGCTGGCCCGACGCGGCCTGAACCTGGTCTATGGTGGCGGCAATATCGGCTTGATGCGCGAGGTAGCGCAGGCCTGCCTGGCGGCTGGCGGCACCGTCACTGGTGTGATGCCGCAGTCACTGGTGGATCTGGAGATTTCCCACCCCGGCCTGACCACCCTAGAGGTGGTGGGCTCTATGGCCGAGCGCAAGACCCGCATGGAGCAGCTCGCCGATGCCTATATTTGCCTCCCCGGCGGAGTTGGCACCCTCGAGGAACTTACTGAGGTGCTCACCCTGCAGCAGCTGGGCCACCTCCGCGGCCCGGTAGGCCTAGTTAATACCGAGGAATTTTGGCACCCTTTCTACGCCATGTACGCCGCCATGGCCGAATCCGGCTTTATCTTGCCGCGCTTTGTAGACGCGCTGGTAATGAAAGAGAAACCGCAGGACATCCTGGATGAATTCAGCCACTGGAACTATCCCGGCACAAAGTGGGACAACGATTAGTTAACAAGTTCGCAACTTCAGCCTCCCCGGGTGGCCTATAGCCGATACTTAGGGATAGACTTCCTCGTTATGAGTTCTGAGCAGACCGCTAAGCGCCAGCCTTCTCTACTGGACGCTTCGTGCGATAACTTCGTTCACGACCTAGCCGAGCTTTCCCCCACCGATGCCACCGCGTGGGGAATTGACGGCTACGAGGGCGAATTGCAGGATTTCTCCCCCGAATACTTCACCGCCATCGCGGATCGCACCCGTGAGATGGTTGCGGACTTGGACGCCCTGGATGACACCACCGACGAATCCGATGATGAGGATGACTTTGATGAGGTGGACTACGTCACCGCGGCCGTCCTACGCGATCGACTTTGCCTCGATCTAGATTTGCACCACCACAGCGAGGATATGCGCTGCCTGAATAATATCGCCTCACCGGTGCAGACCATTCGCGATACCCTGCTGCTGATGCCGCAGGATACGGAGGAGGACCGCGATGCTATTCGCTCCCGCCTATCCCAGGTGAAGAACTCTTTGGCCGGCTACCGCAGCTCCCTGGAAGAGGCGGCCTCCCACGGCATGGTGGCACCACACCGCCAGATTTCAGAGGTCATTGTGCAGTGCGAGCGGCTTGCGGACGCCGACTCGATGCTCGAGTCCCTCGGCCTCGATGCCGACTCCGCCGAGGTAGAGCAAGCCAAGGAGGCATTTGGCGAATTTTCCGATTGGCTGTCCAATGATCTGCAGCCCCAAGCCCCCACGAAGGATGCCGTGGGCCGCGAGCGCTACGAACGCTTTTCCAAGCTCTTTGTGGGCGATGCCGTCAACCTCGATGAGGCCTATGAATGGGGGCTTGACCAGGTGCGCACCCTGCGCGCGGAGCAGGAAAAGATTGCCCACGAGCTCTATGGTTCCGATTGCTCGGTACGCGCGGCGATGCGCAAGCTCAACCACGAGGAGCGCTATACCCTGCGCGGCACCGATGCCTTGGTGGAGTGGATGCAATCTACCGCCGATGGCGTCATCGCAGAGCTCAACGGCAAAGAATTTGATATTCCGGAAGAAGTAGAAGAGATCGAGTGCTGCATCGATCCGGCCGGTACCGGCGGCATCTTCTATACCCCGCCGAGCGATGACTTCTCCCGCCCGGGCCGCATGTGGTGGTCCGTGCCAGAAGGCCAAGACACCTTCCACACCTGGCAAGAGCTGACCACCGTTCACCACGAGGGCGTGCCAGGCCACCACCTGCAGCTAGGTTCCGCGCTGGTGCAGGAGGATCTCAACCTGTGGCGCCGCGCGGTGACGTGGAACTCTGGTCATGGCGAGGGTTGGGCGCTCTACGCCGAGCAGCTCATGGCCGAGCTGGGCTATATGGATGATCCGGGCTTCCGTATGGGCATGTTGGATGCGCAGCGCCTGCGCGCCGCCCGCGTGGTCGTGGACATCGGATTGCACTTGGGCAAGCAGTTGCCGGATTGCTCGACGTCCGGCGTGTGGGACAAGGCGCACGTGAAGACCTTCATGCGTGAAAACACCGCCATGGATGATGCGAACCTCAATTTTGAGGTCAATCGCTACCTCGGCTGGCCGGGCCAGGCGCCCTCCTATGCTTTGGGCCAGCGCCTGTGGCAGGAGACCCGCGCCGCGGCCGAGAAGCAGGGGATGAGCGCGCGCGAGTTCCACTCCGAGGCCCTCGCCCTTGGCTCCGTGCCGATGTCCGTTCTGCGTGAGTCCGTCTTGGATAACTAGCGGCGCAGCAGTCGCTGGGCCAGGCGTAGCAGCTGTGGCAAGTAGCCCGCTACGACCAGTACCGCGATGAGGCGGGTGAGCTGGACTGCGATGACCGCTGGGCCGGCCCCGCCCTCCGCCGAGAGTGCGAGTACTGTCTCTAGCGCGCCGGGACTGGTGGCCAGGTAGGCCTCGAAGTAAGTGATGTGCAGCCACTTGGTTAGCGGCCAAGCGGTGGCCGCGCAGATGCCGATGATGACCATGATGAAAAGAACTGTGGCGGGCAATTGCTTGGCAAAGGCCTTGAGCGCCGGCAGCGAAAGCCCACCGCCGCAGACCCAACCAATGGACAAAAAGGCCATCACCTTAAAGGCATAGAGCGGTTCGAGCGTGTGGCCCTCCGGCAACACGAAAGAGGCTAGAACCGTCAGCAGCAAGGGCCCGAGTACCGCGGCGGCGGGGAGATGGAGGAACTTGCCTACCTTTTCTCCTATGCAGGCAATGGCAATCACTAGGGCAACTATCCACCAGGTAGTTTCGCCGTCGACCGAAAGATCCGCTCCTTCGCCGGCAGGCGTGTCCAATAAGGCGACCACGGCCGGTAGCGATACCGAGACTACTAACAGGCGCAGGTATTGGGTGAGGGCGACGTAGCGGAAGTCGGCACCGAGTTCGTCGGCAAGCGCGGGCATGAGGGACGCACCGCCCGGCAGCATGGATAAAATGCCGGTTTCGGAGGAGACATCGTGCGGCTGCGCGCGGTGTAAGAGTTGGCCGCCGATAACGCCTACCATCAGTGTCACAAAGGAGATCGTCAGGGCGGCAGGCAGGAAGCCAAGCAATTGGCCCACCGGTACCACGGTCAGCGGGATGGCAGCCATCATGCCGATAAAACCACGCGACATGCTATAAAAACTCCGGTTCACACGCAGATCTTCCCCAGTAAAAAGCGCCATGGCGCCGGAGGAGAGGATCGCTGCCAAGATCCAGGCCGCAGGTACGTGCCACATGCTAAACAGCCAGCCCAATACGACCGATGCCGGAACGACAATGGCCCACCGTGCCACGGTATGGGCACTAAGCCCGGTGCCTTCCTGCTGTGCGGCCATGCGAGCCTCCTAGTTCTGCTGCGACAAAAGTATAATGCCTTCTTTTACTCCACTATGGGGAGGCCGGTAGGCGGGTTATCACCTTACATCATTCAAGATTTATGATCGGGGGCATGGAAATCGATGTGGTGCAGTGGGTAATTCTCTTCTTTGGTACCGCGGCCGCGGGGTGGGTCGATGCGGTCATCGGCGGTGGCGGATTGATCTTGATTCCGATGCTGCTGGCGGTCCTGCCGGGCCTTGCTCCGGCCGCCGCTTTGGGCACTAGTAAGCTCGCCGCGGTGACTGGCACCGGATCCGCTGCCGTGACCCTTGCGCGCAAGGTGAAGCTGGACAAGGCAGAAATGGCGCGCTTCATCCTCATCGCGCTGGTCTGCTCCGGGTTGGGGGCCAGCGTGGCCTCGAGCCTCGATAAAGACGTCATGCGGCCCATCATCATCGTGCTCATGGTTACCGTGGGTATCTTCGTTGCCTTCAAACCGGACTTTGGCAGCAGCGATTCGGCCGGCACCCGTGGCGGTTGGCGGAGTGTCGTGGTCCTGTTACTCTCCGGCATCATTTCCTTTTATGATGGCATCTTTGGCCCTGGTACCGGCATGTTTTTGATCATGGCCTTTACCTCTATTTTTGCGCAGAACTTCTTGACCTCTGCGGCCATGGCCAAGGTAGTCAATACAGCTACCAACCTCGGCGCGCTCATCGTGTTCATTATTGGCGGGCACGTGTGGTGGACGCTTGGCATCGTGCTCGGCGTAGCCAATATCGCCGGCGCACTTCTCGGCGCTCGTACCGTACTCGGCGGCGGTGCCAAATTCATCCGCTACGCGTTACTTACCCTAGTCGTGGTCATGAGCTGCTACCTGGGCTGGCAGCAATGGGGTTAGCTACATCCGATTCTTGGTGCGCGCGGTAGCAATCGCATTCCACGGGTCCTCCGGCCAGGGGTGCTTGGGGTAACGCCCGCGCATATCGGCGCGCACGCCAGCATAGGGTCCGGACCAGAAGCTGGCGAGATCATCGGTCACCGCGAGCGGACGCCCAGCGGGGGAGAGTAGGTGGAATTGCACGCGGTGGCCACAGTATTCGGGGGATTCGGCCAGTCCAAAGCATTCCTGCAGCTTGATATGAACCACGGGGCGATCGCCGGACCAGTCGATTATGGCATCGCGGCCGGAGGGCACCGGAAGGCGCTCGGGGGCGAGCTCGTCCAGGTGGGTGGCTTCCGGCCAGGGAAGGAGGCGTTGCAGCGCGGGGTACATGTCTAGCTTGGCGGCGGGAGTGCCCTCGGCGATGCGATGTAATTCGGGCCCGAGCCACTCGGCGGGATCCGCGGAATCGACGTCGGGCCACGGTTCGCCAAAGTGGGAGTGCAGGTGGCGCAGGCGGTCTTTTAACCTTTGGGCCTTTTCGCTGAAGGTAAAAAGTCCTAGGCCTTCTTCACGGATGCCGGCGGCAAGCGCCTCCTCGGCTGCGGGGCCCGTGACTTTAACCGGGGTCTCAGAAAGGGTGATGGCGCCCGCGGCCTTGACCTTGACGCCGCGCACGCGGCCATCGCGCAGGAAAGCGCGGGTTTCCTCGGTGACGCCGATGGCCGCCAGGGCAGCCGATTCCTCGATGCGAGCGGCCGAGCGGATGATGGCATTGCCCGCATTGGACAAGGAGACCTCCGCGATGGCAAGCCACGGCGCTCCGGCCAAGCCCGAGTTATCGAGCAGGCGCGCGCGGGTGCCGCTGGCCAGCAGGTAATCTTCGCCCATGCGCTTGGCCACCTGCTCGGGAAAGGCGGTGGCTACGACCTCCCCGGGATCAGCCGGGCCGAGATCCTCTACGAGACGTGCAAGCCGCTTGACCTCCCTCTGCGGTGGGTGGTGACGAGTGAGATCGGGGGTTAAGGGGGCGTCAGCAAGCGAGGCGATAATGGGCGCGGCCTGGTTGCCGTGGCGGAGCAAGGAGGCGCCGAGGCGCGGATCGGTGGGCAGGAGGGCGAGTTCTTGCGTGGCGCCAATGCGCTTGAGCGTTGCCTGTGCGGATGCGAGGGCCTGGGCCGGGGGCGGATCGAGCAGCGGGAAGTCCGGGCCTGCGGCCCAGCAGTCCAGAAACAGCGCGGCCTGGGTGAGGTCCGCGGAGAGGATCTCCGGGGTGGTGTGTGGGGAAAAGTGCTGGTAATCGTCCTGCGAATAGCAGCGAATCACGGTGCCTGGTGCCTCACGGCCGGCACGACCAGCGCGCTGATCAGCACTCGACTTTGAGGTAGAAACCGTCACTAGCCCGGACATGCCGCGTTGGGCGTCGCGCCGGGGAATGCGGGAAAGCCCGGCATCTACCACCACGCGCACGCCCGGCACGGTAAGCGAGGACTCCGCGATAGAGGTAGCCACGACGATGCGCTGTTCATCGGTATACAGCGCGGCGTCTTGCTCCGCGGTGGTTTGCTTGCCATGCAGCGGAAACACATTATGGCCTGCTAAGGCATCGCACACGAGGTTGACTTCGCGCACGCCGGGCACAAAGACCAGCGTTGATTCTTGCTGGCGGGCTGCCTGCTTGGCGACGTCCCCATAAAACTCCCTCGTTCCCGCCGCCCTGCCCGGCATGGGGGCGTACTGGATGTCGAGCGGATGGGTGACCGCCTCGGTGACGTGGACGGGGGCGTCCATAAGCTGGGAAAAGCGCTGCGCATCCACGGTGGCGGACATGGCGATGACGCGGAAGTCCTCGCGTAGCTCGGCCAGTTCCAGGCACATGCCCAGCACCAGATCCGTATCGAGCTGGCGCTCGTGGACCTCATCGATGGCAACGGTGGCTACGCCCTCGAGTTCCGGATCCTTTAGCAGGCGCCGCAGCAGCACGCCCGGCGTGACGAACTCGACGTCGCTGCCCCTGCGGGACTCGCCCCGGATGGCGAAACCGACCTTGTCCGGGGTACCGCTGAGGGTACTCAGGCGCTGCGCGGCCGCGCGCACGGCCACACGGCGTGGGGCGGTGACGATGACCTTGCCGCGTCCTGCCGCGTGATTGGCCAGCGCCGGTGGCACGAGCGTGGTTTTACCCGTACCGGGCGGGGCCTGGATGACGACGTTTCCGGTGCTAGGTAGCGAATCGATGGTCTCGGCTACGGGAAGTCCCGCGCCGATGCGAGCGAGATCAAACATTTAGTTGGCGGCTCCAAAACCCTCGACAGGGCCGTTGAGATCCTGGCGCTCCCAGGCTTCCTCATTGTCTTCCAGCTTGCGCACCACGCGGCCGGGGGAACCCAGGACCAGCGAATTATCCGGGATATCGGTGGTAATAAGCGTGCCTGCGCCTATAACGCAGTTCTTTCCAATCGTGATGCCCGGCAGCACGGTGACATTAGCACCGAGCCACGTATTATCACCGATAGTGATGGGCTTGGCTATCTCCCAGCCGCCGGCGCGCATCTCATGATCGTTTACCGGATGCCCCATCGTAATCAGGGAGCAATTGGGGCCGACCATGACGCCATTGCCGAGCGTGACCGCGGCCTGGGCCAAAATGGTAGCGCCAAAATTAATGAAGACGCGCTCGCCGCATACGAGGTTGCAGCCGTACTCAAGGTTGAGCGGCACGTGCAGGCCCGGCACCGAAGATTCTTCCGGCAGTATCTCGCGCAGGATGCCTTCGGCACGCTCTTGGTCCGTATTCTGTAGTTCGTTGAGCTGCTTAACCAATCGAAAAGTGCGCTGGTGCTCTTCCTTCGCCTCCGGCATGCTCGGCAGAAACCACTCCCCACCAGTCATCCGCTCCCATGAGCCGTAGCGTTCCAAGTTCTGCCGCTCCTGTGCATCCATGGGTGTCATTGTAGAGGGTGAGTGGTGCTTAATAAGTATCTGCGAAAATCCCTTAGATTCCGGTAAAACACAAACTCACATGCCGCTTTTGTTGGCTCGATAAAATTTGTAGACGATATTGCCAAAGCGGTTTCTAATTCTCAGAGTTAAGGTTGAGTGTAAGTAGAAGGCCAAGCACAATGAGTGAGCATATGGAAACAGATTCAAGAAAAATCGTCGATAATATTTTGAGCGATATGGCGGAACTCAATGACTGGATCTGTATTGCTGATGCAACTGGGGCGAATGGGAAAAACTCGTTTTATGCTACGTATGACGATGTCGTTACCATCCTTAGCGCAGTCAAAAACTCCTCAGCAGTGACGCTTGGAAAGCTCGGCGCAGGATTTCAAGACCTTCCGGATAGTTGGTCTCCTAGGGAAATAGCGAGCGAAGTGTTTTCCTCCCCGGATCCTAACGGTGAGATGATGAACTTCTGGATAAGGGAATTGGAAGACCCCCAGCGCTAGCTGCCGCAATCTTCACACCGCAAGTATGACGTTATCGATGAGGTGAATTCTGCACCTGGGGAGGAGGGCTATTTCACCTTTCGGTCTGGATGGACTACCGCAGTTTGAACTCTACGACGTCTACTTCGTCATCGTCACCTAAACCGGGATAGTGAGCATCTAGCGCTTTCTGAAGCTCGGTGAGAGAGCCAAAACCGTCATTTCGGGCTTGCTTTTCCGACAATTCACTTCGCCGGGTGGAGGTAACGGCTGTGACCTGTGCAGGAATGGTGACGATCTCTCCAGATTCTTTCTCGAAGACAATGTGGGCATCTCCTTTATGGAAAGGATCATCTACCCGGATGGTTTGTTGCTTTTCTCCGCTACGAATTGATTCCTCGTAGCCTTCCCACATGTAGATGCGCTGCTCTTGTTCCATATCTCGCCAGTTGAATGCGAATGGCAAGAGTTCTTCTACGGTAGGTGCTTCAAGTCCATTGCTTCCGCGCACGATGCACCGAATGGACGGATCAACATCAAAAAGCACCTGGCGGCATTTACCGCAGGGAGGAATAACTTGACCAGTAGGTCCGTATACGGCGACTACTGCTTGGATTGGGTCCTCTGGATAACTAGAAGCATGGTTAGCTAAAGCCGAGACTTCCCCACAAGGACCACCGAGGAAGTGGTGCGCGTTCAAACCGAGTACGTGTTTTCCTGATTTGGTAAGGAGTGCTGCGGCTACAGTGTGATCTCCTCCGTCCTGAAAGCGCCGTGCGTGAGTAGTTGCTTTGGCTAGCAAATTTCGAAGTTCGTTAGTAATCACTCTTTAAGCGTAATAATTGCCAACGCGCTTTATCTATGTGAAGACAGAGATCGGGAACATCGGGGTTTCTTGGATGCATAAAAAATTGCTGGGCTTAACAGACGTCCTCATGAATGCTATGACTACCGCTTTTGTGGGAGCGCGCGTGTGGGCAGATAATGCAGGACGGCAGTCGGAATAAGCGATGTGCCGCAGCAATGACAGAAGCAGTCCTCTTTCTTTGCGCTTTAACAGGTGGGTGGATCCGCCGAAAACCGCGTTAGTGCGTAAGTTGAGCGTTTACCACCCTTCTGCGTACTGGGTGTGCAGATTGTGATCGATTTGCTTGTGTACACACAAATCAAAATTCTGTAAACGATGCCTGTTGCTGCTTTTGAGTCTTTAAAGCGTTGGAGTTCAGCCCCTCACTCCATGGCGGATACACTCTAAATCCTCTCTTTCCTGGGGTTGCTCCGGAGGTAATACCGAGACGTTGTAAATCTTGATTGCTAAATTGAAACACACCTCGGTGATCTCCTTGAATCACAAAGACTAGGAGACCGTCGCCGCAGGAAGAATCTTCAAAAGGCACGGATTCCCCTTCATGGTTGCGTTGCCAGAATGCTACGAAGGCTCCCGGCTTAGAAGGCGTGGTGCGTGCTGTGCGAACATGCCAGGTTTTAGCTCCCAACTCGGCTATTCCCGATTCATAATTCGCATTATCACTTGTTCCGTTGATGGTGCCCTCTAAATTAAAGGACGCCATGAATCGGTAAAAGGATTCAAATTTCATTTTCTACGTGATGTATACAGCTACTTTCGTCCAAATTTCAAGCTTAAGGAAAGCGGCGGAGGGCAACAAATTCCCCACGTTGTTTGAAGTGCCCAGGGTTGGGGCCGATTGGTCTTAAACGCATTCTGGGCCTTGTCGAAGGAAAGTTCTGGATCGATCTATTGGGACGTTGGGTTTAGGGTGAGGTCATGCTTTTTGATTCCCTGCCGCGACCGAGCGTGCGTGTGGCTCCGGGGGTGGGTCATGTGCCGGAGTGGGTGGGCGTCGATAAGCAGAAGGCCTTGGTAGAAGAGATGCGTGGCATTGCGCGCGAGTATGCGAATACGCCGATGGCGATGGTGCGCCCCCGGCTGAAATCCGGCGGGCAAATGAGCGTATTTCAGCTGCATTTGGGCAGGTATTGGCATTATCCCAGCTATCGGTATGTGGACAATATGGACGGTACACGGGTTCCGCCGGTGCCGGAGAGCCTGCGGCGGATTGCTCCGGGGGCACTGCGCGCCGCAGCCGAGGTGGCACCTGAGCTAGAGCCGTGGGTGGAGAACTTCGTGCCGGAGATGGCGCTAGTTAATTACTATCCGCCGGGCTCGGCCATGGGCATGCACGTGGATGATTCGGAGGAGTCACCTGCCCCGGTGATTTCGCTATCCATTGGGGATGAGGCTCTTTTCCGCATGGGCCATACCGAATCGCGCACGCGGCCGTGGGATGATATCACGCTGTGCTCTGGGGATTTGGTGGTCTTTGGTGGGCCAAAGCGTTTTGCCTACCACGGGGTAGTGCGCGTTAACGACGGTACGTTGCCGGAGGGGTGCGGGTTGAGTGAGGGACGTATCAACATCACCATCAGACAAGTATCTGCGCGGGCGGTAAGCTAGGGACGTTACATAAAGCTTGAAGGAAAGAAGGTTCTCTTATGTCTCGTATCGGCATCATCATCGGCACTACCCGCGATAACTCGGCCGGCAAGGTCGTGGGTGAGTGGCTTTATGATCTTGCCCAGGGGCGCCAGGATGGGGTGGAGTACACCTTGCTGGACCTCAAGGAGTTTGATGTTCCGCTGCTGACCACTGACGTCATTCCTGCCACCGCCAATAAGCAGTATGCGGATGAAAAGGTGCAGGCTTGGTCTGATGCAGTGGATGCCTGCGATGGCTTCGTATTTGTTACCCCGGAGTACAACCGCTCGGTGCCGGGTCCGTTCAAGAATGCCTTCGACTGCTTGGCCGGGGAGTGGACCGGCAAGCCAGTCGCGTTCGCCGGTTACGGTCCAGCGGGCGCAATCCGCGGCGTGGAAGCATGGCGCACCATCGTGGTCAACTTCTCCATGCCGCAGCTGCGCAATCAGCTCGACTTCGGTTTCTTTACTGACTGGACCGAAGGCGAATTCCGCCCCGTGGATGCCAAGGTAGAACGCACCAATTCCTTGCTGGCCGAGCTGGAAGATGCCGTTACTGCCTAGTCAGTTCGCACTGCGGCCACGTTCTGGCCCCGCAATAGGTGAACGAGACCGATAACGTGGCCGCACGTTGGTCTCTTACAACAATTCAGCCCCCGCGCTCTTTCCGAGCAGCGGGGGCTGACTATTAGGTGGCCGGCTTAGTTACTGCAGGCCAAATTGATCCCAAGCGGCAGGGGAGAGGTTCTGGTACACGTGTTTGTGCTCCTGGTACTCGGCCAAGCCGGTGGGGCCAAGCTCGCGGCCGTTGCCGGACTGCTTGAAGCCGCCCCACTCTGCCTGCGGCAGGTACGGGTGGAAGTCGTTGATCCAGATGGTGCCGTGGCGCAGGGCGCGGGCTACGCGCTCGGCGCGGCCGGCGTCGGAAGTGTAGACAGCGCCTGCCAAGCCGTACTCGGTGTCATTCGCGATGGCGATGGCCTCCTCCTCGGTGGTGAAGGTCTCGATGGTCACGGTCGGGCCGAAGGCCTCGTCGTGGACGCAGTCCATCTTGCGGGTAGCTCCGTCAATGATGGTCGGCAGGTAGTAGACACCAGCGCCCAAGTCGGTGTTGCCGGTGCCGTGCTGGCCATTGGTGTCCTCGCTGGTGGCGGCGCGGCCACCGGTGAGGATCTTGGCGCCCTGCTCGCGAGCCTTGTCCACGTAGGCAGCAACCTTCTCGCGGTGCTCGGCGGAGATGAGCGGGCCGGTCTCGGCCTTGTCATCGGTCGGGCCGCCGATCTTGATCTTATTGGCGCGCTCTACTAAGGCGTCGACGAACTTATCGTGCAGGGACTCTTCTACGACGATGCGGGAGCCTGCGGAGCAGACCTGGCCGGAGTGGAAGAAGGCGCCATTGAGGGCGTTGTCCACGGCGACGTCGAAATCAGCATCGGCGAAGATGACGTTCGGGTTCTTGCCGCCGAGCTCGAGCGCGGTGCGCTTGACGGTCTCCGCCGCATTCTTGGCGATGATCTTGCCGGTGACCAGGCCACCGGTGAAGGAAACCATGTCTACATCAGGGTGCTGGGAGAGCGGGTTACCGCAGTTAGCGCCGGCGCCGGTAATGAGGTTGCCTACGCCGTCCGGCAGACCGCACTCCTTGAGGGCGGCCATGAGCAGCATCGCGGTGTGCGGGGTGAGCTCTGCCTGCTTGAGGACGAAGGTATTGCCGGCAGCCAGGGCCGGACCGACCTTCCAGGAGACCTGCAGCAGCGGGTAGTTCCATGGCGTAATCAGGCCGCAGACACCGACGGGCTCGGCGTCGATGCGGGAGCGCAGGTTGGGATCCTGCGGGTCGACTACGCGGCCGGCCTGGTGCTGGGCCAGGGTGCCGAAGTACTCGAAGGCGTTGGCAATGTCATCCATATCACCCAAGGACTCCTCGTAGCGCTTGCCGGTATCAGCGGACTCGGCCTGAGCGAAAAGCTCCTTGTGCTCACGGATGAAATCGGCAACGCGGATGACGAGCTTGCCGCGCTCGGCGGACGGGGTATTGGCCCACTCGCCGTTATCGAAGGTTTCCCGGGCAACCTTGATGGCGCGCTCGGTGTCCTCGTCGGATGCCTCGGAAACTAAACCGACGGTGGAACCATCGGCCGGGCAGATGATGGTGCGGGTCTCGCCGCTCTGGGCGGCTTCCCACTTACCGTTGATGAACAGGGACTTCGGGGCGCCATCAGCATGCACGCCCTTCAGCAAATCGGTCTGGGTGGGGTCGAACAAAGTGTTCTGGGTGCTCAAGTGAAAAGCAACCTTTCTCTCATAGAGGTAGTTGTAAGGGCCAGCTTAGCTATCTTCGCGCCAGGTGCGCTCGGGCTCGGCGCCATCGGAGACATCGGAGTCGCCCGGCTGGGTCTGCTGCATGTAGAGGAAGGCCAAGTGACGCTCATAAAGATCCAGCACATTGTTAATGATCTGGTTCTCGGAATAGCCGTAGACGTCATAGCCCAGCGAACCGGTCATATCGTAGACCTCGAGGCGGTAGTACTCGTCGCCTTCGCCCGCGCTGAAGTCGGGGCGCTCGGCCGCTACCGGGAAGAGCTGGTAGCGGAACATGCGCTCATTGTGCAGCTTTACTTCTAGGTCGAGCTGGGGCAGTTCGACGTCGGGAAGCTCGCTGGTGAGCAAGATGGCGTCATAGCCACGGGTACGCATGTGGGTAGCAACCTGCTCCAAAGCGTAGGTGGCGGTATCGCGCAGGTAGGTATCCATCTCCTGCTTGGAGGGGTAGGTATTGGCGCGGTCGAGGCGGTTCTTCCACAGGTTGGAATCCGAAGGCTCGCGCTCAGTACGGGAAGAAATCACGCCGTGTATAGCGGTGGTGCGGGCCTCGCGCTGCACGTTTTCAAGGCGCAGGGACTTCCACAGGGAGAACATGATGAGGTAGACCACGAACGCGAAGGGCAGGCCCATCACGACGGTCGCGGACTGCACGGTGGCAATGCCGTCGATCTGCAGCAGCGCCAAGGTCAGCGCACCTACGGTCACGGACCAGAAGATGCGCAGCCAGCGCGCGCCATCCTGACGGTTATCGGTGATGCGGGAGGTGAAGTTGGACATCACCAGCGCGCCGGAGTCGGCTGAGGTGATATAGAGCAGCAAGCCAATAAAGGTGGTCAAGAAGATGACGATGCCAGAGCCTGGGAACTCGTGCAGCATGTCATAGAAGCCCTGTTCCGGCACGTTGATCGCGTTTTCGGCGAACTCGGGGTAGTCACCGGAGCGGACCATGTCCAGGGCGGTATTACCGAAGAAGGACATCCACATCAGGATGAACAGGAACGGGAAGGTCAGGGTGCCAAAGATGAACTGGCGCAGGGTGCGGCCGCGGGAGATGCGGGCCAGGAAGAGGCCGACGAAGGTAGCCCAGGCAATCCACCATGCCCAGAAGAAGAGGGTCCAGGACTGCATCCAGGTATCCACGTTGGCTTGGTCATCGGCAAAGGCGAAGGTTTCCATGGTCCAAGATGGGAACTTCGAGACATAGTCACCGATATTGGTCACGATGGCATCGAAGAGGTAGGCGGTCTTGCCAAAGACCACGACGTAGATCATCAGTGCAATGGCCAGGTAGACGTTCAGCTCGGAGAGGAAGCGAATACCCTTATCCACGCCGGATACGGCCGAGAGGGTGGCAATAGTGATGGCGATGATGATGAGCGCGGCCTGCAGACCGAAGCCCTGCTCAATGCCGAAGATGAGGTGGAAGCCATAGGACAGCTGCACCACACCGATACCCAGGGAGGCGGTCACACCGAAGACGGTGCCTAGCATGGCGGCGATGTCTACCGCGGAGCCGATAGGGCCGTGCACGCGCTTGCCGATGAGCGGGTAGAGCGCGGAGCGGATAGCTAGCGGCATATTGAGGCGGTAGGCAAAATAACCGAAGGCCATGCCCATCAGGGCGTAAAGAGCCCAGCCAGTCAGGCCATAGTGGAACATGGCGTAGACCACGGCTTCCTTGGCGGCTTCCATGGTCTCGCCGTCACCCACCGGTGGCTGCATGTACATGGTCACCGGCTCGGCCACGGCGAAGAACATGAGGTCCACGCCGATGCCGGCGGCAAAGAGCATGGACGCCCAGGAGAAGGTATTGAATTTCGGCCGCGAGTGGTCCGGTCCGAGGCGGATATTGCCAGCATTGGAAAAGGCAATATAGAGCACGAAGACCACGGCGATGGTGGCGGTAAGGACATAGAACCAGCCGAGGTTGTGGCCGATCCAGCCGGTGACGCTAGCCAGGGTTTCCGCCGCGGAATCACGGCCGAGCCCGGCATAGAGCGCCATGGCGATAATGAGGACGCCGGAGATGATAAATACCGGCCAGTTTGTCTTGGGGGCAGGGACCTGATCCGCGCCTACGGCATCGCCGGTTTCAGCTTTGTAGCTGCCGACGAGGGCACGAACTTGGTAGCGCGGGCTGCGCTTCTTGGGCTCTCCAGATGGGGTTGCGAGAGAGGTGTTTTTACCCCCTTGTTGGGGGTCTTTACTTGAAGTGTGAGACTCCTCAGGATCGTGAGGGGCAAAGTTAGCCATCTACTTCTCCTATTGTTGGTTGTTTTGGGCCGAATCTTTCGCACGGGTGCCCCAAAATGCTCACAAGATCGCAGGGAGAGATAGGTGAGTGAAATGAATCATATTCGGGCGAACTATGCGCAAAGACTTCGGATTTCATCTCCAGAGACATCCATCCGGACAAGGTAAATATACATTAAGATGGGCAAACTTCTAGAGGGATGTGTACTCTGGAGGTAGTGCCCGCACATAAGGCGATGTGAATAAATACAGACTTTTGTATAAATTACAATATTTTCACTTCCGGTGGGGCGATCTTGACGTGTGAAATATTTCACAGAAAGAAGGGGATTTATGGGTTTTATGGACAAGCTGACCAAGAAGCGTTCCGCTAAAAAGGTCACCGATGAAGTAAGCGACGTAGTCGTCGTTGGCGGTGGCTCCGCAGGCTCCGTCATCGCCGCACGCCTGACCGAAGACAAGAACACCCGCGTGCTGGTCCTCGAGGCCGGCCGCCCAGATTCCCTGTGGGATCTGTTCATTCACATGCCATCCGGTTTCTCTTTCCCAATCGGTGCAAAGAACTATGACTGGATGTACGAGTCCGATCCGGAGCCGGAGATGAACGGCCGCCGCGTCTACCATGCCCGCGGCAAGGTTCTCGGCGGATCTTCTTCCATCAACGGCATGATCTACCAGCGCGGTAACCCGATGGACTATGAGAAGTGGGGCCAGAACCCGGGCATGGAGAACTGGGACTTCGCCCACTGCCTGCCGTACTTCAACCGCATGGAAACCGCCGCTGCGGCCGAGCCGAACGATCCGCGCCGTGGCCACGATGGCCCGCTGTACCTCTCCCGCGGTCCGGCTACCTCCGAGCTCTTCCAGGCCCTGTTCAAGTCTGTGCAGGAAGCCGGCTACAACCTGACCAATGACGTCAATGGTTACCGCCAGGAAGGCTTCGCTCCGTTCGACCGTAATATTAAGAACGGCAAGCGCTGGTCCGCTGCCCGCGCTTACCTCTACCCCAACATGGATCGCGAGAACCTCGAGATCCGCACCCGCGCATTTACCACCAAGATCCTCTTCGAGGGACAGAAGGCCGTCGGCGTCGAGTACGAGTGGCAGGGCGGCGTTCACCGCGTTTATGCCGAAAAGATCGTGCTGTCCGCCGGTGCCATTAACACCCCGCAGCTGCTGGAAATCTCCGGCATTGGTGACCGTGAGATTCTGGAGAAGCACGGCATCGACGTCGTCAAGCACCTGCCGGGTGTGGGCGAGAACCTGCAGGACCACCTCGAGGTCTACATCCAGTATGAGACCACCAAGTCCACCGCGTCCTCCCAGCCTTACCTGGATAAGTGGCGCTGGCCGTTCATGGGCCTGCAGTGGCTGCTGACCCACAAGGGCCCGGTTGCTACCTCCCACTTTGAGGGCGGCGGCTTCGTGCGCTCCAATGAGAATGAGGATTACCCGAACCTCATGTTCCACTTCCTGCCGATGGCCGTGCGCTACGACGGCCAGAAGGCGGACGTCAAGCACGGCTTCCAGTGGCACGTGGGCCCGATGTTCTCCGATACCAAGGGCCACGTTCACATCAAGAGCGCCGATATCCACGACAAGCCGTCCATCCTCTTCAACTACCTGAAGACCGACCAGGACCGCCGCGAGTGGGTTGAGGCCGTACGCGTTGCCCGCTCCCTGCTGGATACCAAGGCTATGGAAGAGGTAGGCGCCCGCGAGTTCAGCCCGGGCCCGGATGTCCAGACCGACGAGGAGATCCTGGAGTGGGTCCGCAACGATGGCGAGACCGCGCTGCACCCATCGTGCACCGCCAAGATGGGCGCGGAGTCCGATCCTATGGCCGTAGTTAACCCAGACACCATGGGTGTATGGGGCGTCGAAGGCCTCTACATTGCGGATGCCTCCGTCTTCCCGTCCGTGACCAACGGCAATATCTACGCCCCAACCATGATGGTGGGTGAGAAGGCTGCCGACCTCATCGCCGGCCGTACCCCGCTCGAGCCGAACCACGCTGAGTGGTACAAGGCCAAGCAGGATATGCCGCTCTATGCTGAGGGCGAAGCAGTCCGCGATCACAAGCACTCCATCCAGGGCGCTGACCACTAAGCACCCCCGCGCCGGATGGCTGTAGCGCCGCGTTCCCTTTTCCTGGGGGCGCGGCGCTTTTGCTTGCCGACGTCTCCCTTTCCCACCGCGTACCCCTCCGCCTGACCAGAACCATGATTTAATCGCCTCGCAAGGAACCAGGTCCAATGCAATGGGGCGCCAGAGTAAAGGAAGGCATTAATGCTCAGCATTATCGCTCTAGTCATTAGTATCGTTTTCGCCGTTGCCGTTATTAAAAAGCTCGATGACATCGATGCGCACTTAAAGGAACTACTCGCCTCGCGCGAAGATGGCGAAACACCGCGTTAATCGTGCGGGTGGCTAAGGAGATGGTGAACAAATTTCGAATTAACCAACTGCAAAAGGCCCATACCGCCCGTGAAATGGAATTTTCCTGCGATGTAGCTTGAAGGCTATGGCTTCGTAGACCAAAGTGGTTTCCAAGCAGCAGTTCCAGTACTTCGTACGCAGGGTAGCCAACACTGCCGACTTCAAGGAAGTATCATTCCCGGATACCAGCGAAAAGAGTTAGTCATTTGGCTATTAGAAAGCTTCGCTACGTGTGGTTCGACCCGTACGCAATGTCCGTGAGTGTCTAGCCCTTGATGGAGAACCTGGTGTCAGTGTCGCTGGCCGCACCTACGCCGCCGTCATGTCCGCCGACACCCTGTTCATCACCATCCCCACAGGGGTGGGTGTGGACATCCACGTGAAGATTCTGGAGAATTTCGCCGCCCACGTCGCCCCCGCGTTGAGTTGGCAGCCGAACCGCGAAGGACCAGTCATCGGCTATCCCATCGACTAATTCTTGCAGGTCGCAGGACTTTCGCGTGACTGTTAGTTCAGCCCATTTTAAATAGTTCATCGCACACTGTATAGTTCAGCGCATGCTGACTATTGCTTCGCGCCTCGACGTCATGAACCGGCTCGGCCGGGCCATGGCTGATCCGACGCGCTCCCGAATCCTGCTAACCCTACTAGACGGTCCGAGCTACCCGGCCGTGCTCGCGCAGAGCTTGGATCTGACCCGCTCGAACGTCTCGAATCACCTATCCTGCCTGCGCGATTGTGGCATTGTCGTAGCTGAGCCGGAGGGCCGCAAGACCCGCTACGAAATCGCCGATCCCCACCTCGCGGCAGCGCTCGAAGCGCTGGTCCACGCGACGCTGGTCGTCGACGAGAATGCCCCCTGTATCGACACTGAGTGCTCGGTGCCCGACTGCGGCGAGAAAGGAACGGACGCATGAGTTCAGCATGTGGATGCGAACACGAACCTGCTACGGAGATTGACGAGCTCGATCGGCCATGGTGGAAGGACCCTGAGCTACTGCTGCCGATCTTCTCCGGCGTAGCCCTCATAACAGGACTGGCGCTGGACTGGTCCGACTTGGAGACGCCCGCGACGGTACTTTATTGGGTTGGCCTGCTGTTGGGCGCTTACACGTTCGCGCCTGGAGCGATCCGGAACCTTGTCACGAAGCGCAAGCTCGGCATTGGCTTGCTAATGACGATCAGCGCGGTCGGTGCGGTGATCCTCGGATTCGTCGGAGAGGCCGCGGCGCTAGCGTTCCTGTACTCGATCGCCGAGGCACTGGAAGACAAGGCGATGGACCGGGCCCAAGGCGGACTGCGGGCGCTGTTGAAGCTGGTACCGCAGACCGCGACGGTGCTGCGCGACGGCACAGCGGCCGAGGTCGAAGCGAAGGACCTCGAGGTTGGCGAGCTAATGCTCGTGCGCCCCGGGGAGCGGATCGCCACGGACGGCATCATTCGATCCGGGCGCTCCAGCCTTGACACCTCAGCGATCACCGGAGAATCCATTCCGGAGGAGGTTGCGCCCGGCGACGAAGTGCCTGCGGGAGCGATCAACTCCGCCGGGGTGCTGGAGGTCGAGACGACCGCAGCTGGAACGGACAACTCGCTGACCACACTCGTGGACCTAGTCGAGCAAGCGCAGGCGGAAAAGGGCGACCGCGCCCGGATCGCCGACCGGATTGCCCAACCCCTAGTGCCCGGGGTGATGATCCTGGCGGTGCTGGTCGGCGTTATCGGCTCACTGCTGGGCGACCCTGAGACGTGGATCACCCGTGCGCTGGTAGTCCTGGTCGCAGCGTCGCCGTGCGCGCTGGCAATCTCCGTGCCGCTGACGGTCGTGGCCGCGATCGGCGCGGCCAGCCAGTTCGGAGTGGTCATCAAGTCCGGCGCGGCGTTCGAGCGACTCGGCGGCATCCGTCACCTGGCAGTGGACAAAACCGGAACCCTTACCCGCAACCAGCCTGAGGTTACCGGAGTGGTCCCGGCAGACGGATTCGATCGGACGCAGGTGCTTTCTTTCGCGGCGGCAGTTGAGCAGCAATCGACGCACCCCCTCGCCGCGGCGATCGCGGCAGCGGGGCCCGAAGCGCGCACCGCCTCGGACATCAGCGAGGAAGCTGGGCATGGCATCGGCGGCACCGTCGAAGGCCGACGGGTGCTGGTGGGCAGCCCCCGATGGATCGACGCCGGGCCACTGAAAGCAGACGTTGAGCGCATGGAGTCCGAGGGCCAGACCTGCGTCCTGGTCACCGTCGATGACGCTCTCGCCGGGGCGATCGGGGTCCGCGACGAGTTGCGGCCCGAGGTGCCCGAAGCCGTGCAGGCCCTGCACGCCAACGACGTGGAAGTAAGCATGCTCACCGGCGACAACACTCGCACCGCCCGGGCGCTGGCTGGAATCGCCGGAATCAACGACGTGCGCGCCGAGCTGCGCCCTGAGGACAAGACAAGCATCGTCGCCGAATTCTCCTCCAAGACGTCGACAGCGATGATCGGCGACGGCATCAACGACGCGCCGGCACTGGCGGGCGCGACGGTGGGCATAGCGATGGGAGCGACCGGCTCTGACGCCGCGATCGAGTCCGCTGACGTCGCCTTCACCGGCCACGACCTCCGGCTAATCCCGAAGGCGCTGCAGCACGCCCGCCGAGGAAGCCGGATCATCAACCAGAACATCGTGCTGTCTCTGGCCATCATCATCGTGTTGTTGCCACTGGCGATCAGCGGCGTGCTGGGCCTGGCCGCCGTCGTGTTGGTTCACGAGGTCGCCGAAGTGATCGTGATCTTGAACGGCCTGCGGGCTGCGCAAGCGAAGCACTGAGGCTGTGACCGGCAAGTCTCATAAGGGTTAAACCACACACGCCGAGCGGACACACCTTGGGCCAGGCACGTCATTCGAGTTTACGGTCCGTCTCCGTGGAATCGGGATCGTACTCGGTGATCTGTCCCTTCTCGGTGCGTGTGGGCACGGGGGCTGTGGGCGAGCCACCACCCAGCACGTGCCCCAGCCGGTCAAGGGCCCCGAGCGCGCGGCGTCTCCAGCGCAGATCGTGGAAGGATCGAACTTGCTCAGGGACCAAGCGTCACCGCGAGACTCTTTACGTCCTGCAACTTGAATAGTTCAGCGGCCTTGATACCGCGGACATCCATTCGGAGTGTCGCCGAGTCTCATCGACACAGCCTGCGACTACCTGGGCAGTGTGTTTGACAAAGGACCCCACCCTCATCAGCATTACCGAGCCCTCGCCGTTCCAGTTGCCGTAACCGACTAGATGCAGATTCTTCACCGCGGTTTTCGCGCAGTTTATTCGCCCCGATATCTCGCCCACTTGGACCGTTGCGGTGGCGGCAATCCGCGTGGCGATGCCCGTGGCGTGGTTTTCTACCTTTGCGCTCATTGTGCGCGCGGCATCGCGCTGGATTGCGCATCATTTCGCGACCATCGATATCGTTTCCGGTCTTATCTTTGCGGTGCTGGGACTCGTAATGGCCGTGGAGGGCATCATCGAGCTCTTCAGTTAGTGCAGGTGGCGGATTTCTATAAAAGAGTTGATATAGGAGCCGCCTAAATCACAGAACTTACCTGTTTCGCTGCAGGTGAGAGGGCCCTTATAGTGGCATGCGTTAATCCAATAGCATGCGAGTATGGAGGTGTTAGGTGGCTATTAGCGCCCTCGTGACTCTGATGGGCGTGTGGTTCGCGGCGATGGCCTCGCCGGGTCCAGACGTAGTGCAAATCATTCGCTTAGGTGCGCGTTCTACGCGCGCAGCCGTATGGGCGGCGCTTGGTAGTACCACCGGCCTTACCATTTGGACCGTGGCCTCCTTGGCGGGGCTATCCGCGCTGATTTCCGCGCACCCTGGCATCCTCGTGGCGCTGCAGGTTCTCGGTGGTTGTTACCTGCTGTGGATGGCCTATACCGCCATTACCGGTGGCATCAAGGAGCGCCGCGCGCCCGCAACCGTAGTGGGCACCGAAACCCGCGCCCCGCAGCCGCGCGGGTTTACGCCGGACGGCATTATCAAGGCGGCCACCGCCTATCGCATGGGATTCATCTGCGATCTCTCGAACCCCAAAGTGGTCATCTTCTTTGGCGCCATCTTTGCCAACTTCATCGACCCCGGCATGGGCATCGGTGCCACTCTCATGGTGGGTGCCGTATTGATTTTGGAAAGCCTCGTGCTCTTTGTAGGCGTGGCTTTGAGCACCCGCGCGGTATCGAAGTGGATGGCTAAGAACTCCGCCTGGGTGGATATTGTCAGCGGCGTGGTCTTCCTGCTGCTGGGTGTCATCATCCTTTTTGAAGGAGTGCGTGGCCTTATAGCCATGTAATCTGGGGCCATGATTTTTACCACTACTAATACCGTTGATGGCTATGAAATTACGGACTATATCCGCATCATCGCCGGGGAAACCGTCATCGGTATTAATATGCTGAAGGATTTCGGGGCATCCCTCCGCAATATCACCGGTGGACGCTCCGCTGGATACGAAAGCGAAGCCATCAAGGCGCGCGAGGCGGCACTCGATGAGCTGTGGCGCCGCGGGCAGGAGCTCGGGGCCGATGGTGTGGTGGGCATCGCCTTTGATTATTCGCCCATGGGAACGTCGAATGACATGTTGATGGTTACAGCTACCGGCACGGCGGTGAAGCTGCGCGCTCGTGATTAAAATCGGCAAGAAAACACTGGCCCTGTGTGCTGGGTTATGCGCGGCAGCCGGACTCATGGCGGGGTGCGAGGAAGAACCGCCGCAGCCGGGCAGCGTGCCGAATGAATCGCAAGGCGCGGCCGATGGCTATATCACCACGCTGCCGGACCAGGGCACAACGGCCAATGGCCGCTACCAGATCATTAACCTACAAAATCATCGCAGTTTTGTAGTCCACGTTCCGTTTAATGCGGATAAGCACCACCGCTTGCCCGTGGTGGTGGCGATGCACGGCTATGAGATGGACGCCGGCAATATGTTCAAAGGCACTGACCTTTCCCAAGGCGATGCCATTACCGTCTTTGTCCAAGGCGCGGGCAAGGCATGGGCGCCGGCACCGTATGCGGTAACCAGCTTGGACGATGACCTCACATACGTCGATGACACGATTGATTTCGTCCGCCGCCACTATCCCGCCACGGACACCACCTATGGCGTGGGCTTTTCCAATGGCGGCGGGTTCGCCCGTGCGGTGACCTGCAAGCGGCCGGGCCTATTCGATGCGGTGGCCACGGTCTCGGCGGCAAAATATGACCGCGTGGAAAAAGACTGCGCCAGCGAGCCCACCGATTACCTGGATATCCACGGCACCGAAGACGCGCTGATGAAATATGGCGGTGGGCGCCAACACGGAGCGCACTACCACTCGGCCAAACAATCGCTGCGCGGGATTGCGAAAGAAAATGGGTGCAATCCGTTCCCAAAGAGGCGTCGGAAAGACGCAGTGGAGCACTTTACCTGGCGGGTATGTGATGCGCGCACCGAGCAATACACCATCCACGGGGGCACGCACACGTGGAACGGTGGGGCTACGGACCATTCCGGCCTAGTCAAGGCAGAGTGGACCACTGATACGGTGCTGGATTTCTTCCATATCGACCACCCGTAGTAAGCGCAGCGCGCGGGCTGGGTAAGCTGGGCGGCATGCTAGACATTCCTATCAACGGCGACTCCATTAAATTGGGGCAGTTCATCAAGCTGGCGAGCTTGGTGGCTACCGGCGGCGAGGCCAAGGAACTCATCGCGGCAGGCGTGGTTACGGTCAATGGCGAGCCCGAAACGCGCCGGGGTGCCACACTTCACCCAGGCGATGAAGTGTGCATCGAGGATGCCTGCGCGCGGGTGGGCGAGTCGGACGATGACGATGATTATTTTGACGAGGCCACGGCCGACGATGACTTTGATCCGGAAAAGTGGAGGAATATGTAGATGCCAGCATTCGAAGCTGAAGTGGGCATGCCCTACTGGATTGACCTGACCACCTCGGACCCGCGCAAGTCCGCGCACTTTTACGAGGAGGTACTGGGGTGGGAGATTTCCGCCGAGTCTGCGGAGGAAAAGCCTTATCAGATGGCGCGCTTGCAGGGCCTGCCCATCGCCGGACTTATCCCGCAACCGGAAGAAGCACCCATGCCGGATACTTGGGTGACCTACTTCCTCTCCAAGGACATCGCGGGTGATTGCCAGCGCGCCGAGAGCCTGGGCGGGCGCATCCTGGTGGAGCCGCAGCAAGTGCAGCTAGGGCACATGGCTTTGCTTGCCGACGCCGCCGGCGGCATGTTCGGCCTCATCCAGCCCGCCGGCCCAGAGCACTTCGTCGCCGCCGGCGAACCCGGCACCCCGGTATGGCACGAGCTCACCGCAACCTCGGGTTTCCGGCGCGCAATGGACTTTTATGGAGAGCTTTTCAATTGGGAAATTCGCGCCATGCAGTCCGAGGATGAGAACTTCATTTACGCCACCGCGGAAGAAGACGGTGCGCCCTTTGCCGGCCTGTGGAACGCCGAGGGCCAGTTCCCGCCCCAGGTGCCGAGCTTCTGGCAGACCTACTTGGGTGTGCGCGATATCGACGCTGCTGCGAAGAAGGCCGTGGAACTAGGCGGCGAGGTCATCCGCGAACCATGGGATTCGCCCTTTGGCCGCATGTGCCTCTTGGCCGATTCCACCGGTGCGACCATCACCCTCACCGAGGTCGACGATGCCCCTGAAGAGGAGCCGACCGAATCGGATGACGTGTTGGGCCTTGACCTGCAGTAGTAGCGATGAGTGAGTCGCCACTGGTTAAGCGCGTACTGGCGGTGGTTGCCGTGATTCCACCCGGCAACGTCACCTCCTATGGTGAGGTGGCAAAGGTCGCTGGCTGCGGCGCGCGCAACGTCGGTACCGTGTTAAAGCGCCACGGTGCCGGTACCGCCTGGTGGCGCGTGGTCCGCGCCGATGGCACCTCACACGATCCCGCCCGTGCGGCGGAGTACTGGGACCGCGAGGCCATCGCCCACGCTGGCGGGCGCGTTAAAATGCACGAGCACGGAATCGATGCCCGCGAATTACAGGAGTTGATGGAGTGAGGGCCTGGGTCATTCTTTTCCTCGCGATTGCTAGCGAAGTCGTGGGTACCATCGCGCTGAAATACGCGGTGGACCATTTCTGGATCTACGGTGTGGCCGCTTTTTGTTTCATCCTCGCCTTCGTGCTCCTGCACCGCGTGATGCAAGAAGGCGTCAACGTGGGCGTGGCCTACGGTCTCTGGGCGTCCGGTGGAGTCATTTCCACCGCGCTGCTTTCCGCCGCGCTATTTGGCGAGCCGCTCGGAGCAGTAAAACTCGCTGGCATCGCGCTCATTATGGCCGGCGTATTCTGCGTGGAAGTGGGCGCTAAACCAGACGAGGATGAAGACCGCACGGTGGAGGTGGCACCGCAATGATCTGGTTTTTACTTTTCCTCGCTACCGCCATTGAGGTCACCGGCACGCTGTGCCTGCGCATGTCCGCGGTGACCGGCCGTCGCTTCTGGGTTGTGCTTGTCGCCCTGTGTTATGTCAGCGCCTATGGTTTCTTGGCGCTCGTGCTCAAGGCTGGCATGGACTTGGGCGTGGCTTATGGCATCTGGGCTGCCACTGGTGTCGCGCTTACCGCCGTCGCCTCATATCTCCTCTTCAAGGAGCCATTCACCTGGTTAAAATCCCTCGGAGTGGTTCTGATCGTCGGAGGAGTGCTGCTGGTAGAAGCTGGTGCGTAGCACCTGCGGGGGCGCTACTATATTTTCATGATGAAAAAGTTGGCGGTAGGTTCCCTGGTTACCGCACTCTCCCTCGCAATCGCCCCTGCCGCCCAGGCTGTCACCCTCGATCCGCACGCTGTGCCCGCGCGCACCCAGATCACCGTCCGACATGATTCCGGTGCGACTGTTTCCACCGCTAACGCCCATGAGTCTCGCCCCGCACTGTCTTTGAGCAAGCTCTACTTGGGCTATTGGGTCCTAAAATACGGTGCGCCGGCCGACAAAGCCCGCGTGGAGCACATGATCCGTGTGAGCGATGACAACGTGGCTACCGACTTGGATCGTCGCTACCCGCAGGCCATTCCCAGCATCATCCACGAGTTTGGACTGCGCGAAACGCACTACACCGGGTATTGGGGAACGACCACAACCTCTACTGAAGATGTAGCGCGGTTCACCTCGCGTATCCAGCACGATCCCATTGCCGCACCCATCATGGCCGGTATGGCTAACGCCGCCCCTGTGGCTGCCGATGGCTACCGCCAAGATTTTGGTACCTCACGAATTCCTGGCGTTATCGGTACCAAGTTCGGCTGGTCCGATAATCGCCGCATCCATGCCTCGGTATCCACCGCCCCAGGATTTACCGTAGCCGCCAATACCTACGGTGATGCGGGCACTCATACCGCAGATGTCACCCGGGCCGTACATAATGCCCCAGGCGCACTACCCGCAGCGGGCGGTTCTAGCCAAGCCATCGGCGCGCGCATCGAACGCGATTTGAATCTACAAGGCCCCGCGCGACAGGCCGTCCGCGATGCCACCCGCACGGCAGCGAGCTACGAGCGTCAAGCCTGCGCGAGCGCGAACCAGGCATTGGCGCAGGTAACGCCGATGCGCGTGTGTAACTAGGAGTGGCGGAGGCGGATTTAGCGGATGAAGGCGAGAGCGTCTTCGGCGGTGCTGTGGCTGTAGCTCTCGTCGGTTTTGGCGAGCTTATTGCCGCGCAGGACCAGCCAGATGCTTAGCGGGTAAAGGATAAGCGCTACCACGACGGCTTGGATGATGGAGGCCACCTCGGAATCGTGCAGGTAATTCCAGCAAAAGTGCAGGGTAAATGAGGCGGTTAGGGCACCGAGAAAGACGCCGATGCGCCACGACCAGGGTTTGGCGGCGGCATAGAGTGCCCAGCCGATGCCCCAGCCGGCCAGCGCGGTGAGCAATACGTGCAGGCCAGGGCCGGCGATAAGGCGCAGGCCCCACATTTCAAAAAGTCCCTGAATATCGCTATCGGGGTGCATGGTGGCGCCCATGGCGCCGTAGAGGATATTCTCGCAAGCCTCGAAGCCAAGGCCTACCACTGCGCCCACCATCCAGCCGTGCCATGGGCGGTTGAGTTGGCGGAAGGACATGAGCACGAAGATGACGCCGGTGGCCTTAGAAATCTCTTCCGGATAGGCACCGCTCCACGACATCATGGCGTCGACCCAACCGGTGCCGATAGCGAGCTGCATGACCGGTCCAGCGCTGATAAGCGCCAAGGCAACAGCTACTCCGCCGCCCCAAAGGAAAGCCAGCGTGGCCCACAGGCGCGCCGGGCGGGCCCACATGGGGCTGCGCTGTAGCAAGTAGATGACCAGTGCCACGAGTATGGCGGCGATGAGCAGGCTGAGCAGACCCATTAGAGGAGAGATTAAAAATGTGCTCAGCGTCTGGAAAAAGAAGGCGATGAGGCCGATGCCGGATAGGAGCCACAGCGTGGTGCGAAAGAGCTTAGACATCTAGAACATCAACTCCCCGGAGAAGTCAGCGAATTCTGAATTGGCCGCAGCAGGTAGATCCTTTTGGCCGAAGGCATGCCAAATGCGGGAGGAGGTGGCCCGTGCCTGATCGCCCTTGCCGGTCACGGTGACCACCCAATCCTTGTTTTCGTCCTCGCCGGTGCCGTCGAGGGAGAGGGCGGCGGTGGAGGAGGGGGCGTCGGTAAGCAGGAGTGCTCCGTTAGTGCCGTCGAAGGTAGGGGCATCGGCCGGCAAAGGCGCCATGGCTAGGGCGCGGACCATGCGGCGCAAGGTGGTGGCATCGTCTTTGGCATCTTCGGTAAGGGTGGCTTGTACGCTGACATCGCCGCAGGTCCAGCCAATGCTGGCGAAGGATTCATAATCGCGCTCGCAGTAGAGATCGGGAACGTCGATCTCCCAGTCCTGGCTGGGCTCGGTTAGGGTGACCTGCTCGACGTCCGCGGAGGAATCCGCCAGCGCCGCCTGCACGATCGCGGGCAGTGCGAGAACCACCGCTACGAACGCAATGACGGCGAGAAAAAGGCGCCGCGGATGCGCTGGAGGAAAGCGATAAAATTTCATGAACCACACCTTATCTTGCTGCTTTGCCCTAGAGTGGCAAGCATGAAAGATCTTTATCAACTAGTCAATGGACCCTGGCTGGAAAGCCACGTCATTCCCGATGATCGCGGTGTGGACGGCACCTTCCACGCGCTGCGCGATGAGGCGGAGGAACTCGTTCACGAGATCGTGGAAAAGGACACCGGCCGCCCGGGCAAGCTCTATGCCTCCTTTATGGATACTGAGGGAGTCAACGCGGCCGGCATGGCTCCATTGGATGCGGATCTGGATCGCCTGAGCGCGGCTAACCCGGAGGAGCTTGCGCAGCGCTTGGGTGAACTCGAGCGCACCGGTGTGGGCTCGCCGGTGACCTTCTGGGTATCTAAGGACTCTGGCTCCGAGGACGCCATTGCCTATGTCATTCAATCCGGCCTGGGCCTGCCGGATGAGGCTTATTACCGCGAAGAAGCCCACGCGGAGACGCTGAGCGCTTATGAAAAGCACGTGGCAGAGATGCTGGAGTTCCTCGATCCAGCTCGCCTCTTTGGCTTAGGTGCTGAGGTGGCGGCCCAGCGCATCGTGGGCCTGGAAAAGGAGCTGGCCGCTGGTCATTGGGATGTGGTCTCTACCCGTGATGCGGTCAAGACCTATAACCCGTGTGAATTTAGCGAGCTGCCCTCCATGACCCGCGCCCTGCTTTCCGGCGGCAACCTGCCAGAACACCGCGTGGTCAATATGATGCCGTCCTACCTCGAGCACTTCGAGGGCCTCTTTACCTCCGAACGCATGGCCGATTGGCAGCTATGGGCTACCTGGCACATCCTGCGTTCCCGCGCGGCCATGCTGCCGGAGGAAGTCGGCGCGAAGAATTTTGAGTTCTACGGCACCAAGCTCTCTGGCGCTACCCAGCAGCGTGACCGCTGGAAGCGCGCGGTAGGCTTGGCTGAGTCCCTCGTGGGTGAAGAGATTGGCCAAGTATTCGTGGATGAGCACTTCCCGGACTCCTCCAAGCGCGAGATGGATGAGCTGGTGGGCTACCTCATTGCCGCCTACCGTGAGCGCATCTCTCAGCTGGAGTGGATGACCCCGGCCACCCGTGAGCGTGCCTTGGAGAAACTTTCCCAGTTCAAGGCCAAGATTGGCTTCCCGGATTCCTGGCGCGATTATTCCGGGCTTGAGGTCTCCGGCAAGGGCGCGGACCTGTTGGCTAATGCGCGTGCCGGCTCTGCCTTTTCTCATGACTTCGAGCTGGCCAAGATTGGCAAGCCGGCCGATCGCGATGAATGGGTGACTACCCCGCAAACGGTCAACGCCTTTTATAACCCAGTGGTCAATGACATCACCTTCCCGGCGGCAATCCTGCGCCCGCCGTTCTATAACCCGGAGGCCGATGCCGCAGAAAACTTCGGCGCTATTGGCGCCGTCATTGGCCACGAGATCGGCCACGGTTTTGATGACCAAGGCTCGCAGTTTGATGGTCAGGGCAACCTGAACTCCTGGTGGTCCGATGAGGACCGCGCCGCCTTTGAAAAGCTCACCGCTAAGTTGGTAGAGCAGTTCAATGGCCAGGTGCCGACGGTGCTTAAGGAGGCCGGCATTGAATCTACTGGGGTGAACGGCAGCTTTACCCTAGGCGAGAACATCGGTGACCTGGGTGGCTTGGGTATCGCCGTGGTGGCTTTTAAGAACTACTGCGCCGATAAGGGCATTGACCTGCAGGGCAAGGAGGAAAAGTTCGAGGTAGACGGTGCTGAGCCAGAGCTGGCCGAACATACCTACAACGGCCTACAGCGCTTCTTCCTGGCCTGGGCCCGCGTATGGCGCACCGCCATCCGCCCGGAAATGGCCACCCAGTACCTAGCCATTGACCCGCACTCGCCGGCGGAGTTCCGCTGCAATCTCATTGCGGCCAATATTGCGGAGTTCTACGAGGCCTTTGCCGTGGCGGAAGACTCCGCCATGTACATTGCGCCGGAGGATCGCGTCACCATTTGGTAGACCTTTCTGCCGGTAGGCGGTGCGCGTAGGCTCGGTGGCATGACTAACGCAGATGCTAACCAGGACCCGCACCGCCCGCTGGAGCCCGGCCAGGAGTGGCATATTGGCGGCCAGGATCGCCAGATGGATGAAAAGGAGCAGCTCGAGCAGCTCGTTGCCTATATCGATAGCCACTATGACACCCCGGATTTCCGCCCACCGTGGGCCGGGGGTGGCTCTCCCGAGGCGGATCAGTATTGTGCGCTTTTGCCGGACCGGATTACTCACGCGGCTATGATGGTGCTCGGTACTGCGGTGGATCATGCGTTGCCGGGAACCGCCTATACGGAGGGCATTAGCGTGGAAGAATCCGAGGTGGGCGCCATTTTTCGGCCCACAAAACCCACTGGCCGTTGGGCGGTATCGCTCCATTCGGGCGGCTGGTGGCGCGGCGATGGCCAAGCGCTAGAGATGCAGTGGCGCCCTGAGGTAGCCGCCGCCGCACAGCTATCCGGTACCACCATCATTGATGTGGACTATCCGCTCGCGCCTGCGCACACCGTTGCGGAGATGGTCACTGCCGTAAAACGGGCCATTGACTATGCCCGTGCGCAGGGTGCTTCCAGCGTTGCCACCTGGGGATATTCCTCCGGCGGCGCGCTGGCCGCGCTTGCGCCTGCCGACGCCCTTCTGCTCACCTTCCCCGATTTTGGTGCCCTGGCGAATCTTCCAGAGGACCTGCGCGCCGGCCATGAAATTCCGGCAGATCTATCTGAGCTATGCCCGGATATATTCGTGCAGACCGCGACCGAGGATGAGATTGCTACGCGTGTTTCTGTGCCCAGCGCCGTGACGCGCGATTATGTTTCCACCCACCGCGTGTCTACTCCGGCGGTTGCCCGGCAACGCGTGCGGGATGCGGCCGCGTTCCTGGCAGGAGAGCTGGAAAGATAACAGCTTCCTGACGGTTTCATACTAAAAGGGAACTAGTTTCAACAAGGTTGCGACTAGTTCCGCATGACCATATCCACTCATGGCGCGCTATCGCGCCTGCATAAATTCGCCGGCGTAATCATTGCGCCCTTTCTCATCGTCGCAGCGTTAAGCGGGTTTCTTTATGCCTTGGCGCCCACCTTTGAACCGTGGATTTACCACGATGAGGTGACAGCCACCGCGCAAGGCAGCCCGCGCAGCCTTGATGAACAGATTGCCGCCGCCCAGCGCCAGCACCCGGATGGGACCGTGGTTCGAGTCGAGCCTTCCGAAGACCCGCAGGAGACCACCCGAGTTCTTTTCGACGACCCCACCGCCCCCAACTCCAGCTATACCCACGCCGTCTTTGTAGACCCGGTGGATCTGCACATCACTGGGGAACTACAACAATATGGCGGCTCGCGGGCGCTGCCCTTCCGCACGTGGGCCTCTAATGGCCACCGCACCCTATGGTTGGGCGAGCCTGGCCGTCTCTATGCCGAACTCGCGGCCTCGTGGCTCGGCGCGCTGAGCATCCTCGGCCTCTACCTGTGGCTCAAGCGTAAGCAAAGGAATAAGAAGCAGCCCTCGAAGGTACTGGCGCTGCACGCCCGCGTGGGTGCCTGGTTGTTGCCGGGCTTCCTCTTTCTTACCGTTACCGGCCTGACATGGTCGCTGGTGGCGGGCACAGGTATTGGCAAGGTGCGGGAGGAACTTAATTGGAAGGAACCGTCCGTGGCGACCTCTGTTGCAGAAGCGGGGGCTAGTACTGGGGCGGGGGAGCATTCCGGCCACGCCGGCCATTCGGGCCATGTCGGGCATGCGGGGCACAACGGCGCTGCAGAACTTGCCGGGGCGCAAACCGCGTTATCGACAGCCCGTAGCCAAGGTTTGACCGGAGTCTTGGAAATGACCCCTCCGGAAAAACCAGGCGATGCGTGGGGCGTGCGGGAGGCTCGTGCGGCCTTCAAGCTACGCAGCGATGCCGTGGCAGTGACCCCAAACGGTGAGGTAATCGACCGCATCAATTCCGCCGATTGGCCGCTTGCCGCGCAGCTCACCTCGTGGCTCATCCAGCTGCACATGGGTACGCTCTTTGGAATCTACAGCCAGGTCGCCTTGGCAGCGCTGGCCCTCGGTCTGCTCGTGGTGAGTATCGCGGGTTTGTGGATGTGGTGGATAAAGCCGCGCCGCAGCCTGCCCGAGCTAAAAATTACCCCCGCCGTGCTGGCGGGGGTGGTGGCCTACTCGATCATCGCGCCGCTCTTTGGCGTCTCGCTGTTGATCTTTTTCCTAGGCGATTGGCTCGTGCGACGATTGCGCGCCCCGAAGCGGGGTCGGGGCGCTGCCGCAGGCGAGACTACTCTTCGCCCTCGGGACGAATCTTCATCTCGGAGTCTTGCCACAGACCGGAGCGCGTAATGTCCTCATAATCAATCTCGGCTGGGACTGGGGCGTTGCCTTGTGAATCGGTACGCAGTTCGTACTTTTCAATGGCACCCCAATCGCGCGCCCAATCATTATTGAGGTAGCTCGGGATCTCATAGGAGTAGTTGACCGCCTCCGCGGTGGACATGGCGCCACCGCCAGAGAAGGACTGGAAGTCCGTCAGCGAGGTCTGAGCCGAGGAATCCGGCAGGATGCGGTACTCCGGGATTTCCGTGACGCCGGCAAAGTGGTCAAAGGTGCGCTGGCACGGGAACTGCAGGGCCACTGCCCAGTCCAGCAGCGCCGGGGTGTCCTTGGAAAACTGGTTATTGATGGTATCCAACTCCGGCACGCGCGGCGGGGTAAAGGCCAACCAGTCATCCTCATCGGTGGAATCATCCGTGGCTACCAAGCGCACCACGTTGGCATCCTTTGGCAATTTATCCAGCGGCAGTCGCAGGTTGCGCCACTTTGGCGTGGCGCCGACGGCGGAAAGTTCTTCCTCGCCGGTATTGGTGACCTTGCCGGAGTCATCGATGGTGCCGTACTCGAGGCTAAGTTCCATGCCTTCTTGCTCCACCCCGTTGACGTCGTGGTGGTAAATATTGCCAGCTGCAGCTACGGCGAGCACCGGGGTATTGTCCTTGGCCTCTGGCAGGTTGTACCACTTGGTGGTCACCTCAGAAGTGGAGTCTTGCTCCTCGGAATAGGAACCCAGCACCGGGACCTTGGTGTAATCCAAGTTGAACGGTAGGTGCATGGTGGAACCATTGACGCCCTGGGTGCCGCGCACGCCGCCCTCAGAGGTATTGGTGGTTTCCTTGGATTTCTTGTCGTTCTTTTCCTGCTTATCCTTCGACTCCTGGGAATCGGCAGAATCGCTCGCGCCGCCGGATTCAGCATCCGCGCCGGAGGTAGCGGTATCCGCGTTATCGGAAGAGGAATCGTCGGAGCCATCCCCAATGGCACCCACGGAGGCGGAGTTCTGGTTTTCTGGCTCAATTGATTCGGGGATGAAGTTCGGGTCGAAGCCGGTATGGGTTTCGTCTTCATCCACCAGGGAATCGCCCAAGTCGCCTTCGACAGGGGTCAGGAATGAGTCATTGGTGTTGGTCTCCACCATGGTCTGATCCGCCAGCGCGCAGGTATTGCCGCGCAGGGAGGCCAGGTTGCCCTTGCCCACGGAGTAGGAATCCGCCTGCGAGACGGTGGCCTTGGCAAAGGAAGCACACGATAGCGCCACCACAATGGCACAGGCCAGGGCGATAGGTGCGGACATGATACCGGCGGAGCGCGAAACCTTGGCTGCAGCATTCTTTTCAAATTCTGCAAGCGCTCCGGCCTCTTCTGCCTGGGACTTGCGGTAGCTATGGCGCAGGGACTGCACCACGCCAATAGCGAAGATGATCAGCGCGATGGCGAGCAGCACCTTATTGGCCTCGATGGCCTTGAACTGCACCGTGCGATCCCACCACGGGATGCCAAAGGACGATACGTACCACCAGGCATTCCAGCCGGCGAAAGAGATGGCCAGCAAGAAGACCACCGCGGCGATGGCAAAGGTGCGAGCGCGCGGTGAACGCAGCGCGAACTGGGAGAGCACCACGGCACCGAGCGCCGCGATGACACCGGCCACGCCGGCGTAAATGCCAAAGTGGTGGGTCCACTTGGTTGGGGTGAACATGAGGAAGAACATGGACAGCGCCACGATAATGAGCAGGCGCTGGGTCGGGCCAACGGCAGCACCGACGACGCGACGGTCCTTGATAAAGGCCGCCACAATCAGCACTAGGCAGAAGAGCATGGTGAAGACCGCGAAGCGGCGGGTGAGCGAGCCATCCACGGATTCCTGGAAGAGGGTGGAGTAGCGCGCGTACTCCGCGTACCACGGCAGGGAAGGGCCAACCTCGGAGCGCACGCGGGTGGACTCCAGCACGGTCGATAGTGTCTGGTCACCAAAGGCGGCCACCATGATGGCGGTGCCAGCGCTAAGGAATGGCGCAATGAGCGAGAGCCAGCCCAGGGCGCCACCGCCCATGGACGGCACGCGCTCGGCCATGGCGCGGAAAAGGTGCGGCAGGCTGACCAGGAAGACGCCTACGGCGAAGAGACCGGTGGGGCCGGCGGCCAAGGTGATGGTTGCGGCGATGGTGCCCACAGCCGCTGGGAGCAGCCGGCGGGTGGCGATGGCGCGCTCAAAGGAGGCCCAGGTAAACATCACACCGAGCGCCACGATGGGCTCGGGGCGGGTGCCGTTGTTATAGGGCAGCCAAAAGGCCAGGAACATCAGCGCTGCGGTCCAGTGGGCGACCCGGCGGCCGTCGACAAGCTGGCCAAAGCGCGGCAGCATCTCGCGGGAGAGGATAAACCAGATGATGAGCCCGGATATCAGGCCCGGCAGGCGCACGAAGACCGAGGCGGTAGAAATCTGGGAAAGAACGGCAACCAGGTCATAATAGGGAGAACCGAAGGGCGCCTCCGGCACTCCGTACCAGCGGTAGTAGTTCGCCATGTAGGTCGCGTGATCGAAGACGCGGCTCATGGAGAAGATAAAGCCATCATCGGAGGTATTGGCGCCGAGGATGTACCAGAATCCTAAAATGGTGGCGACCACGCCATCGAGCGGGCGTACCTTCTTCCACGTTTTCGGCATAAAGCCGAAGCGGCGGCCGTCGAGACGATCGATGCGCCACAGGCAAAACAGGGACACGACCACCATAGCGATGCCCAGCCACATTGCAATGGTCTTAAGCAACGTCGGGGAAGAGGTAAAGCGGGAGTTGATATCGACGTGGACATTGAGGCCGTCATCAAGCAAGGCCTGCACGTCTGCCTTATCGTCGATTTCGGTATAGACACCGGTGACCTGCGGGCGCAGATCCTCCTCGGTGGTCTTTTCATGCTCGCCCACGCTTACGGTGGTGCCATCGCCCGTAGCGGAAATCTCAATCTTGGCGTCCTGGGGCAGCTTAGCTACCTCTTTAGCGTTGAGGGTAAGCAGCACCTCGTCCAAGGACACAACGGACAGGCCCTTGTCATTGGCGCGGACGAAAAGGCCACGGTTGGAGGCCTTCTTGGACTCCGGGGGCACGGTGCCGTAGACCATAGACTGGCCCTCGCGCAGCTCATCCACTGCGGAGATAGGAATGGTGGCCTTGAGGTCCTCTGGGGCGACGGAAATGAGTGGCGCGTTGATGGACTGCACGGAATCATGCTGCGGCCAATCATAAGAGGACTGGGTTTGGGTCACCGGCAGCAGCGGGGTCGCTACAAAACACAGGAAACCAATCAGCCCGGCAATGATTGCGGTCCACCGCAGGCCCGCGGGGGCGGCGGTAAAACGGGAGCCGGCAGCGGCAGGTCGCGCTTGGGCGGTATTCGTAGTGAGGCTATCTGACACGGCGATTAGTCTACGTCAGATAACCCTCTCTGCCCGCGGGCACACCCGGCCGCGGGCGGGAAGTGTGGGTGAACTTACTTAGTGCGAACGGCTGTTACAAAGGGGCCGGTTTGCTGCAACTTCCAGCCCTTGTCAAAGACATCGGCGTTAAAGAAGACCGCGCGATAGCGAATATTCGGCTGATTGGGGTAGATATCTTCTGCCAAATGTAGCTTGAAACCATCGTCCTTATTTTCTAAATCACCGCGGAAGATCATGACATCCGGGCTGCGCCACGCAGCGGAATCCAGGGCCTTGCGGAACTCATCCGGCTTCATGTCCCAGGAATCGTTGGCCCAGGTTTCAATCTGCTCATTGCGGGTGCTGAACTCACCCAGTGGATTGGCATAGTGGCTGGTAAAGGCGTTGAATCCCCAGTAAGGGTAATAAGACATGAAAATCTTTTCATCCGTGAGCACCACCGTCTCATCCGGCGTATAGCCCTGGTCCTGAATGAAGTTGTGGATATCCAGGTAATAATGAGCAGAATCGCTAGTGAAGCGGTCGGCGCGCTCGCCATAGCCATCGGTATCGCTATAAGCGTGATCGATAGCGTCCTCGTTGGCCTCCGGAATCTGCTGCGCATAGTAGACGCCTGCGAGGGCCAAGATGATGCCAAAGACTGCGGTGATTTGCTTATTGGTGGTGTGGGAGAAACGCGCCGGGTAGAGGCGGTGTATGCCGAGCAGGCGCACCTCGGCCAGAGCGAGGATGCCGGCGGTGGCAAACAAGAGCACCACGATGACCTCAAGGCGGAAGCTGAGCAACGTGGTACCGGCCAGCGTTGCCACCATAGACACCACGGTCCACAGGTAGGTGCCGACGAGGGAGATACCCAGCGCGCGCACCTCAACGTCATTGAGGCGAATGACGAGATAGACCAGACCCATAAGGCAGAGGAAGCCAACAATGCTAAAGGACAAAAATGGCACCGGAATCTGCGTGCCTTCCTCCGGCAAGTAGTGCTGTGCGGTGGTCTGTAGGGGCTCCGGCGAGTGCATAATCGCCCATAAATAGGGTCCCCAGGCGATGAGCGCGATGGCAATGGAGCCTGCCGCCATTACCGCCAAGCGCACGATGGGGCGCCACGTATGCTCATACAGCGCGGTAAAGAGCGCGATGAGGCTGACCACGGTGAGCGCGGCCGCACCGGTAAAAAGTGTATAGAACGTAGCGGAAATCCCCAGGTAGAGGGCCACACCCAGGGTGGACATCCAGGAGCCATGGAAGGCGCGGGCGCTGAGCACCGCGATGGCGGGCAGCCCCATGGCGATGACCGCGGAGTAGGGCTCTTCGGCTGCGATGGTAAGCGTAATCGCGGTGGTGACTAGGGCGATGGCGGTGGCGACTGGCAGTGAACTGGTGAGGCGCTGCCAAATCGGCACCAAAATGCAGCCGGCTACAGCAATGGAGATAAGCGCCCAGGGCTGGTAGACCTCCCAGCCCGGAATGCCCAGCAGTGCCCCTAAGCGGCCGCCCAGCCAGAACCAGCCAATCGGGTAAAAGGAGGGCATATCCTGGTAGTTCATGTCCGCATAGCCCATCTCATCCACCGAGCGGGTGAGGAACTGGGTGCGGAAGGCCTGGTCCACCTGTACGCCATCAAGCCACAAGCGGGAGGCGGACAGAGGCAGGCCCACGGTGGCGAGGGTCAGCAGCGCGGGGGAGAGGTAGGTGACCGCGTAGGTCAGCCAGACCCGCCAGCGCGGACGGGTAAAGGAGTCCTTGTAGTGGTCATAAAGCCACCACACGCACAGCCCACCGGCTAGGGCCAGTGTGATCACCACACCTACCGTGGTCAGCGCGCGGGTGACCATGGAGGTATTAAAGGACGGCAACGATACCGCCTTGAAAGCAAACCAGCCCAGCAGCGTTAGAGCACCGCCCGCCAGAGTGGCCAGTACAACACCCAGCAGAGTCGCGCGATGGCTCAGCGCATCGGCACGATAGGCCTCGGTGCGTTTATCCTCGCTCACGGGCGTTGACTGGGTGGGTACAGCTGTGCTTGTCATGCCCATTAGTTTCGCATACCCAAGCGCCACAACCCAGATTTGGCGCGGGCAGGAAAGCACTTGCTTTCCGACGCCCCCTTAAACACCACCGCCCCCGCCACCTCCCTGTCGCGGGCGTGCGGCGAGGCGGAGGAGCGGGGGCGGGACGGGGTGGCCAGCAGGCGGCAGCGCGGAAAGCCGCGGCGTTTTAGAACGGCAGCTTGCGGAAGATGGCCTGCGGAATGAACTTGAATGCCAAAGAAACGTACTCAAATAGCGGGTGCACGAAGATGGACTGCTTGCCATCGAGCACGGCCTTTACGGTGGCCTCGGCAACATCGGAGACGTTGACGGTCAACGGGGCTTCGCCAGCCTCGGCGGACATCTTGGTGCGCACCTGGCCTGGGCGGACAACCAGCACGTTGGCACCGGTGCCGCGCAGGGCCTCGCCCAGGTTGATATAGAAGCCGTCTACGCCAGCCTTGGAAGCGCCGTAGACAAAGTTGGAACGGCGCACGCGCATGCCAGCTACGGAGGACATGGCGATGATGGTGCCATGGCCCTGGTGCTTGAACTTCTCGCCCAGAAGCACGCCCACGGAGACCGGGGCGGTGTAGTTGGTCTGCGCGGAGGCGACGGCCTTGTCGTGGTTCTGCCACAGCTCTTCCTGGTCACCCAGGGTGCCGAAGGCAACGATGGCCACGTCTACGTCGCCACGTGCCCAAGCCTTATTGATTACCTCTGGGTGGGAGTCAAAGTCCGTGGCGTCGAAGTCTAGAACCTCTACGTCAGCGCCGCGGGATTCCAGGTCTTCCTTGGCCTGGGCGATGCGCGGGGACTCCGGGCGGGCAGCCAGGGTGACCTTGGCTGGTCCCCGCTGCAGGAACTCGGAGACGACGCCGAGACCGATCTCGGAGGTGCCGCCCAAAAGCAGGATGTGTTGTGCTTGGCCTACTGCATTAAGCATGGTCAGTAAATCTCCTTAAAGGTGTTATTTCCAGTGATTAGTGCAGCTCGAGGCGGCGGGACATATCGGAGGCGAAGACGCCGGTCGGGTCGATTTCGTTGCGTGTCTTTAGCCAGCCCTCCATGCCCGGGTACATCTTGTGGAAGTTCTCCGCGGAAGTGCGGGACTCCTTGGCCAGGTAGAGGCGGCCGCCGAATTCCATCACGCGGCGGTCCAAGTCATCCAGGAAATTGCCCAGGCCCGGACGGATGGGGAAGTCCACGCAGACGTTCCAACCCGGCATCGGGTAGGACAGCGGTGCGCGGTTGCCCTCACCGAAAAGCTTGAACACGTTGAGGGCGGAATAGTGGCCGGAGCGTTGCATATCGCGGATGATCTCCTTGAACGGCTTCACGGCCTCGGTCGGTACCACGAATTGGTACTGCAGGAAGCCCTTGGAACCGTAGCCGCGGTTCCACTCCCCAATGAGGTCCAGCGGCTGGTAGAACTGCGTCAGGTTCTTGACCTGGTTCTTGGCCGGTGCACCCATAGTGTAGTAGGCCAAGCCCACAGCGGAGAGGGAAAGCTTATTCATGGTCCAGGACGGGAAGATATCCGGCACCGTCATCAGCTGCGGCGCATTGAACTTCAAGGGATCCTTAGCCAGTTTCGGGGCTAGCTCTTCCAGCTGCGCCAAGGTGGCCAGCGAACCGCGGGAAATGGTGGAGCGGCCCAGCTTTGGTTCTGGCGAAATGACATCGAACCAGGCGGAAGAATAAGTGTAGTTGTGCTCGGAACCATCGGAGTGGAACGCGATGGTTTCATCCAAGTTATCGGTGCGGTCCGTATCCGCGATGAAGTAGGCAGTTTCCGTCTTGGTCATGCGGATGGTGGCGCGCAGGATGATGCCGGTCAGGCCCATGCCGCCAACGGTGGCCCAGAAGAGGTCGCCGCTCGGGTCATCCTCGGAGCCTTCCGGGGTCAGGTGCAGCACGCGGCCATCAGCCACGAGCAGCTCCATGGAGACCACGTGGTTACCAAAGGAGCCGGCGGAGTGGTGGTTCTTACCGTGAATATCCGGGCCGATTGCGCCACCGATGGTGACCTGGCGGGTACCCGGCAAAACCGGAACCCACAGGCCATAAGGCAAGGCAGCCTTCATCAGCTGGTCTAGGGTGACACCACCATCGACGTCCACTAGAGCAGACTCTGGGTCGATGGAGTGGATCTTATTGAGCTTTTGCATGTCGATGACCAAGCCGCCGCCATTTTGGGCGGGGTCACCGTAGGAGCGGCCCATACCGCGGGCGATGACGCCACGGCGCAGGTGGGCGGGCTTATCCGAGTTATCTTCTGCCACCTGGGCTACGGCCTTCTTGATGACGTCCACGTCTTCGGTGGCGAGGACATGAGCGGTCGTTGGGGCGGTGCGGCCCCAGCCGTGCAGGGACTTTTCAGTGGTATGTAATTCCATCTCTTACTCTTTGCTCGACGGATTTGTATCGCTTCCCTAGCCTACCTAGCTCACACGAGGGTAGACGGAGTGACGCGAGTGATATTCAGAACAAAACGGACGCTTGTACTGCCCGAATGTGCCCGTTTATAGATCCATGAGCGCGCGGATCTCCTCCGGCAGCTCTTCTTGAGATTCAATAATCGGGCCCTCATACTCCCGCAAAAGTTCATAGACGCGAGCGCGCGAGGAGGAATCCAGCATGGGCAATTCCTCCGCCATCAGGCGAGTCATAAAAGGGCTCAACGGCACATCGGTGTGCTCCGTGGCCTCGAAGTGGCCGTGGCGTTTATCGTCCTCTGCGCGCACATCTTGCGCCGCCTGCTGGGCCGGCGTCATATGCTCTGTCTTTTCCGAGTACATGCGCATTAGCTTACCGCCGCTTAAAGTAGTCGCTATGACCAACAACCGCGAGACGCAAGATAAGCACCAAGATAACTACGCCCTCGATGACACTCTGGTTGGCCGTATCACCCAGGCCGCCGCCGTGGGCATTGCGACCTCCTATCCGGATTGGATCACATCCAAGGGCGGCTTGATCACCGCGTATACCTTGTCTTTCTTTGGCTTTGGCGCCCTAGTGGCCTATACCAACGCGCACGCTGAGCAGGACGGCGATGAGCCGCGCTCGCCGCAGGATAGTGCCGATCAAGGCCTCAAGCCCTGGGCTATTTTTGCCGCCGTGGTGCTGCTGCTCATCCTGGGCGGGTGGATGAACGTTGCCCTTTCCCGCCGGATGGTGAAGTTCCTGCGCAAGCGCGGTGCCAAGCGGCCGTGGACCCTCTTGGGCGCCATTGGAGCGGCGCTGACGTTCCTCATTAGTGAGCTGGAAGCGCGCGATATGGCAAAACTAGCTTCCTAAAACTTGCGTATGGTGGAGCTCATGAACGCAGGGGTCACCGATATCGCACAGGCGCGGGCCAAACGCGCCGATAGCGTGGTATCCCTCAAGCGCGAGCCCCTCACCATCATCTGCCAAGCCGCGAATATTCGCGCCGATGGCGAGGTGCACCGCCAGATTGGTTTTAGCGATGCTCTGACCTTTACCGAGCTACACCGCGTTCTGCGTATCTGCTTTGGCTTGCCGGAGGAGGAATCTCCCTGGCACTTTTATGAACACACCGAGGCCCGTGGCCCGCGCATCGATCCGGAGCGCCAGTCCTCCGAATTTCTCTGGCGCGAAGGCGATCAAATCGACTTCGCCTGGGGCCTATGGGACTTCGAGCTGGTAGTAGCTGAGATCTATCCGCGCGATAATGGCACTCCGGAAGCGCTATGCGTGGGCGGCTCGGGCTCGCTCTTTCAACCTTTTGAGCTGACGAGCGTCAACCGCGAATTGACCGGGCAAGAGGTTACCGATGAGGTCTTTTCCGCGGTATCGTCACCCGTGCGCGATTTGATTGAGCGCACCAAACTCTATGATTTCGTTCCACTGCTCCAGGCGATGGACCTAGGCAGGGACACTGACCTATCGCCGCATATTGCCCGCGTGCTTGCCAGCCTGCCGCGCGAGGTTACCCATGAAGGCAAAGATGCCTTTTGGTCTATGGCGCTCGCCCTATCCTGCATGGGCGGCGTAGAGCTTACCGATTCCGTCGTGGAGACCACCATGGATGCGCTCGGCTGGGTCAATGACGACGGCACGGCGCTGACTGCGGCCGAAGTGCGCGAGCTGTGCGCGGCGTCGTTGCAGCAATTGGCCAGGATTGGTGCCTATGGTGCCGAATCCGCCGCGCCGGTGGACCGGTTGGACATGTACCGAGCGCTCCTGCGCGGGTAGGCTACTCACTCGTGACTAATTCCGCTGACGACGCCGTAGAAGTAAAGCCCTCATCCACCTCGCTGCACACCCAGCTGGTGCGCTTTATTTCTGTGGGCGTATTTACCGCCGCCATTGACTATGGTCTCACGCTTTTATTGACCTATCTGGGGCTGCACCGTTCCGCCGCCAAGGCCATCGGTTGGGTCTTTGGCACCATCGCCGCCTACCTGGCCAATGCGCGGTGGACCTTTGGGGCCAAGGTGTCTGGCCGCACAGCCGCGACCGTGGGCATTTTGTACGCCTCTACCTTTGCGGTCCAAAACTTCCTGTACTGGGTGCTCAACGAACCGCTTATGGCTCTCGGCTTTGAGGGCGCGGTAAAAGACACCATCGCCTTCGTCATCGCCCAAGGCGTGGCCACGGTGACCAACTTTGCCATTCAAAGGGCCTTCATTTTTAAAGAAAAATAACCTCACCACGGGAATCGAGCCCGACCAATCTGCGCGCGGGGTGTCAAGCTCTCGGTGGTGGCGGGTATGTGCCGCGTGGTGGCGGGTATGTGCCGCGCTTATCGACGCCCCCCTTGCCCAGCCCCTGCAGTTCGGCTTCGGCCTAGCTAGGGCGCCGGAAATCTTCCCTGCGCCCGCGGTTGTGAAGCTTGAACCATTCGATAAAGCCGGCCGGATCGTGGCGCTGGATCAGGAAGAACCAGCCAAAGCGGGCGAATTCCTGCGGCAGTAGCTTGCGCATGCCGCGCTGCCACAATAAATAGCCGCGATTGCGGTAAGTGAAAAACCGCTTGAACTCACCCTCTGGGAACTGGGTGTGCATCTTGCCGCCCAAAATGGGCTTGAACTCATCCGATCCATCTGGGTGCAGGTAGCTCGTGGTCAGAGCCGTGCCGAAAGAGAGCCCGGAATTGACCAGCCGGCGGTGGTATTCCACCTCATCGCCGCGGATGAAGAGCCGATAGTCCGGTACACCAATGATCTCCATGGCCGCTGCGGAAATCAGCGCGCCGTTAAATAGCGATGCAATGCCAGGCAGGAAATCGCCCTCCAGCTCATCCATTCGTCGGCGCCACACTAGGCCTTGGCGCAGGGGGAAGGCGAGCTGGTCGGGATCGTTGATATTGCATACCGCTGGCGAGACCTCATGCAAACGGTTGGCCTCGGCCACCCGATACAGCTCCGCAAGGACCGTGTGATCGGCGGGGCGGCCATCGTCATCGGCACACCACACGGCATCCGCGCCCAAAGAAAGGGCGGTGAGAAAGCCTAGCGCAAAGCCACCAGCTCCGCCCAGGTTGGTCTCCGAAGGCACGTAGACGCCGCGGTCGCCCGCCATGGACTCGACAAGTTCACGCACTGCATTTTCCGCACCGTTATCCACCACGATCACCCACTGCACGGGGTGGGTTTGGTGTACCACCTGTTCGAGCGATGCCCGTAGCAGTTCGGCGCGCTGATGGGTAACAATGACGGCGGCGGTAGAACCGGTAGAAGTCAGGGTGGCAGTCATGGGTTCCATCTTGCCACCGGGGCAGGGGACCAGCGCAGAAACACTCCGCATTGGTGGAGCGAAAAGTGGATATAGGCGCCGCTTTGCGGATACTGTGAAACCTATGGAAAACTTCTGGCCGCCTTTTGCGGTGACCATTCGGGCCTGCGATGATACGGGCTGCGGAGTTGACCTGCGTGTCATGCGCGATGAAGACATCGCACAGGTGGCCCAAGTGTGTGCGGCAGATATTTATGGCGCAGACATCCCAGAACATGCATTTCCCTGGCTTTTTGATGAGAAGAAGAATACCCCCGCCGCCATGGCCCAGCACCGGTGGGAGCACCGAGCGACGCTGTGCCCCCAGAATTGGACCCTGGATTTCATCGCTCGCCAGGTAGAAACCCAAGCACTAGTGGGCGTGGTGGACCTGGCGGCAGAAAATTTTGCGGCCGCACGGGAAATAGAAACTGCATCATGGGTGCTGCACCGCTTTCAAGGCCAAGGCTATGGCACGCTTATCCGCCAGGCGATGGCGGCGTTTTCCTTCTTGCACCTCGATGCGGGTTCGCTGTGCACCAGTTGGATAAAAACCAACCGCGCCTCAGCCCGGGTGAGTGAAAAGTTGGGCTACCGCGTTAGCACCGAGGCAAAAGAAGAGCCCGCGGGCCCGGAAAAGATTAACCGGCCGGTAGTTAGCGCTCGCCTCAACGCCGCGGACTATCACCGGCCGGAAGGGGTGCAGGTGGACGTGCAGGGTGTAGGCGACCAGCTGCTGCATATGCTCAATTAATTGCCGGTAGTGTCCTCATTTTCAAAACGCTCGCGCAGGTCGCGGACGTAGTCGCCCACCTCAGGTCCTTCGTACTCACCGACGACCTCGGAAACCTCGCCTACCGAGCGGATCTCACCGTGGTCGATCCACAAGGCGGTATTGCATAGCTGGGCCAAAAAGTCATTGGAGTGGGAGGCAAAGACCAGGATGCCGGAGCGCTTCACCAGCTCCTGCAGGCGCACGCGCGCCTTAGCCATGAAGGCGGCGTCGACCGCGCCAATGCCCTCATCCAGCAGTAGGATTTCTGGCTCAATGGATGTCACCACGCCGAGCGCCAAACGCACGCGCATACCGGTGGAATAGGTGCGCAGCGGCATGGAAAGATAATCGCCGAGCTCAGAAAACTCCGCAATCTCATCCATCTTCTTTTTCATCTGCTTGATGGACTGGCCCAAAAAGAGGCCGCGGATAATGATGTTGTCGTAGCCAGAGACCTCTGGGTCCATGCCTACACCCAAATCAAAAACGGGGGCCACCCGGCCGCGCACATCTGCAGAACCGCGGGTGGGCTCATAGATTCCAGACAAGAGGCGCAGCAAGGTGGATTTACCGGCGCCGTTATGGCCCACCAAACCCACACGGTCGCCCTCGCGCAGGTGCAGGTTAATGTCCTTCAGGGCTTCCACCACGACGGTGTTTTGGGCATTTTTGCCAATGGCGCCACCGGCAGAAGAGAGCATGGCCTTCTTCAGTGAACGAGATTTGGCATCAAAGATGGGAAAGTCCACGCACGCGTTATACGTATCAATCGAGACCATCAGTCAGTATCCTTTCGAGGAATCTCCACAAGTACAGGGCGTGGGCTTAGACCCAGTAGCTGACGCGGAAGCGCCACTTGCGCATGACCAAGCCGGCGATGAGCAGGCCGAGCACGGTGCAGCCGATAACGATCCACCAGTGGTAGGCGGCTACCGGCTCACCGATCATGGGTGCGCGGACGATTTCTAGGTAGTGATAGAGCGGGTTGATCTCCGCGATGCGGGCTCGCCCGGCCACGGCACCGCCCTGATCCTTCAGGGTATTGGTCATCCACACAATCGGGGTGACGTAGAACAAGAGCTGGGTTAAAGCCTCCAGCAGCGGGGCTACGTCACGGAAGCGGGTGGCAATGATGCCAAAGAACATCGTGACCCACACGCCGTTGACCAACAACAACGCCAAGCCTGGGATAAAGAGGAAGAACTCCCAACCCAGACTGCGTGGGAAGATGAGGATAAGCAACAGCCAGATGATGAGGTTATGGCCCAAAAATAATGTTTGGCGCCACACCAGGCGGTAGACGTGCACCGAAAGAGGGGCGGGAAGCTGTTTAATCAAGCCCTCATTATCAATGAAGACGGTGGAGCCTTCCTTGATGCAGCCCGAAATGAAGGTCCACATAATAAGACCCACGGTGACGTGGGGGAGGAACTCCGCGACGGGAATCTGGAAGAGCATGGAGTACAAAAGGCCCAAGGCGAGGGCCATCACGCCAGTGGCGATGGTGATCCAAAACGGGCCCAGGACGGAGCGGCGGTAGCGCTGCTTAATATCTTGAATACCCAGCTTGAACCACAGCTCGCGCTGCTGTGCACCCTGCGCAAGGTCCGCGAAGGCGGCCTTGAGGGTCTCGGACTGGGACGCTGGGGTGGCCTCGCCGTCTGGCTGGGAGGTCATGCGGGCGATATCAGCGCGCAGTTGATTGTTATCTTGCACGCTCAACACCCTAGCGCGCGGGCTGGGCAAACGGGAACTACACGCCGCCAGCCTGCGAAAACAGCGGTATGCAGCAAAAATTCAGATTTGGGAAACTTGGACCAAACGCGTATACAGTAGGGAACCGACCGCCACTGTGTGGCGATGCCTAGCGCGAAAAAGAAGGGACCGTAATGCCAGCAGGAGCTTCGGCACACTACGACGTATTCAGTGTGCGCGGTTTATACACCGGGCTATCTGATGGTTGGACTTACCTCAACGCGCACGCGGTCCCCCAGATCTCTGAGCGCGTCGCCTCCGGCGTGGCTCGCTCCTTCCGGATGTCCACCGCCGTGGCGCCTCAGGAGGGCCCGGGCGGTGCCCATTCCGCTACTCCCGCGCCGGGGCGACTGGAAGGCGATGGCAATTACACGGCCGCACGCATGGCCATAGCGGATCTGACCGGATCCAGGGCAGATCGCGTGGTGCTGGGGCCATCCTTGCCTGTTTTGTACCAGTCCTTGGCGCACGCAGCCCGTCCGCTTTTAGGCAGTAATTCTTCGCTGGTGCTCTCCAAGCTTGATCCGCCGTCTTTGTACTCGGCGTTTTCTGAGGTCAAGGCGGAAACCCGTTGGGCCGAGCCAGACTTGGGCACAGGCGAGTTGCCGGGATTCCAATTCGCCGAGCTCGTCGACGGCTCCACGCGGCTCGTCGCTTTCTCTGCCGCCCACGAACTATTGGGCACGGTTTCTCCCACTGCAGAGATCATAGACACCGTGCATGAACGCTCTCGCGCCTGGACGCTTCTCGACGTCTCCGCGATCGCGCCCTACCGCCCCATCAACTTCGATGAGCTCGGTGCCGATATCTTGGGTCTCGACCTTGGCCTGCTGGGCGGCCCGCAGCTAGCGGCTTTAGTCTTCCGCGATACCCGTATGTTCCGCCGCCTCGATGCCCTCGATCCGGTGCATGCCAGCAAGGGTGCTCGCAAGCTGGAAACGCCCATTTCCTCCGGCTTGGCCGGTGGTGTCGGACCACTGGTGGACCATCTTGCCGCCCTCGCCGGTGGGGAGAGCGGCTCGCGCCGCAAGCGCCTGCGCACCTCCATGGATGCGCTCAGCGCCTACCTCGAGGATCTACGCGCCGACCTTTATTCCTTCTTGAGCACCTTGCCTGCCGTACACATCCTCGGAGTGACGGGAGAGGCGGCCGCCGGCGCATCCGATGATCGCCTGCCGCGCCTTACCTTTGCTGTGAAGGGCGTTCCGGCGGAGACCGTGTACAAGCGTCTCTTTGATAATGGGCTGGTCACCACGCTTGCCCCGCAGACCCCGTTGCTTACGGAGATGGGCGTGGAGGAAATCGGCGGCGCCGTTACCGTTGCGCTTGGCCCCTTCAACACTTATCACGACGTCGAACACCTCACCCGTGTTGTAGCCTCACTGGCTTAAACACTAAGCACGAGGGTGCCGGTGACTTCACCGCTGTCGAGTGCAGCGTGGGCACGGGCGGCGTCGGCAAGCGGATAAGTGGCATGCAGCGCATGCTTTACTCGGCCGTCTGCCAACATGGGCCAGACATTTTCTACCGTGCCGGCCACAATCTGGGCCTTATCGTCTAAGTCGCGGGCGCGCAGCGTCGTACCCTGAATAGTCAGACGCTTGGGCAACATGGCTCCCAAGTTAATTTCTGCTTTGGTGCCGCCCTGCATGCCAATAATGATGAGCTTGCCGTCCTTGGCTAGGCACTTCATATTCTTTTCAAGGTATTTTGCGCCGATGATGTCCAAAATGACATCGCAGCTTCCCTTCAACTCATCTAAGAAGTCCTGCTCCTTATAGTTGATGAGAATGTCGGCGCCCAGCTCGCGGCAGCGATCCAATTTCTCCTGCGAACCGGCCGTGACCGCTACCTCTGCGCCTAATGCCTTGGCGACCTGAATGGCAAAAGTACCGATGCCACCGCTTCCACCATGGATAAGCACACGTTGGCCCTCGTGGAGGTTCGCCTCAATGCCCAAGTTGGACCAGACGGTGCATCCAACCTCGACTACCGCCGCGGTTTCCTCAACGCTATACCCCTGGGGTAGAGGGAGTAGCTGGCCCTGTGGGACCGCAACGTATTCGGCGTAGCCACCACCAGCGAGCAAACAGCCCACTTCGGTGCCCACCTCCCAGTCGGTATCCCCGGCGTCCGTGATGGTGCCCGCTGCTTCCAAGCCCAGGATTTCTGACGCCCCTGGTGGTGGCGGATAAGCTCCCATCGTTTGCAGGATATCGCCGCGGTTAACGCCCGCTGCCTGCACCTTGACGAGCACTTCGCCTGATTGCAGTTGCGGAACGTCGACCTCTTGGAGTTCCAAGGAGCGACGCTCCTGGGGATCGGTCTGCACGATTGCCTTCATCTTTGTTGTAGTCATAGGGCCCAATCTAACGGAGCTCATGTGTCCTGCGCCACGAATGACCTCGGGGGAGTAATCATTTTGAGCACTGAAGGTGGCCTTTTGGGAAACAGGGCCATCTATTTAGTAGACTGACCAAGTTGCTTCTTGGGCAAGGAGATTGCCTTCGATACGCAACTTGGAGACGTGGCAGAGCGGCCGAATGCACCGGTCTTGAAAACCGGCGAGGTAATACCTCCGCGGGTTCAAATCCCGCCGTCTCCGCAGAACGCCTAACCCCTAGTCGTCAATGACTAGGGGTTTGCTTTATTTAGGGGTAAGGGCGGATTCTAGTGGTCACACATTCTGACCCTTAACCCCGTTTTGAGCGGTTGCGCTGAGATGCAGAGAAAACTAAGGCTGAAGTCAGTCAATGTTTACCATGAGTTACTACCTTGAGGTATGGATATCGAAACACCGTTAACCATGAGGAAACTATGACTAATTACATTTCTTTATTGGCCGAAGAACAGGTACCAGAATCATATGGCTGGCTTGCGGGCGGGATAGGTGCCGTCATTGTTATCGCTCTGTTGGTCTTTTGGGTGGCTTCGCTCATATCCATCATTCGCTCGGGATATAGCGTAGGGGTCAAAATACTGCTGGCGATGGCGGCATTTGCCTACCCGTTCCTTGGGCCTCTTATTTGGTTCCTATTTGCACGACATAAGGAACATAAGACTCGAATGGACCGCTAAGCTGCCTTTCGTTAACAGGCGAAAAGTGGCTAATGTTGCTCGAGCCAGGAATTGATGCCGCCGCGTAGGGAGACGACGTTCGTGAAGCCGCGCTTGCGAAGGACGTCCACTGCTTGTGCGGAACGGATGCCGCTGGCGCAGTAGAGGACAGCCGGAGCATCCGGTTCGATGCTGGGGTTTTCGCCGCCGAGGATGCGGTCGAGTTCAAGGTGCGTGGAATTGGGGATGGCGGATTGGGCACGCTCGGGGGAGGTGCGGACGTCGATAAGCGGAGCGTGCGGGGGAATCTCGCGGACTTCGGGGGCGTCGGCAGGCTGGGTGGGTTGCGCGCCGGTGGGGCGAAGTGGAATGTATTCCCAGGTGCCGGATAGTGCATCGAAGTAGCCGAGCGTACCGATGAGTGGGGCGCCCACACCGGTGATGAGTTTGAGCGCCTCTAAGGCCATAGCCGAGCCGACGACGCCGACCACCGGACCCAGAACCCCGGCTTGGGAGCAAGAGGGAACCTCGCCGGGCGCGGGGGCGGTGGGGAAAACATCCTCATAGACAGGGCCGTGACCGGACCAGAACACGCTGAGCTGCGCATCGAAGCCGAGGATGGAGGCCCACACGTGCGGGATGCCTAATTCGTGGGCGGCCCAGGAGCTTAAGTAGCGCGCATCGAAGTTATCGGTGCCGTCGAGGATGAGATCGCAGCCACGAAGCTGCTCGAGTGCCGTCGCTGATTTGAGGCGACCATGGCAGGTGATGTCCACCTCCGGATTGAGCGCGCGGACGGCGGCCGCGGCGGAATCAGTCTTCGGCGTGCCGATGGCTGCGGTGGTGTGGATGATTTGGCGGTGCAGGTTGGAAGGGGAGACCACGTCGTCGTCGAAAAGCGAAATGCGGCCTACGCCCGCGCCAGCTAGGTAAAGCAGGGCGGGGGAACCCAAGCCGCCGGCCCCGATAACCGCTACGTGGGCTTGAGCGAGCTTGCGCTGTCCCTCCTCGCCCCAGAGCGCTTCTTGGCGGGCATAGCGGATGCTCATTCCAGACCCACCCAGTTAGTGGAGCCATCGCCGTGGCCTTGTTCCTTCCAGATGGGCACTTCTGCCTTGACGCGATCGGCGCATTCTTCGGCCGCGCGGAAGGCATCGCCGCGGTGCGCGGCGGCCGCAACTACGGCAAAGGCCAGGTCGCCGACCTGAAGATCCCCCGTGCGGTGAGCGGCCCAGAGGCGCACCGGATGGCTGGAGGAGACGGCGTCGGTGATGTCCTGCAGCTTCTCTGGCGCGGTTGGGTGCGCGCTATAGGAAAGAAGGGTGACATTCGGCCGACCGCCATCGTGATCACGGACGATGCCCTCAAAGGTGACTACGGCGCCCATAGCAGCGGTGGCGGTATCCTTCTTGGCAGCGGCGAGGAGAGGATCAAGAGGCTGATCGCTTAGCAGCGTGCCAATGGTGCAGCCGGTTTGCTCGGCCACGTAGGAGGGATCAGTGCTCATGTTTTCCTTCTAACATATCGACGATCGGAACAATTAATTCTTCTAAAATCGCACAGCCGTCTTTTACCCCGCCGGTAGAACCAGGAAGCGTCATGGCAAAGGTGGAGTCATTAACGCCGGCGATGGCGCGGGAAGCCACCGCAGTGGGCACGCTTTCTAGACCCTTTTGCCAGAAGGCCACCGCAATACCGGGCAGTTCGCGGGTGATATGTGGCGCCACAGCCTCTACCGTCTTGTCGTCTTGGGTCAGGCCGGTGCCACCAGAGGTCAAGATGACCGAGGGTTCTTCGGCGAAGGCGGCAGCAACGGTGGCGGCAATATCGGCATCGGGGACGATGCGTGCATCGGGGCAATCAAAGCCCTTGCGCCGCAAGAAATCTACCGCGATGGGGCCGGATCGATCCTCGTAGATACCCGCGGCAGCGCGAGTAGAGGCGACGATGACGATGGCGGTGCGTTGCGGGCTCATAGTGGGTAAACCTCAACTTCCTGGCCTTCTTCAAGGCGTTGACCGGCAGGGATGCGGAGGAGATGGGTGGCATCTGCTGCTTGGGCGAGCAGGTGGGAGCTAGCGCCACCGAGGATGTGGGCATGGGAATCGACGCGCCCGCGGCGAAATTGGTCCTTGTGTGGGAGGCCTTCAATGCCCGCCGCGAGGGGAACGCGGAAGGGTTCCGGTGCCCAGCCCAGTGCTGGGGCCACGAAGAGGCGGAAACTTACCAAAGCGGAAATGGGGTTTCCGGGCAGACAAATCACTGGCGTGCCGTGGAAAGTAGCGATACCCTGTGGGCCGCCGGGCTGCTGGTCCACATGGCCGAACCAGCCATCGAGTACTTGGCGTACTACTTCAAATTTTCCAGCAGAGATTCCACCCGCGGTAATGATGGCGTCAGGTCGGTGCTGTGCGATGACTTCTGTGAAAGCGTGGGTTAAGGCCTGCGGGTCATCATCGGTGGTGATAAAGCCTGCGACTTCGATGCCGGCGCGGCGAGCCATTCCTTTAAGGAGCGGTGCATTGGCATCAGGAATGGCGGCGCTGCCACGGCCTATCTCGGCGCCGCCGGTGCAAATCAGGATGCGGGCGGGGCGGTAGACCTCCACCTCGGCGATGCCTTGGGAAGCAAGGGCGGCCAAACGGACCGGCGTGAGCTTATCGCCTTGGGCTGCCAAGAGGGCGCCTTCTTCTAAGTCCGAGCCGGCGCGGCGTATAAATTGTTCCGGCTGGGTCTCCGGCACGGTGACACGGTCACCCGGGGCGAGGAATTCTTGTGGTTCGCAGTGCTCAATGGGCACGATGGCTGCAGTTCCTTCCGGCACCTTGGCGCCGGTCATGATGGGGCAGGCCGCGTTGAGTGAGCCGTGGAGCACTTGGGCGGGCTCTGTACCGGCGGCGATGGTGGGGCCTACCTGGTAAGTCCCGGCCGCACACTGGGGAAGGGCGTAGCCATCCATTTGTGAATTATCAAAGCGCGGGGAAGGGAAATCAGCGCGGATATCCGCAGCTAAGACCATATCCTGTGCCTGATTGAGGGCCACGGTGGTTACGTGACGTACGGGCAGGGCCGCGGCGACCTCGCGCGCGTGAATCTTGGGTGTGCGCATGGCGGCTAGTTTACCCGCGGTCTCGACACGACAGAGGTGCGTAGGCATAGTAGAAGGCATGTTGACCGTTCACTATTTCGCCGCCGCCCGCGCCGCCGCGGGCGTGGCTTCTGAGCAGGTAGACGCCCCCGCCACCTTGGGTGATCTGGTGGCGCAGCTGGGCAAGGAGCATTCCGGCACCACAGAGGCTGGTATGAGCCTGAAAGAAGTGCTGGGGCGATGCAGCTTTCTTATCGACGGCGCTGGGAACACCGCCATGGATTCCCCACTTGTCGGCGTGACCCGCGTGGACGTGCTGCCGCCTTTTGCGGGTGGTTAATCGCGCTGGCGCAGCGGGCTAGTAAAGAAATTAATGACGCTGCTGACGATGGATAGCACGATGGCGCCGATGATCGCAGCGCCCCAAGAGTCGATGACAAGGTGGCCGATTCCGAGGTCGAGGGAATTGAGCGCCCACTCGACGATGATGAGCGCTGCGCCGTTTATGACGAGGGAGAAAAGCCCGAGCGTCAGGCAGGTCAGCGGTGCGCCAAGGACACGCAACACCGGCATGACCACTGTATTAATAATGATGAAGACGATGGCAATAGCGATGAAATTGCCGGTCTCAGCCGGAGTGATGGTGATGCCAGGGATTACGGCTACCACCGCCCATAGCGCCACGGCGATGGCAAAGACGTTCAGGGCGAAATTAATAAACGAGCGCATCTAGCCTCCTACGATTGCATTCCATGCCTTAAGCAGGGTGTCGGTTTCTTCCTCGGTAGTAACGGTAATACGTATACCTTCGCTAAAGGCGCGCACGAGCACGCCGCGTTCGGCTAGGCGGGCGGCTACTTCCTGCGGGGTGCCAAGACTGGCAAGATTTTCAGCCGGCAGCCACACGTGGTTTGCCTCGGAATGCGGCACTCCCCAGTCTGTGAGGGCTTCCTCCAGGCGCTTGCGCTGGACGACGACCTCATCGGTGCGCTCCCTCAGCGACTCCTGCGCCGCCAGTGCCGCACGGGCACCAACCTGGGCCACGGTGCTGGCAGAGAAGGGAATGGCCACCTTGTTGAGAGCCTCGATAATATTTTCCGGGCCGAAGGCATAACCGATACGCACCCCGGCTAGGCCATAAGCCTTGGAAAAGGTACGCAGGCACACCAGGTTGGGATAGGTACCCACCAGCTCCGTGCCCAGCGGGGTGTCGGTGGCGCGGTTGTATTCGATATAGGCTTCGTCGAGGGCTACGAGGACGTCGGCAGGCACGGCTTCCATGAATGCAGTGAACTCGTCCTTGGTGATTGTGGTGCCGGATGGGTTATTGGGGTTGCACACGAAGATAAGGCGGGTCTTGTCCGAAATCTGCTGCGCCATGGCCGGCAGGTCTACGCGCTGTTCTCCAGTTAGCGGAACTGGGATAGGGTGGGCGCCCACCACTTGGGCAAAGATGGGGTAGGCCTCGAAGGAGCGCCATGGGAAGAGGATTTCATCGCCGGGAGTGGCGGCAATTTCAGCCAACTGTTGGCACAGCGCGGATGAGCCGGTGCCCACCGCCACCTGCGCCCCCTTTACTCCCAAGTGCGCGGCTAGGTCCTCGCGCAGCGCAGTGGCCGCAATATCCGGGTAGCGATTGGCCTGTGCGGCTGCCTCCGCCATAGCCGCGGCCGCCTCTGGCAGGGGCGGGTGCGCCGCTTCATTGGAGGAGAGCTTGAGGGCGTCATTGTTGCGCGCACCAGCGACGTAGGCGGGGATGGCTTTCAGGTCAGGGCGAATCATGGCTACCACTTTAGGGCCTGCGCCTTTGCTGCGGGAGCGAAAGCAGGGGGCTAGTTTGGCAGCGGCGGGGCAGGCAGGTATTCTCAAACGAGGTTCCTTGTGAACCGTGGAGATGTGCCAGAGCGGCCGAATGGGGCTCCCTGCTAAGGAGTTGACCCTTCTGGGGTCCGGAGGTTCGAATCCTCTCATCTCCGCCATCTAATCCCGAGCGAGTGCGCTCGGGATTTTTTTATTCGGGTTTTATTCTCGCCGGCGCCGTGAAGCGGAGAAATCTGCTATTTGCGCTGGTAATTGGCACAGCGGCGGAAGAGCGTGAGCATGCCAACGCCGAAGATGAAGCTTCCGGTAAAAGCCGCAGCGCGCAGGGAAGTGACCTCGTGGAAGAGGGCAGGCACCATGAGAATGGCGATAACAGAGCTAATGACACCTAGGACGAGGAAGGTAATCGTCACGATAGGTCCCAGTGTGGATTGCTGCGGCATGGAGGGCAGTCCTTTCATCACTCAATTCTGATGAAAATAACTCTAGGTTGCCCTCCCAGGAGCTGCAATAGGAAATTCTTAAGGGATAAAGCAGGGCCTTAGGATTCTAGGGCAGGAAAGACCTCGTCGCGCAGCAGATGGGCGAGCTCGCGATTTGGGTTGGTGGGGTCTACCCAAGCGACTTCGGCAATCTCTGCGGCTGCGCGGGCAAGGACTGGGCGTGGATAGGTAAAGATGTGGCCGCGCACGGTTTCGCCGGGTTCGTTGGCCGCCGGCGCGTCGAAGGTGCCGAGCAGAGATAGCTCCGGAAGGCGGACGTCAACGCCGATTTCTTCTGCGACCTCGCGGGCTGCGGCCTGTGTAGGGGTTTCGCCAGCCTCAAGCTTGCCGCCAGGTAACTGAAACTTGGTGGAGGAATCCTTGCGCACGGTGAGGATATGGCCAAAGGAATTACGGAAAACTACGGCGGCTACTTCAATCATGGGCCCGACTTTAACTCGCCGCGACGGCTTATTTCAGAATGCCGGGTGCCCACTCGCGCTCCACTTGGGCAAGCGCTGCTTCTATCTGCTGCTCATCCAAGCCGATATTGGGAGTGCCGGCGGATACCGGGTCACCGGCGAGCACGGCCAGTAGTGTCCAGCCATTATTAACGCTGGGGCTCACACGCAGCTCGTCGGAGTTTCCGCGATGGCAGTGCCATCTGACCTCATCAATTCAGGCGGATAGTCGACAGCTTTCACGGTTGCGAGCTCTGGTAGTACTTCCGTGGAGCCATCAGGAAAGAACACCATGATGCGCGCCTGGTGGAAGTAATAGTGGTCATCGCCTATAGGGTTCTTTTCTTCCTTGGTATCAAAGTGGTAGAAGTTTCCCACCAGTACGGGATAAAACTCGAGCCAGTTATTGGCCCACGCTTTGCGGAGCAGAGTGCGCTCATTGTGGGTCGAGGCCAGCCAGCGAACGGGCGTGGAAATGCCGAATGCGATGATAGGCAGGCTGATGAGTAAAGCGATGCGGAAATCGAGTCCCGTAAGAGCAAAGGGGAAGAGCCCGAGAATGACGATGCAACCCATATGGAAAAGCAGGAAGATGAAGTCGAATTTCGTATGGTTCTTGGTGGGGCACGGGCCGTTATTAACAACGGTCTCGCGCAAGCCGGTGGCATCGGGGCGGGTATTTGGGGTGCTGACGCGCTTGATGTTCTCTTTGCTGAAAAACTCGTCCTCGTTCGGGACGGATGGCACGTAGTTGCATAAGCGCAGGGTCATAGGCGATGGGTGCTCCTTTGTTCAGGGGGGAGGCTCGCCTGCGTCTATGAGACTACGGGAAGGTGAAGCGTTGCGTGGGCTTGTCGCGACGCAGGAGATAAATGAATATAAAGTAGTGCCCATGAGTGACTCGAGGTTTCCCCGTTCGGTGTTTGCAGTTGGCACCGACCCTGATCCGCGTTTCACGCTCGCTAATGAGCGCACGTTCCTGGCGTGGATTCGCACTTCCCTGGCGTTGATTGCTGGCGGAGTAGCACTTGAGGCCTTTGACGTTCCGCTGCCAGGCACCCTGCGTGCCACGGTATCGGTCTTCATGTTGATAGTCGCCATAATCTTGCCCGTGGTGGCGTGGGGGCATTGGAAGCAATCAGAGCGCGCAATGCGAGAGAATCGATCGCTGCCGTTTAGTTTCGGCCTTCCGGTCCTTGTTGCTGTAATCGTGGTGGTGGCTGGTGCGCTTTTGGTAGGCCAGTTCCTTGTCTAATCAGCCCTTTGATCCTGGTCTGCAACCAGAGCGCACGCGCCTGTCTTGGCAGCGCACCCTTTTGGCCCTTTCCTTAGTGTTGCTAGGCGTGATGCGGGCGGTGAGTGTGCGCGTCTTCTTGCCGCTCGTCCTCCTTGCCGCCGGGGTGCTGGCGCTGGTCTTGGCGGTGTGGCAACGTGCCTCGCTTGTCGACGTCGCCCTGTCTTCCCAGGCTCCCCTTCCCCATGCAATCATTTTGGCCAGTACTTCCGGTCTGGTGTCTTTGCTGGCAGCCTTCGCCCTGTGGGGTCTATTCCTGTAGTCATCCCGGTGCCATCATTGAGGTGGCTTCTGGGCGTTGTCATGCGGCCAGGGAGGATCTCTGGCGGATTTTCTGGGCAAATGGCGTAGTCTAAGAAGGCTGAAGTCAATAACCTGGGGCTGGAAAGGCAGGTAGGCCATGGCGGAGACCACCGAGCGGGCTAGCGATATTGTCGAGGCATGGCTCAAGCAAGAAGACGCCATTGACCCCACCAAGGCCCCGCGCCTCCAGGAACTCCTGGAGAGGGTGCCCCTGCAGGAACTCATCGCCGTCGTCGAGCGGCAAAATGCCGTCCGGTCAGCCTTGGCCCTGCGCTTGCTGCCGCGCCAGAAATCAATCGTCGTCTTTGATGCCCTCGATGCAAAGCATCAGGCCGATATCATCGATGAGCTGGGCAATGCTGATGTCTATGAGTTCTTCGACGAGCTTGATCCGGAAGACCGCGTGGCTTTGCTGGATGAGCTGCCTGCGGAGATTGCGGACCGGCTGCTGCGCTCACTGACTCAATCCAAGCGCGATGTCACGGGCGTGGTGTTGGGCTATGTCAAGGGATCGGTGGGGCGCCGAATGTCCCCCGAGGTGCCTGGAATCCACCCGGACATGAGCGTTAGGGACGCGCTGTTTAAACTGCGGGAGACCGCACATGAGCTGGAAACCATCTACACCGTGCCCATTACCCGCGAGGATAGGCGTCTTGTGGGAGTGGTGAGCCTGCGCGAAATCTTCACCGCTAATGCCGCACTGACCATGGCCGATATTATGCACGACCCCATCTTTGCCCAGGCCGGTGATGATGCGGAAGAAACCGCGCGTTGGTTCCTCCCATTGGACATTCTTGCACTGCCTATCGTGGATGATTCGCACCGCTTGGTTGGTCTGCTGACGTGGGATGACGCTACGGACATTGTGGAGGAAGAAGATAGCGAAGACTCCGCTCGTGCTGGCGGTACCGAGGCCCTTCAACAGCCGTACCTATCCACGCCTTTGCTCAAGCTGGTGCGCTCGCGCATCGTATGGCTGCTCGTGCTGGCAGTTTCTGCGCTGCTGACCGTGCAAGTATTGGACTCCTTTGAAGGCACGCTGGCCAAGGCCGTGGTTCTCTCACTATTTATCCCGCTGCTGACCGGCACCGGGGGCAATACCGGCAATCAGGCTGCTACCACGGTGACTCGTGCTTTGGCGCTGGGCGATGTCCGCACCCGCGACCTCGTTGCCGTTTTGTGGCGCGAGCTACGCGTCGGCATGTTGTTAGGCGCCGTGCTCGGCTTGGCGGGACTGGGCCTGGCTACGCTGGTTTATGGCATGAGCATCGGCCTGGTCATCGGTTCGACGCTGTTTTTGATTTGCTCGATTTCTGCGACCGTAGGCGGGCTGATGCCCATCGTGGCTAAGACCATCGGTGCCGATCCGGCGGTCTTTTCCAACCCGTTTATCTCTACCTTCTGTGATGCTACGGGCCTCATTATTTACTTCCTCATTGCTAAGACCGTCCTGGGCATTTGACCCATCCTTCATCGATCGGGGGTGGAGGAGTGGTGGAGCGATTTCTGGTTTTAGGCAGGTGTGGTGTGTGCTATTCGGGGGTGCGGGGGTGGTTTATTGTGACGGGATATGGTTTCTGCGTCACATGTTTTGTATGGTCAGTGCATGCTTCGCAGTGAATTAGATAACTTTCTATTTGCTGTCTAGGCCAGCTAATAACCTGGGAAGTACGGAGCATATCCCTCAGCACAGTCCTCTCTTAGTGAAGGAGCGCGCGGTATGACCACCCCGCATACTCACGAATCCACCGCCCACACCGAAGGTGACGAAGCCCCTAAAGTCCCACGCGGCGAATGGCGCCGGCAGTTTATTGGCCTCTTCGTGGGCTTGGCATTGGCGGTACTTGTCTTCTTTATTTTCCCCTCCAATGCCATCGAGACAGTCCAAGGCTCCTCTGGCGCAGATCCGGAAGCCGAGTACACGCTTGGTGCCATCCGCGCTGTTGCAGCGGTGACGATCCTTATGGGCGTGTGGTGGATGACTGAAGCTATTCCGCTCGCTGCCACCGCGCTGCTTCCGTTGGTTATTTTCCCTCTAGCTGGCGTCGGATCAATCAAGGAAGTAGGCGCCCCGTATGCCTCCGCCACCATTTTCTTGTTCATGGGTGGCTTCCTCATCGCGCTGTCCCTGCAGCGCTGGAACCTGCACCGCCGCTTGGCCCTCTATGTGGTGAAGGTGATTGGCACCTCTCCCAAGCGCCTCATCTTGGGCTTTATGCTGGCCACCGGATTTTTGTCCATGTGGGTATCTAATACCGCGACAGCCGTGGTGATGCTGCCAATCGGCACCTCGGTGCTTGCGCTGACTGCGGAGACCGTAGGCGGTTGGGAGAAGCAAAAGAAGTTTGCCACGGCCCTTATGCTGGGCATCGCTTATTCTGCCTCCATCGGTTCGCTGGGCACGCTCATTGGCACCCCGCCGAATGCCTTCCTCAACGCGTATATGGCCGATACGTGGGGCGTTACCCTTGGCTTCGGCCGCTGGATGGCAGTTGGTGTGCCGCTTGCCGTGATCTTCCTGCTGATTGCTTGGGCCCTACTTATCACCATTTTTAAACCGGAGATGAAGAATATCCCGGGCGGCCGCGAGCTTATCGATGATGAAATTAAGGCCCTCGGCCCCTGGACCCGTCCCCAGGTTATGACTGGCATCATCTTCGTTCTGGCCGCCGCAGCGTGGGTAATCCTGCCGCTGGTGCTCAAGGAATTTGAGAACTATGACGACGCCATCGTGGGTATCGCTGCCGGCATCTTGCTGTTCATTCTTCCGGCGGATAATCAGCGTCGCACTCGCCTGCTGGACTGGAAGACTGCCAATGAAATGCCGTGGGACGTGCTCTTGCTCTTTGGTGGCGGTCTATCCCTGTCTTCGGTATTCAATTCTTCCGGCCTCTCACTCTGGATTGGTGAGATGGCCAAGGGGCTGAGCGTCCTGCCGGTCGTCCTCATTGTCGCCGCCGTCGCTGCGTTGGTGCTCTTCTTGACGGAGATCACCTCCAATACCGCTACGGCTGCCACCTTTATTCCAATCATGGGTGGCGTTGCCGTGGGTGTCGGCCTGACTGCGGAGGGAGATATCAACGTACTGCTCCTCACTATCCCGGTGGCCTTGGCCGCAACCTGTGCTTTCATGCTCCCAGTAGCCACCCCGCCGAACGCCATTGCCTATGGCTCCGGGTACGTCAAGATTGGCGAGATGATCAAGGGTGGCCTCGGCCTCAATATCATCGGCATCTTCCTCATTACCCTTACGGTGTACCTGCTGGCGGTGCCCATCTTCGGCCTATCCATTTAAGGCGAGGGAATACGTAGCCATTCCCTAATGAAACACGTTACCATTAGGGAATGGCTACACCCGTTACTGTGCTGTCCGGATTTTTGGGCAGTGGAAAAACCACACTTCTAAACCATCTGCTTGCTAACCGCGAGGGGCGCAAGCTTGCTGTTATCGTCAACGATTTCTCTGAGGTCAATATTGACGCCGCCCTCGTCGCCGGCGAGGGGCACCTTGAGCGCGGCGAGGATCGCTTTGTCGAGCTATCCAATGGCTGCATCTGCTGCACCTTGCGCGAAGACCTTATTGAATCCGTGGGCAAGCTCGCCCGCTCCGGCCGCTTCGACCAGATTGTCATCGAATCCACCGGCATTTCCGAACCCATGCCCGTTGCGGCCACCTTTGAGTGGGAGTTTGAGGATGGCACGACGCTTGCCGACGTCGCCCCCATCGACACCATGGTCTCCCTCGTGGACGCTTCCACCTTTCTTGACCAGCTGCGCCGTGGCAAGAGCCTGGCGTCCCAAAGCATCGAGGCCACGCCCGGTGATGACCGCACCGTGGCTGACCTCCTAGTGGACCAAGTTGAGTTCGCTGACCTTATCCTCATCACCAAGACTGATGTGGTTGATGCTGCCGAAACCGAGCGGGTTATCGCTACCGTTCGTGCTATGAACCCCCGCGCCCGCGTCGTGATTGTCACCCATGGTGCCATCGACCCGCAGCTTGTTCTCGATGCTCACTTGTATGACGCCGCCACTGCTGCTGCTTATAACGGCTACGCGGAAGAGTTGGCCAACCCGCACACACCCGAAACCGAGGAATATGGCATTTCCTCCGTCGTTTTCCGCGCCGACCGCCCCTTTAATCGAGAGCGCCTGCTTGCCGCCCTCCGTGCCAGTACTGGCCTAGTGCGCTCCAAGGGGTATTGCTGGATTGATACCGATCTCCGGGTCACCCACGCTTGGCAGCAAGCCGGTCCAAATCTGCAAATTATGCCGGCCTCTTTTTGGGCTACTACTGGCGTGACGCCCGGGTCTGAAATCGTCCTCATCGGTATCGACTTCGACCACGAGTCCACTCTTCAGGCCTTTCAGGACGCCCTGCTTTCCGACGCCGAAGTTGCCGCCCTTATCCCCTCCTAAACGCCTCCATTTCGGCCAAGTGAACACAGGGTGAACAGGCGATTTGTTAGTTTTCCAGACCGTGGGTATAGTAAATTCTCGTTGCACAGCAGAGCATACGCACTGCTTACCAACGGTCTGCGCCCGTAGCTCAACGGATAGAGCATCTGACTACGGATCAGAAGGTTGGGGGTTCGAATCCCTCCGGGCGCACAAATCAGCCGCCTTCGGGCGGCTTTTCTTGTATCTTAACCCGTTCCGACCTAGGTCTC
>NZ_JAKMUZ010000012.1 GCF_027570195.1 Corynebacterium yonathiae
GGCGCGTGGGGCGGTTATCCACAGCGATCCATACCCAGCGGCGGAAAATAGGTCCTCTCCCCTGAATTATCCACAGGCTGCACCGGGGTGCGTAGCCACCACGCACTACAGCTGTTTACGTTTAATCCCATGGGGGAATGGACAACCGCGGAACTGCGCGAGCAAGGTTTGAACAAGGATGCAATTCGCCGCAAGGTACGCGAGGGGAGCCTGTATCGCGTACATCGGGGGATCTATACCGATACGGGGACGCCCCAGGCGGTGGCGCGTGCCTTGGCACATGGGCTCAGCCGCATCCATTTCACGGGAAAGACCGCGCAGGAGATTTATCTCGGCCGGCAGCTAACATTTCCATTGGAAGCGGAGGGACCCCGCACCTTGAAGGGAAAATGCTTCCGCGTTTCACACTCGCGTCTCCGGGCCACACACAAGGTCAATGGCCTACCGGTGGTGCAACCGCTATGGGCTGCGCGCAAAATTTCGCGTGCGTGCAGGCCGTTATTGGAAGAACACTACCAAGGAAAATACGGCCCCAACCGTCTAGAAGAGGACCGCCGACGAATGAGGCGCATCCCGAAGCCTCTAAAAGAGACGATACGACACGCTGCTATAGGCGCAGATAGCCCGCCGGAACGCACACTAAGCAGGCAGCTGCGCGCAGAAGGAATCTACCCCAAGCACAATGTTCTTATCGCCGGCTACCGCTTTGACCTGAAGATTGGCAAGCTACTGGTGGAAGTCGACGGCTGGGAATACCACAAGCACAGTGTGGCTTTTCAGGCTGATCGCTCCAAACAGAACGCGGCCGTGGCCCACGGTTATACCGTTTTGCGTTTTACTGCAGATGACATCATCCACCACCTCAGCCAAGCCGTCTTGCTCATCAAAGCCACACTTGAAGTACTAAAAGGCGGTACTCCGCAGCTCCCGACTTCAGCCACTGCGCCCTATTGGCAGTGGCACCTGTGCGTATAACTCTTGCCCTAGTGACAACAATTCTTTACACTCAGTCATGCAAGAACGACAGCCCGTAAAGGAGACCAGATGGCCGAGCACCCCAACATGGTCCGCAAATGGCGCCGCTGGCTCGAATTGTCACAAGCCGAACTCGCCAGAAGAGTTGGCGTCTCCCGCCAAACCATCGCCAATATCGAACGCGGCAACTACTCACCTTCCGTGCACCTCGCGCTAGATATTTGCCATGAACTAGGAAAAACCGTCGAAGAAATTTTTGGAGCTGAACAACATGATTAACGCCATCGCCAATTACTCCCTCAATGAAATCGAGCGCGCGACCCGCGATGAATTCGAACGCGACACGCTTTATAAGGCCTGCGTAATCGGAATGACCTCAATCCCGTTCCTCGAACTCGTTGTCGCCGCGATTCTGGCCTGGGCCCTTCCCGGCCAATTGTGCATGCTGAGCCTTCTTGCGATCGTGCCGTCCAACTTGGGCAACGCTATCGGTTCTGTTTGGATGCGCAAGCACGTGGCCGCCCCGCTAGTCGGCCGCAATTGGGCAGCTATCGCCGTCTACCTCATCCCGCTTATAGTAATGTTCACAGGCATTGCCTATAACGCCTACGCGCCTGCCGACGGCCACAACCCCGCCGCCTACCTCATCGGTACCGCAGTCGGCGCCATCGCCGCCCTCGCCCTCACCCCTTTCTACCGTCGCCGCCAGCACCGCCGCGACCAAGCCCGCCTCGATGCCGAGTTAGAAGATTAGTTTCACTCCGGCACCTCACCCCGCCCTTCGCGCTCGCCACGGACGGCGGGTTTTCTCTGATACCGTTCCCCGTGAGCGCGACGGAGGTACTGTCCCCTTCGCGCTCACGGGGAGAAAGAAAAATCTCCGCCAGCCTGCGCTGGTGAGCGCGGGGGCGGAGAGGAAGGAAATACGGGACCTAGCTAGGCCGGCTCGGTTTCCTCGACAAGTTGCGGCGTCTTCGGCTTCGAGCGGAAGGTCCACAGCTTGTTCAAGATAAAGTTAATCGGCATAGCGACAATGATAGAAATGGCTGATGCCCAGTACACCTTTGTACGCAGACCGGTCGAATTATCCAGAATGTCTGAGGGCAAGTGCAGCGGCGAAGTCGGATTCATTAACAGTGTCGCCACAACTTGGCTTACGATAAAAGCTCCAATTCCAGCGAGAAGGAATGGGAAGAAACCGCGCAGCCAAGACACCTTCGCCACCGATCGGAAAGTCCACATGCGATTCAGCTGGTAGTTCCAAGTGTTGGCGACCAAGAACGCAATGGTCAAAAACACATGGTACCAACGGATATGGAAAACAGAGCCGAAGAGATTGATGAAGGGATCATCCGCCTCGATGCCGCCAGACCACCAAGTAATCTTTCTACACAAATAGACCACAAAGAGATTAACCGCGGTACCGGAGCCGCCGACGATGCCGAATTTGAGAAACTGCCCAAAATTGGACACAAAGCGCGCGACGCTGAGGTCTGCCATGGGCCGCCTTTCTAGCCAGTGATTTAATAACTACTCGATTGTAGTTCTTAAGTCCTGCGAACTGAAAAATTGACGCTCGGATTGTGATAGAGGATCTATAAAAGAGATAGCCTCATGGAGTAGGGCGAGCGGGGTGCGAAAATCATACAGGTCGAGCTTGCGCGGGGCGGGATAGGTATCGTCGCCGAGCAGCGGGTGGCCGAGGTAATTGAGCAGCACTCGCAGCTGGTGGGTATGGCCGGTGCGCGGCCACATGGCCACCTCCCGGCCGGCCGCGCGCACATACGTAGAGGTGGGCGCGCCGTCAGGGACGACGCGCACCTGGCGCGAGCCACGGGGCTTGCGCATACGCAGGGCAATTTCCCGGTCCACGAAAAGCGCCTGCTTGACGACGCCCCGATACCTCTTCACCGCACTCCCCTCCAGGAAGATGCGCTGGTAGGCGGCGCGGGTTTCGGGATTGCGGGAGCAGATGACGAGGCCAGCCGTCAGGCGGTCTAGGCGGTGCAGGGGCACAATATCGTCTTCACCGAAATCCACGCGCAGCCGGGTTTGGAGAGTTTCGCGTTGTAATCGGCCATTGGTGGTCGTGGGCAGAAAGTGCGGCTTATCGGCCACGATGAGGTCGCGGTCGGCGTAGATGACTGAGTAGTCGAAAGGAATGGGGCGCTCGGCAGGCACAGTGGGGTGATACCAGGCGGGCACGGGACGCGGCAGCTCGGCCCCAGCCGGCAGCAGAGTCCCAGGTGGATAGGGGAATCGCCGGCACGGGCGGCGAAGTACTCCCCTTGCTCGGGCACGTGGTCGCGCAGGACCGTCTTGCGCGGGGATATGCCCCCGCGTGCGGGAGGCCTGCCAGAATTAGGCACCGGCGAGGCGGTCTACTGCAGCATCGATGCGCTCATCGGTGCCGTTGAGACCAATGCGCACGTGCTTCTCGCCTGCTGGGCCATAGAAGTCACCAGGGGCGGCGAGGATACCTCGCTCGGCAAGCCAGTCGATGGTCTCGCGGCAATTCTCGCCGCGGGTGGCCCAGAGGTACATGCCGGCATCGGAGTGGTCGATGGTAAATCCGGCGTCGACAAGCGCGTGCATGAGCACCGCGCGACGGGAGGCGTAGCGGTTGCGCTGAAGCGTCTCGGTGTCGTCGTCGTTAAGCGCGGCGACCATGGCGGCCTGAATGGGTCCCGGAACGATGAGGCCGGCGTGCTTGCGCAGCAGTAGCAGCTCGTCGATGAGGTCGTTATCGCCCGCGAAGAAGCCGGCGCGGTAGGAAGCCATATTCGCGGTCTTGGATAGCGAATGCATGGCAATGAGCCCGGTGTTATCACCGTCGGTCACGCGCGGATCGAGGATGGACACCGGCGGATTATCGTCATTCCACCCCAAACTCATATAGCACTCATCGGAGGCGATGATGGCGCCGGACTCGCGCGCCCACGCCACGATGCGACGCAGCTCCTCCACCCCGAGCACACGGCCCGTGGGATTGGACGGCGAGTTCAAAAAGACTAAAGAGGCGTCTTGGAAATCGGAATCCGCACGCAGCGGAGTGGCTCCGGCGAGTAGTGCGCCTACTTCGTAGGTGGGATAGGCCACCGAGGGGAAGGCGACGGTCTCGCCGCGCATGCCTAAGAGCGTAGGCAGCCAGGCGATGGCCTCTTTGGTGCCGACCACCGGCAGGACTCGACTTACTTGCATGTTGTAGCGTCGGGTCAGCGCTGCGGCGATGGCTTCGCGCAGCTCCGGGGTGCCGGCGGTCTGCGGGTAGCCGGGGGCCTGCGCGGCTGCGGTCAACGCAAGCTGCACGCCTGGAGCTACTGGGTCAACGGGGTTGCCCACCGAGAGGTCGACGATTCCACCCGGGTGGGCCTGGGCCTTCTTCTTGGCGCCGGCCAGCGAATCCCAGGGGAAGTCTGGAAGCGTCTTTCCTAGCGGTGTGCGTGCCATGTCTTACTCCTGATTCTGCGGCGGAAGCGCGGCGATCATCGGGACGTCAAAGTCCTGCGGCCCGAGGGCCGCAGCGCCGCCCGGGGAGCCCAGGTCATCGAAGAAGGCCGCGTTGGCGTCGTTATAGTCCAGCCACTCATCGGGAACGTCGTCCTCGTAGAAGATGGCCTCGACCGGGCAAGCCGGCTCGCAGGCACCGCAGTCCACGCACTCATCCGGGTGGATGTAGAGCATGCGCTTGCCCTCGTAGATGCAGTCAACAGGGCATTCCTCAACGCAGCCGCGGTCCATTACGTCAACGCAAGGCTGTGCGATCGTATAAGTCATGGGGATTCCTTGAAACTTCCTGATGTCTCGGATTTGGGGTGTTTAATAGTATGTCACTTCTGCTTGAAAAATGGCCAAACGCCGCCGCCTATCCCCGCCAAAAGCAGGAGCAGGCTGAGAATATTATTGGCCAAGAGCATGTCTCCTGTCATTGGCACCAGCAGCATGAAGGCAAAAAAGCCCAAGCCCCATACGATGAGCGGGATGGCGCCCACCATCGGCGCAGGGCTCCATAGCCGGGCAGTGCGAGTGAGCACGGAGTTAAACCACCACGCGATCACAATGGTGATGGGAAAGGCCACGCTCGCCCCATCAGACAATGGGATGCGCGCGGTGAGGTAAATGACCTCAAGAAAAACCGACAACAGCGCGCCAAAGCCCAACCAAACCAGACCCGTTACCTGCTCGCCGCGGCTAAAATCCGTGCGCATCAGAGGCCACCGAGCAAATCATCGGCTGGCTCGCCTTGGCCCAGCTGGAAGTATTCGGCCGGCAGCAGTGGCATTACTAGCAGGTTGGACAGGCCAAAGGCGCCGGGTACACGCTCAGGTTCATGCAGCGCGGCCACGGCGGCCGTGGGATTGGTGCGGGTAGTAGAGCCATCGGCCAACCAGATTTGGGAGGCGTGAGCGCGCATGGCGCGGCGCTTGGCGTCCAGTGCGGCGCTGGAGAGGGCAACGGTGACATCGGCGCCCTCGTTGGTGAAATTGTCCAAGTACTCCTGGCTGGGCTTGGTCCATCCAGCTGGGGCATCGAGGGTTTCCAGGCCGGCATAGTTAGCGGAGCGTTCAAAAATGCCGTACCAAATACGCACGCTTGGCGACGCCGCCTTCATCACCGCCTTATGCACCGCAATGTGGTCCGGGTGGCCGTACCCGCCATCGGGCCCGTAGGTCAAAATGGCGTGCGGTTCAATCACCTCGAACTCATCGCTAAGGAAATCGGCTGCCTCATCGATGCGGTTGACCAGCACGCGCGGGTTTTCGTGCGAGGGTGAGCCCGCCATGCCGGAGTCACGGAAGTGGCCGAAACCGCCCAACTGGATTCCCTTTACTCCTAGAGCCTCCAGCGCGTTGGCTAATTCGCGGGCGCGAAAGCCGCCGAGCTGATCATGGTCGGCCAGGCCTTGGTAGGGCTCACCGATAACCTCGCCGTCCTCGCCCAGGGTGAGCGTAATAACGGTAACTTCGGCACCGCGTGCGGCTAAGGTCGCCAGGGTACCGCCCATAAAAAGGGTTTCATCATCCGGGTGAGCGTGGACTGCCACCACGCGATAGCCGGTTAAGTCCTTAGTCTTCATCTATCCTCCAGCGGGGCGCGGTGATAAGCCCCTCGTCCCAATCATCAATGCTTTGACCGGGGCCTACAATACCCTTCCCGAGCGCGTGGATACGCGTCTCATCCATTAGTGGCACGTAGAGCGCTTCCTTAGAGTTCACTTCTCGAATGTGGCGAAGCGCTTCCTTCGGGCTCTTGGCCCCAGACAAAATTTCCTTGCGAATCTCATTCGCATTCTCCGGGCAGATTCCGGATAAATCGCCTGCCAGTGGTTGCTCATCATCGCAGCTAAAGATGTTTGCCGCGGCCAGCGAGTTCAGGGAGATATCTTCCCAGGTCACCACCGCATCAACCTCGCCTGTTGGCAAAAGCTTGGAAGTTATTGTGGTCAGGCGCTCAGAGACCACCTCGGCGTCGATCCCGTGGGCTTCTAGGACATCGTAGAGGGTATTTGCCGCGGCCAAGGCAGTGGGGCTAGTAGGGTCCACCGCAAAGCGAATCGGTTTCTTACTAGCGCGCGTGCGCAACGCGGTAACATCCGTGTTTTTGCTTATAGGGTTATATCCGGGCTCCAGATTAGAGGCGCGGCCGGTGGCCAAGCGAGCTACCTGATCCGTGTCAATCAGCGAGGCCAAGCCACGGCGCGCTGCCCTTTCTTCCAGCGCTCCTTGCGCGGTGGACATGTGCAGACGCAGTTGGCGTGGACGGGTAAGTGCTTTTTCCGAAACATGCCCTAAAAGGCCTAACGCCTCCTCTGAGGTTTGGTCCGGGCTAAAGTCCGCAAATCCGATCTGTCCCGAGCGCAGCATATTCAGCGCCTGGGTACTATCACGTACCTCACGCAGCTGGATGACGTCCACTTGGGCTGGATTAGCACCCCAGAAGCGGTCGTTTCGGTTCAAGGTAATGACTCCGCGGCCGCGGTCCACGCTATCGACAAGGAAACGTCCGGCCGATGCCGGGATCTTATCGGCCAAGGCAGAGCCGAAATTATCATCTTGCAGCAGGTGCGAGGGCAGTAGGTTATGGAAAAGCAGGTGCCAGTCCTTCACCTTCTGGGAAAAATCCACCGTGACTACACGGCCGCCGTCGGAGGTGTTGACGGCCGAAATGGCATGGTAGCCGGCAGGATCTCGCACACCGGCGGTGGTGGTCATTTGCTTCCACAGGTAGCTAAAATCCGCGCCGGAAATGGGCGTCCCATCTGACCACTGCGCAGGCGATGCAATCACGTAGCGCACCCGCTGCGCCACACCCTTGGGGGCGTTTACCTCAGAGGCAGATTCAAGGATATCGGCGTCCCTCCGCCCGCCATGAAAGGTTGAGGGCAGCACCAGTTCTGCGATCTGATCCACCAGCTCAGAATTATTGGCCACAAGGTGCGGGTTCAAACCCGCACGCAGCGGGTCCACGCCCACTGAGATGGTAGGGCGCTGGGCGGAATCGGCGTCTTGGGGTGCCTCTTCTTCCGGGGTCGCTGTGGTGGTGGTCTGTTCTTCTTGCAGCGCGGAGGAATTATCCTCCACCACCGGTGGTGGGCCGGGATTAGCTGCGCAGGCGCTTAAGAAAGCGAGGCTAGCAGTGCTCAGCATCGCCGCCATTGCCGACGCCGCGCGCCTTGTTGAAGCCGGGTTCTTTTTCATCGCGGACTACTTTAGTCCCTCTGCCCCGCCGAAACGAAGATTGTTGGCGCTAGACTCGGGCTCACACCGCAACTATTAGGGAGGCCCCAATGCTCATCTGCCAAGAAATGTTTCTGCTATTGACCAAAGACAATGGCAAGAAAGAAGATTGGGTATCCAATAATGAAGCCGCCCTGCGCGCTACCGTGCTCGCGGACTTACTGCTGGGAGGGCATGTCGAACTTGCTGAAAAGAAAAAGGTAGTAACCACCACCCGGCGCCCAGAGCACCCAGTTTTGGCTTGGGCGTGGGAGGAGCTGCAGCAACACAAGACCGCTAGTATGAAGGACCTCCTGGAAGCTTCTTGGTTTACCCCGCGGGAAATCATCGCCTTGGATTTCCACGCGAATGGAAAGCTCGATGTAGAAAAAGCCAAGTGGTGGCAATGGGGCGGCGACCGCTACATCATGACGGACTTGGAATTAGAGGAAGAACTGCGCGAGCGGTTAGTTTCGGTGCTGCAGGCACAGCGTCCGGCCGAGGTCAATGACGTCATCATCCTCGATATCCTCCGCGAAGTCTCCGGTGCCTATACTCTGCTCAAAAACGATGCAGAGGGCATGAAACGGCGGGAAATGCGGGCACGCATTCAGGAGATCAAAAAGGAGGTGGAATACGACAAAACCGCCTCCTCAGCGGTCAAGGCCGTAGTAGAGGAGGCGGCAGCAGTTGCAGCGGTGGTTGCCACTTCAGCGGCAATCACCACCACCTAGAGTGATGCTGACTACTTATTCATCTGCTTCGCGCGAGCAGCGGCACGCTTGCGGTCGGTAGCGGAAAGCTCCACCTTGCGCACACGTAGGACGTCTGGGGCTACCTCGACACACTCGTCGTTACCACAGAACTCCAGTGCCTCTTCCAGGGAGAGGGTGTGCGCCTTAGCAAGGGTGACCGTGGCATCCGCCGTGGCGGAGCGCATATTGGTCAACTTCTTTTCCTTGGTGATGTTGATGTCAATATCCTCATCACGGTTATTGGCACCAACGACCATGCCTTCGTAGGCTTCGGCGCCCGGCTCGACAAAGAAATTGCCGCGGTCAGCCAACTGCATCAGCGCATACTGGGTGATTTGGCCGGTACGGTCAGCAACCAGGGAGCCGGTCGGGCGGGACTTGATCTCGCCGGCCCATACGTCCAAGCCGTCAGAAATCGAGTTAGCGATGCCGGCACCGCGGGTCTCGGTCATGAACTGGGTGCGGAAGCCAATGAGGCCACGGGCAGGAACACGGAAGATCATGCGTACCCAGTCGCCCTCGCGCACATCCATGGCCTGCATCTGACCCTTGCGGGCTGCCAGCAGCTGGGTGATAGCACCCTGGTGCTCGGACGGGGAGTCAATGGTGAGGATCTCGTAAGGCTCGTAGGTCTTGCCGTCGATCTCCTTGGTAACAACCTGTGGCTTGCCGATGGTCAACTCGAAGCCCTCGCGGCGCATGGACTCAATAAGCACGGACAATGCCATCTCGCCACGTCCCTGAACCTCCCAGGCGTCAGGGCGCTCGGTAGGCAGCACGCGCAGGGAGACGTTACCGATGAGCTCCTGCTCCAAGCGAGCCTTGACCATACGCGCGGTGAGCTTATCGCCGCCGCCCTGACCTGCCATCGGGGAGGTATTGACACCAATGGTCATGGAGATGGCCGGCTCGTCCACAGTGATGCGCGGCAGAGCCTCTGGGTGCTCCGGATCGGCGATGGTGTCACCAATCATGACGTCAGAAATGCCGGAGATCGCCACGATGTCTCCGGCGATGGCTTCCTCGGCCGGCTGACGCTCGAAGCCGACGGTGCGCAGCAGCTCGGCGACCTTCACGGTCTTGGTGTGCTGGTTGCCATCCTCGTCGTAATGGATCCAGGCCACCTGCTGACCCTTCTTGATGCGGCCGGCGTAGATGCGCAGCAGCGCGATTCGGCCCAGGAAGTCGGAGGCGTCCAGGTTGGTCACGTGCGCCTGCAGCGGGGCGTCGACGGTAGCGGAAGGCTCAGGCAGGACGTTATAGATGACGTCGAAAAGCGGCTGCAGGTCCTCACCCTCTGGGACGTTGCCATCGCCTGGGTTTTCGGTGGAGGCAACGCCAGCACGGCCGGAAGCGTAGAGAACCGGCAGGTCCAGCAGCTCCTCGGCGGCAGCCGCAGCTTCCTCGTCCTCTAGACCGGCGGCGATTTCCAGCAGCAGATCCTGGGACTCGGAGACAACCTCGTCGATGCGGGCATCCGGTCGGTCAGTCTTGTTCACGCAGATGATAACCGGCAGCTTGGCTTCCAGTGCCTTGGTGAGCACGAAGCGGGTCTGCGGCAGCGGGCCCTCGGAGGCATCGACAAGCAAGACAACGCCATCCACCATGGAAATACCGCGCTCAACCTCGCCACCGAAGTCGGCGTGGCCCGGGGTGTCGATGACGTTAATGATCAGGTCCTGGCCGTCCTTGCCCAGGCCCTTGCGGTGAATGGCCGTGTTCTTGGCCAGAATGGTAATGCCGCGCTCGCGCTCCTGATCATTGGAGTCCATGACGCGGTCCGTGTGTTCACCGTGGTCACCAAAGGCGCCGGACTGCTCCAGCATGCCGTTGACCAGGGTGGTCTTGCCATGGTCAACGTGCGCGACGATGGCAACATTACGGAACTCGGTATTACTCACTAGTGGGGTTCTCCTTCGGAGGATCTACGGCGCTTGCGCGCGCGAAATTGATCTTGAACGAGCTCCCACGATACCCCCTTAAAGGGCCAAGTGCAGCATTGGGGATGGCTTTACCCCGTAACGCACCGTATAGAACGGGCGAAAAATCTTATAGATTGCGAATGCACTTGACACTCCCATAAGCATCACTATCGTTACTGTAGGTAATATTGTTACAAATGTGACTAATGGGGCTTGAACGCCCATCCCGAGACCGCACCCAAGGAATTGATAACGTGAGCCACGCCCGCACCACCTGGCGCCTGTCCAGCCGCACCGGTTATATCGCCGCTGCCACGGCCGCGCTCATTGGCCTCGCCTCTCCCCTCGTCGCCCCAGCGCAGGCTTCCGCACCGGATCTTTCTTCCTTGGTGCAGCAGGCATCCTCCCATAGCCCGCTGGACGAGCTCGGCCGCCCCAATCAGGAAACCCAGGACCGCATCCGCGCTTTTGCGGCACAACCTTGGATTCCCGAGGATGTTCGCAACGCCATCTTGTCGGGCCTCGCATTCTTCGCCGGCGGCGGCAATGGCAATGGCGGCGTAGCCATGCCAGAGGGCAATAACCCGAACTTCCGCCAGTTCTACTGGCCCACAGTTTCCGCACACTGCATTGGCGGCACCAGCGATGCCATGGGCTCGGCCATCGCTGTTCCTGGCCCCACCGAAATGCCAGCACCGGGAGCAAAGCCTGGCGAAACCGTCTTCCTCTTCACCGCCCTCGGCACCCCACCGGCCGCACGCGAACAAGGCGGGATGAACGTGCAGTGGTTCAACCTTGACACCCTGCGCAGCGGTGTCACCCCACTGAATAACAATGGCATCAATCAAGACGGCCCTACCACCTTGTCCGGCACCGCCCAGACCGGCAAGGGCACCGTCATCGCGCTGCTTTCTGGCGGCGTGAACACCCAGGAATCCCGCTGCAATTTTGCCCCCACCGCCGCCTTCCTTGAGGTGAAGTAGATGCCGGTGGATCTCCATCCGGTCAAGCGCGAGACCTTTAATACCGCCGAGTACACCAATACCGACCCCAAGGGGTTCCTGCGCGAGGTCGACACGTATACCGAGACGGATTTCGGCCTCTACATGGCGCGCGGGGCCGATCATCCGCGCTTCGGGTACTTGGAATCGTGGCTGCTGCCCGATCTCAACCTGCGTGCGAATATCTTCCATTTCCGCCCCGGGGTGGACGTCCACCAGGACTTTTATATTGATGTGGCCGAAATCCAGCGCGATGGCGCGGTGTGGACCACCCGCGATCTTTATGTGGATCTTGTTGCCACCCGCAGCGAGCCCATTTCCGTGCTCGATATTGATGAGCTCTCTGCCGCGGCCTCCGCCGGCTTGATTTCTGCCGAGGACACAGAGAAAGCGATCGACACTACACTTGCCGCAGTCGAGGGCATTACTCGCAGCGGTGACGATGCGATGGCTTGGTTGGCGCATCAGGGAATACACTTAACGTGGTCCGATAACATCACCCTAACCCCAGAAGGATAATTTATGGCCGGTGGCCTTTTTGCCCTGCTTGACGACGTCGCCCTGATCGCCCGCTCCGCTGCCTCTAGCGTTGACGATGTGGCCGCCCTTGCGGGCAAGACCTCCGTGAAGGCCGCAGGTGTGGTAGTCGATGATGCTGCCGTAACCCCACAATACGTGGAGGGAATTAAGCCCCAGCGCGAGTTGCCGATGATCTGGCGCATTACCAAGGGCTCGCTCATCAATAAGCTCGTAATCATCTTGCCCATCGCCATGATCCTCTCTTGGATCGCGCCGTGGGCGCTCACGCCCATCTTGATGTGCGGCGGTACCTATCTATGCTTTGAAGGCGCGGAAAAAATCCTGCATCACCTTCTTCCCCACCGAGAGAAGGAAACTGAATCAGTCCAGGAAAAGGGCGCAGACGCCGAAGATAGCTTGGTCAAGTCCGCGATTACCACTGACCTCATCTTGTCATCTGAGATCATGGTTATCTCCTTAAACGAGGTCATCGACCAGCCATTCTGGATGCGCCTGGGTGCCCTCATCTTCGTCGGCATCTTGCTGACCCTGGGTGTCTACGGCGCCGTTGGCCTCTTGGTCAAGATGGATGATATTGGCATGGCCCTTAATAAGCGCCACAATGGCAAGTCCACGGTGGGCAACGCCTTGGTCAAGGGCATGCCGATCGTTCTCGATATCATCGGCGTCATCGGTACCGCCGCCATGCTGTGGGTAGGCGGCCATATCGTGGTCAAGGGCCTGCACGAATTCGGTATGGATCAGCCCCACGAATTCATCGCATCCGTGACTGAGAAGATCTCCAATGGCGCCCTGGCATGGCTGGCAGATACCGGCATCTCCATGGTCTGCGGCCTGGTGCTTGGCACAGTGGTTGCCACCATCGTAATGGCGGTCAAGGCCTCCTTTGGCAAGACCTCGGCCACCTCCGCCCAGCCGGCGGAGGCTTAAAACGCCGTAGCCCGGCTGCATAGCCGGCTACATAAATAGCATCAGCGAAACCGCCATCACGGCCATGCCGGCAATCAAGCCGTAGATAGCGTGATGGTGCTCGCCGGTTTCCTCAGCAGTGGGCAATAGCTCATCCAGCGAGATGAAGACCATAATGCCGGCGATGGCGGCGAAGCTAATGCCCATCGTCGCCGGCCCAATAACCGGCAAGAGAAGGCCGAAGCCGATGAGCGCGCCGAGCGGCTCGGCCAGGCCAGACAAGGTGGCCCACCAAAAGGCCTTCTTGCGGGAGCCAGTGGCCTCGCGCAGCGGAACAGCCACCGCAATGCCTTCCGGGATATTGTGAATGGCGATGGCCACCGCCACCGGCACCGCAACTTCCTTAGAATCCAGGCCAGATAGGAAGGTGGCAAACCCCTCGGGGAAATTGTGCAGGCCCAGCGCGCAGGCGGTAAATACGCCGGTTTTCATTAGCTTTTTGCGGCGGGCTTCTTCGGCCGTGGTGGCCGGCTCATGGGGGTTAATCTCCTCCGGCACGAGCCGGTCAATGATGGCGATGACGGCGATGCCAGCAAAGAACGCCCCGACGGCGGCCCAGGTGCCGGTGGTTTCCTCACCGAGCGCGTCGGAAAGCTGCGCAATGCCTTCCGGCAGGATCTCCATAAAGGAGACATACAGCATCACGCCGGCCGAAAGCCCCAGTGCAGCGGCCATAAAAGCCGGCCCCGGCTGGCGCCTTCCCACCGCCAAAGCGCCGCCAATCGAGGTCGATAGACCCGACAGCAGCACCAAGGCGAAGGCAAAGGCAAAGGTACTAAAAGTCATAGCTGGCACCCTACCTGCCAATGATTGTCAAGTATTAATTTTCTTCCTTATCTTCCGGTACCGGAGAGATGAACTCGCCATTCTTGATAGATGGATCGTTGTCCACATACTCGCCTGCCTCATAGTCATAGCCCACGGCGCGGCCCTCTTCGTCCGTGCGCGCGTACCAATCGGTCACCTCTGCTGCAGTGGAGTTAAAGTGCGCGCCCGTTGCGTAGTCGCCGTCCGTCGGCTCGATAGACAGGGCAAAGTTATCGCCATAATCGCGCACGCCCCGCACGATCGCATTAGAGACCGCTTCGTCCTCGTAGAAATGACGGATGGAGGCAGGATCATGGCGCAGCTCGCGCACCAACGCGATGCACATGAGCACGATGATGACCGCGAAAGGCAGGGCCGTCACCGTAATAAGGTTCTGCAGGCCCTGCAGCGCATTACGGCCACCGGCAAGCAAAATGACCACGGCAATGCCAGCCATACATACCACCCAAAAGACCGTTACTGCCGGGTTGGGCTTGGGGTTGCCGCGCTGGGTGAGCTGCGAGTTCACAATGGATGCGGAGTCAGCCGTGGTAATGAAGAAGACCACCAGCATGATGATGACGATGGGCGCCATCCACTCCGCTCCCGGGAAGTGGTCCAAGACCTTGAAAAAGATGTCTTCTGCCGCCGGCATGGAATCAATAGTGCCGTCTGGGGCGATATCGCCATCGCGGCGCTGCAGCCAAATGGTGGTACCGCCCAGGATGGTAAAAGCGGCAACAATGATGGCGGAGGGAATAAGCAGCACGCCAAGCACGAACTGGCGGATGGTACGCCCGCGGGAAATCTTGGCTACGAAAACACCCACAAACGGCGACCAGGATACCCACCACGCCCAGTAGAAGGTGGTCCAAGAGGACAGGAAGGCCACCATGTCTTCGCCCTCGCCCATGTTGGCAGAGAGCATCTGCGGCATTTCATCGAGATATTCAATCACCACGGCCGGCAGCATATTGGCCAAGAAGGCGGTCGGCCCCACGACGAAGAAGAACAGGGCCAACGCCATAGCCAGCACCAGGTTGATATTGGAGAGCCAACGAATGCCTTTAGCCACGCCAGAAACGGCGGAAAAGATCGTTCCGATGGACAGCACCACGATAATTAGCAGCGCCGCGGCGTTGCCTGTGGTGGACCAGCCGCTGACCAGCTCCACACCACGGCCGATCTGCAATGCACCAATACCCAGGGTCGCGGCGGTGCCAAAGAGCGTGGCGATAATGGCCAGACCATCGATGATGCGAGCCGGCAGGGAATCCGTAGAACGATTGCCAAAAAGCGGCATCAAAATAGAACTCATCAGCGGCACGCGGCCGCGCCGGAAGGACACATAGGCCACACACAATCCGACGATGGCGTAAATAGCCCAGGCATTAATACCCCAGTGCATGGCGGCCTGCGCCATGGCGCCCAGCACCGCTTCATCGCTCGCAGCCTCATAGGCACCAGGGCGCGGCGAAAGGTAGTAGCTCAGCGGCTCGAAGGGGCCGAAGAAGATAATGCCGATGCCAATGCCGGCGCCAAAGAGCATCGCAGCCCAGCTCACCGTGGAAAATTCCGGCTTCTCCCCATCTAGTCCGAGAGGGATTTTGCCGTACTTTGAAAAGGCCAAAATGATGAGCAAAAACATCAGGAACGTCGCCAGGGCGGTAAAGATCCAGCCCAAGTTACGCATCACCCAATCGAGCGCTGTCGAAGAAGCATCGAAGACCTGCTCGGGCGCAATCACACCCCAGATTACGAAGGCGACGACCAGTCCGCCGACCACAAAGAGGATCGGCTTGTCTACTCCATACTTGACCTTCTGGTCCTCAATGGCAACGCCCGGTACCAACGCGGGGTGGATATTATGCGGGTACATAATGTCCTTTAAGATGCGCTTGGCGTTGCGGGTGCGCTTTTTGCTTTCCTCCGAATTATTCACCCCACACACAGGACGGGATGAGGAAGACGGTGAAGAAGAGATCTTTCTACTCCTATTCTGTTTTCCGGGTTTCACTTTTAAGAGAGCTGTCTACACATTAATAGAAACTCGCAGGATATAAAGCTGGCGCCAGCCCTATCCCCCATATGCGTAAAATGAGCTACGCATTGTTTACCGGCCTTTAACCTTGGGAGTGACTTTCTATGGCGCTATACCCGCTCGCGACTAGTTACTTCGGCGTGGAGCATGTTGCGGTCCTCGATCACCCAGTGCTGGGCACCGCATTGAGTATCCCCGGCGTGGCGAAGCACGCTGCGCTTGTCGACGTCTCCCTAGAACCCGATACCTACACCAACGGCTGGCGCGTTCGCTCGGACTTCGGCTTCTTAGGGTTTCTGGACGAGGTCGAGGCGGCGGAGTATCCCGCCTTGGAGCGATTGAAGGCCTCCTCTGCACAGCCGCAGACGATCGCCACCGTGGAGGTAGTTGACGGCCAAGTCGAGGTTGCCGTGTCACTGGGCCTGTGGCCGTGGATGGTGCCGGTCAATGACCAACCGCAAGGAACCGCGCTGCTCTCCGGCGGACGAGGCGTGCTGATCGATGCCGCCGCCGGCGACCTATCGCCCGCTCAGCTTGAGCAGATGGGCACGCAGCAATTTTTCGTCACACTGGACGACCTTGCCGGCACTGCGGTGGCGACCTGCGACGATACGGTTCTCGGTCCCCTCAGCGACAGTGCCGCGCTCCCTGGACTGCGCGCTGCATTCGCTGCGGCAAACGGTTCTGGGGCGGGGCTTTCTGCCCGCGCCTACGCGAGCCACGGCATGCTTGCCGTCGATATCCCCGCCGATGAGGCCACCACCGCGGAGCTCTTCTCCCCCGCTGTTCCACCGCTGCGCGTGCCCTCGCCACAACCTGCGATTCCCGCCGCCGCGCGCGCAGCCACACCGGCTCAGCCCGAGGTCTGGGAGCACACGCTCTCCGGCGAGGCCGTCGTGACGGCCCGGCCCACCGGCTCGCGCCGCCCGAAAGGGCCACAGGCCCAGCCGGCTGCACCCGCTAGGCCAGATGCGCCAGCTCAGCAGCACAATGAGCAAGCACAACAACCGCAGGCCAGCGTCAAGCTGGCGGAGTTGGTCTCCTCCATCCCAGGAGAGCAGAATTTCAGCTGGCGTGCGCTCCCGGTAGCCGAAGAACCCGGCCGCTTTTCCTCCGAATCCGCGCGCGTGCGGGCCCGGCGCGTGGCGCGCGACACGTCCCACCACCGCGGGGGCAATCACCGCAAATAGGTGCGATGCTCAGCCACAGAGGCCCTCGTTAGCGCAATGTGCGTTGGCCGCCGTCGCCGCGGCGAGTAATCCGCTGGGCGTCGAGGTATTCCAGCAGCGGGATGGCCACCCGCCGCGTGGTGCCCAGCGCTTTACGGGCTGCCGAAAGCGTAAAGGGCTGCTCTAGTTCGGCCAGCCGCCGGCGTGCTTCCTCCGGTGCCGAGGGCAAGAGCACGATTCCCTGCTTGAGGCGCAGGAGGCGCCCGGCGCGCTCGGCGGCGGCAAGTTCCTTTGGGCCGATGCCCAGCTCCGTTAGGTCATCTGCTTCGGGGGCTGCAAAGGGTTCTACCTTAAGCCTTTCCTCGATGGCAGCAATCCCGCGCTCCGCCGCACCGAGGTCCGCCCGCTGCCCGGGAAGGCGTAACACTCCTTCACTGCTTTCCGCCTTCGCAGCGGCGATGGCTAGGCCCAGCAAGCCTTCTTCTTGCAGGCCGAGGGCGTCCATGGCTGCTTTGCGCGGCATTCCCGGCGCTAGGGGATGTGCGGCGGTGTGGGCTTGCAGGGCGTCGGTAAGCGCGTGCTTCCACCGAGTTACCTGGGAGGCCGTAATCCACCAGTCGCGGAAGGCGATAATACCTTGCGACGGCGCTGTAGTTGCAAAACCATCGCGATCAAGGTCCTCCACACGGGCAAAACCGACGCGACGCAGGTAGGAGGCAGGATCGCGGAAAGAGTCCTGGGCGCTGAGCTCTTCTGCGCGGCGGCGGGCGGCACCGCGCCGGTTAAGCTCCGGCGGCCGCAGATCTACTGCCTCTACCCCAGCGACGACGTGCCGGCCGCCAGGACTGCGCACTACGAAACGATCAAGGAGCCGCAGCGGCAGCGGGTGTGCCAGGCTGATGCGCGCGAAATCGGCAGACAAGGGACGCAGGTGAGCCTCCACCCCGGCGGTACCGGTGTGCACGACGAGGTTATCGGGCAGCCCGTCGAGCTCCGCGCCAAAGGTGCGGCGGACATCGAGGTGGTCCACTAGGCGCCACGCACCCGGGGTAAGCAGCACGTCGCCGCGGTGGATATCGGCGGCATCCACCCCGCGCAGGTTGACGGCCGCACGAGTGACGGGGCCGAGTGCATCCTGCGCGCGATTTTCGCTGTGCAGGCCACGGATCTCCACGGCCCTTTCCCCACCAGCCGTGGCCACCTTAAGGCTATCGCCCACGCGCAGGGTGCCCGCGGCAAGCGTTCCGGTAACCACGGTGCCCGCGCCCTTCACGCTAAAGGCGCGGTCCACCCACAGGCACACGGGTGCCTGCGCATCGCGAGCGGGCACAGCGGCTAGGACCTCATCGAGCGCCTGCCGCAGCGCCGCAATGCCGTCGCCGGTAGGGGCGGATACGGGGATAATGGGGGCGTCGGCAAGCGGGGTGCCGGCCAGCTGCGTTCGGATTTCTGCGGTGCGGTCCACGGTGGCGCGGTCGCTGCGAGTTAGCGCAATAATGCCGTGCTCTACGCCCAGCGCGCGCAAGGCATCGCGGTGGTCGGTGGACTGGGCCTGCCATCCCTCATCGGCCGCCACAACAAAGAGGACGACCGGGGCCGGGCCCACGCCAGCGAGCATATTGCCTAGGAATTTTTCATGCCCGGGCACATCTACGAAAGCCACATCCGCGCCAGAAGGCAGCGTGGTCCAGGCAAACCCCAGATCAATGGTAAGGCCGCGGCGCTTTTCTTCCTCCCACCGGTCCGGGTCCATCTCCGTAAGAGCCCGCACCAGGGTGGACTTGCCGTGGTCCACATGACCGGCAGTAGCGACGACGTACACCTAGCCCACCGCCTTAATAGCGGAAATAACCGCGGCGTCGTGGTCGGCAGGAACGCAGCGAATATCCACCAAGCAGCGGCCCTGATGCACGCGACCTACTACGGGCGGGTCCTGGCGGCGCAGCGCGTCCGCATAGGGCTCGGGCAGGCTCACCGCGAAGCCGGGCAGCGGGTACTCCGGCGCCCCGCCACCGCCCACGCGGCCATCGTGAGGTACCACTTCTGCCCCGACTGCCTGCGCGATGGCTTCCGTGCGCTCGCGGTGGGTCTGGGGATCAAGGTGGAGGGCATCCTGCACCGCATTCGAGGGCGTCGAAATGGCCGCCTCCAGCGCGTTGAGGCGCAGCTTATCTATGCGCACCGCACGCGCCAGCGGGTGCTTCTTCACCGCGGCAATCGCGTCCTTGGTGCCGAGCAAGATTCCTGCCTGCGGACCGCCAAGCAGCTTATCGCCGGAGGCTATGACGATATCGGCGCCGGCGCGCAGCTGGGCCTGGATATCTGGTTCTTCTGGCAGCGCTGGGTCATGGGTGAGCAGGCCGGAGCCCAAGTCCACGATGAGTCGCGTATCGTGCTCCACCGCTAGGCGGTGCAGTTCCTCTACACCGACTGCGGAGGTAAACCCCTCGATGCGGAAATTGGAAGGATGCACCTTCAAGATAGCGCCGGTGTTATCTCCCAGAGCGCGTTCATAATCGGCCAGGTGCGTGCGGTTAGTCGCCCCTATTTCTTTGAGGCGCGTGGCCGTGGACTCGATGAGCTCGGGCAGGCGAAAGCCAGCTCCGATCTCGATGAGCTCGCCGCGCGAGATGATGACCTCTTTGCCGGGGGCGAGTGCAGCGGTGGCCAGGAGCAAGGCGCTGGCGCCGTTATTGACCACGAGGGCATCTTCTGCACCGGGGCAGGCTGCGAGCAGCGCGGCCGTGGCTCCGGCGCCGCGATTTCTGGATCGCTTGCCCGAGCCCAAGTCCATTTCTACATCTGTATAGGAGGCAGCGGCGTGCAGGGCCTCTACCGCGGCGCTGGGAAGCGGGGCACGCCCTAAGTTCGTATGAATGATGACGCCGGTGGCGTTAATGACTGGGTGCAGGGAATGCGTATTCTTTTGTTCCAGGCGCTGCGCAATTTCTGCGGGTATATCGCTAACTGGCAACTGACCGCGGCGCGCTTGGGTGACTGCGCCCTGGATTATCGCGCGGATGATGTGCTCGGCTAGGCGCTGACGCGCGGATTCTACTTCCGGCAGCTGGAGCAGCTCGTCCATGCGGGGAATATTCCTGCGGGGGTCCGGGCTGGCAGCAGGCGTGGGCGTGGGCACTGTGGCATTCCTCCTTGCGCGCGGGTGGCGGAGACGGACAGGAATCGAACCTGCCAGACCGAGATACTCGGCCTCACCGGTTTTGAAGACCGGGGCGCCCACCAGGACACGTACGCCTCCGTGTGCTCACCTTACACGGGCATTCCCCGGTGCCGGCACACCTGTCACGCAATACATCCACCATGCCGCTCCGAGGTGGAAACCTCGGCGCCCTATGTCCTATCGCCACACACAGGTTCCCTACGTTGCTGTGCAGCCAAATAGTTCCTCGGGATGAGTAAAATGGCGATATGACCGAAGATATTAAACTCACCTCTTTCGCCGCAGGCGGCGGTTGCGCCTGCAAGATTCCCGCTGGCCAACTTGAGTCTGCCGTCGAGGGCCTGATAGGCAAGGCCGCCCCTAACGTGCTGGTCGGCTTGGACGATGGCGACGACGCCGCGGCCGTCAAAATTCAGGACGGTCTAGCGGTAATTTCCACCGCGGATTTTTTCACCCCCATGCTCAATGACCCCTACGATTGGGGGCGAGTGGCTGCCGCCAATGCGCTGTCTGATGTCTATGCCATGGGTGGCACCCCGGTTACCGCCATTAACCTGGTGGGCTGGCCCAATGAAAAGCTGGGCCTGGATGTGCTGCGTGAGGTTCTGCGCGGCGGCATGGATATAGCCACCGAGGCCGGCATCTCCGTTACCGGCGGCCATTCAATTACCGCCCCCGAACCGCTCTATGGCATGGCCGCCACCGGTATCGTCGCCCCCGACAAGCTCATGCGCAATGACGCCGCCGAACCTGGCCTGCCCATCACCCTAACCAAGCCCATTGGCGTAGGCATCCTCAACAACAAGCACAAGGCCACCGGCGAGGTCTCCCAGGCCGCGGTCGATTCCATGACCACCTTGAACCGTGAGGCCGCCCGCACCGCGGTGGAGGCGGGCGTGCGTGCTGCCACGGACGTCACCGGCTTCGGGTTGCTCGGCCACCTATACAAGATGTGCCGGGCCTCCGGCATCGCCGCGGAGCTCGACTTTTCCGCCGTGCCCACCGTCGAAGGCGCAAAGGAGGCGCTGGCGGAGGGCTTCATCCCCGGCGGCTCCCGCCGCAATCTCGACTGGGTGCGCCCACACCTCGATACCTCCTTGAACGAGGAAGAGCTGGTGCTGCTTGCCGACGCCCAAACTTCCGGCGGTCTCCTCCTCATCGGCGAGGTCCCCGGCTACCCCGTCATCGGCCATACCACCGAGCGCACCGGCGATGCCTATATCAAGGTCTAAGATGCAGCGACAGGTCCCTCTTCTCCTCGCCCTTTCCTCCACCACCCTTGCCGCGGCGGGGCTGGTGGGGTGCTCGTCCGAGCAGGCATCGACAAGCGAGTGCTCCCCAGTCGATCCCGCCGCGGTGCGCGAGGCCCTGCCGGATTCGCTCGGTGAAGCTAAGCTCGACCCCCAGTCAGCTGAAAACGATGATCATTCCTTTTCCGCGCTCTACCGCGCAGAGGATAAAGAGCAGGTCAGCCTGCTGGGGACGAAGTATGAGGCCGAGGGCGCACCTGTTTGCCCCGATGACCCCAATGAGGCAGCGCAGCGCTACCTAGAGCTACTGCACGACGATCTCGATGCCAAAAACGCCGCCCAGCAGCGCCCCGCCAATGACTACTCCCCCTTCGAATTCACCTCCGCTGACCGGCACTTTTATTGCAGCGCTTGGCCGGTGAAGGATTCGGTATCTACCACCTGCGTGACCACCGTGGGCGATGTGGCGCTGAACTACTACCTCCACCGTGATGGCCGCGACTCCGCAGCCGAGCAACAACGCATGGAAGACATCGGCGCGGAGCTCGCCCCCGCCCTGCAGGACCTGGACTAGTCCGGGCTCACCACATCGTGGTCGAGGCCCTGCCCGCGCCGGCGCCTTTCCGCCCGGCGCTTTTGCGGCCCGATGGTAGTCTCCGGATTCTTCACTGCTTGTAGACCCGCGTTGAGCACGCCAAAACGCGTGCACGCCGAGCCTGCCAGGAGCGATATCCCCGCAGCCACAGAGACTGCCCGCGACTTCGTCACCGCAGCCACTGCACTACCGACACCACCGGCCGCGATGAAGTATTCCGAGGCCTTCATCAGCGTGCCTGGCTTTCCCTCGTGCAGAGCCTCGCGCGGTTCTGGCTCCATGCCTTCCTCAAGCACCTTGGTCGCTGCCAGATCGCTGGCCGCCGCGGCCATACCCAACACACGGGCCGGTCCCGCGTGCTCGACCGGAGTGGTCACCATAGCCAGGCCTGACGACGCCGCACCCGCCGAGGAAACGAAAACATACGGCAGGTGCTTTTTCATGTCATTCCACACCGGGTTCGAGGTATTGGACAGCAATACCGCGGTATAGCCCGCTAGCGGGCCGCCAAGCACGCCCGTGACCGCGCCCGCCGGCCCGGCCGACTTCTTAAGCACCGTACGCACAAACTTCGGCAGCGGCAGCTTGTGGCCAGTCGCCGCATCTACTTCCGCGGCGGCAGGCAGCGCAGCCGCGCTGGCAAAGCCCGACAAAATCCACGAGCCCATGGACATTGGCGAGGTCACCTTGAAGACGCGGAACATGTTCAATGCGCGTTCCGGGCGGCCCAAATCCAGAATCAAAAAGACCGATCCCACGGCCGCCGCGCCAAAGGCAGAAAGGCGCGTGGTACGACGCAGCGGCGCATTGCCCACGGCCTGTGCGCCAGCGGCCAAGAGCCCCGAGCCACCGCTCACGCCGCCCAAGAAGAGGTAGGCGCCGATAGGCCATTCCCACGGCGGGGCCTTGACCACTGGTCGGCCATAGTAAGACGAGAACTCGAAGTCCTGCGCCATGCGCTCCTCTTTGGAGCCGTCCTGCGCACCCGCGCCTGGACGCTTCCGCTTCTTCTTCGGCTTCGTACCGTCGAACTTCCGGTAGCGATTGTGGCGCTCCGGCTGTGGCGGGCGGTACTCATCAAAATTGCTCATTTGCGTCCCCCAATCAGGAAGGAACCAGCCACGGCAAGCGCCATGCCACCGATAGCCTTGGCTGCGGTCTTATACATCTGCGGCAAATCGGCCGTCGGCACGCGCGGGTCCGGCGGCAAACCGTAGACCTCAGGTGAATCCAAAAGCAGGAAGATGGAGCCGGTTCCGCCCACACCATCGTCCTGGTTGGCACCGTAAAGGCGGGCCTCAGTAAGGCCTTGCTCGTGCAATACGCGCACGCGTGCCTTGGCTGCGGCCACCATCTCCTCGTACGGGCCGAACTGGATGGAATCGGTCGGGCAGGTCTTAGAACATGCTGGCTGTTCGCCCTGCTTCAGGCGGTCGTAGCACATAGTGCACTTCTGGGCCACGCCCAAGTTCTTGATCGGCATCGCCTCGCCCGGCGTATGGTCCGGGCCCTGCGGGGCAAGTTGCTTGAGTTTTTTCAACACGTTGACACCGGCATGGGAATTATCCACGTAATCCACCGTGGCCGTCTTGTCATACTTCAGCGCCACACCGCCGTCATCGCGGCGCTCGATGACGCCAAACGGGCAGCCGGCCACGCAGGTGCCGCAGCCATTGCACACATCATCCTGGACCACAACGGTGCCAAACTCGGTGCGGAACAGCGCGCCGGTAGGACACACGTCCAAGCAGCCTGCATGCGTGCAGTGCTTACACACGTCCGAGGACATGAGCCACCGGAACGTATCCGTATCCGGCGGGGTGGTATCAACCTCTGGGGCCTGCGCCCCTACCGAAGGCATACCCAGGGAAATGAGATTCTTTCCCTCCTCGCGGGCCTGCTCGATGCGGTCATTGTTTTGCTCCACAAAGGCCACGTGGCGCCAGGTATTTGCGCCCAGTGCGCCGGTGTTGTCATAGGAATCACCCGTGACGTCATAGCCTTCTACCGGGTTGCGGTTCCACTCCTTACACGCCACCTCGCAGGCCTTACACCCGATACACACGGAAGTGTCGGTGAAAAAGGCCATGCGGCGGTACTTGTCATAGCCGTGCCGGCTCGCGTTTTCGGTCAGAAGATTTGTCATTTACTTACCTTCTTCGCTTTCCTCGCCCTTCTCGCCGTGCTCATCCGCGTCCGCGGGCTGCTGCGGCTCTGGGTTATAGGTAAAGGAATCATCCACGGTGAGCAGATCATTACCGGAATCCAGGTTCAGGTGCGCGCGCTTCTGATACTCCTTGAGCATCTCTACACGGGCTTCACCGCGCGGGCGACGCCCCGGCTGGATATCGCAAGCGCCGATCTTGGAATTCTGGATGAATACGTTCGGCTCCAATGTAAGGCCCAGCAGATCATTGGCGCCATCGCCTGCAACGGCCGTGGAATCGGACTCGCCATAGTGATACGGCAAGCCGATCTGGTGGAACTCCTCACCATTGATCTTCATCATTTGCATACGGTCAGTGACCAAGACCTGCGCCTCAATGACGCCACGGGGCGAGATGATCGTGGCCCACTTGCCGTTTTCCAAGCCACGCTTTTCTGCCAAGGCCTTATCGACCTCGCAGAATAGGCCCGGCTGCAACTCCGCCAGGTACGGCAGGCGGCGCGACATCGCACCCGAGGTATACATCTCGGTGAGACGATAGGTGGAAAAGACAAACGGGAACACCTCTGAACCCGGCTCACCAGGTTCTGGGCGCGACAGGTTGTCTGGGCGCTTAATGGTCAGGCGCGTCGGCGATTGCTGTTGCTTGTACAGCACGTTGTGCACCGGGGACTCGTGCGGCTCATAGTGGGTGGGCAATGGGCCGTCGGAAAGCCCGGTCGGCGCAAAGAGCCAACCGCGGCCATCCGCCTGCATGATGAAGGCATCCGTGCCGTCGAGGGCATCCGGGCCCACGGCGTCGATCGGAGCCTTGTAGTCCGGGGACTTGGTAGCCGGGAAGTCCGGCACGTCATCGCCAACCCATTTACCCTGGTCGGCGTCCCACCACACATACTTCTTGCGCTCCGACCACGGAGTGCCGTCCGGCTTCGCCGAAGCACGGTTGTAGAGCAAGCGGCGGTTGGCCGGCCATACCCAACCCCACTCGGGAGCTACCTCGTTTTGTTCCGAACCCGGAACCTTGCGCGCGGAATGATTAATGCCGTCCTTAAACACGCCGGTGTAGATCCAGCAACCACCGGAGGTACTGCCATCGTTCTTCATCTCCACGAAGGCAGGCAAAAGCTCGCCCTTCTTCGGGCCCTCTAGGTAGTAGCCGTTGATCTCCTTGAGGACGTCCTCAGAATTCGGCTCACCTTCCTCGGTTTCCACATAGTCCCACGTGACCTTTTGCAAAGGCAGATCTCGTGGATCGGTGGAATCGCGCAGGCGCTCCTTGATCTTTTTGCCCAGTTGGTAGAAGAACCACAGGTCACTTTTCGCATCGCCTGGCGGCGGTGCTGCCTGGAAACGCCATTGCAGCATGCGCTGCGTCTGGGTAAAGGTTCCCGCCTTTTCCACGTGGGTGGCCGCCGGCATCAAGAAGACCTCAGTGCCGATGTCTTCGGTCTTAAGCTCGCCGTTTTTAATCTCCGGCGAATCCTTCCAGAAGGAGGCGGTCTCAATCTCCTGGAAATCGCGTACGACCAGCCACTTCAGCGCCGCCAAGCCGCGGCGCTGCATACCGCCGTTGGACTGCGCCACGGCCGGGTTCTGGCCAAAGACAAAGTAGCCTTCCACCTGCTCATCCAGCATGGCCATGAGCGTTTCATAGGTCGAATGCGCACCAGAAATGCGCGGCATGAGGTCATAGCCCCATCCGTTGTCCTTGGTGGCTGCATCGCCCCAGTAGGACTTCATCAGCGAGACCGCATAGTTCTCACCGATCTGCCAAAAGCCCTTCTGCGACTCATTACGGATTCCATCAACGAACTCTGGCCAGCTTTGCTTGTCGACGCTCGGCATCGGCAAATATCCCGGCAAGGAGTGGAACAGAGTCGGGATATCGGTAGAACCCTGAATTGAGGCGTGGCCGCGCAGCGCCATAATGCCCGAACCTGGGCGACCCACATTGCCGGTGAGCAGCTGCAAGATGGCCGCGGTACGAATAAACTGCGCACCCAGAGTGTGCTGGGTAAAGCCCAACGCATAAGCAAAGCAGGTGGTGCGATCCGGCGTGGAATTCCGCGCGATCGACTCCGCTAGGTAATAGAAGTCCTCCTGCGCAATACCGCAGGTCTCCTCCACTACCTCAGGCGTATAGCGCGCGTAGTGCCGCTTGAGAATCTGGAAGACCGAATTCGGATGCTCTAGCGTCTCATCGCGTTCCACATTCCACGACGCACCCTCCGGCTTCTGCACGTATTGCCACGAATCCGTGACGTACTTACCGGTCTCTGGATCATAACCAGAGAACAGACCGTCCAGATCTTCGGTGTCCTGGTAGTCCTCCGAAATGATCATCGGCGCATTGGTATACGCCACCACGTAGTCATGGAAATACAGGTCATTGTCCAGCAGGTAGTTAATGACTGCGCCCAAAAGCACCACATCCGTACCGCCGCGAATGCCAATGTGGCGATTCGCAAAGGCAGACGTGCGCGTATAACGCGGATCCACGTGAATGATGCGGGCACCACGCTTCTTGGCTTCCACCACCCACTGGAACCCCACGGGATGGCACTCGGCCATATTAGAACCCTCAATGACGATGCAGTCCGCATTCGCCATATCCTGCAGCGGTTGGGTTGCGCCGCCGCGGCCAAACGAAGTTCCTAGACTAGGAACAGTGGCGGAGTGTCATATACGCGCCTGGTTCTCGAGCTGAATCGCACCAGCGGCGGTAAAAAGCTTCTTGATGAGGTAATTTTCCTCATTATCTAAGGTCGCACCGCCCAAACCGGCAATGCCCATCGTGCGGTTGAGCGTGCGACCTTCATCGTCCACATCCTGCCAACCGTTCCGGCGGGCTTCCAAGAAACGATCCGCAATCATCTCCATCGCGGTATCTTCATCAAGATCCTGCCACTCCGTCGAGTACGGCGCACGATACTTAATCTTGGTAAGGCGCGTAGCGGAGTTAATCAACTGCTCCGACGCAGATCCCTTCGGGCACAGGCGTCCACGAGAAATGGGCGAATCCGGATCGCCCTCCACCTGAATGACGCGGTCATCTTTGACATATACGCGCTGCGAGCAACCAACCGCGCAGTACGGGCACACCGACTGCACTACGCGGTCCGCTTCCACGGTGCGCCCATGCTTATCTTTACTCTTTTGAGACTGCGTATTGACGTCCCTTCCGAAGGGATCGCCACTGCGCAGCTGGCGCACAACCGGCCAGTTGAGAGGGCTAAAGCGAGACATGTCCTTTAATCTATATTTCACCGATTAAAAAAGCCACAAAGGCTACCCTAACTAGCTTGCACCGCCCAGAGTGCCCGCTTAATCCCCCCAACGATGTCCGCCAGCTCCATCATGGGCTTATCCGTTTTCTCCTGCTCTGTAATGAACGGGACGTGGACAAATCCTGCGCGCACCTTCGCCCCTGCGAAGTGATGCAAGAGACCATAGAGCAGCTGGTTACACACGAAAGTCCCAGCCGTATTCGACAACCGCGCCGGAATATCCTCCATTGCCGCAACCATTTCCTTTACCGGCAGCGTAGAGAAATATGCCGCCGGGCCGCCTTCCACAACCGGTACATTCACCGGCTGATAACCCGCATTATCAGGAATATCGGCATCCATAACGTTAATCGCGACCCGCTCTGGGGTGATATGCGCCCGCCCACCGGCCTGGCCCAAACATACAATTGCATCGACCGCCGAACCCTCCGCGGCCTCAATCGCCCGACGCAGCGATTCCCCGAACTTCGTCGGGATCACCAGCTTGATGAGCTCCGCGTCTCCAATGCGATCCGGTAGTTGCTGAAGAGTTCGTTCCGTGGGGTTTATGCTCTCTCCGCCGAAGGCGTCGAATGCGGTTACGAGGATTTTCATGCTGCCAGTATTCCAGATCCCCGGGCCCTCCCACCCTTCGCGCTCACCAGCAACACCTGAATGGCGCTTCCCCCTAGTCTTGGTGAGCGGCAAGGGTGTAGGCCAGATTCTCCCCGTTACCTTGTGAGTGTCCCCGATAATGGGGATAGTCGCTGGTCCCGGTATGGCTTACCTGCCCTGTAGTTTCCATAATCCGGGGGTGTTGCCGCCGGGTGCCAGGACTTTCGATGACAGCTGATAGGGACACGGCCAGTTTTAAACTAGGTCTCTTTGTAACGTGGGTGCTTGCAACGAAGGTCATGACACCAGCGACTGGAACAACGCCATACCCATCTCGTTTTCTAGGAGCTCATCATGTCTCCGGAGCATTCCATCGACATATTCCTTGGGTTAGACGTCGGCAAATCTGAACACCACGCCTGCGCCTTAGACCGTGATGGCAACAAGGTCTTCGACAAACCGTTGCCTCAACTCGAATCCGAACTAGCAGGCGTTTTTCACCAGCTTCAGAAGCTTGGCACCGTGCTCGTGATCGTCGACCAACCCAACACCATCGGCGCACTACCGATTGCTGTAGCCCGGGACTGCGGTTGCGAAGTCGGATACCTGCCAGGTCTTGCGATGCGCAAAGCTGCAGATCTCTATCCGGGACGTGCAAAAACAGACAAACGCGACGCATTCATCATCGCCGACACCGCCCGCACAATGCCCCACACGCTACGTGCCGTCGACCGCAATGATGAGGTACTCTCCGCCCTAAAGATGCTGTCCGGCTTCGATGATGACATCGCCCGCGATTGCACTCGCACTGTCAATCGGCTTCGCAGTGTCCTCACCCAGATCTACCCCAGCCTGGAACGAGTTTTTGCTGGTAGCACCCTGACTCGCACGCCGATCCTGGAATTATTGATCCATTACAAGGGACCGCAGGGGCTAAAAAGAGCCGGATACCAACGAGTGTTGAACTGGATGATCAAGCGCACACGTAAAGACCCCACCCCGCTGGTAGACGACATTTTTACAGCGCTGAAAGCTCAAACAGTCACCGTGCCTGGAAGCGATGCCGCCGAGTTAGTAATTCCTCAACTGGCTGCAAACATCCAGGCCCTCAAAGAGCAACGAAACACCATTGCTGAGCAGGTTGAAGAGATGCTCGCTGATTTCCCTCTTTGTGAGGTCTTGATGAGTATGCCCGGAGTCGGCATCAAGACCGCAGCGCAGATCCTTCTTGCGATCGGTGATGGCTCCGACTTCGCTAGTGCTGGCCACTTAGCTGCTTATGCTGGAATAGCACCCGTGACTAGACGATCCGGTTCGTCGATCAGAGGTGAATTCCCGGCACGGTCAGGCAATAAACGACTGAAAAACGCCTTGTTCTACTCCGCATTCGCAGTTATCCGCAGCCACGAACCGTCACGGCGGTATTACGAACGCAAACGCGCTGAAGGAAAACGCCACAACGCAGCAGTCATCTGCCTGGCACGACGCCGATGCAATGTCATCTACGCGATGCTGAAAAACAAGGAGTTCTTCCGCGAAATCCCGCCACGCCCCGTCGCCGCATAAAGCCCCAAAGACGAAGCCGACCAGCACACGCTGGCCGGCTCCTAGGCACGCCTAAGAAACTACTCCCAAGACTGTGCTCGTCAACATCGGTCTGGCACTTGACAAAAACATAGGGACACCCCCAACACCACCCCACCCCAAAGTTCAATACATTGAATTTGGTGATTCATTGAACTGCACACTATTCTTGGCTGCCATGAGTATTAGCGTCCAGAACTTGAGCGTGAGCTACGGCGCGAACACCGCGATTCGGAACATCAGCTTCACCCTCGACTCCCCCGGCATGCACGGCATCATCGGCCCCAACGGCTCAGGCAAATCCACCCTCATGAAGGCGATGCTCCAGATCCTGGACAAACACAACGTCCACGGCACAGGCCCCACCGGCGCCCCTGCCGGCTACCCCGTCACCCTCGACGGCAAGGCCCCCGCCGAGCAGCGCCGCGCAATCGCTTATATCGAGCAGCGCTCTGACCTCGACCGCAACTTCCCCACCAGCGTCTTCGACACCGTCCTGATGGGCACTTACCCGCGCCTGGGTCTTTTCCACCGCCCCGGCAAGGCCGAACGCGAAGCAGCCACCCAGGCTCTCAAGGACGTCGACATGTGGGACTTTCGCCACCGCCACATCAGCGAACTCTCGGGCGGACAGTTCCAGCGCGTCCTCTTTGCCCGCGCCATCGTCCAGGACGCGGAGTACATCTTCCTGGACGAGCCCTTCGTCGGCATCGACGTCCCCAGCGAGAAGACGATCGTGACCCTGCTGCGGCAGATGGCGGACGCGGGCAAGCACGTCGTCGTCGTGCACCACGACATGAACACGGTGCGCGGCTACTACAACGACCTCATCGTCCTCAACGGCGAGCTCGTCGCGGCGGGTCCCACCGAGGAGGTCTTCGTCCCCGACGTGCTGCAGAAGGCCTTCGGCGCGCTCGTCATCCGCGAGCCGTCAGCACCAGCCCACCCCACGCCACGGCAGGCAGCCCTCCAGGAGGAGACAGCATGATCGCGGAGTTCCTCGACTCACTACTCAGCCACGGCTACCTGCAAAACGCGCTGATCACCTCGGTGATCGTGGGCGTGGCCTGCGGCATCGTCGGCAGCTTCATCGTGCTGCGCGGCATGGCCCTGATCGGCGACGCCATCTCGCACGCCGTACTACCGGGGGTCGCGGCCTCCTACCTGCTCGGCACGAACCTCTTCCTCGGGGCGGTGGTCGCGGGTCTACTCGCCACACTGGCGATCGGGCTGATCGGCGAACGCTCCACTGTGAAGAACGATTCGGCGATCGGCATCGTCTTTTCCACCTTCTTCGCGATCGGCGTGCTGCTCATGGCGAAAGCGCAGACGGCGACGGATCTGACGGAGATCCTCTTCGGCAACGTCCTGACCGTTCAGGACGCCGACCGCAACCTCTCGATCGGTATTGCCGCTGCCGTGCTGATTCTCACGCTGGTCTTTTACAAGGAGCTCAAGCTCAGCACCTTCGACCCCGTCATGGCGCAGTCGGCTGGCGTGCCCGTGCGGGCAATCCACTACGGGCTGATGGTGGTGCTCACGCTGGTGACGGTCATTTCCCTGCAGACGGTGGGCGTGATCCTGGTGGTCTCCCTGCTGATTACTCCGGCGTCGGCGGCGTACCTGCTGACGAACCGGCTGGGAGTGATGATCGGGCTTTCAGTGGCGATCTCGGCGCTCAGCTCCGTAGTGGGGCTGTTCCTGAGCTATAGCTACAACGTGTCCTCCGGCGTGACGATCGTGCTGACCGCCAGCGCGCTGTTCCTGCTGGCTTTCCTCTTCGCGCCAGGCAAGGGACTGATTGCTCGCTCGCTGGGCAATAAGCCACTGGCCGCGCTGTTGGCCCTCCTGGTGGGCGGTGCCCTCGTGTTCGGGGCCGTGACCTTCTCGACGGAGGAGAAGGCAGACGGTGAGCAGCTGAACGTCGTCACCACCTTCACGCTGCTGGCGGACCTGGTGGAGGAGATCGGCGGCGAGGCGGTGGACGTCCATAACCTCGTGCCGACCGGCACGGACCCGCACGACTACGACCCCCTGCCCGCGGACCTGGATGCGACGAGCGACGCCGACCTGCTGTTCTACAACGGGCTGAACCTCGAGGGCGGTGAGCACGGCTGGCTCGCGAAACTGAAAAACACCGCGGGCCTGGACGATTCCCAGATGGTCGAGGCCACCAAGGGCGTGGAACCGAAGTACCTCAAGGACGAAAAGGGCAATCAGGAGATCAACCCGCACGCCTTCCTGGACCCGACCGTCGGCATCGCGATGGCCGAGAACGTGACCGCGGCGCTGGCCGAGGCCCTGCCCGAGCGTGCCGAGCACATCGAGGAGAAGGGGGCGGAGTACAAGGCCATGCTGGAGAGCATCGACGCCGACTACCGCGAGCAGATCGGTGCGCTGCCGAAGGAGGATCGTGTGCTCGTGGCCAGTGAACATGCCTTCCAATACATGGTCGACACCTACGGCATGGAGCAGCTGTATATCTGGCAGATCGACACGGATGAAAACGGCTCCCCCGCGCAGATCGGACACCTCGTGCGCCAGCTGAAGGACAAGCGCCCGAAGCACCTGTTCGTGGAGTCGAACGTGGATACGCGCCCCATGAAGACCGTCTCGAAGGAGGCCGGGATTCCGATCTTCGACGAGCCACTGCACTCCGATGAGCTCGGCAAGCCGGGCACGGTCGCGGGAACCTACGAGGATTTCCTGCGCAGCAACTTGAAGACCATGATCGCGGGGCTGAAGCGCTAAAACGCGAATGCTCGAGGCCCACATGCGTTGGGCTTCCCCGGTCGCATTCCCGTTACCTTGTGAGTGTCCCCGATAATGGGGATAGTCGCTGGTCCCGGTATGGCTTACCTGCCCTGTAGTTTCCATAATCCGGGGGTGTTGCCGCCGGGTGCCAGGACTTTCGATGACAGCTGATAGGGACACGGCCAGTTTTAAACTAGGTCTCTTTGTAACGTGGGTGCTTGCAACGAAGGTCATGACACCAGCGACTGGAACAACGCCATACCCATCTCGTTTTCTAGGAGCTCATCATGTCTCCGGAGCATTCCATCGACATATTCCTTGGGTTAGACGTCGGCAAATCTGAACACCACGCCTGCGCCTTAGACCGTGATGGCAACAAGGTCTTCGACAAACCGTTGCCTCAACTCGAATCCGAACTAGCAGGCGTTTTTCACCAGCTTCAGAAGCTTGGCACCGTGCTCGTGATCGTCGACCAACCCAACACCATCGGCGCACTACCGATTGCTGTAGCCCGGGACTGCGGTTGCGAAGTCGGATACCTGCCAGGTCTTGCGATGCGCAAAGCTGCAGATCTCTATCCGGGACGTGCAAAAACAGACAAACGCGACGCATTCATCATCGCCGACACCGCCCGCACAATGCCCCACACGCTACGTGCCGTCGACCGCAATGATGAGGTACTCTCCGCCCTAAAGATGCTGTCCGGCTTCGATGATGACATCGCCCGCGATTGCACTCGCACTGTCAATCGGCTTCGCAGTGTCCTCACCCAGATCTACCCCAGCCTGGAACGAGTTTTTGCTGGTAGCACCCTGACTCGCACGCCGATCCTGGAATTATTGATCCATTACAAGGGACCGCAGGGGCTAAAAAGAGCCGGATACCAACGAGTGTTGAACTGGATGATCAAGCGCACACGTAAAGACCCCACCCCGCTGGTAGACGACATTTTTACAGCGCTGAAAGCTCAAACAGTCACCGTGCCTGGAAGCGATGCCGCCGAGTTAGTAATTCCTCAACTGGCTGCAAACATCCAGGCCCTCAAAGAGCAACGAAACACCATTGCTGAGCAGGTTGAAGAGATGCTCGCTGATTTCCCTCTTTGTGAGGTCTTGATGAGTATGCCCGGAGTCGGCATCAAGACCGCAGCGCAGATCCTTCTTGCGATCGGTGATGGCTCCGACTTCGCTAGTGCTGGCCACTTAGCTGCTTATGCTGGAATAGCACCCGTGACTAGACGATCCGGTTCGTCGATCAGAGGTGAATTCCCGGCACGGTCAGGCAATAAACGACTGAAAAACGCCTTGTTCTACTCCGCATTCGCAGTTATCCGCAGCCACGAACCGTCACGGCGGTATTACGAACGCAAACGCGCTGAAGGAAAACGCCACAACGCAGCAGTCATCTGCCTGGCACGACGCCGATGCAATGTCATCTACGCGATGCTGAAAAACAAGGAGTTCTTCCGCGAAATCCCGCCACGCCCCGTCGCCGCATAAAGCCCCAAAGACGAAGCCGACCAGCACACGCTGGCCGGCTCCTAGGCACGCCTAAGAAACTACTCCCAAGACTGTGCTCGTCAACATCGGTCTGGCACTTGACAAAAACATAGGGACACCCCCCTTCCCTCACGCTCACCGGGAATGGTGGTCCAAGTACTCGGGAGCCTGCCCGTGAGCGCGAAGGACGAGGGTACCTAACCGATCTGTTGCTTGGTAGTGCAGTCGATCTTCGCGTATGAACGTCCATTCTTATCTACTGACGTCATGGCATAGTTTCCACCATAAGCGCGGCACCCAGTGTAGTTATCGACCACCGACGCCGGCTGAGGTGCGGGCTGCTGCTCAGGGGCTTTATAGTCAGCCACCTTGTCATGCGTTGGCTGCTCCGCTACCTCTACTTCCGGCGCGTCGCGTTCCTGCTGGCGAATCTCTTCTTGCCGCTGCTCTACACGGCGGCGTTCTTCTTCCTGGCGCTCCTTTTCACGCCTCTCTTCCTCTCGCTCTTTCTCCTCCAATTTCTCGAGCTCTTCGCGGGTTTGTTTCTCCTTCCCCTCAAGCTCGCGTTCCTTCTTCGCGGCAATCTCCTTGGGAGCATCCGGATACGCTGCTTTCTGGAAGGTGCTTCGATCATCTTTGTGGCGAGTCAGAACCGCTAATCCGGCCTTCGCAGCTGCTGACTTGTCCAATACATCCTCGTACCCTGCAATATCAGCTTCCCCGAAAGCTGCAAATGCTGCCGCCGCAGCTTCAGCGCCGCTAAGCGCCTCGGCCATGTCCTCATCGCTGGAAACCTTGCACTCGTCCGAGACCCCAAAGATCCCTTCGCCGGCCTCTTTAGGGCCGCGTTCGGCATTGTGCACTTCGTCGTAAAACTTGTCGTTTCCGCCAAATACAACCGCCGTGGCCAGCCCTTCGGCCGCGACATCCGCGTTAATGAAGTCATCGTCAATAAAGACACCGGCAAGAGTGCGGCCATACTTGTCAGTCCGCTCGGAGTCATATTCCAACCGAACCTCCTTCCCCTTTGGCAGCCGTCCTTCCAAGTACTGCTTCGCTTCCTCCGCGAGGCACTCACTCGGTTCGCCGTTATGGCCGATTTCCGGCGTATCAATATTAAGTAGCCGAACGCGGGTATTTTCGCCGTCTATGTCGACGTCAATGGTGTCGCCATCGATCACTCGATTGACCACCACAGTATCTTCGTCACCGCCGCCTAAAGCAACGGAAGCCACTGCGCCAACTGCGAAAATGCCAAGGAGAGGTTTAACCCAGCCCATGAATGTTCCTCCTGAGAAAGATAAAGAGAGTAGCTACTTAAAGTTAGCAATGGGACACACGTGGCAGCTCGGGCTCCCTCCCTTCGCGCTCACCAGCACCATAAAACCAGCGCAAATCCACCTTTCCGTGAGCACGAAAGGCGAGGTTGCGCCTACGGCAAAGCACTCGCACTTTGTACCTACAGACGTAGAAGGAATAAGCTGAGCGATGTTGAAGTTGAACAGGACAGTATCTGGAAAATAGTCCACTCTGTCCATTTTTATTTTCAAAGGAATCTTTATGTCTCAACAAGAATCTTCGCGCTCCAAGCTTCCCGGCTGGGCCACGGGATTCGGTGCTCAGGTCATCGCGGGCCTCATCATCGGCCTTATCCTGGGCTTCATTGCCTCCGGCATGGATACCGACCCAGATAACCCGGGCTGGTTGACCACCCTGCTCACGGGCGTCGGCAGCGCCTACGTCCAGCTGCTTAAGGTGATGATCCCGCCACTGATCTTCGCCGCTGTTGTTACCTCCGTCGCTAATCTGCGCAAGGTCGCCAACGCCGCGTCCCTGGCAATTTCCACGCTTGTATGGTTCGCCATCACCGCATTCTTCTCCGTCCTGACGGGCATCATCGTCGCCGTCGTGATGAAGCCGGGCATCGGCACGAGCATCGATGCTGCCACCGCGCAGGATCCTTCCCACGTCGGCTCGTGGACCGCGTTCTTTGAGCAGCTTCTGCCCCAGAACTTCATGGGCCTTACCGCCTCGCTTTCCGACGGCGAAGTATCCCTCAGCTTTGGCGCCCTCCAGCTCCTCGTCATCTCGCTGGCCATTGGTATCGCCGCCGTCAAGACCGGCAAGTCTGCTGAGCCTTTCCTGCGCTTTACCGAGTCCTTTCTGAAGGTCATTCAGGTCATCCTTTGGTGGATTATCCGCCTTGCCCCGATTGGCACCGCGGCCCTCATCGGTAAGGCCGTAGCTACCTACGGCTGGGATGCACTGGGCTCGCTGGGCAAGTTCGTCTTGGCCATGTACGTCGGCATGGGCCTGGTATTTGCCGTGGTCTACCCGGCAGTACTGAAATTCAACAAGATCCCGGTCATCGGCTTCTTCAAGCGCGTGTGGCCCGTGACCTCCCTGGGCTTTGTCACCCGTTCTTCGATGGGCGTCATGCCAGCTACCGAGCGATTCAGTGAAAAGGCTATGGGCGTTCCATCCGAGTACGCTTCCTTTGCTATTCCGCTGGGCGCGACTACCAAGATGGATGGCTGCGCTTCCGTATACCCAGCCATCGCTGCCATCTTCGTCTCCCAGTTCTATGGCATCGACCTTGACTTCACCCAGTACCTGCTCATCATCTTCGTGTCCGTTATCGGTTCCGCCGCTACCGCAGGCACCACCGGCGCAACGGTGATGCTCACCCTGACGCTTTCTACGCTCGGCCTGCCACTGGCCGGTGTTGGTCTCCTGCTTGCCATCGAGCCAATCATTGACATGGGCCGTACCGCACTCAACGTCACCGGACAGGTGCTGTGCGCCACCATCGTGGCTAAGCGCGCCGGCATCCAGGACAAAGCAACCTGGGATGCTGCCGAGAACGGCGTCAAGCACATTATGGATTCTGACTCGGCCGAGACCATCGGAGTCAAGGCTTAAACCAGTCTCCTAAAAGGCAAAAAGAAACGCCCGCAAGGTAATCCTTGCGGGCGTTTAGCTATGCGCTTTTACTTCTTGAGGCCGTCAACACCATCGGTGTCGATCTGCTCCTTGCGCAGCTCCTCAGTGTGAGTCTCGGTGTCGCGAACGGTGTCCTTCTTCAGGTTGATCTTCTCAACCGGAACGGTTTCCTTGTTCACGTTTACGCGCTCCTCGTGCAGGGTGACGGAAGCTTCCTCGGAGTCACCGGAGATAGCGCCGTTGTAGTTCTTGGCATCCTCAGCGTTGATCGGAGTGCGCTCGACGCGAACCTCTTCGCGCTCGACCGGAACCTCGACGCTCTCGGTGTCAGTCACAACGTACTTGCGCAGGCGAGCCTCACCGGTAGCCACGCGCTCCTTGTTGACGTTGAGCTGCTCCTCGGAACGGATGAGCTCGCCATCGTTGTTGGTGCGTGCAGCTGCAGCGTCATCAGCTACGCCAGCCTTGCGCTCGGTAGCAGCGGCATCGGTGGTGTGGGTGTCTGCCTTCTTCTCGTCAGCATGTGCACCAGCAACGCCTGCACCAGCAGCGCCAGCACCTGCGGTCAGGTTGTGATCCTTGTCAGCGCCAGCCTGAACGTCGCGCTTGGAGTCAAGGTTGGAATCCTTGTAGTCGGTAACGTCGCGTGCGTTATCCAGACCGTAGTGCTTGAAGATATCGGACTGTGCTTCAGGGGTCAGCGGCTTATCGGAGTCGAAGTCCGGAGCATCCTTGATACGGTCCTTGGAGAAGCCCAGCTTCAGGTCATCGCCGGAGAAGTCGTGTCCACGCAGCGGAACCAGGCTGGAGCTCATGCCGAACAGGCCGTGGTTAACTTCAACGAAGGTAGGCTGGCCGGACTGGTCATCAACGAATACCTCGTTAACGTCGCCCAGCTTCTCGCCGTTCTTGTCGTATGCGGTTGCGTTAAAGAGGTCCTTAATGTTCTTACCCATTGTCAGTAAATCCTTTCTGCTATTGGTATAGCTATCTTCAACCAAACAAAAGGACATTTTCTAACCCCGCCACGTGGAGTGTGGGGGTGAAAATCTCCAATTGATTGCTGTGACAACCACCATACGGAGAAATCAAAATTTTTCGACCGCTAGCGGAGATTTTTCTCGATTTTGTTCACCATATCCAAGCTTCATGCAGCTCAGAACGGTTAGTAACAGTTCTGTAACATTGGAAAATCTGCACCATAAGCACCCGAACTGCGGAAAGCGGATGTCGATTCTCTCGCCTGCAGTGCCCTAGACGCACCCCCTCACGATCTCCAAATCGTCCACTGTTCACCACACCCCCAAAATGCGGTGACAGCTACCCCCACAGAGTTCTTTAACGAGGGTGTACTTTTTCTCCCAATATCCACAGGCGGTATACAGGACCGTACACCCGAACAGGCCTACACACATATTGGTCTAGTGCGCATTCACCTCAGCTGTCGGCAGAAAGCTGAGAAGATTAAGTCTTAGCGGAATAGGTACGGACGCCGATTTTCCAGGCCGGCTGGTTCCACATGGATGAACGCACTGCAGCCTGGGTAAAGCTCGTCGAGGGCAATTTCCACTGCGTCTGCAACCTCGTGGGAGTGCATGACGCTCCACTCCCCTGGCACCTCCATGGTCAGGTACACCAACCGCTGGCGGCCAGAGGCCACGGTGCGACGATCCGTGAAGTTTACCGAGTGTTCCTGCTCCAACCGAGCTAGGAGCTGCCTAATGTTCTGACGCTCGTCGTCGGGAAGCGCCTCAGAAAGCAGGCTACTCACCGAATCGCGCAGGAGGCTATAGCCCGTCCATAAGATATTGATGCCCACTGCGAGCGCCACTACAGGATCCAGCCACCACCAGCCAGTAAGGAATACGGCGGCGATGCCGACAAGGACGCCGACGGAAGTCCAGACGTCGGTAAGCAAATGGTGCCCATCCGCCTCCAAGGTGGCGGAACGGTAGCGCTTACCTGCATGTATGAGCGCGATGCCCACCGCGCCGTTGAGCACGGACGAAAGGGTTGACAACGCCAAGCCCCAGCCCGGCTCTTCAATCGGCTGCGGAACAAAGAAGCGTTGGATCGCCGTGTACACGATCATGCCGGCCGCAATAAAAATCATTGCGCCCTCTACCAAGGCGGAGACATACTCGGCTTTGCCGTGGCCAAACTGGTGGTTATCGTCGGCCGGCTTAGAGGCAATCCGGAGGGCATAAAAGCCGGCGACGGCCGCGACGAGATTCACGAGGGATTCGAAGGCATCAGAGAGGAAGCCCACCGAGCCGGTAAACCAAGCGGCCAAGGCCTTGAGGATGATGGTAGCCACAGCGGCGGCGATGGATAGCTGCATGAAGCGCTCAAGAATGCGCTGCTCTGAGCCTATGGAGGACATAGTCACTTCTCCCTTCGGTTCGGTTGCGGACCGAAGGTCTCGTTCACGGCCGCGGGCACTGCGGGCGCTGGCTGGCCGGGCTAAACGCCAGTATGTCGACCAGTCATCTCGGAATTAACCGAGGGAACTACTCCCCTTCTGGAAATCCTAACTTTATAGGGCATGTGACACCGGCGCAAGATCGAAAAAAGCCACGGGAAACTCCCGTGGCTTAAATTCGTGAAGCTTTAGTGCTGGCCCTCTGCAAACTCTTCTACCAGCTTGGCGTTAAAGGCTGGCAGGTCATCTGGAGTGCGGGACGAGACCAAGCCCTGGTCGCAGTGGACTTCCTCATCTACCCAGGTGGCACCTGCATTGCGCAGGTCGGTCTGCAGGGACGGGAAGGACGTCAGGGTGCGGCCCTTGAGGGCTTCAGCATCAGCCAGGATCCATGCGCCGTGGCAGATGGCGCCGAGCGGCAGATCCTTGCTCATGTGGTTGCGCACGATTTCCACCGCAGCCTTATCCAAGCGGATGAGGTCGGCGTTATCGGTGCCGCCAGGCAGAATAATGCCGTCGAAAGACTCGCCAGTGGAGTCAGCGGTAGCGGCGTCAACGGAAATCTCCGTACCCTTCTTGCCGGTAATGGTGCCGGCCTCTGGGGCGAGGACACGCACGGTAGCGCCGGCGTTCTTCACGGCCTCCAACGGGGAGGTCAGCTCAGAGTCTTCGAAGCCATCGGTAGCGATGATGGCAATGGTCTTGTTATCTAGTTCAGCCATGTTGCAACCTCCTTTGTTCGGGTGCGCCGCCCACAGTAACGCGGAAGTTTCGTCTTCGCTACCTTCTTTTCGCTTCTGCGGACAAGCCCCTCGCCCACCGCCAAAACCAAGCTCAGACCGGCTGGAATTAGCCGCCGATCTTAAAGTCGCATACATCGCCGTCCTGCATGATGTAGTCCTTACCCTCTTGGCGGACCTTGCCATGCGCACGAGCCTCAGCCATGGAGCCAGCGGCTACAAGGTCATCGAAGGAAACGATCTCGGCCTTAATGAACTTCTTTTCAAAATCGGTGTGGATGACTCCAGCTGCCTGTGGTGCGGCAGAGCCCTGCTTAATGGTCCACGCACGGGCCTCCTTCTCCCCGGCGGTGAGGTAGGTCTGCAGCCCCAAGGTGGCAAATCCTGCCTTAGCCAGGGTGGCTAGGCCCGGCTCATCTTGGCCTACGGCCTCGAGCAACTCACGGGCTTCGTCTTCTTCTAGCTCGAGCAGCTCGGTTTCGGTCTGCGCATCGAGGAATACGGCCTCAGCCGGGGCGACGAGCTGGCGGAGTTCTTCCTTCTTAGCGTCGTCGGTAAGCACTGCTTCATCCGAATTGAAGACATAGAGGAAGGGCTTAGCCGTCATCAGGTGCAGATCGCGCACGAGTGCGAGGTCAATCTCGCCTTCCTTCGCCGCGGCGAAGAGGGTGCGATCATCTTCCAGAATCTCCTGGGCCTTCTTGGTTGCTTCCACCTCGGCGGCCAAATCCTTATTCTTGCGCGCATCCTTTTCCAGGCGCGGCAGGGCCTTTTCGATGGTCTGGAGATCCGCAAGAATGAGCTCGGTATTAATAACGGAGATATCGTTGCGCGGGTCCACCTTGCCATCGACGTGAATGACATTGTCATCAGAGAAGGCGCGCACTACCTGACAAATGGCGTCTGCCTCACGGATATTGGCTAGGAACGCGTTGCCCATACCTTCACCCTGCGAAGCGCCGGAGACGATGCCGGCGATGTCCACGAAGGACACGGTGGCAGGAAGGATGCGCTCAGAGTTAAACATCTCCGCCAGTTGGGTCAAGCGGGAATCCGGCAGCTCCACCAGGCCCACGTTGGGCTCGATGGTGGCAAACGGGTAGTTCGCCGCCAGGATCTCGGAACGGGTCAGGGCATTAAACAAAGTGGACTTGCCCACATTGGGCAGGCCGACGATTCCTAGTGTAAGACTCACGGGGCCAATCCTAACGCACCCGCCTTCTTTTAAGGCAAGATGGTGGGGTGAATTCTGATAACCAACCGCTGCCCGATGACCCTCAAGCGGGCTTGGGCGATAAGTTTGATGAAAGCTTCGACACCAGCAAGCTGGAAGATGTATCCCCACATCCACCGGGTGATCAGGTAGACCGCTCCGTCATCGCCGGCGAGGTGGTTAAGTCCGCCTCCCTATGGGCCGTTCGGCTGCTCATCATCTGCGTTTTCCTCTACGCCCTCTACCATTTGCTAGGTAACTTCTGGCAGGGCCTTTTGCCGGTGCTTTTGGCCCTTATTATTTGCACCGTTCTGGCGCCGGTGGCGAAGAAGCTGCGCAATATTGGCCTTCCCGCCGCGTTGGCGGCCGCCGTAACCATTTTGGTTTCTTTCACGGCTGTTGGCGGCCTCATTGCGTTTGTTGCCCCAGATTTCATGCGGCAATCCCGGTCACTGTATTTGCAGACGGTCTCCGGCATCCAAAGCCTGCAGCTCTGGGCCCAGGGCCCACCGCTTAACCTCGATAGCGATGACATGAGTAGCTACATCGACGAGGCGGCGTCCTGGCTGCAGCAACGTGCCGGCGCCATCGCAGGCTCGGTCTTTACCGGCATCGGCACCGCCACGTCCATCTTGGTCACGCTCTTCATCGTGCTGGTGCTGACCTTCTTCTTCTTGAAGGACGGCGCCAAGTTCCTTCCTTGGCTGCGCGATGCCACGGGCAAGCGCGCCGGCTGGCACCTTACTGAGCTGCTTACTCGCGCCTGGAATACGCTGGGCGGCTTCATTCGCGCGCAAGCAGTTGTCTCGCTTGTCGACGCCGTCTTTATCGGCGTCGGCCTCGCCCTTATCGGCGTTCCGCTGGCCATGGCTTTGGCGATCATCACCTTTATCGCGGGCTTCATTCCTTTCGTCGGCGCGATCGTGGCCGGCGCCCTCTCCGTCACCATCGCATTGGTCTCCCTTGGCGTCACCAAGGCTCTGCTCGTCCTCGGCCTAGTGTTGCTGGTCCAGCAGTTGGAAGGCAATGTCCTCTCGCCCTGGCTGCAGTCCAAGGCCATGGACCTGCACCCAGTCATCGTCCTGGTTTCCGTAACGGTAGGCTCAGCTCTCTTTGGACTGATAGGTGGCTTCCTCGCGGTTCCGGCGGCCGCGATGTTTGCGGTGGCCTACCGCTACGGCCAAGACATGATGAAGCTGCAGTCGGGCGAAAAGACCGCCGCGGATCTGGACTTTTCTACCGTGGCTGGTTATCTCATCGGCCGCTACACCGAAGACCAAGGGCGTTATAAGCGCGAGGCATGGCTCAAGATGCCGGACTATGCAGCCCCAGAAGGCGCGTTTGCCGACGTCTCCGCGGACGGCGATTCCACTTCCCTCGACGCCGCCCTCAATGTTGAATCCACCCCCAAGGAGCATGAAAAGCCCGGCATGCGCGCAAACCTGCGCCGCGCCCGCGATGCCTTCGAAGGCCTGTTGAACGGAGATTCGAAAAAATAGTGAGTCGTGTCGGCGGCGCGTGCCATGCTGGAAGCCATGACTTCCACTTTGCCCGTGCTGCTACTTTTTATCGGCCTCATCCTCGGTGCGGTAATGGGCTGGTTAGCCCATTCTTACTCCGCTACGCGCTCCGCGCCGAGCGCCGAGCACCGCGCGCTGCAAGACTCGCAGCGCCGCCAAGCCGAACTCCAACCGCTAGAAAAGGCCATGGACCGCTTGGGATTTCAGCTCCAAGAAATTGAGGAAGACCGCACCGCGCTGCTCGCCTCCCTCTCCAGCCAGGTGCAGGCGGTGACCCGCACCTCCTCCCGCCTGACCGAACGCACCGACAAACTAGTGACCGCTTTGCGCTCACCCAATGTGCGTGGCCGTTGGGGCGAGGTGCAATTGGAGCGCGTGGTTGAGCTCGGCGGTATGACCAAACACGTGGACTTTGATTGCCAGGTCTCCGCCCCATTGGGCGGGCGCGTCGTCCGCCCTGACATGCTCATCAATTTGGCCGGTGGCCGCCACATCATCGTCGATGCCAAGGTTCCTTTTACCTCTTACCTTGACGCCCTAGAAACCGATGACCCAGAAGAGCACGCCGGCTTCCTCCGCCGCCACGCGCATTTAATGCGCGGCCACGTCCAGGCACTATCGCAGAAGGATTATATTGAGGCATTTCAACCAACGCCCGAGTTTGTCATCCTCTTCGTTCCCGCAGACCCCTTCCTTGATGCCGCATTATCGGTGGACCCAGAACTTATCGAGTACGCCTTTGAACGCAATGTAGTGATCGCCACCCCCAGCTCGCTTTTTGCGCTCTTGCGCACGGTGGCCATGGGGTGGCACCAGGAAGATATTTCCGCCAAGGCAAAGGAGGTCCAGCGCTTGGGGCGCGAACTGTATACGCGTCTGAATACGCTTTCTGATCACTACGGAAAGGTGGGCCATAACCTGGAAAAGGCAGTCGAAGCTTATAACGCCACGCTTTCCTCGCTCGATTCCCGAGTGGGCGTCACCGCCCGCAAATTGCATGAGATGGATATCCCGGGCCGCACGGATCGCACCCCGCGGGAGCCCTTGCCTATTGATACGTGGCCTCGCGGAAATTCGGCACTATAAATCCGCCGCTTTCGTGCGTGGAAATAGCCATAGGCCGGCGGCAACCGGTAGGATCTTCCGACGTGTCACAAGCCAAGCAAAGAAAGTCCTCCGCCGCCCAAAGCTCCGGTCTCCCCAGCATCGCGCTGGGCAAGGGCCTTGGGCTGCTCGCGGCGCTCTTGCTCACCGGCGCGTTTATTTCCATTCTGATGGGTTCCATCGGGTGGGCTTACCTCGCGTTTCTTGTCATCGGCTCACTGCTGGTGGCGCTCATCGTAGAAGAGCGGGGTCTTTTCCTCACCGTGGCTTCTATCCCCATTGTGTATTCCATAACGGTGGTCGTGGCCGGTTTCTTTATCACCAAGGCCAATTTGCCAGAGGGTGCATCGGCGTTTTCCAAGACGGCGATCGTCACCGCCGCTTTCCCCCTTGTCCAGAGGTTCCTGTGGCTCCTTATTGCCCTGGTGGGCGCGGCACTCATCGCCTGGCTGCGCTGGGCGCGCTTCCGCAAGACGGCCAAGCGCACCGCCGAAATGGAAACTGCTTCCCGCCGTGCCGACGCTGAACAAGACCGACGCAACCGCGAGGAACGCCTATCGGTTGCAGATTTGATGGCTCGCGATAAACCGGCAAAGAACTCCAAGCAGTCTCAAGCCGCTCCGCAGCGCGGCCGCGCCTCGCACACGCTGAAGAAGTCACGCCCCGCGCCCAAGGATCGCCTACGTGGTCGCGACCGTGAAGAGCGTCGCCGAATACAACAAGAGGAACGCGACAATCCACTGCGCCCGGATCCAGCCCGGCGCGCTGGCGATTCCGTTCCGGTGTCTCAGCAGGAGAAGGAACAGCCCAAGCAAGGTTGGGACGATAACCTCTACGACGAGGATTAAAGCAAAAGAAAGGCCCGTTTCCGGGCCTTTCTTCCGTTTTAACTGCCGTATAGGCAAACGCTACTTAGGTGCGTGCTGGGCGCAGGTCGCGCGGTAGGGCGAAGGTAATCGTCTCGGTAGAGGTCGTTACCTGTTCTACGTCGCTATAACCGCGCTCGTCCAGGAACTCCAGTACTTCGCGTACCAGCAACTCAGGCACCGAAGCACCGCAGGTTACGCCGACCGTCTGGACGCCTTCCAACCAAGATTCGTCGATTTCCTTGGCAAAATCCACGAGGTGGGAAGTCTTGGCGCCTGCCTCAAGCGCCACCTCAACCAAGCGCACCGAGTTAGAGGAGTTCTTAGAGCCCACCACAATCATCAGGTCGCACTGTGGGGCGATGGCCTTGACGGATTCTTGGCGGTTTTGGGTGGCGTAGCAAATATCGTCTGAAGGCGGGTTCTCCAAGTGCGGGAAGCGCTCGCGCAGCTTATTGACGATGGTGATGGTCTCATCCACCGATAGCGTGGTCTGGGACAGCCAGATAAGCTTCTCATCCTGCAGGAACTCTGGCAGCTTGGCGACGCCCCCGATGCCATCCACGAGGTGGGTGACCTCAGGTGCCTCGCCGGCAGTGCCTTCTACTTCTTCGTGGCCTTCGTGGCCAACCAGAAGGATGTGGTAGCCATCGCGCTGGAAGCGCTGGGCTTCCTTGTGCACCTTGGTAACCAATGGGCAGGTGGCGTCCAAAGTAAGCTGCTTGCGCTGCGTTGCTTCTGCGCGCACGGCAGGGGAAATACCGTGGGCGGAGAAGACTAGGTGGGCGCCTTCTGGTGCCTCAGAGGCCTCGTCGACGAAGATGACGCCGCGGTCTGCCAGAGATTCTACGACGTAACGGTTGTGCACGATTTGTTTGCGTACATAAATGGGCGCGCCGTACTTTTCCAGCGCCTTTTCTACGGTCTCGACCGCGCGGTCCACGCCTGCGCAGTATCCGCGCGGGGCCGCAAGGAGAACATTTTTACCATCAGTCATGGCTCCCAGAGTATCGAAACACTACGCAAAACAATAGTGGGGCCTAACGTCACCTTTCTGGCTACCCCGAGCGGGGCAATAGACCGCGCTGGCCCCTAAACTAGACGGAAGAACACGGCAGACTGAAGAAAGGGAGGCTGTGTGAATCAACCGGCAAATACTCCGGATACTCCCTGGCCCGTTGGCAAGGTCAATGACCAAGTCAAGGGCTGGATCGAGCGCCTGGGTTACCTGTGGGTAGAGGGTCAGTTGACCCAAATTAACTTCAAGCCCACCTGGAAGCTGTCCTACCTCACTCTGCGTGACGTACAGCAGGAAAAGTCCGTGCAATTGACTTGCCCATCATCGATGTTGCAGTCATTGTCAGCACCGCTGAAAGACGGCGACCGCGTCATTGTTCACGGTAAGCCCGCCTTTTACGCCGGACGCGGATCCTTTTCACTGTGGACCACCGAAATTCGTCATGTGGGCATTGGCGATCTACTTGCTCGCATTGAAAAGCTGCGCCAACAGCTAGCTGCTGAAGGCCTTTTCGATCCCGCACGCAAGCGACCTCTCCCCTACCTACCGCACAAAATTGGGCTGATTACCGGCCGTGGTTCTGCTGCAGAGCGGGATGTGATGGCGGTAGCCCATGACCGCTGGCCGGCGGTGCAATTCCGCGTCCTCAATACCGCGGTTCAGGGTGCGAATACCGTACCTGAGGTTATTGATGCGCTCCAGCAGCTTGATGCGGATCCTGAGGTGGACGTCATCATCATCGCCCGTGGCGGCGGCTCCGTGGAAGATCTGCTGCCCTTCTCGGAAGAAGCACTGCAGCGCGCAGTGGCAGCGGCCGGCACCCCGGTAGTCTCTGCCATTGGCCACGAGCCGGATAGCCCAGTGCTCGATAACGTCGCCGACCTGCGCGCCGCCACGCCTACCGACGCCGCAAAACGCGTCGTGCCCTCTGTGGCCGAGGAACGCGCCATCGTCGCAGAGGCTCGCTCTCGCATGGCGGCCGCGCTGCGCGGCTGGGTGGAAAGGGAACGTCGCGGCCTCGACAATATTCGTTCCCGGCCTGTCATGGCAGACCCGATGACCCCTATCCGTGCGCGCCGCGAGGAGGTGGAGCGAACCCGCGCTACCATGCGGCGAGAAATTGAAGTCATGGTGGAGCGGGAAACCCGCCACGTGGAATCGCTGCGCGCCCGCGTATCGGCGTTGGGACCGTCGGCGACTCTCGCCCGCGGATACTCCATTGTCCAGGTAGTACCCAAGGACGGTTCCGGGCCCGAGGTTGTCACCTCTTATAAGCAATCCCCGCCTGGCGCTCAACTGCGCATTCGAGTGGGCGATGGCTCTATTACCGCAGTTTCTATGGCCTCCCAGGCCGCCGATTAATCACCAACCGAGGAGAAAATCATGTCCGATGACACCATTGGTACCGGCCAGCCAGGCCAGGATGCTTTTACCCCAGTAGAAGAATTGAGCTATGAGCAAGCCCGCGATGAGCTTATTGAGACCGTGAAGATTCTCGAGCTTGGGCAGATGGGCTTGGATGAGTCGCTAAAGTATTGGGAGCGCGGCGAGGCCCTTGCCCGTGCGTGCGAGGCGCACCTCGACGGCGCGGCGAAGCGTGTGGAAGACGCGCTCGATAAGGCCGAGGACGCAGACGCTGAAGGAGACGAGTAGTGCAGATCTATGGTTATCCAGGCGAGCGCGTGGATTTTGTGTCGAAATCCGCGGCCGCCGGTTCCATCATGGCGGGCGATTCCCGAGATTTCGTAGAAGAATTCTTCGGTCCTGCACACACCCGCGACGATAATGAGGTGAGCTACTTCTCCCGCTCCGTGGTGCTGCGCTTTACGGACGACAAAGTACGCGAGATTGCTATTTATCCGCAGCGCTCGCAGCGTGAGCGCATCGATGTCTTTGCCGGAAAGACACGCCTCAGTGGCCTGGATGCGGAGGCTTTGGCGGAGGTTATTGCCCAGGCCGGCGACGGTCTTAGCGCTACCGCCGCGGAAGAAGGCTTGGGCGAGGTTATTTTTCGGCTATAGGTGCGGCGTCGATAAACGCAGCGGTAGCAGCCTCAAAATCGCTATCGCCCGCGGCGCCGGAGATGATAAGGCGCGCATCGCCCAAATCCGTCACCCACAGGCGGCGCACGGAATCATCATCGCTTTCTAGCACCCGCACCTGGTGCCCTTTGATCTCGCGGTCGGATTCGATTCCGCGGTAGTTGGCGTCGTAGGCCTCCCCTGCTCTATCGGCCGCAACTTGCGTCTGTGTGGACTCCACAAACCCTTGGTCAGCGGTTACCCAGCTGACCACGGTGGCGTTTTCTCCGCCCATATCAACGCGACGGGCAGCATTGGCCTCCCAGCCCTCTGGCATTTCAGGATTGCGAATAGCACCAACCCCCGCACGGGCTTGGGTGTCAAGGAAGGTTTGCTCATCTACTTCCTGCACCGCCCCTTGCTGAGTTTCGGAGTTAATCGAGCAGAGGCCGGTCGCTCCCACGGCCAGCAGCATCATGATCACCACGACGGCGAGGGACAAGGAGATGTCCTTCGCACCTTCAAAAATCTTTGGTCTTTCTTCTGCAGCCACGCGCCTAAGTATCGCACGGCGTGCTTTCAAAAAGCCACACGGCCCCTTCTGCCCCGAAAGTTTTGTCAATCCCCCACAAATGGGGCGCAAAATCGAACCCATTAGAGCAAAAAAGTGCGAGAATGGAAAGGTAGAGCATCAAGGGGAACACCCCTCGATGAGAAAACTATGGAAGGCAACCACTACACATGTCCGAAAATACGTCTTATCTTCCTGACCGCAACCTGGCGATGGAACTGGTTCGTGTCACCGAGGCAGCAGCACTCGCTTCCGGCCGCTGGGTAGGCCGCGGCCAGAAGAATGAGGGCGATGGCGCGGCGGTCGACGCAATGCGCAAGCTCATCAATTCCGTAGCCATGAACGGCGTCGTTGTCATTGGTGAGGGCGAAAAGGATGAGGCCCCCATGCTATTTAACGGCGAAGAGGTAGGCACCGGCGAGGGTGCAGCCATGGATATCGCCGTGGACCCGGTTGACGGTACTCGTTTGATGGCAGAGGGACGCCCCAATGCGATCTCCGTCATCGCGGCCGCCGAGCGTGGAACCATGTATGACCCTTCTGCAGTCTTCTACATGGAAAAGATAGCCGTCGGCCCCGAGGCCGTGGGCGCTATCGACATCAACGAATCCGTGGAGTGGAATATCAAGTCCGTCGCGGAAGCTAAGAAGATTCGCCCAGAAGATCTGACTGTGGTGGTCCTTGACCGTCCGCGCCACGAGCAGCTCATCTCTGAAATTCGCGCCGCAGGCGCCAAGGTACGCCTCATTATGGATGGCGATGTTGCAGGCGCCATCGCCACCTGCCAGGATTCCAACTCCATCGACATGATGATGGGCATCGGCGGCACCCCAGAGGGCATCATCACTGCCTGCGCTATGCGCTGTATGGGCGGCGAAATCCAGGGCAAGCTGTGGCCGAAGGATGAAGAGGAAGCAGAAAAGGCCCGCGCTGCTGGCCACGATTTGGACCGCGTTCTCAAGACCACTGACTTGGTCTCCTCTGAAAACTGCTACTTCGCTGCCACCGGCGTGACCAATGGTGACATGTTGCGCGGTGTTTCCTACCGCAATTCCGGCGCTACTACCCGCTCACTGGTTATGCGTTCCAAGTCCGGCACCATTCGCTACATCGACTCCATCCATAAGCTGTCGAAGCTGCAGGAGTATTCCGTAGTGGATTACACCACCCCAACCAAAAAGTAGGGTTCACCCCCGAAGGCGGCCCTCCTCATAGATCTCCGCCATACTGGAAAGCACACACTCCCCAATTAACTGAGGTGATCTTCACATGACTGAATACCGCATTGAACATGACACTATGGGCGAAGTTAAGGTTCCCGCAGAGGCCCTGTGGCGCGCACAGACCCAGCGTGCAGTGGATAACTTCCCTATTTCCGGCCGCGGCCTGGAAAATGCGCAGATTCGTGCACTTGGCCTCCTTAAGGCAGCCTGCGCCCAGGTAAATAAGGACTCCGGCAAGTTGGATGCGGACAAGGCCGATGCCATCATTGCCGCCGCTACCGAAATCGCTGAGGGCAAGCACAATGATGCTTTCCCTATCGACGTTTTCCAGACTGGTTCCGGCACCTCGTCCAATATGAATACCAATGAGGTTATCGCCTCCTTGGCACACCAGAATGGCGTGGAGATTCACCCTAATGACCACGTGAATATGGGCCAGTCCTCCAATGACACCTTCCCTACCGCCACCCACGTGGCCGCTACGGAAGCAGCCGTCAATGACCTCATTCCAGGTCTGAAGGTTCTGCACGAGTCCCTGAGCAAGAAGGCCAAGGAATTCGCCGACGTGGTCAAGGCGGGGCGTACCCACTTGATGGACGCCACCCCGGTTACCCTCGGTCAAGAATTCGGCGGCTACGCCCGTCAGATTGAGCTGGGCATCGAGCGTATCGAGGCCACCCTGCCGCGCTTGGGTGAGCTGGCTATCGGCGGCACTGCCACCGGCACCGGCCTAAACACCTCCGCGGACTTCGGAGCCAAGGTCACCGAAGAGCTCAAGAAGCTCACTGGCGTTAAGGAACTAAAGGAGGCTGAGAACCACTTCGAGGCACAGGCCGCTCGCGACGGCCTCGTCGAGTTCTCCGGCGCTATGCGCTCGGTCGCTGTATCTCTTAATAAGATTGCCAATGACCTGCGCATGATGGGCTCCGGCCCGCTGACCGGCCTGGCAGAAATCCACTTGAAGGACCTGCAGCCGGGTTCCTCCATCATGCCGGGTAAGGTCAACCCGGTCATTCCGGAGGCCGTCACCATGGTGGCCGGCCAAGTAGTGGGCAACGACGCCGCTGTAGCTTTCGGTGGCGCCCAGGGCCACTTCGAGCTCAATGTTTTCATCCCGATGATGGCGCGCAACGTGCTCGAGTCCGCTCGCCTGCTGGCCAATTCCTCTCGCGTCTTCGCCGATAAGTGCATCGATCATATCGAGGCTAATGAGGAGCGTATGAAGCACTTTGCGGAGTCTTCCACTTCGATCGTGACTCCGCTTAACTCTGCTATCGGCTACGAGAACGCGGCAAAGGCAGCAAAGCACGCTCTACATGAGAAGATTACCGTCCGCCAGGCCGTTATTGACTTGGGCTTTGTCGACGGCGAGAACCTCACCGAAGAAGAGTTGGATAAGCGCCTCAACGTGCTAAGCATGACCAACCGCGACCGCGATAGCTTCTAAGCATTCACCGCACCGCTACCCCGCCCGGGCAGGACTTGGGCGGGTTTTAGCATGTCTGGGATGAGGGGCGTCGGTAAGCGCCATGGCACATCTCACATAAAGGAGATTACAGCTTCAAAATCACCAACATTGCACTTGGTGCAAGTTTGCACCGAGTGTAAAGTTGCATGGCGTGCAAGAAGAACTATCACTACGCGAGCAGAAACGTCTCGAGACGCGCCTGCGCATAGAGGATGCCGCCACGAAACTGGTGGATGAACAGTCCTTTAGCGCGGTCACGATTGAGAGGATTTGCGAGGTAGCCGGTATTTCTCGGCGCACCTTCTTCAATTATTTCGACTCCAAAGAATCCGCCGTACTAGGCGCTCCGAGCACCGAGTTTACGGAGGAGATGCGGGAGTTCTTCCTCACTGAACCAACGCACAGCATGGTAGGCCTCGTCCTTCAGCTCGTCAGGCAACATATGGAAGGACACCACATCAACCCGACCATCCGGGATCGCCGCAAGCGCATCTCCAATGATCCAGATGCCGCCGCTGCGGCAATAAGCCGGAAGCGGGCAAAATCCATTGAGCTCATCGATCTCATTGAAGAGCGCCTCACCAAGGAACCGAAGCTTCGCGTCCTCGATAGCTGCTCTTCGAGCACCGAGGCGATGCTCATCGCCGGCCTCGTCCGCGAGGCACTCTGGTTGGCGTTGGCATCTCCCGATGCGGATTGCAGCAAAGACCTTCACGCACGTCTCGATACTTCCCTCACACTAATAACAGACTTTATGAAAGGAATGCGATGGTAGATACGGCCACTAAGGCCCCCTCGCAGGGCCAGTCCCGGGCCGATAACCTCGGGCTGATTTTCTCGGCTTTGATGCTCACCATGCTGATGAGCTCCTTGGGCCAAATGATCTTCTCTTCTGCTCTTCCAACCATCGTTGGTGAGCTCGGCGGCGTCGACCACATGAGCTGGGTCATCTCCGCCTTCCTGGTCACCATGACCATCGCCATGCCCATCTCCGGCAAATTGGGTGACATGCTGGGCCGCAAGTGGCTCTACATCGGCGGTATCGCCACCTTCGTCGTAGGTTCTACGCTGGGTGGCTTTGCCAACTCCATGTCGCTGCTGATTATCGCCCGCGCAGTCCAGGGCTTTGGTGCTGGTTTTATGATGATTTCCTCCCAGTCCATCATCGCCGAGGTCACCTCCTCCCGTGAGCGCGGTAAGTTCATGGGCATCATGGGCGGCGTGTTTGGCCTTTCCTCCGTCCTCGGCCCCGTCCTCGGTGGTTGGTTCACCGACGGCCCGGGGTGGCGCTGGGGCATGTGGATGAACATTCCGCTGGGTATCCTCGCCATCATCGTGTGCACCTTGGTGCTACACCTGCGCGTCGGTGAGGCCGACATGAAGCGCTTTGACTGGCTCGGCGCAACCTTCATCGCCATCACCACCGCTTCCCTTATTCTCATGACCACCTGGGGCGGCACCGAGTACGAGTGGGGCTCGTCCATGATCCTCACCTTGGGTGCCATCACCATCGTCGGCGCCATCATCACCATCCTGGTGGAGCTGCGGGCCAAGGAACCGCTCATTCCAGTTCGCCTGTTCAAGAACCGCAATATGGCCCTTACCACCTTGTCCGGCGTGGTGCTTGGCTTGGCAATGTTCGGCGTTCTAGGCTATATGCCTACCTATCTGCAGATGGTTCATACCCTAACCCCGACGAAGGCCGGTCTCATGATGATCCCCATGATGGTGGGCCTTATCGGCACCTCCACGGGTGTGGGCTTTATCATCGCCCGCACCGGCCATTACAAGGTCTACCCCATCATCGGCCTAGCAATTACCGCCGGTGCACTATTCTGGATGTCTCACCTGACCGTAGAGACTTCTCTGACGCAGCTGGGCTGCGAGTTCTTGGTCTTCGGCATCGGCCTAGGCATGGTTATTCAGGTCCTCGTGCTCATCGTCCAGAACTCCTTCCCACTATCCCAGGTGGGCACGGCAACCGCAGCGAATAACTTCTTCCGCCAGATCGGTTCCGCGCTGGGTGCTTCCCTGGTCGGCTCCATGTTCATCCACAATATGAAGGATGAGATGGCTACCCGCATGCCAGAAGCTTTCCAAAAGATGGGCCCGGAGGGCGCCGCCTATGCAGAAAAGTTTGGCAATGCCGACGGGGGCGCTAATAGCCTCACCCCGGATTTGGTCGCGTCCTTCCCCAAGCCAATCGAGGAAGCAATCCTCAATTCCTATAATGACGGTCTGACCCCGGTCATCGCCCTGATGGTTCCGTTGGTCATCGTCGCCCTCGTTCTTCTGCTGCCTCTTCGCGAGGAGCGTCTGAAGGAGACGATTGACTAACGGTGCCTCACCGGCACGGGCACAGTCCACAGACGAGAAGCTGCATGCCTAGCCCCGCTTGCCGACGCCCCCATTGAATCCGCCCTCGGCTATGCTCCTGGCGGACTGAGCGATAACATGCACTTATCGGCGCAGCGCTGGTTCGGTTCCTGGGACGTTCCTACGATGTAGCTCCCCCACACCCCGCTCACGGCGGGGTATTTTTTATTGCCAGAAACCCATCTGCCGCAGAACTTGGGATCCAATTCCCAAAATGGCAACGATGGCGGCAATGATGCCGATAGCCGCGCCGGCGCTCGATCCTCCACCAATGCCGCTTATCGCTGGCTTTTTGGTGACCGCTACCGTCTGGTTCAGTGCTTTTCCGGCCGGGCGAGTTTCCCCGTTGCGCAGCAGGTATGGAGTAATACGCACCTCAGCCGTGCCTTCCTGCAAGGCCTCATAAGTCCCGTCAGAATGCACCGAAAGAACCTCCGGATCGGACGAGGTTACCGATGACCCCGCCCCCTAACCGGGCACCGTCCCACCCTGCAATGCTTACGCCAATGCTGCTGGAATCGCCCACATGGGTACCGCCGCTAAAACGTATAGCCGCGCTTGCCAGAGCGGTTTCCGGCACCGCAATGGGAAATGCATGCCGTCCTTCGAGGCGCTCTGGGGCGCCCGACACCGCGTGCTCGGAATAATGGCCGGCCGTCGTGTTTCCAACCTAGGCTTGCGCAAAATAGTGGTTGGCTGGGTCAAGCAAGCTGTAGATATGCCCCGCACCGCCAGAATAGGAACCGTTGGAGTGGTTGAGCTGATTCCACTCGCTCCCAGAACCGCCATCAGTAGACCAGCTGGCAATGGCGCGCTCCATGGGTAACGAAGTGAGGTTTTCTGCGAAGAAGGCGCCGGACTTTGCCGTCCACGGATCCTCCCCGTCTCCACGGCGATGCTCAAAGTCAAAGTTTTCCTCCGCAGCGCGCTGCATTGCGGTGTACTCCAATCCCTTGCTCCAGGATATGCCGTTGATATAAGCGGTGCGGTCCGGTGCGACGTCGCGAAGCCTGGCACCGCCAAACGGAAGATTGGCATCCCAGGCCTTGCCACGCAGCTCATGCATTTGGCGGGTCACCGTCTCGATATGGGACTGCAGCTCAGGAGTGGCAAAACCTAAGCCACACCACCGTCAACCTGGGTGATATCCAACTGGGCAACGGGCACCGAGCCTGCGGAGGGATAGGACGCAGCTCCCGCTGCAGGAACAGAAAGCGCCCTGCCGTCATAGCCGCAACGATGGACAAGGCAAGGGCACGAATACGCACAGACATTTAAAAGCCTTAGAGAGATATGGTACGGATACTCTCTTAACTTTATTCCTGTGCGCTGGGAAAGCTAACGCTTCTTTTCCTCCGGCTTGGGCAAAAGCAGCTCATACACATCGGTATCTCGCCACTGGCCCGCAAGCTCGCCGTAGGTCATCTTCGCCATGTGTGAGTAGGTACCAACCTTTACAAAGCCGCGGGACTTATGCAGTCCCGCAGAACCCGAGTTTTCTGGGAAGATCCACGAGTGGATAGCCCACTTGTGTAGGTCCTTACATACCTCAATCAAGCGGTCCAAAAGTGCTCCGCCGATGCCGCGGCCCTGTGCATCGGCGCCTAGATAAATGGAGTCCTCCACTACTCCGTGGAAGACGGTACGGGTGGATACCGGGGCCGCGGAAACCCACCCCAGGACCTTCGAATCATCATCTGCTTCAACTGCTACGTGGACCGAAGGCATAATCTTGCCCGATTTGAATTCTTCAAAGGTCAAAGAGCGGGTCTCATAGGTGGCGTGCCCGGTATTGAGGCCCTGTTCATAGATCTCGCGCATCTGCGGATAATCCGCCGCAATGAAGGGACGGATACGGAAGTCTTTCTTCTTTTCGTCCGAAGACGTCTGCTTGGCGTTCTCACTCATGTACAACATTATTACTGGGCTATGCCCATCTTCGCCACGCTGTACACATAAAGATCGCCAAACGCGAACGAGCCCGGCCTAGTCGCCGCCTTCCAGCAAGTCAGTGACGAGCTCCGCAATGGCAGAGCGCTCAGAGCGCTGCAGCGTAATATGTGCAAAAAGCTCGTGCCCCTTGAGTTTTTCAATCACGGCCTGGACACCATCATGACGGCCCACGCGCAGGTTATCGCGCTGCGCTACGTCATGGGTAAGCACTACTCGCGATCCCTTGCCCAGACGAGAAAGCACGGTGAGCAAAACATTTCGCTCCAAGGACTGCGCCTCGTCGACAATGACGAAGGCATCATGCAAAGAGCGACCACGAATATGCGTCAACGGCAAAACCTCGATCAGCCCGCGCTCGTGGACTTCTTCCATGACGTTTTCAGTCACCAGGCCCTCCAAGGTGTCATAGACTGCCTGCGCCCACGGGTTCATCTTGTCCGATTCGGTACCCGGCAGGTATCCCAGAGACTGCCCACCTACCGCATACATCGGGCGAAAGACCACGATGCGGCGGTGCTCACCACGCTCAAGCACGGCCTCCAAGCCGGCGCACAATGCAAGTGCCGACTTACCGGTGCCCGCGCGGCCGCCAATGGAAACAATGCCCACGTTTGGATCCATCAGTAGGTCCAAGGCGATGCGCTGCTCCGCCGAGCGCCCCTGGAGTCCAAAGGCATTGATATCACCGCGAACGAGCTCGACGACGCCATCCGCAGTTATACGACCCAGCGCGGATTGCGCGCCGGCCGTCAAAGTGAGGCCGCAGTGGACAGGTAGTTCGTCCACAGCAGTACCCTTTTCAGTTTCGACACCATCTAGAATGACTTCCCCATCACGGTAGAGGGCATCGATGACAGCAGGGCTAGCCTGCACCGTTGCCATTCCGGTATAGCCAGTTAGAACTACATCCTGAGCGTGGTACTCATCCGCCTGCACGCCTACTGCACCGGCCTTCACACGCAGTGGCACGTCCTTGGTGACTAGTACGGTGTCCTTACCCTCGTGTGCGAGGTTAAGGGCACAGGCCAGGATGCGGTGGTCACCCTCTGGACCGCGGAATGCGGTGGGCAGCAAGGACTGGTCTTGATGATTCAACTCCACGCGCAGGGTGCCGCCATCTACGTTGACGGGCACCGGCTGGTCTAGCGCTTCATAGGTAGCTCGCAGTTCCTCCAAAAAGCGAAGAGCTTGGCGGGCGAACCAGCCAAGCTCCGGGTGATGACGTTTTCCTTCCAATTCAGAAATAACTACGACTGGAAGGACCACATCGTGCTCTGCAAATTTACGCAGAGCCCAAGGATCAGAAAGCAGGACCGAGGTATCCACTACATAGGTCTTAGTAGCGACAGTGTTATCAGCAGTGGCAAGCGGAGTAGAAAGTACAGAGGGACGAGACATGGTGGCAGGGTTCTCCCTTAGTGTGCGGTAGATCAGACTTCTTCCGAATGACCCCGACTCCCCGGGGTTGCCACCCAAAGTAGGCACCGAAGGTTGAAATTACATGGGTGCAAGATGAACATTAAGAAAACGAAAAATCCCTCCGCAGCGGATGCTGCGAAGGGAAGAACTCAAAAAAGCGATCTACTTCTCTACGGAAGAGGTGAACTTGCCACTCTCGTCCTGGATCCAGGAGATGACGCCATCATCGAACTGCTGGGTCCAACCATTGCCTTCAGAAACTGCCTCCTCAGCAGCCTTAGGCAGGCCTACCTCTGCGTCCAAACCGCCCTGTTCCTTCCAGGTCTCAGCAATCTTGCCGACGATTGGCTGAGCGCCCTCATCGTCATCGAAGGTCAGCAGGTTGCCGTTATCAAAGCTAGCGAGGAACTCGTCATCGTCGCCCTGCTCGATGCTCTTTACGTCACCCCACTCAGCCTTCTTCTCTTCAATAGCGGAAGCGAAATCAGCAGGAACGTCTACGTCACCGTTAGCGGTAGCGATGGACTTGGTATCGCCACCCTTGTCGTCCGCATCATCGGAGTCAGAAGCTTCTGCGCCTTCGGAATCGTCTGCGTCGTCAGCGTCATCCTTAGAGGTGGCGTCAGCGGCGGCGGAACCAGCAGCGTCGGTAGCGTCGGCTGCTACGGAACCGGCACTGTCCTTAGCGTCGTTAGCTGCATCCTCAGCATCGGAGCAAGCTACGAGCGCAACGGATAGGGTTGCGGCTGCAAAGCCACCTGCAATACGACGGGTCATCTTCTGCATTACTGCATCATCCTTTCAACAAGAAAGTAAGTTAGTTCTAAATTTGTTGTTAAATCGCCCTTCGTGGCGAACAAGGCCCACCGTAACGGCGCCGTTCAGCCGGCGCCACCCACACAGACAGGAAGTAGACAGCAAACAATAAAGGACTACCTACGTTTACGCAGCTTAGAGCCTTTCTTTCTCTTTTGTAACGAATTGTTAACGTTTCTACGCACTTGCTTTGCTTTCGCCTTTTCCCTAGCGCTGCGTTTCGGTTTCTCCTGCCGCGAGGACCGCGCTGTACGCCCCTTAGCGACGCCCACGAAATCCTGAATTGCCTCCCCGTCTTCCTCCTTGCGCCACACCAACGCAATTTCCGTCACCGGCACGGACTCATCCTTCAACCCCAGCGGCACCACCTGCTTCTTGCTCAGTACCTTGAGTAGGGGCCGAGGCGCAATCGCAACGCCCACATTGGCCGCTACTACTTGGAGGGCTTCCCGAACCGCGGGGACATCGACAAGACCGGAATCGGCGAGGCGGTAGTTAAGGTGTTCATCGGCGACGTCGGCAAGCATAAGCTCTTCGCCTACCTCCGCATAGACCGAGTCCTTTGGAACCGCAATGCCTGGTGCCTCTTTATAAAGTCGCACCACATGAAAGGTGTCATCGACGCGCATATCCGGCAGACGCACAAGGGCCAAATCCACCTCGCCAGCTAAAAGCGGAACCAGCGCATCATCAGCATCAACGGTGCATAAACCACCGTGAGCAGTATTTTCTTCGAATCGGCGGAACCACTTTCCAGGCTCCGTGCCGGTGGCAAAAGCTAAGCGCAGCATAGAGGACAGTCTACTGAAAGTGCTACGGTAAAAACGTGACTGAAGAACATAAGCAACCATCCGGCACCGCCATGCGTGCCCAGACCGCGGCGAAGAAGCTAGGTATCTACCTGCCCGCCGCGCCGGACGAGTTTCAAAACAGTGCCATTAGCCACGAAGAGCTGCGCGAATTGCAGCATAACCCGCCCGAGTGGCTGCAAACCTTGCGCCGCGAAGGGCCTCACCCCCGCCCCGAGGTCGCCCATAAACTAGGCATCTCCGTTACCGCGCTCAAAAAGAACGACATGGATAAGCCGCTGACCACAGCGGAAATCAATCAGCTCCTTCAAGAGCAGCCGGAATGGCTCCAGAAGGCCCGCGCCACCATGGCGCAGGCCCGTGGCCATGAGGTTAAGGACTAGACTAGCTTCCAGTCCTCGAGGCCCTCATACAGCGGGTAGTGCTGGGCAATCTTGCCCACGCGGGCGCGCAGGGCCTCCACATCGGCATTCTTGCCTTGCACCAGGGCGGTGCCGATAATATCTGCAACCTCGGTAAAGGCCTCCGCATCGAGGCCCCGAGTCGCCAGCGCAGAGGTACCAATGCGCAGGCCAGAGGTGACCATCGGCGGGCGCGGGTCATTCGGCACGGCATTGCGATTAACGGTGATACCTACCTCGTGCAGCAGATCCTCTGCCTGCTGGCCGTCCAGTTCAGAATTGCGCAGGTCCGCAAGGACCAAGTGCACGTCGGTGCCGCCGGTGAGCACATCCACTCCAGCTGCCTTTGCGTCCTCTGCGGTAAGACGCTCCGCCAGGATGCGAGCGCCCTCCAAGGTGCGCTCCTGGCGCCCCTTGAATTCCTCGGTCGCGGCAATCTTCATAGCGATAGCTTTCGCAGCGACCACGTGCATCAACGGTCCTCCCTGCTGCCCAGGGAAGACGTTGGAATTGATCTTCTTGGCATAATCCTGCTTTGCCAAAATCATGCCGGAACGCGGACCGCCCAGGGTCTTGTGCACGGTGGTAGACACGATATCCGCATGCGGAACCGGGCTTGGGTGCAAGCCGGCAGCCACGAGGCCGGCGAAGTGAGCCATATCTACCCACAGGTATGCGCCCACTTCATCAGCGATCTCACGGAAAGCTGCGAAGTCCATAGTGCGCGGATAGGCAGACCAGCCGCCGATAATGACCTTCGGCTTCTCCTTCAGAGCCTGCTCGCGTAGCTTATCCATATCCACGCGCATGGTCTCTGGATCCACCTCATAAGCTGCGACATCATAAAGCTTGCCAGAGAAGTTTAGCTTCATTCCGTGCGTGAGGTGGCCGCCGTGTGCTAGGGATAGGCCCAAAATCTTGTCTCCCGGCTCAGCAATGGTAGACAGCACCGCCGCATTCGCCTGCGCACCGGAGTGCGGCTGCACGTTGGCAAACTCCGCACCGAAAAGCTCCTTCGCGCGGTTGCGAGCTAGGTCCTCCACGACATCGACATGCTCACAGCCGCCGTAGTAGCGACGCCCCGGGTAGCCCTCGGCGTATTTATTGGTAAGCACAGAGCCTTGGGCCTGGAGCACAGCACGAGGAACGAAATTCTCAGATGCGATCATCTCCAGAGTTTCGCGCTGGCGGGAGATTTCTCCCTGAATTGCGCCAAATACGTCCGGATCGAGGTCGCGGAGGTCAGAGGTAAAAGAAGCCATAAAAGTGAGGTCCCCTTCTCAAAATCAAGCGGTATGGGCTGCTGCATATCTTATCGTGCCATGCACCCTAAGGGGGCATACTTTTACCCATAGTTTAGGCAAGTGCGACAATAGAGCCATGGCGCGCACACTGGATTCGAGTCCCTACCTAGACTTTGACCGTGAGACCTGGCGTGAACTGCGTAAATCTATGCCCCAGGTGCTCACGGAGACCGAGGTAGAAAAGCTACGCGGCTTAGGAGACCGCATTGACTTGGACGAAGTAGCTGATGTCTACCTCCCCCTCTCCCGCCTTATCCATATGCAGGTCATGGCACGCCAGCAATTGACCACAGCCACCGAATCCTTTTTGGGCAATCCCCACACGCACGTTCCATTTGTCATCGGCGTAGCCGGTTCCGTAGCCGTGGGAAAGTCCACCACGGCTCGCCTCCTTCAGGTGCTACTGCAACACTGGGATTCCCACCCCAAGGTCGCGCTGGTTACTACCGACGGCTTTCTATTCCCCACCAAGACGCTAAAAGAACGCGGCCTCATGCAGCGCAAAGGCTTTCCGGAATCCTATGACCGGCGCGCGCTGCTCCGCTTTGTCACAGACGTAAAATCAGGGAAACCACTGGTTAAGGCGCCGCTGTATTCCCATATTTCCTATGACATCGTCGAAGGGGAATACCAGGAAGTTCATCAGCCCGACATCTTGATCTTAGAGGGGCTCAATGTGCTGCAAACAAGCCCTACGCTCACCGTGGCAGATCTCTTTGATTTCTCTGTCTACGTCGATGCCCGCACCGACGACATCGAGCAGTGGTACATCGACCGCTTCCTCACCCTGCGTCATACCGCATTCCGCGAGCCCAACGCCCACTTCTCTGCCTTTGCAGACATGAACGATGAAGAAGCCCGCGACCAAGCACGCGAAATTTGGCAGTCCATCAACTTGCCCAATCTGGTGGAAAATATTCTGCCCACTCGCGTGCGGGCCTCCCTCGTACTTAGAAAGGGCTCGCATCACCTAGTAGAACAGGTGCGGATGCGCAAACTCTAACCGCTATTTTCCAAAGCGTCGCGAGCGCTGCGAATAATCGCGCAAAGCACGAAGGAAATCCACCTTACGGAATGCCGGCCAATAGGTATCTGTAAACCAGATCTCCGAATACGCAGCCTGCCACAGGAGGAAGCCCGATAGTCGTTGTTCACCAGAGGTACGGATTACCAAATCGGGGTCTGGAAGCCCCTTGGTATACAAGTGCTCACCAATAGACTCTGCGGTGACGCGATCCGCCATTTCCGACGCGGAAGTTCCCTTCTTTGCTTCCGTGCGCACAAGGTTCTGCACTGCGTCGACGATTTCTTGGCGCCCGCCATAACCGACGGCCACATTAACAACGACCCCATTATTGTCCTTGGTTGTCGCTGCCGCCGTAACCATGCGCTGGCGAATATCATCCGGGAGCAGATCGAGGTGGCCCACAAGGCGTACTTGGCAACCGACATCGCTATGAGATAGATGGCTGACCACATCCGAGATGATGTCAAAGAGCAGCTCTACTTCTTGTTCGCTGCGTTTTAGGTTCTCGGTGGACAGCAAATAGATGGTGACGACTTCGATATCGGTATCGCGGCACCACGAGATCATCTCTCCGATTTTCTTCGCGCCTTGGCGGTGGCCATGGCTGATATCGGTAAAACCAGCCTCACGCGCCCACCGGCGATTGCCATCGGCCATGATAGCGATGTGCTTGGGCTGCGGTTTACCCTTAATCAGGCTCGCTAGGCGGGCTTCATAAGCTGGGTAAGCCAGCTGCTTGAGAGAACTCACGCTCATCAGTCTAACCGCCTAGAAAATGGACTTCTTGCGGTTATCGTAAATGCCGGCTTCCTTCATCGCCTCATCCACCGCTTCCTCATCAAAAGGATCAATGCCGTGGTCTTCCGCAAACATCATGCGGCGGCGAAAGCGGGAATAACGGCGGTGAAAATTCCATCCCGCAAACAACACAGCAACTCCCATAAGCGCCAAGATCAGCAGGCCAATGGGCGAAGCCTTGCCAAATTCAGGGCCCATTGGGCCGCCTTCTGCACCTTCGGTGCCTTGGGCAAGTACCAATACGTCATTTGCGGCAAGAACGAAAGAGCCATACATACTCATATTCTAGGCCTCTTCTTTCTCTTCGATGCCTGCAAAAAGGTCATTTTCCGGCAAAGAGGTAGAAACGCGTGTCTTTGCCAGCTCAAACTCCTCGGTGGGCCAGAGGCGCTGCTGGACCTCTACCGACGTCGCCAAGAAGGCACCAGCCGGGTCGATCTGCGTGGCATGCGCCCGCAGAGCCTCCTCGCGGTTGCTGAAGTAGTTCGCGCATTCCACCTGGGTGGTTACACGCGCCATAATATCTCCGAAAGCAGTGTCCCAGCGTGCCAGCATCGGCCCATAAGGACTGGCCTTGCCTTCCTCTTGGAGCAAATCATGGAACATTTTCATGCGTTGGTAGACAAAACCATGCGAATAGTACAGCTTCAGCGGCGCCCACGGCTCCCCCAACTCTGGGTGATACTCGGCATCGCCCGCTTTCTCCCAAGCAATCATGGATGCTCGATGCACCATCAGGTGGTCTGGGTGCGGATACCCACCATTCTCGTCATAAGTGACGATGACGTGTGGACGGAACTCACGGATTACCTGGACATATTCCTGTGCAACGGCGTCATCTCCCAGCAAGGCAAAACAGCCCTCCGGTAGCAGTTCCTCCAACGACTTGCCTTCTACCGGATCCGGCAATCCGGAGTCTACGTGTCCCAGCCAGCGATGTTGTACGCCCAGCGCCCGCGCAGCGTTTGCCATTTCCTCCCGGCGAACCTCGCCCATTCTTTCCTTAACCCCAGGGCGATCCATGGCGGGGTTAATCACATCGCCGCGCTCGCCGCCGGTACAGGTCAGCACCAAGACCTCATTGCCTTCTGCGGCATAGCGCGCGGTGGTTGCGGCACCCTTGGAAGACTCATCGTCTGGGTGCGCGTGGATAGCTAGTAGGCGAAAATCGCTCACCGAAAATCCATCCCCTTATTAATCTAGGTTCTGTGAACAGATGATTATCCTAGTAGATAATTGGAAAACAGTGGTCCTCGACTAGAGTGGAAGCCATGACTTCCGCCGGAAAATCTCGCTCAGCCGCCCGCTATGGTTCCCGCGGCTCATCTGAAAAGAACTCTGGTAGCTGGACTAACAGGGCCCTAGTGCTGATCTTTGTCGCTATTTTTATCGCGCTTCTTTTCTTTGGTTTCCGGTATTTCCAGCAGAAGGAGAGCGTAAACGCGCAGGTGTCCATCGTGACTCAAAAGGTTTTAAGCGATGACTCCACCCGCGTTTGGGTCGATGTCACCCGCAATCACATTGATGAAGATGCTTATTGCATTGTCCAGGCCTTTGACTATTCCAAGTCCGAAGTAGGCCGCCGCGAGTTCCCGGTTCCCGCTGGTGGAAACGAAACCCAACGCATTGCAGTCGACGTCCCGACCAACGCCCGCGCCGTGGCCGGTGGAGCCTACGGTTGCTCCGGCAATATCCCGGAATACTTGGATATGGATAACCCCGACTACGCGGAAAGCCGTTAACCGCGTGTGCTAGGATTTGTAGCGCCTAGAACTGGGCATTTGCCTGGTTCCACTTTTACTTATGGCCCCAAGGATAAGCAGGGGCTTTGACCACAATTCCTATCTACGGAAGGTTGCAGAATGGCTGAGCAGCAAAAGCAGTACATCACCCCAGAGACCAAAGCGAAGCTCGAGGCCGAGCTGCAGGAGCTTATCGATCACCGCCCAGTAGTTGCGGCTGAAATCAACGAGCGCCGTGAGGAAGGCGACCTCAAGGAAAACGCCGGTTACGATGCCGCGCGTGAGATGCAGGACCAAGAAGAGGCCCGCATCAAGCAGATTTCTGAGGTTCTCGCGAATGCCACTACCGAGCGCGGTGCCGTGCAAGAGGGTGTGGCTCATACCGGTTCCGTAGTTCACGTTTACTACAACGGTGACAAGGACGATAAGGAGACCTTCCTTATCGGTACCCGCGCCGCTGCTTCCGATAACAAGGATCTGGAAACCTACTCCGAGCAGTCCCCGCTAGGTGCCGCCATTCTCGGAGCACAAGAGGGCGAGACCCGCGAATACACCGCTCCAAATGGCAAGACCATTTCGGTCACCATCGAGTCCGCAGCACCGTATGATTCTGCTAAGGCCGCTGCTCCACGCGAGTCTTAAACCTCTAACCAATCCCCACTCTGGAGAAAGAGCATATCCCCATGAAGAAGTTCTCCCGTTACGCTGCCGCTGGTCTCGTCTTTACCGCCGGCCTCTCCCTCGCTGCTTGCCACCCGCCGAACGAGCAGGATTCTGATTCTAAGGTAGAAAATGCCTCTACCTTCACCGGAGAGGCCCCAATGCAGGAAGATACTGAAACCAGCTCTTCCGCACCCGAGTCCGTCGTGGAAGAAGCACCCGTAGTCGAGTCTGACCTCCCTGAGGAGCCGGCACAGCCGCACTTGAACGGCACCGCCACCGAGCTGCCGCAGTAATAAGAGACCAAAAGGGCCGAGGGAAATTCCCCGGCCCTTTTTCTATGCTATTTTTCTGGATCCGTTTCTCGCACCCAGTCCCCGATTACACCGGGCACTACAGCGGGTGGCTCGCCTAATAGGTCGCGCTTATTTGGGTCTCGTTCTACCTGCGTGGTCACGGACTTTACGCGCTTTCTCTCACTGTCCTTACCGCGCATCCCCATCATCGGTCCATACGCCCGCACCCCGCCGGTAGAACGCCCGGCATTGCCGCTACGCGACGCCGCACCGCTTTCGCCGCTTCCCGATCCAAGACTAGGGCCACCTCCCACGCCGGCGCGCATGCCCGAGCCGCCGCTGGTTCCTCCACCACCGCCAGCATCAGCCCGCACACCCGCACCAACGCCGGCGTGGGGAACTCCGACCCCAACTCCGCGTCCAAGACCTTGTCCCAGTTGGGCCCCACTTCCGGCACGGGTAATATCTGCACCACTGCGCGCATTGCCTGGGCCGAATCTACCTCGCATCGACTGCCCACCCAGAACACTGCGTCCCGCATCCGTGGATCTTCCTGCTGCCATCATTGGGGGAATTCCTGCGTTCGCGGTATGTGCGGTGGCTGCTGGCGCAGCCACACCGCTTCCGCTCAGCGTCCCTGCATTTACTCCTGCGGCGCCAGGATGTGCGGTGCCACTAGGAACCTGGCCCATCGCCCCATTTGGCGCGGTGACACCCAGCATCGATGCCCCCTGGGTGGCCACTTCGTTGCCGCTGATAGCAATTTCATCTCCCAAGCCCAGCTTTTCCAGTGCGTTCCTGCCGCCAGCATGCATCTGCTGATGAAAATCATTAATCTCCTGCGGGCCCATCCCCACTGCATCTAGCCCGTTGACCTTGCCATTTACGATGTCAAAGTTCCCCGGTCCCAAATCTCCCCGCGCGATCGCTTCCGCAATCTTTTTCGGCCACACTACTGCATCGGTGTTGTATCGCTGTCCATCACCTTCGACTCCAGCGAGACCCGCATCGATGCCTCCGCCTCCCGACGCCGGTGACTGCTCCATTAACGCGTGCTGGTAGGGCATGGCCTCTACCGCAAATCGCTGCAAGTCCGGCTGCAGCATCGCCAATGCAGCCTTTTCTGCAATCTTGCGCTCCGCCGGTTCCGGGATAGCCATCACTTGCATGGCCATGGCCATGGCGGTCGGCTGGATCCCCATGAGCTTGGCATGGAATCCCGTCAGCTTCTCCTCCATGACATTGGCATTTGCCACGAAGTAGCTTCCCGACGCCGCTACTTCCCTAATCTTTGCCGCCGCTCTCGACGTAGCCTCGCTGTCATTTTCACTTTCTAAAGACCCAGCTGCTTCTTCCAAACCGCTGACGATATCGTCAACTTCCGACGCCAACGAGCTCCACCGAGCGTTCGCTTCCGACACGTCCCAAATCTGCGTCGACATTAGGTCCGTTGCCAATTTCATGATGTCGGTTCCCACATTTACCACTGGCATGGTGAATCCAAATGGGCTGTACCCCGGCTCCGGCTGGTTCATAATCGGCATAGACTCAACGCCGATATCCCCACCCGCATCCGCAATATCCATTCCCCGACTATTCGCGTCCTCCTGCGCCTGAAAGCCGCGTGCTTCTCGACCTAAGCTGTCATGGAGCCAGTCCAGTTGCTCTGAAAATGCTCTCAAGGAATGCCGTGCAGAGCCCGGATCAGTTTCAAGAACTCGCTGATGTACTGTTCCCACATGGTCAATCCCTGTCACAGGCGAAAAACCAGCATTAAGAGGTGAATAAATTCGTCCACCAGATAATGCAACCTCTTCCTTCAGATTCCCAGTCTTCATAGCCGTAGCCATGATGTTGCTTGGTCGCAATTCCATAATTCCCCCGATGTCTAATTCAGTAAAAGTTGTTTAGTATCTCTTCGGCTTTTGAACATTTCGTTTGGTAGTCATCCTCGAACTGGTCCCCAGAATGACTAACTTTTAGAATTCCCCGCGACGTGGAAACTCCGACAGTGCAAAACATATCCCCAAACATTTCGCTTTCAATCTGCACTACCGGCATACGGCGTCCTCCGCCGTCAGAAAGCGAAGAGGACTGCTTTGTCGAGGACTTAAATGCTTGACGTGACGAGGTCAATCCAATGACAGAACCGGTTGAGCCTTCGAGGTTTTCAAAAGCACAAAAAGAGAACCCAGATTTCCTTTCTGAATCTTCTATCTGTTCGCCAAGCCCGGCGGCTTGGAGATGCTTTTTCGGAAGTTCCGTACACGGATCGAAAAGCTCAAAACTCGGATCAGCCGGATCGAATTCCCCCAATGGCGGCAGGACGCCGGATGATTCTTCCAGCCCCGTGGCGCCGGCCTCCCCCGGTTGGCCGGCGCCTTCCGCATCCTTCTCGCCAGCGGCGAGTGCCGATTCCCCCTGATTGTCGTCTGCATCATCCCCCGGGTCCCCGTCGGCTCCCCCTGCGCCTTCGGTAGAACTAATGCCGCCAGCATTCTCCACTTTCGTAGTTTCCTCTGACGCGCTCCTCGTACCGATATCCGCAACACAGCTACCCAGCATGACGGTGCTACTGGCTATCAACGTTGCTACGGTGACCTGACGCTTCACAACAATCCTTCGCGCACTCACTTTCTAACGAGAGGAACAGGATGAGTGAAACAGAGAACTTTTCACTTCGCATCTCCCGTTCCGGTACACAGCATGCATGAATCTCTAAGAAATTTCTACGCAACCACGTAGGTTAACGGCAATTTAACAAAACTATACGCCCCATACGTCACATCCATAACGTCTAAAAGGCGAAGTTTCCTGCTCATTAGCTGTGCTATACCTGAGACGGATTTGTCGACCAGCCCAAGATTAAACCCTTACTTTATCCCCCCTGCACTACCCCAATAATTACAAGTTTGTAAGCATTTTTAGAGAACAAAAAGGCCCACACCAAAGTGCGGGCCAAGTACAAACAGAAAGGTTAGTCGCGCTGGAAGTAGCTCAACAGACGCAGAATTTCGGTGTAGAGCCAGACCAAGGTCACTGCCAGGCCAAGCGCAACGCCCCACGCCTGCTTAGCAGGTGCACCGGCACGAATCATGCGGTCAGCCTGATCAAAGTCAGTCAAGAAGGACAAAGCACCGAGCACGATGCACACCAGTGAGAAGATAATGGCAATCGGGCCACCATCACGCAGTGGGTTGAAGTCAAAGAAAATCGCGCCCAAGAAGTTAACAAGTGCCATAACTGCAACGCCGGCAACCAAGCCAAATAGAATCTTGGTGAACTTTGGGGTCACCTTCACTGCGCCAGTCTTGTACACAATTAGCATGCCGATGAATACGCCAATGGTGCCGATGATGGCCTGGCCAATGATGGCTGAGCCTCCCTCACCCTGGAAGCTCACGTTGGTGAACATAAGGGAGAAACCACCGACGAACAGGCCTTCAAACACGGCGTAAATCAGCGTCACTGCAGCGGAGCCCCACTTCTTGCCAAAAGAGGCTACAAGTACGGTAATGAACCCGCCGATGCCACCGACCAGAGTCAAACCCATGGCAATACCAAGGTTTACCGTTCCAAGGTAGAAGTTAATGGCCGCGGCGACAATGATAATGCCGAGGGTAATTCCCGTTTTGGTGACGACGTCATCAACGGTCATGGGGCGGGCGGCTTCATCCCCGTATCCAGAGCTCTGGCGGTTGCTGCTTTCGGTCAGAGAACTCATTACCGGATTGCTTGAACGCACGGTTGTCCTTTCTAAGAGAGGTGCAGATTAGCTTTCTCATTACGATCAACGAGATAGCCCAGCATTAAGTTCCACGATTTTTACTTTAAAGTAGAAATTCTGTGTGGAGCTCCCGTAAGGGCACTGTAGCGGACACCCGCCTCAAGCCCTTGGCCTCACAATATTTGTACTGCCACCGAAGAAAAAGTCTCGAGACACCGATCGGAACGATGTCTCGAGACTTCACATGGTGCCCCCAGTGGTGTCTGGTTCCATGACATCGTTCCGCATGTCTTATGAGATCGTTCCGGTTTGTCCTGCGGGAATGTCTCATTACATCGATCCGGCAGCACAATTTAGGGCGAGAGTGCCCCGCGGGGGTGAACCGGCATGTCTCGAGACATAGTTCCGCCATGCTGAATAAGTGGAGAACAACTCAAAACCCGCCCCTAAAATCATCATTGAAACAATGCTTGCTACCGGCATGACTCAAGCTGAAACAGCCGAGCACTTCAACATCAGCACCAGATGGATCCGAACACTTCAAGCCCGCTACCGAGAAGACGGAATCAAAGCTCTAGAACCACGCTCTAAACGCCCTCACTCTAATCCTCGAACACCCGATCCCAGCACTGTCGACCGCATCCTAGAACTGCGCCAGAACTTCACGCAGATGGGACGGCAAACCAATCACCATGGTCTGCATCGACAACCGCGTAGACATCAAAATATCCGCCACCGGGGCACAAATCGCCGCCTACACACCCACCGAAGAAAAAATCTATTACAACAAAAAGACAACGAACTCAACCCCAGTCGGGGCAACTGAAAACGAGAAGTCTCGAGACATCGACCGGAACGATGTCTCGAGACTTCACATGGTGCCCCCAGTGGGACTCGAACCCACACTGAATCGATTTTAAGTCGACTGCCTCTGCCGATTGGGCTATGGGGGCGAGGGGCAAGGAATATTTTAGGACACCTCACCCCGCAGGGGTTAACGAGGGGTACCCTTCGCAGCTAGACCAGCGATAATGCCGTCGAGAATGTCCTTTTCACTAATGAAAAAGCTTCGTGCATCGCCGTTGCGCTCGATAAGCTGCATAATCCCTTCCACGGCTACTGCTCCACCACCAATGACGTCGGCGCGGCCGGGGTGGATGACCGGGTTGAGCGCGCGAACGTCGGAAGGCAGGCCAATAAGTTGCTGTAAAAGCACCCGCAAGGCCTCAAAACGAAGTTCAGAACCATGAATAGCATCGGCGTCGTAACGCTCAAGGCCTTGCGCTAGAGCTGACAGGGTAGTGAAAGTGCCAGCACATCCGACGATGGTGCGTGCCTTATCAATGGGCACGATTTTTTCTACCTCTGCTGTGCGCTCAGCAACGTATTCCGTAGCAATCTCAATCTCGGATTCGGTTGGCGGGTCGGTACGCATAATGCGCTCGGTGAGTCTGACGCATCCCATCCGGGCCGAGTGAGTCCCCAGGATATCGCCATCCGCCGTGCCTACGACGAACTCGGTCGAGCCGCCGCCCAGATCGATGACGCAGAATGGCCCGCGGTCTGGCTCCAGATCGGCCACGGCACCATTAAACGACAGTACGGCCTCTTCCTCACCAGAAACGACCTCAGCCTGTGCGCCTGGCTGGATTTGGCCAAGCAGCTCAGCGGTCATATCGAAGAATTGCTGTTGATTCTTGGCGTCGCGAGTGGCGGAGGTGGCGACCATTCGCACGCGAGTGACCTTCTCAAACTTCATTTGCCGCACGTAGCCTTCCAAGGCAACGCGTGCGCGATCTAGGGCGGCAGGGGCGATCTCACCAGTGGCGTCCACTCCTTCTCCTAGGCGGATGATTTCCATAGTGCGGGTAATATCGCGAACCTTGCCGTCTTCCTGAATTTCAGAGATAAGCAAGCGAATCGAATTGGTACCGCAATCGATCGCAGCAACGCGAGTCATAGCATTCCTCCTATTCCGCGTTAGAAAAATCAAATTGGGTTAGGTCAATCCGCAGATTTTCTACAGTCGGCCAATCTTGCGGGATGGCAGTTCCCCGGAGCTTGCCGTGGTCGGCAGCCATGGCAACCGCTTCAGTTCCAAGTCGGAAATGCTGTGGTCCCTCTGCAAGGGCGTAGGCAATGAGCACATGCAGGCACTTCACACGATCCGGCATACCACCACCAGAGAAGTCGGTACCAAGATCTTCAATGTCATTTCGCTTGGCCAAGAAGTACTCGTGAGCGCGCTGGTAATCGGCAGCCAATTCCTCGTCCTCGCTCAGGCGGGCTTCCATCCACTTCATTACGTGGGCAACTTCCAAGCGTGAAGCTTCGGCCGTAAGCCGTGGGTCAGTGAGGTAGTAGAGGGTGGGGAACGGAGTGCCGTCGGCAAGCTTGGGCGCCGTCTTGATCACCGCAGGTTGTCCATCCGGCGTGCGATAAGAAACCTCCAGCACCCCGCGCGGAGTCCGGCCCAATTGCTCAGTTACTACAGCGATATCTGCATCAGTGACGGTCATGCGGACAATTATCGCACATCCGCATCCTCTTCCGGAGCCGGCTCAATGGGAAGATGATTTACCTGTTCGGATGGGGCTTCCTCCTCAGGCGGCTCGGCTACGGAATCCCACAACACCTCGTACCATTCGCGAGAGTCCTCTTCTTTCTGGCCATCTGTAGTGAGCTGGTCATCCGGCTTAATCTGCGGATCAATAATGCGGTACGCAGTCTCCCCCTCGTCCACTACTCCGAATCGACGCCGTGCTTCCTGCTTGATGTACTCATCGGATTTATACTTATCAATCTTTTCCAGCAGGGCGGCTTTTTCATCCTGCTTTGCGGCAATTGACTCGTGAAGGCGGGCAATTTCAGACCGGCCATGGTAGTAGTTGCGCAGGGGGACAGCGATAGCCAATAAAACGACAAGGACGATAGCAACAATTACGCCCACACCGGCAATACTCATCCGGTCTGGCTTTTGTTTCTGCTTTAGCTGCGCACGTTGAGCTTTGCGGATATCCGCAGCACGCGAGGCTACCGGAACCCTAGAGCGGCTCCGGTTTCGCTGCGTCTTCTTCTCACGTGCCATAGGTCTTTCATCCTAGCGTCGTCACTCCTGTAACAGGGACGTGGCACGCGCAGTTTGGGTACACTAAAAGAAATTCTCCCTCTCAGTAAGGAAATTTTATGACCTTCAAGCGCCTCTTACCCGTTCTGACCGCCAGCCTACTCCTCGCCGGCTGTAGTCCCTCCGCCCAAGACGGCGAATATCCAGTGTACGGCGACGGCTACGACCTAAACACCAAAGACGGCATGGCCGACTACCTCAAGGAATATAAGACCCTGCCAGATGATTATATCGACCACGATGCTAAGGAACTAGACGGGAATAATAAGCCGGAGAGCTTTGAACCCAACGCAGCGTCCGTCAAAAAGGCCGGCGAAGTCACCTGTAAGAATGACGAATTGCTGCAAATCTCAAAGGACTATTTCCAGGGCGATACTGACAAGCTAGGTGAAGCTGTTATGTCAGCAGGCGGACCCGAAGAAAAATATGGTGACGTTTTTGAGGCCCTCAACATCCCCGATGATGCACCTGATAATGACAAGTACATGGCCGCAGCGATGACTCCCCTGGGTGCTGTTATGTCCTGTGGCGATGAGTTTAGCGATGAAGAACTGGAAAAAGTCGCGGCGTCCATGCACCCGAGCTAAAGCCTCGAACAATATTCTCCTCGCTCAAGGAATAGTCATGCCCCTCAAGCGCCCACTTCCACTAGTAACCATCGGTACTCTACTCAGCGCCTGCAGCACTTCTGACCATGAGGAAGAATCTACCGTCCAGGCTGATTCCTCCACGACCAGCAGCTCGACCCCAACCGCCACAAGCAGAAGCTACGATCTCAATACCAAGAGCGGCTTCATCTACCACATCAAAGAGCACGGGACGATTCCGGACTATTATTTGAATATGTTCGGGGCGGGAGCCTCTGATGACGACGACGGGCCCACCAGCTACGATGTCAATGCCACGTCCCTCAAGAAAGCCGGAAACGTCGCCTGCAAGGATGGTCCGATCTTGGACAATGGCAAATACTTGCTCTCCCACGGCGACAAGGCATTCGAGGAACTCGTTCCCGACTTTGCAGAATTCGATAGAAAATACGCGCCCATCTACGAAGCCTTTGACATGACAGCGGCCGCTCCCCTCCCCGACAAACTGTTTACTATGTACATGGCTAGGGTCGGCTCTCTGGCCACATGCGGTAAGAAATTCGATGATGAAGAACTGGAGGCAATAGCCGACACTATTTTCAGCTATTAGCGCCCCTGATATTTCACACATTTTTTCGCTGATAGCCCTGCCAATGCTGACGCAAACTCTTATACTGGTGAACATAAATTCGATTGGGTGTGCGATTTATTCCAGAGGGGGACCATTCCGTGACAGCCAGCGATTCACCACCGAAGAAAGCCTACTTTTCCACTAATAACCTCGACGACACTGTCTGTGTTTTGGCTATGCTCCAACGCATTCAGTCTTGGCAGCTTTACCAAGCCGTGCTCCCACGATTAGAAGACGATGTCGAATGCACCACCGCCGCTCTATCTAAGCGTGTGGGTCTGAGCTACTGGCGAGTTTTATCCGCGCTCCGCTCCCACCTGCGCATGCAAGAATTGCCGTTGACCACGGCGGTGCAAACCGAACATTGGATCCTAGACCTCCCGCGGCTGCACGTAATTGATGCCGAAATTGCCCCGCTTGGCGACGACGCAGAAAGTATTCAACTAGTCGACGCCGCCCTCGCAGACTTCCTCACACCAAAGGAACCTGCGCAGCATGTCCCCACGGAATCTGAAATCCGGAGGTTCTTGCGTGACTATATTGATGGCATCCTCAAGCCGAGTATTGAGAAAGAAATCGAGCGTTCCCTTTCCATCTCCTATTCAAAGGGCCAGGCCACCATCACTTTAAAGACGGATAAGGCCACCGCCAGCGCTATATCGCGTCATATCGACAAAGCAGCGCGAAAAAAGAACATTACCAAGCCAGAGGCACTGGAAGCTCTGATCTTTAATCGCACCCAGACAAAGGTAGTAATCAATACCTATACCGCCGGCGGTGATACTTCTAGGGTGTACCTCCCATCGGCGGGATGGTGCGTCCTTACGGAACACTTAAGCAACTACTCCATGACTCGCGAGCTGTGCCCGCAAGAAACATCCTCGTACGTTCCTACTGAGCAAATCAGGGCATGGGTCCACGGTCGCGATGCCACGTGCCGATGGCCAGGATGCTCCATGCCGGCGCACTATTGCCAGCTTGATCATCGGGTGGAGTACGCGGACGGCGGGCCGACGAGTGTCGACAATTTAGTAACGCTATGTCAGCACCACCACAACGTGAAGACCGATGGTAGAGCTCGATACATCATGGATCCAATAACCGGGGACGTCGCTTGGCTCTTTTCGGACGGCACCTTCGAGATTGACCGCGCCCAAGGACCCTTGGCGCCGCGCACCGTGAATTGGAAGCAAACCTGGCAACAGTACCTAGACATGCGAAAGCGCCCCCGCGGTAATGCGAGGGCGCCGAGAAAGGAAGCGATTAAGCCTTAAAGCGTGGGAATGCAGAGTAGCCGGCGTAGACTGCGCCGTCTCCAAGCTCCTGCTCGATGCGGAGCAACTGGTTGTACTTAGCTACACGCTCGGAGCGGGCTGGAGCACCAGTCTTGATCTGGCCACAGTTTAGCGCAACGGCCAGGTCAGCAATGGTGGTGTCCTCGGTCTCTCCGGAGCGGTGGGACATCATGGTGCGGTAACCATTGCGGTGAGCCAACTCGACAGCATCGAAGGTTTCGGTCAGGGTACCGATCTGGTTGACCTTCACCAGCAGTGCGTTGGCGGCCTTTTTCTCAATGCCCTCCTGCAGGCGAGCAGGGTTGGTCACGAAGAAGTCATCGCCGACAATCTGTACCTTCTCACCGATTGCAGCGGTCAGGGTGGTATAGCCATCCCAATCGTCTTCCTGCAGCGGATCCTCGATGGACACGATTGGGTACTCGTCGATGAGTTCCTCGTAGACCTTGGACATTTCTTCAGCGGTGTGCTCGCCGCCCTCGAAGTGGTACTTGCCATCCTTGAAGAACTCGGAGGAAGCAACGTCGAGCGCTAGAGCTACGTCCTTGCCAGGCTCGAAGCCGGCCTTCTTGATGGCGTCAACGATGACGTCGAGAGCAGCCTTGGTGGAGTCAACGGACGGAGCGAAGCCGCCTTCGTCGCCCAGACCAGTGGACAGGCCCTTGTCCTTCAGCACTGCCTTCAGTGCGTGGTATACCTCGGCACCCATGCGGAGAGCCTCTGCGAAGGACTCAGCACCAATCGGAGCGATCATAAATTCCTGGACGTCAACGCCGGAGTCGGCGTGTGCGCCACCATTGAGGATGTTCATCATCGGCACTGGCAGCACGTGAGCATTCGGGCCGCCGATGTAGCGGTACAGCGGCAAAGCAGCCGACTCTGCAGCGGCCTTAGCTGTGGCGATGGAAACGCCCAAGATAGCGTTAGCGCCAAGCTCGGACTTATTGTCGGTGCCGTCCAGCTTAATCAGTGCCTGGTCGATGAGGCGCTGGTCATCTGCTTCGAAACCAGCAATTTCATCGGCGATTTTCTCGTTGATGTTCTCAACAGCCTTCAGAACACCCTTGCCCTGGTAGCGCTCGTCACCGTCGCGCAGCTCGTGGGCCTCGTGCACGCCGGTAGAGGCACCGGAAGGAACGCCTGCTACGCCACGGGCGCCATCGTCAAGGAATACCTCTGCCTCAACGGTTGGGTTGCCACGGGAATCGAGAATTTCGCGGGCGAAAGTGTGGATGATATCAGCCATGCTGTGTTTCACTCCTCTAATAATGTTCGCTCTGGGCCAACTGGTCCAGCCACGTTCTCAATTGTGACAGAAAACTTTGCTGTGTGACACTACTTGGCTCTCTGCGGAACCGAGTAGGCATTAGCTGCGTGTGCAACTTTCTGCAAATACTCGCTGGACTGATTGTAATTCAGGACCGCTTCCTGCCACTGATCCGGATCAGAGAGATCTCTGTCACCAAAGCACAGAAGGCCAGCGGCGCCGAGTGCGGCGTCATCAATTTGATTGGGATCTGCCTTGCCGTCACCATTGGCATCGGCACCTACCGCTTGCCACGTAGTGGGGATGAATTGCATGGGTCCGACCGCGCGATCGTATTCGGAGTCCCCATCGATTTCACCGTTGTCGGTATCTGGGGTGTGAGCCGTATTGTTCAATCCATCGAGGGCAATGCCGTTTATGGGGGGCTGGGGGTAGCCGGCGTCGTCAAGCTTGGAGGATTTAAACCAATTGCCGTTATAGGTACCGTGGCGGGTTTCGACGAAGCCCAGTCCGGCAAGGGTATTCCACCGCAGATGACAATTGGGCCACTTTTGCTGAGCAATGAGCTCAGCATTGCCATAGGAGCGCAGGGCTGCCGGCGGGATACCGGTTTCCTCGGCTAGGTCAGCGGCCCAGTAAGTGAGCTTATCCGCGGTGCGGCCGGGGGCATTGACGTCAATATGTGCGACCTCCTTGCCTTCCACGGGCGGAATACTGTCCGGTACAGGCTGCTGAGAACTACCGTGTCCCGTCAACAGCCATACCACTAGCGCGATAATCACGACTATGGCCACCCCACAGCCCCCGAATATCTGCACCAGCCTCTTCATGAGAAGCCATCCTACATTCCCTTGCCTTCACGCCACAGCCGCTCTTGCGTGTCGACGTCGACTATCTCCGTTGTGCCATCAAATAGGTACGGGGCACGGGCGCGCATCTTGGTGACGAAGCTCTGGGCGACGTCGTCAAGCGAAAAGGTAGAGATTTCCGCATGGAAAAGTACCTGCAGGAAGATATCGCCCAATTCCTTGAGCATCTCGCTTTCCGGTTCATGGTTGCGCACAGCCCAGACGAATTCGGCGGATTCTTCTTCGAGATAAGGCAGGAGCGAGGCGTGAGTTTGCTCGCGCTCCCACTCACCGATGCGCCGCGCGGTGGCCATAGTCTGGCGCGCCTGCATGACTGGATCAGCGAGGGATTCAGCGCGAATGACGGGCTCGCCGGTTGCAAGGCGGGCGCGAGTTTCGGGATCGTGTTCATCGGTGCTGACCAAGGTTCCGATGGCGTCCTCCCCCACCAGGAGATCGGAAAAATTCCACCGCACGGACACCGGCACCTCACCGGTGAAAATAACAGGGCCACGCAACTTCCCGTGTGCCTGCATGGGGATCATGGTGGGCCAGCGTTCATCGAGCAACAGCACAGTCATGTGCACAAAGTCTAGCCCGAGTTCCCATTATGGGGCTATTCAAGGTATTTTAGGCCAATGACCTCCAGCCAGACTAAATCCCACTCCGTGACGTTGTGGACCCTCGTCGCGCTGATTATCGGATCCACCGTGGGCGCGGGAATTTTCTCGCTGCCCCAAAACATTGCCTCCGTTGCCGGCCCAGGCGCGATGCTCATTGGCTGGCTGGTCGCGGGCGTCGGCATGCTTTCTGTAGCTTTTGTTTTCCAGATTTTGGCCCGCCGCAAGCCGCACCTTGATTCTGGCGTTTATTCTTATGTGCGCGCCGGCTTGGGCGATTTTATTGGTTTTACCTCCGGCTGGGGCTATTGGCTGGGCTCCGTTATGGCGCAGGTAGGGTATGCCACCCTCTTTTTCAATACGGTAGGCCATTACCTGCCGCTTTTCGACGCCGACCATTACTGGACCTCCGCCATTGCCGTCTCCCTACTTTCTTGGGGCATCTTCGCAGTGCTTGCCCGTGGCCTCAAGCAGGCCGCGTTTATGAACCTCATCACCACGATTGCCAAGATTGTGCCCATCCTGGCCTTTGTGGTGCTCATTGCCTTTCTTGGATTCAGCTGGGATACATTCACCTTGGACTTCTGGGGGCGCGCTTCCGAAGCCAGCGTCTTCGAGCAGGTCCAGGGAATCATGCTCTTTACCGTGTGGGTCTTTATCGGTGTTGAGGGCGCCTCCGTCTATTCCAAGCAGGCCGCTAAGCGCACCGATGTTGGCCGCGCGACCGTGATTGGGTTCTTCTCCGTGCTGGCGCTGTTGGTGTCTGTGTCTACCTTAAGCTTTGGCGTCATGACCAAGGAAGAACTAGCCGCGCTACCAGATAATTCCATGGCTTCTGTGCTCACTGAAGTTATCGGCCCCTGGGGCGGCGCACTAGTGTCCATCGGGCTGTGCTTGTCGGTATTAGGTGCCTACGTGTCCTGGCAGATGTTATGCGCCGAACCCATCGTGATGATGGCCATCGATGGCCTGATCCCCCGCCGCATTGGCACCATCAACGTGGCGGGTGCGCCGTGGGTAGCACAGCTAATTTCCACGATGGCCATCCAGCTATTCATCATCGTCTTCTACCTCAACGAGGCGTCTTATAACGCCATGGTGCAGCTAGCGACCATCATGTATCTGCTACCGTATATCTTTTCTTCCCTGTACCTATTGCTTCTGACGTTGCGTGGCAAGGGGCTGTCTCACCCGCAGGCGGGCATCAAGTTCGATCTTTCCGGACCAGAGGTAAACCGCAAGGAAAATCGCAAGCACTTGATGATCTCTTTGCTCGCGTTCATCTATTCCCTGTGGCTGATTTACGCGGCCGATCCCGTCTACGTCCTCCTCGGCGCGCTGGCCGTAGTACCCGGCCTTATCCCCTATGTCGGTACCCGTTTGTGGAAGAAGGAACGCATTTTTAACACGTTCGAGTGGTGCGTGGTGGCCATTGTCTTGGCCGGTGCCGCCGCCGCCATTTGGGGCTTGAGCACCGGCTGGCTCACGCTCTAGCTACTCCCCTACGCTCACCACCTTCGAGGAGCTGGGTTGGGCGCCGCTGACGTTGACGGGAGCGACGTCGAAAAGCGCGCTCAAGAAATCCGCCGCCCATTGAATGAGCTCGGTATCGCGCAGCTTCGGCGAGGTAACATTGCGCCCCGCCTTCGGGAACGGCACATTGATGGCCTTCGCCGCCGCGCGGAAGCTGGATCCCGGATACAGTCGCTTAAGTCGCACCTGCTTGGAGTCCGGCAGCTCCACTGGGTGGAACTTGATGCGGGTACCTTGCACGGTGATATCCGATACCCCGGCGCGGCGCGCCTGGTGGCGCAGGCGGGCTACCGAAAGCAGGCGCAGGACCTCTTGTGGCAGCGGACCGAAGCGGTCTTCCATTTCCTCGATAATGGCCTTGAGATCGTCATTATCCTGCGAGGCCGCAAGCTTGCGGTAGACCTCCAGGCGCAGGCGCTCAGAATCGATATAAGCCTCTGGGATATGCGCGTCCACGGGGAGATCGATACGGATTTCTTTCGGCCCCTTATCCGTCACGGTAGGAGCTTCGCCGCGAGCGAGAGATTTGAAGGTTTCTACCGCCTCGCCAACAAGGCGGACGTAAAGGTCGAAGCCAACGCCGGCAATGTGGCCGGACTGCTGGGCGCCGAGCACGTTACCGGCACCACGCATCTCCAAATCCTTCATGGCTACTGCCATACCCGCACCAAGGTCATTGTTTTGAGCGATGGTGGCTAGGCGGTCATAGGAGGTTTCCGTAAGCGTAGCCCCCTTCGGGTACAGGAAGTAGGCATAGCCGCGCTCACGGGAACGGCCCACACGCCCGCGCAGCTGGTGCAGCTGGGACAGGCCCATATGGTGGGCGTTTTCCACAATGAGGGTATTGGCGTTGGCGATATCCAAGCCGGTTTCCACGATGGTGGTACACACCAGAACGTCATACTCGCGGTCCCAAAAGCCCTGGACGGTCTGCTCCAGCACTTCCTCGTTCATCTGGCCGTGCGCGACGACGATGCGGGCCTCAGGTACCAAGTCACGCAGCTCGCGGGCCTTCTTTTCAATATCAGAGACTTTATTGTGGATGAAGAAGGTTTGACCATCGCGCAGCAGCTCGCGGCGGATGGCAGCCGCAACCTGTTTATCCTCATAGGCGCCAACGTAAGTCAGCACTGGGTGGCGGTCTTCTGGAGGGGTCAAAATGGTAGACATCTCGCGGATACCGGCCATCGACATCTCCAGGGTGCGCGGAATAGGCGTAGCGGACATGGTGAGCACGTCCACGCTGGATTTAAGAGCCTTGATGTGTTCCTTGTGCTCCACGCCAAATCGCTGCTCCTCGTCCACGACGATGAGACCGAGATTCTTCCAGTGCACGCCGGTCTGCAGGAGGCGATGCGTGCCGACGACGATATCGACACTGCCGTCGGCCAATCCCTGGAAGACTTCCTTGGCTTCCTTCTTTGAGGTAAAGCGCGAGAGCACCTCAATCTTGACGGGGAATCCGGTCATGCGCTCGCTGAAGGTATCAAAGTGCTGTTGCGCCAACAGCGTGGTGGGCACCAAAACGGCAACCTGCATACCGTCTTGCACGGCCTTAAAGGCAGCGCGGATGGCCACCTCGGTTTTGCCATAGCCCACGTCGCCAACGACGACGCGATCCATCGGCACCGTGGACTCCATATCGTGCTTGACGGCGTCGATAGCAAGCATCTGGTCCTCGGTTTCGACGAAGGGGAAATTATCCTCCATCTCCGCCTGCCATGGATTATCCGGGGCGAACTGGTGACCCGGCGCGGCCTGACGCTTGGCGTAGAGCTCTACCAGCTCACCAGCGATTTCGCGCACCGCGGCGCGCGCCTTCTTCTTGGTGTTCTTCCAATCGGAACCACCCATCTTGGAAAGGTGGGGCGATTCGCCTCCGGTGTATTTACTCAGCAGATCTAGCGAGTCCATGGGGACCCAAAGCTGATCGGCGGGCTGACCGCGTTTGGAGGGGGCGTATTCGAGAACAATATATTCGCGGCGGCTGGTTTCATCGCCGGATTGGATGGTGCGCTCGGCCATCTTTAAAAATTTGCCGATGCCGTGGGGTTCGTGCACCACAAAATCGCCCTGTTTTAGGGCAAGCGGGTCGACCTTATTGCGGCGCTTGGCAGGGCGCCTTTTTGCTTCGGCAATATCGCCTACGCGGTTGCCAGTCAGGTCGGTTTCGGTGACGACAACCAGTGGGAGGGCCTCAGCATCCTTTGGCTTTTTCACCTTGGGGAACACCAAGCCGGCGTGGCTCAGAGCTTGGTAGAGAGTAACTTCCCCCGCGCTAGGTTCCCAGCCAGGGGTAGCAATCTTAGTGCGGATACCTTTTTCCGCGAAGCGATCCACCATGCGTTTGATAGCGCCCTGCGCCGGAGCGATGAAGGCTGCGCGGCCGCCGGCATTGGTATGCGCGAGCAGTTGGGCCATCATGGCGTCGATCTCTTCAATATTGCCGCGCGGGGTGGGCCCTGGCTCGAATTCGAGTGGGAGGGTCTCCTCCTCTGGGGCAGCGAGCATTCCCGGTGGGGAGAAGGTCCACAAAGGCAGGCCGGACTCGTGGATGGAAACCTCGAGCGATTCATAGGAGCGGTAGCTCGAGGCCTCGGTATCGAGTCCTTCGGTTGCCAACGGGCCATCAGCACCCATGGCCGCGGCTTCCCATCCAGCAGCCAGGAATTCAGCATCGGTCTTTTCTAGATCCGCGACGCGGCGGCGAATCTTTTCCGGGCCGACCATCACCACGTGGGTGGTGGGGCGGAGGAACTCGGGAAGGGTGATCATGGGGGCGTCGGAAAGCGCGGGCAGGAGAGCTTCCATGCCCTCGGCCGGAATGTGCTCACTAACCTTGGTCAAAAGCTCCACCAAGGCGGGATTGCCCGGGTGCTTGACCGCGAGATCGGCCGCGCGTGCTGCGATGGTATCCGTAATGGGAAGCTCCCGGGCCGGGAAAATATCTACGCGGCCCATCTCGATTTCTGGGATAGTGCGCTGGTCGGCCACGGAAAACTGGCGAATATCGGTAATCTCATCGCCCCAAAACTCCACGCGGACCGGATAATCCAGCGTGGTGGGGAAAATATCAATAATGCCGCCGCGAGTGGCATATTCGCCGCGCTTGGCCACCATGTCCACGTGCTTATAAGCGCGGAACTCGAGCTCACGGACCACCTCATCAAAGTCGTACTCCTGCTCTTCTTCGAGACAAACGGGAGTACGGCCTTCTACATCCTTGAGAATGGGCTGGGAAAGTCCGCGGGCAGCGGTAACAATGACCTGCAGGCTACCGAGGTTGTGTATCACCTCGGCACGGCGGCCAATGATGTCTACGCCAGGGCTCAGACGCTCATGCGGCAGTGTCTCCCATGCGGGGAACATGGCCACTTTCTCCCCCAGCATCGCCGTTAGCTCCGCCGTGAGATCTTCCGCCTCACGGCTAGTGGCGGTCACCACGAGCACTGGGGCATGATGGGCCAAAGTGCCCAGGGCCCACGGCCGAGACTGATCCAAGCCGGTGATGTGGAGATCTTCCCCCACATGGGAAATCATGCCCTTAAGCTTGGGGTCCGAGGCCGCTACCTTGAGCAGGCCAGCCAGCATTGGGGTCGCCATCTATTTGCCTCCTAGCTTGGGCTTTACTTCCATACCGGACAAACCGTTCCAGCATAGATTGACAATATGCGTGGCGACGACTTCCTTGTCCGGGTTGCGCTCATCCAGCCACCATTGCGCCGTGGTAGAAACCATTCCCACCAATGCTTGGCCATAAATATCTGCCAAATCTGGATCGATGCCTCGGTGCTCGAAAGCTTCCCGCAGGATATAAGACACCTGTCCCACTGCGGAATTCAACAGTGTGGAGAAACTGCGTTCATCGCCTGGCTTGGCATCGCGCACCAGGATGAGGAATCCATCGGTTTCTTCCTCAACATAGGTCAAGATGGCCATGACGGCCTGCTCGATGCGTTCGCGCCAGCTGCCATTTTCCAAAGAATCAGTAATGACCTTTTCCAGGGCCAACATCTCGCGGTCAATGACGACCGCGTAGAGGCCTTCCTTGCCCCCAAAATGCTCATAGACAACGGGCTTGGATACCCCAGCGCGAGCCGCGATCTCTTCGACACTGGCCCCTTCAAACCCTAATTCCGCAAATGCGGTGCGTCCGATGGAAATGAGTTGTTCGCGGCGTTCCCGGCCGGTCATCCTTTGTCGAGCCATGCCCTCTACCCTATCCTTTGCCACGCAATTTGTGATTTACCCGGGGGCGTCAGGTACGCTATGCCTACAGCATTCGCTGTGTTTCCCCATGGTGTAATCGGCAACACTACGGTTTTTGGTACCGTCATTCTAGGTTCGAGTCCTGGTGGGGAAGCTTTTTCATGTCCCCCTCTACCAGCAAAAACGCTGGTGAGAGGGGGTTTCTTAGTTTTTGGCTTCCAGTCGTTTCCAGTCGTTTCCAGCCGTTTCCAGTGGCTTATGTCGTCAAAATGTCGTCAAAATGTCGTCACAAAAACAGGACCAAAACCCCAGCTCCACCACCCCATTCACACCGACAAACACACCCCACAGGCAAAATAAAACCCGCCCTGTCGACATTCAGTCAACAAGACGGGGCTAAATGCAGCGAGAAAACTACTTCTTCAGGTCACCAAGAAACTTATTAAAACCATCCTTGATGTGCTGACCCGCATCATGAAGCTTTTCCTTAGCCTCCGACGTAGCCTGCTCGCCCTTACCCTCGTTAGCCATTTCCTCATTATCAGTAGCCTCACCGTAGGCCTCCTTGGCCTTTCCGACGAGATTATCTTTCTTGTTTTCAATGTCACCCATGATTAGCTCCTTACTTTCGTTTCGGGGTGGATAATTGTAAATATACCGTCACTTACCTGGCCCGAATATGATTATTGCCACTTAAAACCCAAAATCACGAGTACATCACCTCCAGCAATAAAAATGACTCCGAGCCGAAACAATATCGACCCGGAGCCATCTCCCCCGAAGGCAGCTGCCAACACAAATGATAGCACACTATAATAGAACTGGACAGCTAATAGAACTTAAAACTACGGGGGAAATAATGGCAGGACGTGGTCCCGCACCGAAGAATCCAAAATCACGTGCGAGAAGAAACCAGCAAAATATCGAACAACGAGAAATTGTTGTCACTTTCGTACCGCAGCCCAAGCTCACCGACATCTACGGCCCTACCAATCCGGCCACAGACGAGCCCTGGACAAACCAAACACTCCGCTTTTGGGACACCTTGTCCGAATTTCCACCATTGAAGACTCAAGGCCTCCAAGAAACTCAGTGGCTCGATTTAGCACGCACCATGATTCTTGATGACGCCTACAACCGCGGCGATACTAAATTAGGCCCAGAACGCCGCCTGCAACTCGCCCAATACGGCATTACGCCTGACAGTCTTGCCCGCCACCGCATTACCATGGCAACCGCAGACGAAGCTGAAGATAAGCGCCGCGCTTCCCGCGCTGCAGCAGACGTACGCGGCCGCTACCGTAGCCTGAAGGCGGTGGACTAAACCCATGCCCTTTAAACCCCGAGAGCCCGGAGAATTCCCCTCACTTGGTTGGGAATGTTTAGCGTGGATTGAAGAAAACCTCGCCCAGCCAGACTGCGCCGAGTACCAGCCCCTGGTGCTCACGCCTGAGCAGGCTCGCTTTATTCTTCGCTACTACAAGCTCGACCCTGAAACTGGACAACGTGTCTATACACGCGGGATTCTCTCCCGCCCCAAAGGCTGGGGTAAATCACCAATTATGGGCGCTATTGGCGCGCTCGAAGCACTAGGACCAGTGTGCTTCGGCGGGTGGGATGCATCAGGGCAGCCCGTGGGAGTTCCATGGTCTGAATTCACCACGCCAAAAGTACAGTTTGCCGCGGTCAACGAGGACCAATCCAAGAATGCCTATGGACCATTGCTAGAGATGCTGCGGGATGGGCCGGCTATGCGAAATTATGACATTGACCCTATGGAGACGTTTGTCGCTCTTCCTAAAGGCCGCATAGAATTCATTACCGCGGGCGCATTGTCAAAGGAGGGCGGACGGCCTGTGTGGTTTTCCGCCGACCAGACGGAGGCGTGGACTCGGAGCAACGGTGGTGTGAAGCTAGCTGCCGTGCTTCGTCGCAACACAGGCAAGCTAGGTGGTCATTCTATCGAGACTCCTAACGCCTATAGGCCTGGCAGTGGCTCGGTTGCTGAGGAAACGTTTAAAGCTCTCGAGCTGCAGCAGCAGGGGCGGCTTAAGCGAGAAACGATTCTGGTAGACCACCGAGAAGCCCCTGAGGATACGGACTTAGCTGACCATGATTCCCTTTACCGCGGGCTGGTTCATGCTTATGGCGACTCGGCTAAAGATAATGGTGGCTGGGTTGATATTGAGCGCATCATTACCGAGATTTGGGACCCATCGACCGACCCTGCAGATGCGCGCCAGTTTTATTTGAACCAGATTGTCTCTTCGTCCGATTCTTTCCTCTCCCACCTCGAGGTAGATGCCATTGAGGATAGGGATAAGGCTGTACAGCCAGGCGACAAGATTGTGTTGGGCTTTGACGGCTCAAGAGGTCGTGTGCGTGGTAATGCGGATGCGACCGCGCTAATTGGCATGCGCGTAACAGATGGTCATCTGTTCGAAGTTGCAGTATGGCAGTCTAAGAACCCACGAGACCCGGACTGGGAGCCAGATACGCGCCAGGTAGATGCAGTAGTGCGTGATTGTTTCTCTCGTTATCGTGTCGTCGGCATGTACTGCGACCCATCCGGATGGACTGAGCATGTTTCAGCGTGGGAAGCAGAATTCGCCCCGAAGCTAAAGGTTAAGGCCACCTCGTCGCATCCGTTGATGGCGTGGCCGCGGGGTAAAAGTGCCGCGGTGTACCAATCACTAAGCGAGTTTAGGCAGGCGGTAGTCAACCGCGACATTACCTACGACGGTGGACCGTATTTGCGCGCACACTTGTTGAACGCGAAGCGCAGGGAAACACGTACTGGATATTTGCTTTATAAGTCGTCACCGGAGTCTGCTGATAAAATTGACGCAGCGTATGCAGCAGTCATGGCCTATAAGTGCTACTTGGATGCTGTGTCTCGAGGGGTGTCAAAGCCGAAGAAGAAGAGGGGGTCATTCGTTTTATGATTCGGGGGCTAACGCAAAATGAAGAAGACATTCTAGGTGTATTAACGACTGAGGTCACAGGACACCGGCAGGGTAATAAGCAGCTGGCGTCCTACTATGATGGGACGCATCGTGTGCAGCGCATTGGCGTGGCTGTGCCTCGTACATTGTCGGATATTGGGGTTGTTTCCGGATGGCCGGCAACCGTAGTGGATACCTACGGTGATTTGCTACGCATGGATGGGTTCATCTCTCCTGACTATGGCGAAGAGATGCGGCTAGTCACACGTCGGTTCAATGTTCCGCTTCGAGTCTCTGAAGCTATCTTGGACATGTTGATTTTCGGTCTGGGTCTACTAGCTGTAGAGCCCGACCCACACGGCGTATTCCGCCTGCGGTCAGTATCGCCCTTATCTGGCTCACTGCTGTGGGATGACGCCACAAACGGGCCAGTGGCCGGGTACCGCCGCTCTGGGGTTAATTCCGACGGCGTGTACCGCGAAGTGCTCTACCTGCAGGGCGAAGTCATCGTTATTTCCAAAGACTCAACCGACATGGGCACGGTGCGCTCAGTGGAGCGATTCGACGTTCCTGGAGGCGGGTTCCCGATGTTCAGACTGCGCAATCGCCTGCGCACTTCGCATTGGTCTGGACAATCAGAAATTACCCCAGCCGTGCGGTATCTTACCGACGCTGCCGCCCGTACTTTGGAAAACATGGAGTACAATTCCGAGTTTTATGCTTCTCCTCAACGCTGGGCCACCGGCGCCTCACCCGAGGACTTCGGATACGACCCGGAAGGCATGACGGAGTTCGACCGCGTTGAAATGGGCTGGCGTACCTCTATCGGCAAGATGCTTGTCATCAATGGCGATGAGGACGACCCCAAGCAGCCCAGCGTCGGACAATTCGCGTCGTCTCCTCCTACTCCATTTATCGAGCAGGTACGTGCCTATTCTCAGTTGATTGCTTCTGAGTCGAAGATTCCTGCACAGTATTTTGGTTTCATGACGGAAAATCCGCCCTCGGGTGACTCGATTCGTGTGTGGAAAGAGCAACTGATTCGCGCCTCTGAAATTAAGACGGAGTTAATGAATCCGGATTTGCTGGAGCTGGCCCGCGTGCTAGTGCAGGTGGCTGACCTCGACCAGGACGTCGACATTGAGGACCTCGTCGACGGGCTCGAAGTGGATTGGCGTGACCCGGCTACTGCGTCCAAGGCTGCTGATGCTGATTGGGCTCTAAAACTACTAACTTCCGGAGTACTCGCACCTGATTCCGAAGTACTGCTGAAGAACCTGCATTTTTCAGCCGCCGACCGACTCCAAATCGAGCAGGAAAACCGCAGTAAACGCCTATCACAACTGGCAAAGGTGCTACAGGCCTCGACACCTCAAGACCAAGAAAATACCGAATCGCCACGCCAAAACTCCGAAAAGGTGGCACCGTCACCGCGTGAAAACGCCAGCGACGACGCCAGGCAGGAACGCTAAATGAACGCAGTAGACCCACAACGGCCTTGGTCCTCAATCACACCCGTCGTCGACTCCATCGCCCGCCAGGCCATTACGGACCTCAACTCACGCGCCCTCGTGATACCGGACTTGACGGCGGACCCTTACCGACAAAAAGAACTCCTCCGGCAAATGGTGCGCGAAACCATCGACTCCTACGGCACCGCCGTCTCCGACGCCACAATGGCGTGGCTAGAAGAACAGGAAGACTACATGGGAATGCGGCCGGTGGAATGGAAACCTCAGCGAGTGGATTCCCAGCAGGTTGAAGCCCGGATGGCACATGATTTCGCACCGCTGTTTTTTGAGGAGCAAGGTTACAATCGCACGTTGAATTCGATGGGGTTTATCGTCGCTGATGAATTGTATTCCAGGCAGCGTAAAAACACTGAGCATACGGCGTGGAAAGGCGGGGGTTCGTGGGCTCGCGTTGCGCATCCTGGGGCATGTGCTTTTTGCACCCTTTTGGCCTCTCGCGGTTTTGATTACACGTCCCGGTCTACTGCTGGTGGTGGGTATTCCGGTGCTCACTTTCATGACCATTGCCGGTGCCTTGTGATATGCCGTAAACGCGGCCATGTTGAGCTTCCAGAATCGACGATTAGAGCGCAAAAGATTTATAAAAAGGCCCTGGAAGAAGTTGACAGCACGAATCCGGATGCTGTGCTGAAGGTTATGCGCCAGGTGGGTGACCTGAGCAAATGAACACGTGTGCTATTATTTTGGGTGGTTACGGTTTGTATCCGGAAGGGATGAATGAGGCCGTAGTCCACAAACTGAACATTTAGGGGGAGACTGTGCCGCACGAGGACGCACGCACTGACAAGTCCGAAAAGGACACCACCAGCGTGGATGCTGCCACCAACGCCGCAAAGGCTGAATCCGAAACCGCACCACCCGACTACCGTAAAAAGTACGAGGACATGCGGTCCCACTCTCGCACGTGGGAAACCCGGGCGGAAAAATCATTAGCGCAAGTTGAGCAGCTTACCGCGGATAAAGAGAAACTCGAATCCACGATTAAAGACCTACAATCCGAGCTCTCTACGGCCCATAGGCAAGTTGAAGATGCTCAGCACAATCGTGATTTGATTATCCACATCGCGGCACTCGGCGGCGACGTAGAGCAACTATTCGATTCGAAAAGCTTCTGCGCAGCTGTCGATGAGCTCGACGCTGACGATGACGATTTTGAATCCACGCTTAAAGACCTCATCGGTAAGCACTCCCCCGCCGTCCCTACATCGTCGCGGCTTACCTGGGAATCACCTAATCAGGGCATTTCTCGGGGTGAGGAGCTGTGGCAAAGGCGTAAAAAGCGCCAGGGGGCGTAGTCCGCATTCATCACATCATCGGGGGATATTATGCACTTTCGGCCAGAATTTGACCGTTACTCTCCCAGCGACCTGTCGTGGCTGGGCTCTCGCCACGCAGTAGATAACGCCGAAACCGGCACGCTGGGCGAGAAGACTACCCATATTCGCACGTCCGTCCTGCCCTCTGGCACCGCCTTGCACCGCGAAGGCGACTACTGGGTGCCAGTGACGTCAAAGGCGCAGTCCGTGGACGGGTTTCTGCTAACGGACCAGGACAACAATCCAGGCGAGGTTGTGCCGATTGTCTGGCACGGCCGTGTTCGCATTGACCGCCTTCCGGATTCCAACAACCGCGTGAACATCGCAGATTGCGACCACGCAGAGTTCACATTCGTGCACGAACCGCACGGTTCCTTGTGGAATGAGGATGGCTCCACCAACTTCGATGCCATCGGCGACGTACGGGAGGATTAATCATGGGTTCTACGCAAATTTGGAACGAGGTCCTCTCGCCTGAGGACCTGACTATCTACGCAAACCACTACCTGAACGACCTGCAGGCCGCCGGCGGCTCCCTGTCAGCTTACTTCCCAGACCAGCTGATAAACGATACGTTCTTCAGCTGGATGACCGAGCAGGACACCGGACGCCTGGCTGAGGTGCGCTCTGCAGACGCTGAGACGCCGATTGGCTCCATGGGCGGCGGCCAGAAGGCCATGATGCAGATGCCTCTGATTGGTCAGAAGGTCCGCATCAACGAGATGGACCAGCTGCGTAGCTTCCACCAGGGAGATTCCCACTTCCGGGAAGATGACATGACCAAGGCCACCGAGACGGTTGTCCGCGCAGTTGCTAACCGCGTCGAGGTCGCCCGCGGTGACGTTCTCACCACCGGCCGTGTCCGCTATATCGAAAATGGCGCCATCGTCGACGCCGGCATTGGCCGCGATGAGGAATTCGAGGTCACCCCGAAGAAGCACTGGGATGACCAGGACTCCGGCGCCCTGGAAGACATCATCTCGTGGGCTATGGCCTACGAGGATGCCAACGGTACCAAGCCGGGCACCATTATTGCCTCGCCGAAGGTTATCCAGAAGCTGCAGACGAATAAGCAGTTCCGCGATGCGGCCAACACTACGGGCGAATTGGCGCGCGTATCGTCTGGCGCTATCAACGCCGTGCTGCAGGACCAAGGCCTTCCGGGGATTACGTCGTATTCTCGTTCTGTGCGTGATGGTAAGGCTGCGCGCCGAATTCTCGATGAGAATACACTGTACTTCCTGCCTCCGGAGACTCAGTCTGGTCTGCTGGGCTATACCGTGTGGGGCCAGACGGTGGAGATGCACTCTCCGGAGTACAACCTGTCTGGCGCTGGTCAGATTGCGGTGGGCGCTTGGCGTGAGAACGACCCGATGGCGTATTGGGTTCGTGCTAACTGTGCTGTTCAGCCGATTCTGACGAATCCGAATATGGCCATGGTTGCTCACGTGGTTAAGCCTGGTCCGGCGAAGAAGGCTGGCCGTAGCGCTAAGTAGTCCTGTTTGGGGGTTCATGTGGACACGTACTGCACGATTCGTGACGTTACTGACCGTTTAACCATTGAGCCGGATAAGGACGATAAACGTCTTATTGTGGCGATGGTTGATGAAGCTATGGTTGCTATTGATGCTTATTTGGGTAAGCATTTTGATGAGTCAGTTCCGGCGGCGGTTCGTGTGGTGTGTGCTCGTGTGGCTGCCCGCGCTGTCTCTCGTGGCTTGTCGTCTGCTCCTGTGGGTGCTGAGTCTCAGTCGTTTACTGCTGGGCCGTTTTCTACGAGTCAGAGTTTCGGGTCGAATTCGAATGCTGGCGGCGTTTTCTTAACGGCTGAGGATAAACGTATGCTGCGCTCGGTTAGGGGTGGTCGTCGTGGCGCGTTCACGGTCTCACTCTACTAAGTCGGGGTACCCACTCCCCTACACTGTGCAGGTTCGCCGTCGTGAGGACTCGGGGGAAGATTCTTTCGGTAATCCGGTAACCAGATGGGGTGGTCCTCAGGTTGTGCGGGTTGCTGGTTGGTCTATTAGTGATTCTCCAGAATTCGGCCCAGATGATGAGGACGTTCGACGTGTGGATTGGGCGGGGTCGTTGTTCACTCTTCCTGGTGAAGTGTTTGCTGGCGATTTGGTCCATCTGGGCGGTGTTGATTTCGTGATTGCTGATGGTGGTCATGATTTCACGCATGGGCCGTGGTGGGACCCGGGCTTGGCGGAGTATAAGCTGCGTATTTTTGAGGGGGTTGAGCGTGGCTGACAGCTTTAAGTTCAAGATGAATCACCAGTTTTTTAATCGCGTGCTCAAAGAATCATCGGAGACTAAGCATCTGGTTGATAACAAAGCCGAGGAGTTCCGGTCGAAGGTCGGCGAGCACTACGTCGTCAAGGAAGCGGAACCTGGTCATCGTAGGTGGCGTGCGCTTATCGTGCCGACTCCGTATGACTGGGAGGCCTACGGTCACGAGAAGAAGCATAATGCTTTGCAAAAGGCTGTGGGTGCCTACCCGGTCGCGTCGAAGTCACCGAAGAAGGGAGATTAAGTAATGCGGCATCCATCTGCGATTGTTGTCTCATGCTTAAAGCGGTGGCTTAAAGGTTCCGAGTTCGACGGAGTGCATG
>NZ_JAKMUZ010000013.1 GCF_027570195.1 Corynebacterium yonathiae
GGCTGGGCCTTGATATCTACATGCCCACGGTCTAATAGGTACTTGTCGCTGCACTGTGCATTGCCGGTTTGCGGTTTTTCGGTGCCTGGTTGCGGCGCTGAAGACGGAGCATCTTGCTCGCCGGGAGTAGTTTCCGGTTCGTCAGTGGAAGTAGAAAATTTCCCATTGACTTCATAATTTTCGCCGAAAGCAAAGGACTCGGTGATTACGCTGCTGGCATGTCCGGCCTTCAGAGTGGAATGGGGGAAGAGGTTAACCTTGGCAAAATAGCCTTTGAAGTACTCGCCCTCATCAAAGGCGACCTCGCCGTGGCCATTAGTAATAGGGGTTTCCAGATCCACGGTGGGGTATTTCGCCCCTTTGGTGTCATAGAGCCCGCCGGTGAGTAGGCCGTTGAAGTTTTTATCCTCACTATCCACCACGATCTTGGTGCCGCCATCGCCCTGCTTGCGCATGCGGATGGTGTAGCCCAACTCCTTTAGCTCGGTTTCCTGGGTGGGGGCAAGCTGGCGTGGTTGGGAGGTTTCCTGCCACGTATCAGCGGCGGCAGAAGAATCGGTGTGGCTGGATTTACCGGGTTGGAAGTCAAGGGGTTGGGATATCCAGCGTGGGGCATCGCCCTCTGGGGTAAATACAGCCTGCACCTGGGAAGGGTCGGGGCCCATGTATTCGTCCCACTGAGCATGCCCATCCTTGACGGGAAGGTCGGTGAGGAAGTAGCCGTCGATAAGCAGCGTGAGGGTGCCTTGCGCCTTGTTCTTGGCATCGAAGGAAATGGTGGTGAGCTTGTCATCACCGTCTTTTTCGGGATTGGACTTGGGCGCCATGCGCAGGCTGTAGCCTGCAGCAGCGGCGTTACCGGCTGCGGACTGCGCGAAGCGTTCCTTGAGGCTTGGCGTCTTTTCTTCTTTGGGTTTCTGCCCACCTACTTGGATGGTGGTGGTCTGTGGCTCATTGGCTATGAGCTGGCCGTCCTTTCCGCGCGCACTGGTGCGGTAGGTGAGGCGGTATCGCCCGGGCTTGGTAAACAGCGTGGAGTTGTGCGTATGCGTGCCGGCAACAAGGTAAGCAGAGTGCGGCGAATCCGGGAAGGAACCGAGCATGCGGTGCAGCTGGGTGCCGGCCTCATCATCTTTATTGGTAAAAAGCTCTACCTCGCCGGGGCCATCGACGCTGAGCAAGTCGAGGAACGCTACGCCGTCACGGAATTTGTCCGTGGGCAAGGAGGTATCTGCGCCAAAGCCCAGCCAAATGGGTGAAGTATTTCCGGAGACCTGGTGCGGCGCTGTGTAGTAGGTCGTACCAGGTGCCCCAATGTAGTCTTGGGTCCCGTTTGCCGGAAGCGTATAGAGATACTGGTTGCTGTTATCTGTGGCGCTGTAGCCCTTGCCCACCCAGGCAACGGTGTCTGCGATCGGGGGCTCTTGACCGCCAAACTCGGACTTCAGTACAAAATCGTTGTTCTCCCAGAAAGACTTGGGGGAGTCGACGTGGGTATTAGTAGCGATGTGCTTGCCATCATCAGGGCCCGCGACAGCCGTGGCGGGAGTGATTAGCGCCAATGTGCTCAGCGTGGCAAGGAAACGTGTGCGAGGGGAAACCACAGTTGGGGAGGCCTTTCTACAGTTCTCATAATTTCACCAGAAACTATAGAAAATGATTCCCATAACCTGTTAGCTGTAATGAAAACCGGTTTCACTGACCTGTGGTTTTATAGTAAAACCTGTTTCCAGTTACCCCATTTTGTGTGTAGGGATGGACGTGCCAACGGTCGCGCGCCGGGCAGAGTCCACGGCCACTTTGGGCTGGTGCGGATTGGAATCGGCGGCTCCACTACGATGGTTGGCATGACTGAAGTACGCGTTAGATTCTGTCCATCCCCAACCGGCACACCGCACGTAGGCATGGTGCGCACCGCACTTTTCAACTGGGCCTACGCCCGTCATACCGGTGGCAAGCTGGTATTTCGCATCGAGGATACTGATGCCGCCCGTGACTCTGAAGAGTCCTACCAGGCCATTATTGATTCCCTGACCTGGCTTGGGCTGGGCTGGGATGAAGGCATTAATGTCGGTGGCCCGCACGAGCCTTACCGTCAGTCCCAGCGCATGGACATCTACAAGGAGGTCCTGGACAAGCTCATTGAAGGTGGCTTTGTCTACCCGGCATATTCCACTGCCCAAGAGGTAGAAGAGCGCCACAAGGCGGCTGGCCGTGACCCGAAGTTGGGCTATGACAACTTTGATCGTGACCTCACCCAGGAACAGATTGATGCCTTTGAGGCCGAAGGGCGCAAGCCGGTGTGGCGCCTACGCATGCCGGATCAGGACTGGACCTGGACTGACTTGGTCCGCGGGGAAATGACCTTCAAGTCTGAAACCCAGCCGGATTATGTGGTTGCTCGTTCCAACGGTGCGCCGCTCTACACCTTGGTTAACCCGGTTGATGATGCCCTAATGCGCATCACCCACGTGCTGCGCGGTGAAGATCTGTTGTCTTCTACTCCGCGACAGCTCGCGCTTTACGACGCCCTGCAGAAGATCGGCATCGCCGAGTTCACCCCAGAGTTTGGACACCTACCGTTCGTGATGGGCGAGGGCAATAAGAAGCTTTCTAAGCGCGATCCGCAGTCCAACCTGTTTAATCACCGTGATAATGGCATTATCCCGGAGGGTATGCTCAACTACCTGTCCCTGCTGGGCTGGTCGCTGTCTGCTGACCAGGATATTTTCAGCATGGAGGATTTGGTAAAGAATTTTGATGTCCATGATGTGCTGGGCAACCCTGCACGTTTTGATCAGAAGAAGCTCGAGGCCATCAATGCCGACCATATCCGCCAGCTGGATCCGGAAGAGTTTGCCTTCCGTCTGCGCAACTACCTGACCGAATACACCGATTTCCCGGCCGACTATGACGGCGAGAAATTTGCCTTCGCAGCAGATCTGGTACAGACACGTATCAAGACGCTTTCCGATGCCTATGGCCTCATGAGCTTCTTGGTTACCCCAGATGCGGACCTGAAACTCGATGAGAAGGCGGCGAAGAAGAACCTCAAGGAGGAAGCTGTCCAGCCCCTCGAGGTGGGTATCGAGACCCTCGAAGGCGTTGCCGAGTGGAAGACCGAGAATATCGAGGCAGCACTTTCCAAGGCGCTTATTGAAGACCTTGAGCTGAAGCCTCGCAAGGCTTATGGCGCGCTGCGTGTAGCTATTTCTGGTGCCCAGGTTTCCCCACCGCTCTTCGAGTCCATGGAGCTGCTGGGCAAGGACTCCACCCTTGCTCGCCTGCGTGCCGCACGCGAGGTGACTCCCTATGTGCCTGCGGCGCAGTAGGGGTCGCTTTGGTATAGCGGGTTAAATCGCAATCCCCACAATGCGGCGGATGACGGCTGAACTACAGCACTGTCATTCGTCGCATTTTCGATTCCGGCTAAGCGAGCTGAAAATGTGGCATGTGCTGGCGATTTGGCAGTTTACGCGAATATCATTATAGTTATTACACGTTGCAGCGAGCAAGGAAGAACGGCTGAAAGGCAGTTAGTTTCTATAGCGAGTTAGCAAATGGCCTATGGTGTAATTGGCAACACAGCGGTTTCTGGTACCGCCATTCTAGGTTCGAGTCCTGGTAGGCCAGCAGTGAAAATGCTTTAATAGCAGACTCACTAGTTCTATGCCCCGTTCGTCTAGCGGCCTAGGACGCCGGCCTCTCACGCCGGTAACACGGGTTCAAATCCCGTACGGGGTACAACGACCTCCAGTCAATAGACTGGAGGATTTTTCATATTTGGGGCGGTGTACTTGCTTTCGTGCTGTAGGGGTGCGGTCAGGAAGGCGTGTTCAACTGGTTATAACCTACCCCAGACCATTAGCATCTTTCGCACAGGTAGCAGGCCACCGTCGGTGAGACCAGGGTTGAGACCACTGCGAAATGTTTGCTACCCCTTTTCGTCCAGTACGTACAGGCATAGACTGCAAGTACATCAGAAAACAGACAGAAAGGAGAGCGGGTGGCAGAAATCGAAACGCACCACAGTGAAGGCGCACAGCCCGAAGCATAGCTAGGTAGTAACGCTATAATCCACAACTTCCTTCCCACCAACAATTGTACGAAGTATAGGAGCCTGCAGCATATGCACTTCGACGCAAAGCGCCATCCCGAGTCCTACTAGCACAGCATTCTCGGCCACGGACTATCCACAGATTGCACGCGGAATAACCACTGATTCGATCCGCACCTCGGCCACGAAGAATCCTCACTGCAGTACCGGACTCGGGAATCTTTTGCGTTTCCTGCTAGCCGCCCTCAAAACCAATCCTGACCACACGATTTGTGCTGATTTAACCCATCATTTACTCTTAACAGGTCCGCAACGCACAGGGTGCGATTGCTGCGAACGAGCCCCGTTCGTCTAGCGGCCTAGGACGCCGGCCTCTCACGCCGGTAACACGGGTTCAAATCCCGTACGGGGTACCAATGACAAGCTGCGAGCCTAATGGCTCGCAGCTTTTAGTTTTCCTTGCATAGGAAGTCTGAGCGTTTCGGCGGTATGTTGTAGAGCCTGCTCTGTGTCAACAGGCGAGGAATCCCAGCATATAGCGACCCACTCTGTGGCTGTGCCGTGGTTCAGACTGCCCTCGGGCGCCTGTATTCATCCATTCTCGTGCAATTCTCACCGCGCACTCTAACAATGGAACGGGCGGCGTTTGAGCTCTGTGCAGTGAGCTCTGAGCGCTCGCTGTCGACCTAGACCCACCCGTAAGAAAGAAGCCCAACGGGCCGTGAAACGGCTCGCTGGGCTGTGTAGAGGGGGCGTCGCCAAGCGCGCTGGCTATGCCATTACCTTCGTCTTCTTAATCGCCTTCTGTAGGCGTTTGTGATAGGAATCCATGGCGCGGCGTATGAGGAGTCCGACGAGCAATGCTGGGATGGTAAACAACAGCAGCATGCCCAGCTCGCGCCAAATATCGCCGTGATAAATACCTGCAATGGCGCTGCGGAAGGCATCGATGGCATAAGTAGCTGGCAGCCACGGGCTGACGTTTTGGAACCATTCGGGCAGCAATGGCAGCGGGTAGGCGCCGCCGGAGCCCGACACTTGTATCACAAGCAGTAATACCGCCAAGGCCTTGCCAGCACTATCGAGTGTGATGACCAGTGAGTAAATAATCAACATGAACACCAGCGAAACCACCCATGCTGCGAACATGAGCATGAACGGGTGTGCAGGCTCGATTTGGACGAAGAAGATGAGGCTGAGAACCACCAAGGTGGCTTGGGCCAGACCGACCAACGCGAGTGTGGCAAAACGCCCGAAGAACGCCTGGCCGCGGGTGAATTCGCTCTCGTCGTACTTGCCGTTCTCGTCTTTGCGCAAGTACTTGCGCTCGGCATTGGTATGAACCAGCACGCACGCCAAGAGGGCGCCTACCCACAGTGACAAGGTGAGGTAGAACGGCGTCATACCCACGCCAAAAGCAGCGACAGGGTAGATCGGCTCGCGGTCGACAGCCACGGGAGCGGCAATTCGGGAGGCAAGCAGTTCCGGGTCGGAGCCGACAATATCGGCGAGCTTGCTCAAATCGCCGCCGTTGCGGATCTCGTCAATCTTGCGCCCCATATCCGCAAAGCGGCCGCTTTGCTCCCGCAGGGTGCCGGCAAGGCTAGCAGTAGTATCGCGGGCGCGTGCCAGGCTTTGTTGTGGTGACTCGTTATCTTGAGAAACCGAGTCGCGAATACCAGCTATGTCCTGCTTAACAGCATCAATATCGTCGGCCACTACAGAGACGCTTTGGTTGAGCTGATCCAGCTGGGGCTTGAGGTTCTCGTTATAGGAAGTGCGCGCCTTCTCTGCTGCGTGCTTCGCATTGGCGATGGCATCCTTGGTGCGCTGGCGCGATTCTTGCGAGGTGCCACGGCCCTGCTCAATATCATCGGCGGTCGAAACCAACGAATCATGTAGCGCGTTGCTCTGGGCGATAGAGGCATCAATCTGGCCCATCAACGCCTTATAGCCGCCAGCGACTGGAGCCGGCAGCGCCGCTTTATCGCCTTGCTCCTTGATGGAAGCGCGTACGCCCTCAAAGGCGCTCGTTTGCTCATTCACACGTTCAGCTGCGCTGCGGTAGGTCTGCGCCGTTTGTGCGGTGGCGTTACTTGCGTTATTGAGCAGCTCATCAACTTGGGCCGAGAGTGCATCGTAGCTTTGCGTTGTAGCTGCTAAGGAAGCATCCAGCGAACCAGCCGAATCATTGAGGGTAGAGCGCAGGATGTCAATGGGGTTTTCGCCTTGGGCATTGTCCGTCTCCGTAGCCTGGCGGCCGGCCTCGGCGAGGATATTATCCGCTGCCTGCGTAAGCGGGAGGGTGGAATCGACCAGATTGCTTAGGGCACCTACAGTGCCTGAAGCCGCATCGAGGCGAGTGCTGACGTTATTAATGCGGTTGTGAAGGTTATTGAGCGCCGTCTGGGTGTCGTCTTCGTTGAGGTATTTATCCAAATCGGATACGACGCCGAGACCAACATTGGACACCACGCGGGTGAAGGACTCGTCGATTTTTTGAATGACGCCGTCCGCACTCTTTTGTGTGATGTTGGTAGACAGCGCGTTCTTCTTCTCATTGGTATAGAGGTTGAGCTTGCTGGGCTCGGTTCCCTCTACATAGAACGTCAGCAGGTCCGCACTGAAGTCCTTGGGTAGGACGATGCCGGCATAGTAATCCCCAGATTTTGTTCCCTCGACCGCATCGGCGCTATCTGTAATGACCCAGTCAATGTCGTGATTGCGGCTGAGCTGCGAGAGCACTTCATCGCCCAAATTGAGCTTCAGGGAGGCGAGGTCGCTTTCGTGTCCCTCATCTTCACTGGCCACAGCAATCTTGAGCTGGTTGGTATTGGCAAAAGGATCCCAGCTGGCCAGCACGTTGAAGGAGGTAAAAAGCAATGGAATGATAGCAAGACCGAAGATAATGACTGCGGTCATGACATTGGTGCGAATGGCGTGGAGGTCATCGCGGAGAATGGTCAGAATGTTTTTCATGACTTACTCGCCGCCCTTTCCGGAGTCATCGCCTTCAACGGCGGGTATTTCTTTAGTCTCGGTGGTATCAGCAGGTGCGGATTCCTCGTCCAAATCTTCCAGGAGGTAGCGGTTTGGATGTTCCTGCTGGTGCTCGAGGTGCTCCTGGATTTCCTCGTCGCTAAGATCCGCCAGGCGGTTATCATGTGCGATGCTCTGCTTGACGTACTCGAGGGAACAGATAACACCCACCGCGATGAGCGTAACCAGGCAGGCTAGGCCGAAGATGATGGCCTTTTCTCCAGGGTTAATGCGTGAGTAGATACCCAAAGCGACAACCAGCGCTAGGCCCACCGCCACGGTGAATTTCATCAACTGAGAGTAGTTCCTGCGCGCCATGCTCCACTTATCCTCGAGGCTTTGTTTATAAGCCTCGCGGTCGTTCAAGGCATAGAGGAGATCGGTGAAACGGTAACGGCTTCCTACAAGGTGGACCTGTTCATTGATAACCAACCCACCCTTGCGCAACTCGTCGTTGACCAACATATTGACGTTGGACAATCCGCGGCGCATCACTGTACCGATGAAGTAAGCAATTGCAGCCATGCCGAAGAGCGCGCACAGGTCACGTGCGTAATGGTTGCCGTAGAATCCTCCGACGGTTTCACGCATGGCGTCGATGCCGTAGGTAAAGGGCAAGAACGGGTGTACCGCACGGAAGAAGTCTGGCGTCATCTCAATCGGGTAGAGGCCGGAAGCGCCAGGAATCTGGATGAAGGCGAAGACCACCGCGATGCCTCGGCCCACGTGGCCAAACGTAGAGACCAAGCTATAGGTAATGCTCAGGTAACACAGGCCGACGATGACTGCGGTACCGACATAAGCTATTGCATTGGCATGCTCTACTCCAATGGCAAGGTTGCCAATGGACACGATGAGCGCTTGGGCGATGGCAAAGAAAGAGAGCAAAAGGAAGCGGGCAAAGTACGCCTTGGTGATGGTGAGGTTCTTGCGGCCCTGCGGGTCTACCTCAGCGCGGAAGATGATGAGCAGCATGAAAGCGCCGATCCACAACGTGAGGTTGATAAATAGCGAGGACATGCCCGAGCCGTAGTGCTTCACAGGGAAGACAGCGTGGCTTTCCATCTCCGCAGGAGAGGCAAGGAAGGAAGAAACCTCATCGGTATCAAGGCCCTTGACCGACTGCAGGATGGAGTTGTTATTGGCGGTATTGCTCAACGCCAATACATCGTTGCGGGAGGCGCGGAGGCCCTCTTCAATGCCGTCTAGGTCTACGGAGAAGCGTTCCACTACCTGTTGGGCTTGGCTTAGCTGCTCGTCGACGCCGCCCAAAAGCCCATCGGTTTGGCCCACCAGGGCCTTTTGGCTTTCGAGGGACGCGGAAAGCTTGCCGGTGGTAGCGGTGACGTCGGAAAGCGCGGCATTGAGCTTGGGCAAGCCTTCGGCCACATTGTCGCGCAGTGCGTAGGAATCATCGCGCGTTTGCGCCGCCATCTTATCCAACATGCCCGTGGTCTTATTGAGCGAATCAATGGTGTCGTTGGTATCGCCGTTGAGGGCGTCCAGGTCGTCGAGGACGGCGCGGTTCTGGTCATTGCGCTCACGGAGATCTCCCACCTGATCTTTAATCTGCTGGGAAACCTGTGGGGGCAGTGCCGGCGACGACGCTAGCTTATCGAGCTGGTCAATAGCCCGATCAGCCTCGCCAGTGATTCGCGCCGCGCCAGCAGAGGCAGCACTAACCCGGTTGAGTGCGCCGCGCAACTTGCCCGACACTGAGCCGACTGTTGCGTTGGCTGAAGCGGTACCGTCTGCCATCGCAGTAGTGCCTTCTATGTATGCGGCGGTGGCGTCATCAGAGAAAGAAGTTACCTCCCGCTGGACCTCAGCGGTAATTGAATTAACTTCGCCCAAAGCGGTCTGCGCATCATCGACGGTCTTTTGCACCGTTCCCAGTGATTCGCGGGCCTGCGCGATAGTTGGACGTGCGTCTTCGATGGTGGAGTGGACATCAGCCAGCTGACTGCGGGAGTTAGCTACAGTATCAGCGGTTTCCGAAAAGGAATCCGCGGTCTTTCCCGCGGTGCTGGTAATCTTCTGGCTTAAATCGCCCCCGGAGTTTTTAAGCTCCGTTGCCACTGAATCCGCTACCTGCTCATTGAAGGTAGAGCTAATAGTGGTATCGAGAGTTGAAGCGCCAGTATCAGTAATCTTCGGCGCGATTGCATTGAGCTTTTCATTGACGTGGTACTCCAGCGTGGGCTGAGAATACGTACCTTTAAACAGGCTCACGAAATCGGCGGAGAAATCCTCGGGCACAATCACCGAAGCAAAGACGTCGCCCTTCTTAACAGCGTCCTCGGCTTCTTGCCTGTCCATGAATTGCCAGCCAAGCTTGTCATTGTCATGCAGCTTGTCAATCATTTGCCCGCCGACGTCTAAGTGGCCGGTCATCTCCGAGGAAGCGCCCTTGTCCTCATTTACTACGGCGACCTTGAGGTGCTCTGTGTTTCCGTAGGGGTCCCAGAAACCGGAGATGTTTACCCAGGAATACAGGGCTGGGGTGATCATCAAACCAATAAGGATCACCCAGACCTGCGGGGTCCGCCACAAGCGGACGAAATCTTGGAGAAAAATCTTCCAACTAGTAATCACTCGAAGAACCGTAGCACCCAACCGGAAAGAACTAATAGTCTGACTGTCAGTTTTAACAGAAATGAGAGAGTGTGTCCTGTCGAGCTCGCAGATATGTTTCTGGTGTGAATTTCGGGGAGTTCTTAAACGGAAGGGTAGACATAGAAAAGGCCGCCGTGGCCCTCTAAGTCAAGGGCCAGGGCGGCGCGGCAAGGGGCTAAGCCCCGACGGTCGATTAGTGCTCGTCGTAGTGATCGCCGTGTGCGGCGTGGCGGTGGCCGTCGTGCAGGTAGTCCACATGGTCGCCGTGCGGGATTGCTACGTGGCCACAGCCCTCACCGTGAGTGTGGTCGGTGTGTGCCTCGGCTTCCACGTGCTCGGTGGTCTCGCACTCGTCCCAGTGGCCATCGTGCTCGCGGTGGATGTGGCCCTCGTGGAGGTAGTCGGTGTGGTCACCGTGTGGGAAGGATACGTGGCCGCAATCGGTGCCGTGGGTGTGAGTGTGGTTCTCGTGAGTGGTGTGGGTCATGATGACTGATCCTTTCTGGTGGGGAATGGCTCCCTTTGTTTTCAATGTATTTTCATTAAACCGCATTTTCACTTTAGTTTCAATAGCTAGTGGCGAGTTTCCTCAAATTTTTATAGGAATAAGAAACGGCAATGCCCGTCTCTGTCGGCATTGGGCAGGGACGGGCATGGTGTGGTCGGGGGAGGGGCTCAAAGCTGGCTGCTTAATTCGCGAGCGGCTGCAGTGAGGGTATTGGCATACTTCTGGGCGGGTGAGGGGCGGAAGCGCTCGACAGATCCGGAGATGGACAAAACTGCCAAGAAAGCTCCAGTTCCATCAAAAACCGGCGCAGAAATAGAGGCTAGGCCAGCCTCGCGCTCTTCAATAGATTCTGAGTATCCTTGTTCCCTTGCTGCCTCAATGTCCCCTTGAGTAAAAGATGCGTTTTCGATATTGACATCTACATAGGCGGCAATGATGCGCGCAGCGGAGCCAGAGCTTAGTGGCAATTGGCGGCCGACGGGGACAACGTTGTGAAGGCCAGAATCGGGCTCCCTGGTGGCAATGCAGGTACGGGTATTTCCGGTGACCTCGTAGAGCTGGATGGATTCTCCGGTCTGCTCGCGCAGCTTCTCCATAATTGGCGCTGCCGCCTCAAGGAGGTGGTCACGGTTGCCGGGGAGGGCTGGGCCAGCCTTCCACTTTCCATCGGGGGTGCGAACGAGGATGCGGTGTGCTTCCAGTGCGGTGGCTAACCGGTGTGCCGTTGCCCGAGGTAGACCCGTGGTTTCACATAGTTCATTGAGGGTGGAGGGGCGGTTGGTGGCAGCCATCATGATGGCCATTGCTCGATCCAACACCTTGATTCCGGAAACTGCGCTATACTCTCCCATACAATGAAATCTACGTCCCAAAATATGAGATTTCAAGTGTGGAGAGATGTTTATGAACCAGAAGCTGACATTGGCAGAAAAAGTCTGGCGCGATCACGTCGTCCAACACGGCGAGGCTGGGGCCCCGGACCTTATCTTTATTGACTTTCAGCTACTACATGAAGTTACCAGCCCGCAGGCCTTTGATGGCTTGCGGCTGGCCGGCCGCAAGCTTCGCCACCCTGAACTGCACCTGGCCACCGAGGACCATAACGTACCCACGCAAGGCATCAAGTCCGGAAACCTCTTGGAAATCAAGGATGAGGTTTCTCGCACCCAGGTATCGACCCTGCGAAAGAACTGCGAAGAATTTGGTGTGCGCTTGCACTCCATGGGAGATGCACAGCAAGGAATTGTCCATACAGTTGGCCCACAATTGGGAATCACGCAGCCAGGTATGACCATTGTGTGCGGCGATTCGCATACCTCCACCCACGGTGCCTTTGGTTCCATCGCAATGGGCATTGGTACCTCTGAGGTGGAACACGTCATGGCCACGCAGACGCTTTCCTTGAAGCCTTTTAAAACGATGGCGATTGAGGTTACGGGTGAACTGCAAGAGGGGGTGTCTGCCAAAGACCTCATCTTGGCTATTATCGCCAAAATCGGTACCGGCGGCGGGCAAGGCCACATCATTGAGTACCGTGGTGAAGCAATCCGCAAGATGTCCATGGAAGCGCGCATGACCATCTGCAATATGTCTATTGAGGCGGGAGCCCGGGCCGGCATGGTCGCCCCAGATGAGACCACCTTTGAATATGTGAAAGGGCGAGAGTTCGCTCCTACCGGGGCGGACTGGGATGCTGCGGTTGACTATTGGAAGACGCTTCCCACCGACGAGGGGGCGGAATTCGATACCGTCGTTGAGATTGATGGTTCCGCTTTGACCCCATTCGTTACGTGGGGAACCAATCCTGGACAAGGTCTGCCATTAGGTGAGAGTGTTCCGGATCCAGAAGACTGCGGTGACGATAATGAAAAAGCCAACGTAGAAAAGGCCCTACAATATATGGACCTGCAGCCGGGAACTCCTCTGCGCGATATCAAAATAGATACCGTTTTTGTCGGCTCATGCACCAATGCTCGCATTGAAGATTTGCGCGCCGCAGCCGGCGTAGTCAAGGGCCGCACCATCGCTGAAGGTACGCGGATGCTGGTGGTGCCGTCTTCAGCGGCTGTCAAGGCCCAAGCAGAGCAAGAAGGATTAGACGAAATCTTCCGGCAGTTTGGCGCTGAATGGCGTACCGCTGGCTGCTCGATGTGCTTAGGAATGAATCCAGACCAGCTAGCGCCGGGGGAGCGCTCGGCTTCCACCTCCAACCGCAATTTTGAAGGCCGACAAGGCCCAGGTGGGCGCACACACCTAGTGTCGCCCCAGGTGGCTGCCGCTACAGCCGTGACCGGATACCTGTCTAGTCCTGCTGACTTGAATTAAGCGCTAAGAAAGGCATTGACAATGGAGAAATTTATTACGCATACCGGAACTGGCGTACCGCTGCGCGTTACTAATGTGGATACTGATCAAATCATTCCGGCGCGCTACCTGAAGTCGGTTAAGCGTACAGGCTTTTCTGAAGGGTTGTTTTCTAATTGGCGCTCCGATGACAGCTTCGTGCTCAACCAAGCACCATTTGAGCATGGGTCGGTGCTCTTTGCGGGCAGTGATTTTGGTACCGGCTCCTCCCGAGAGCATGCAGTCTGGGCGTTGAGTGAATACGGGTTCCGTGCCGTGTTTTCGTCCCGCTTTGCAGATATCTTCCGCGGTAACGCAGGAAAGTCCGGCCTTCTTACCGGCTTGATGGAACAAGAAGACATCGAGCTTATCTGGAAGCAGCTGGAGGCAGGAGAAACTCAGGTTACTGTGGACCTGGAGGCGCGAACAGTCACGGTGGGAGAAAATATATACCGCTTTGACATCGATGACTACACCCGTTGGCGGTTGATGGAAGGCCTCGATGATATTGGTATCACCCTCCGTAACGAGGGCGAAATTGCCTACTATGAAGAGCTACGTCCTAGCTTCAAGCCTTCTGTTCCTGCTATAGAGGAGAAGCTCTGATTGAAGTTAGACCGGTATGAGAACCCCTTCAGGCCTTCGCAGTGTGCGAGCTGTAGGGGTGCCGTGCGTTCACAATGAACCCTATAGGTTCGCCTCGGGGTGGCGTTGGGGGTGCAACTCGGTAACGTATACGTAACAATTGCCTGCTCCAGTTTCCTGTAGCTAAGTATGCCCTTAGCTTTAAATCTATGAGCAATCCCTATTCGAATAATGATTCCTTTAATCCAGGAAACAATGGTCCAGGTACTCTCGGACCTGCCAGTGAATCTGCGCCGTACGGAAACGGCGCGAACGGCCAACCAGGCCACGGGCAGCAGTACGGTCAGCAACAATTCGGGCAACCCGGATACGCCGGAAGCGCATACCAAGGAGAAGACTCCCTATTTGGTCATGACGTAGACGCCATTCAGGTCATCGCGGATAGCTTCCGCTACTTCGGTCGCAATTGGGCGCAGTGGATTTTCGGTCCGCTGGTGCAGATGGTAGTTGTCCTCATCCTCTATTTGCTGATGATCTCCGTCCTAGCAGGCAGCGGTACATCCATTGACGCCCTAGCCAATAGTGGCTCAGGTTCCGACGCGCTTACCGGTGGCCTCATTGCAGTAATGTTCTTAGCCTTTATCGCTATGTTCCTCGTGCTTATTTGGGCAGTTAGCACCTGGTACAAGGCTGCTAATAAACAGGTTGATACCGGGATGCTGGAGATAAAGGACTTTCTGAGCATTAAAAATGTCGCCGGTCTCATGGCGGTGTATGTGCTTTCGACCCTGGTTATTTCCCTGGGCTTCATTCTGCTGATTATTCCGGGACTTTTCGCCGCCTTCTTCTTTACCTGGATGCCGGCTGTTAAGGCCGTACGCCCTGAACTATCCGTTGGCGAGACCTTTGGGGCTTCCATCGAGGTAGCGAAGAAGAATGTCGGAGTGACCATCTTGGTAGCCGTCCTGATTGCCGTCCTGTACGCAGTGTTGAGCTTTACCCTAGTTGGCATGCTTATATTCCCAGCACTGAACACCCTCATTTTGGTCCTCTTCGTCCGTCGCACGCTCGGCTTGCGCGGTTAGAAAACTCGCAGCCGCACGATAGTCACGCAAATAGGGCCCTGCCGGTCCACCGAGTACGGTGGCGGGCAGGGCCATAATTGTTGGTCGGGGAGGAACTAGGAATCTAACGCACCGGCAGTGGGCTAGCCAGGCAATCGGCGCCGGTAAGCTCACCATTGTTGAAGGACAAAACCCACACAGAAGACTTCTTGAACTTCAGCTTGTCCACCGGTTTTTTAAGGAACTTTGGGGCGAGGTCCTCGATGATGCCGGGAATGGTATTGCCCTGGCTCACGATGACGGGAACCCCACCTTCGTTTACCACGTGGCGGAAGGCTTTCTTGGCCGCTTCTGGGTCGTTCTCCCAGGCCTCGTCGCCAAAGTTTTTGTTGATGGAGATGTCCATGCCCAGTTCGTCGGCAAGCGGGGCGGCTGTCTGCTGGCAACGTTGTGGCAGTGCAGAGTAAATGGAGGTGGGCTGGTAGGCGCTGAGCATCGGCACCAGCATTTCTGCTTGGCGGCGTCCCTTTTTATCGAGTGGCCGCAGGTTATCATCGCCTTCCCAGCTGCCGCTCTCATGCGCATGGGCGTGGCGGACATAGAGAACGCGTGTGGCTGGCGCGATGCGCAGACGCTTGGCAGCCTTGGCGACCACAGCGGTATCGACGTCATAAGATAGGAGCTCCTGCGCTTCGTCGATAGGCAGCCAGCGCAACTCATCGGTCTCACTATTGGCGGAATAGGTGCCGCCTAGGTATTTAGCCACCCAGTAGTAGACGACCTTGGTGCGCCCCTGGACCGGGTAGGTTACCTTGCCAATGAGCTTGCCTAGCCGGACGCTAAAGCCGGTTTCTTCCAGGATTTCCCGTGCTGCTGTGGTGGGAAGTGACTCGCCAGGATCAACCTTGCCCTTGGGCAGGGACCAATCGTCGTAATGGGGGCGGTGGATAAGCGCGATTTCTGGTTCCTGCGGAGTACCACGCCAGATCACGGCGCCGGCAGCAAGGGTAGTGCGGTGGAATTCCTTGGCAGGGTCTACCGGGATTTCCTGATGGCGGCCGGAGATAAATTCCTCGTGCTGCTGGTCCTTGTCGGTTTCGTGCATCTTTTTAATATTGGGCATCGTCTGCCTCCACGGGCCTTTCCACAGTAATCGGGTTTATGAGTACAACGTCTAAGGGCCCATTGTCCCACGGGTTAGGCGCTTTGCGCATCCTTGCCCCACGGTGAACGGGCATGCTTTAAGGTTGGGGTTATAGATTCGCACATTTGGAGGAAACACCATGGTTAACGTTGCCGTGATGGGCGCTGGTTCTTGGGGCACTACCTTGGCTAAGGTCTTTGCGGACGCCGGAAATGACGTTCGCCTCTGGGCCCGCCGCGCAGAGTTGGCGCAGGCTATCAACGAGACCCATACGAACCCAGATTACTTGCCAGATACCCGCCTGCCAGCCGCAGTGCGTGCCACCTATGATGATGCAGAAGCATTGGCGCTTGCCGACGTCGTAGTGTTCGGCGTTCCCTCCCAAACCTTGCGCGGCAACGTGGAGAAGTGGGCGCCGTACCTGCCTGAAGAAGCGACCCTGGTCTCCATCTCCAAAGGTGTGGAAACCGCCACGCTCAAGCGCATGAGTGAAGTCATTATGGACGCTGCGGGGGTGCCAGCAGATCGCGTCGCGGTGCTATCTGGCCCGAACCTGGCAAAAGAAGTTGCTGCTGGCCAAGTGGCCGCCACTGTAATTGCTTGCCCAGATGAAAAGCGCGCCCAGCGCGTGCAGGAAGCGGTGGCCGCCCCGTACCTGCGCCCATATACCAATACTGATGTTATTGGTGCAGAAATCGGTGGTGCCTGCAAAAACGTCATCGCCTTGGCCTGTGGCATCGCCTCCGGCAAGGGGCTGGGCAATAACACCATGGCCACTATCATTACCCGCGGTTTGGCAGAGATTACTCGCCTCGGCGTGGAGTTGGGGGCGGATCCATTTACCTTCTCCGGCTTGGCCGGTTTGGGTGACTTGGTAGCAACATGTACCTCGACATTGTCGCGCAACCGTACTTTTGGCTATCGCTTGGGCCAAGGCGGCACCATTGAAGAGGCCAAGGCCGCCACCAACGGGCAGGTTGCGGAGGGCGTCTACTCCTGTGATTCCATCTACCGCCTAGCTCAGCAGGCAGGCGTAGAGATGCCGATTACTCACGCGGTTTATGGTGTCTGCTACGAGGGCATGGCGGTGGAAGATATGATCATCGCTCTGATGGGTCGGTCCAAGAAGTCGGAGTAGGTCAAGGGTAAAATCTGCGGGCATGACTGAAAAGACCCGCGTGGCCGTTGTCTACGGCGGCCGTAGCACCGAGCACTCCGTATCCTGCGTCTCTGCAGGTGCGATCATGAATCACCTCGATCCTGAAAAATTCGAGGTGGTGCCTATCGGCATCACCCGCGAGGGCACGTGGACGCCCGGCACCACTGAGGGACTAGAAATTGTCAATGGTGTCATGCCAGAAGTCAGGCGAGGGGCGGAACTAACGCTTTCCCTGGATCCTAATGCCAAGGGCCAATTCCACAACGTCACCGATGGCACCCTCTTCGCCGAGGTCGATGTGGTATTTCCCATTCTGCACGGACCCTATGGCGAGGACGGCACCGTCCAAGGTCTATTCGAGCTTTCCAGCCTGCCTTATGTAGGACCGGGTGTATTGGCCTCCTCGGTGGGAATGGATAAGGAATTTACCAAGAAGGTGCTGGCAGCGGCAGGCCTGCCGGTGGCGCCCGAGGTAATCCTCAAAGGACGCACCGAGCTTAATGAGGACGAAAAGCAGCGCCTAGGCCTGCCCGTGTTTGTAAAGCCCGCCCGGGGCGGATCGTCTATCGGCGTATCCAAGGTCAATAGCTGGGAGGAATTCCCCGCCGCCGTTGACCTTGCTCTAGAAGACGACGAGAAAATCCTGGTGGAGCCGGAAATCTTAGGCCAAGAGGTAGAAATCGGCGTATTGCACTACGCCGATGGAACCTTGCTGGCCTCTGTTCCGGCCCTGCTGGCCGGCATTGATGATTCCGACGAGGGCTTCTATGGCTTCGACACCAAGTACCTTGACAATGTGGTCACCGCCGAAATCCCCGCGCCCTTCTCACCCGAGCTGACTGAAAAGCTGCGCGATATGGCTATCCGCGCATTCGAGGCCCTCAACTGTGAAGGCCTATCGCGGGTGGATTTCTTCGTTACCGAGGATTCCGTCTATATCAACGAGATCAATACCCTGCCGGGATTTACCCCGATCTCGATGTATCCCCAGGTGCTCGCCGCTTCGGGCGTGGAATACCCTGCGCTGCTGGAGGCCCTCATTGAGCAGGCCCTAGTCAAGTAGGGGCGAGTACTTTCTACTTTTCAGCGGTGTGCTTGGCGAGCACATCGCCAATCTCCACCAGTGCCGCTTGCGCGGCATCCTGTGGAGCGTGCAGCGCCAGGTAGTCCTCGCGGCCGAGGGCAAACCAGGTGCCTGCGGTCGTGCCGTGGGCCAAGGTGGTGTCCTCGAACCAGGGAATATCATTGACCTGCTGTAGCTTCACTCCGGCACGGTAATTCTCCGGCTTGGCCACGCCGCATCGCGCCACGATATCTTCACGGCCAACAGCGCTCCACACATAGGTATTCTTTTCCTCTACCTCGCGGCGGCGGTAGCCCTCTGCCACGGATTCAGACAGTGCCTTTTCCACTTCGGCGCACATCTGGTCATTTCCCGTCTTAAGTTCTTTGAGCGGGGCCTTGTGCGGAGTGGCAGGCTTCTCCTCGAGAGCCGAGAGAGCCTCGTTAAGCTCATCTGGTGTGGCGTCGGTGGAGGCAGTTACAGCCGCGATGGGGAAGCGCTGTGCTGCATACCAGGTAGTCAGGTCGGAGCCTGGAGTGGCATCGCGCACCTGATACCACTTTTCGCCCTCCACGTCCTGGGTCTGGGAATACTCGGTGTACTGGAACGGCATATTTACGCCACAGCGTACGGTGATTTTATCCTCAGAGGTAGCGGCCCAGGCTGCGACGCCGGGAGGCACAGGCTCGGCAATCTCAGCACGCGGCTTATCCATGACCTTGTTCGGAAGGGCATCGATAAAGCTATGGCAGGCCGGTGAATCTGCTTCCTTGGACTCCACAGGGGAGACCGCCACGGGTGCTTTGGCAATATTATTGAATACGTACTTTGCGCCGAAGAGGACCGCCAGAACCATCACTATGGACAACCCAAGTGAAATGAAGATCGCGGTGCGGTTAAATTGGGATGTCATAAGGGCTCATAGTATCGAAAGGAAGCTGGTGAACTTAACTCAGACTCTCGCAGATGTGGGAGAACGTGCAGCGATCCGGGAAATTACCTCCGTGGCCTCGAGCGGTCTCAACGGGGACGATGCTGCAGTACTTCCCAGCGCGCCGCCGAATTCCCGCACCGTGGCGGCCACCGATTTGATGGTGGAGGGGCGTCATTTCCTGCGCGAGTGGTCTACCCCGCGCGAGATTGGCAAGAAGGCCATCTTGCGCAACTTTGCCGATGTCGAAGCCATGGGTGCGCGCCCCGTTGCTGCTCTTTTAGCTATCGCCGCGCCAGGCGATACCCCAGTGCCCTTCGTGCGCGGCATCGCCGAGGGCATTGCGGAGCATAGCTCCTTCTATAATGCCGAGTTGGTGGGAGGCGACCTCACGAAGTCCGATCTCTTGGTCATTAATATTACGGCCGTCGGTTTCCTTGGTGGCAGCCTTCCTGCCCTGACCTTGGACGGCGCACGTGCAGGTCAGCAGGTGGTAGCGCACGGAAAGATTGGCCACTCCGCCGCCGGATTAGCCCTGCTTCAGCGCTTTGGCCGGCAACTCCCCGCGGGATACGAACACCTGCGGCCACTTATTGAGGCCCACTGTGCCCCTTGGCTAAATCCGGGCCGTGGCGTGATCGCCCGTGCGGCAGGAGTTACTGCCATGACCGATAACTCAGACGGCTTAATTCAAGACTGCACGACGATGGCCGAGCACTCAGGCGTGCACATGGATTTGGACCCACGGGCCTTGCAGCCGGAGGATTTGCTGTGCCAAGCCGCAGAGTTGCTGGATAGTGACCCGTGGGAATGGATTCTCAGTGGCGGTGAAGATCACACCTTCATTGGTACGACCGCGAAGGAAGCTCCGTCCGGATTCAGAGAGATTGGCAACGTAACCCGCGGTTGTGGGGTTACGCTGGGAGGCAAGACACCGAGTTATCAGAAAGGCTGGCTGAGCTTTTAACCATGCACCCCACCTACCACACGTCCTGGGAGCCGGTGCTGGCGCCGGTAATAGAAGAGCAATGGCCACAGATTTCTCACGCCCTTAAGGGCCAGGATTATTTACCTCCGGCAGAGGATGTTTGCCGCGCTCTACAAATGCCACTGGATGAGGTCCGCGTGCTCATCGTGGGCCAAGACCCTTATCCCACCCCTGGGCACGCCATGGGCATGGCGTTTTCTACGCGCCCAGGTGTAAAACCACCGCGTTCCTTGGTCAATATTTACCGCGAGCTTCACGATGACCTAGGCTTCGCAGGCCGCGAGGATGGTGATTTGAGTGCCTGGGCGGATCAAGGAGTTTTATTGCTGAATCGGGTGTTGACTGTAGCCCCAGGTCAGGCGGGCTCGCACCGCAGTATTGGATGGGAGGAAATCACCGAAGCTGCCATTCGCGCGCTCAACCGTAGCCCCATGGTGGCGATTTTATGGGGCCGCGATGCGCAGGCGTGTGAGCGCTTTCTTCCCGACGTCCCGTGCATCAAGTCCCCGCATCCCTCACCACTTTCTGCCAGCCGCGGGTTCTTTGGCTCTAAGCCCTTTTCCCGGGCGAACGCCCTTTTGCGGGACCAAGGCGCACAGGAAATAGACTGGCGCTTGTAAACTATTGCGCATGTCATATCCCAGCACGCTGGATTCCCGCGGATTGCGCAATTGGGCTACCCGCGCCGTGGGGGAGCTAGCCCATCGCCGCGATGAGATCAACGCGCTCAACGTCTTTCCGGTACCGGATTCTGATACGGGTTCAAATATGGCGCACACCATGGAAGCAGCGGTTGCAGAGCTCGACAATGGTGGCGATGTTGCCGATGCCTTGGCTCTCGGGGCGGTGCGTGGCGCGCGCGGAAATTCAGGAATGGTGTTGTCTCAGGTTCTGCGTGGCGTAGCTGAGTCCACGGTGGAATCGGTCATCGACGGCTCTGTCTTTGCTCGCTCACTCCAGCAGGCCGTGGAATTGGTGGATCGGGCCATTGCCGAGCCGGTGGAAGGCACGGTTATCACGGTTCTACAGGCAGCCGCGGAGGCAGCCGACGACGCTGCGGCGCAGTCCAGCGCTACCTTACATAGTATCGTCAGTGCCGCAATTGCTGCCGCACGAACTGCACTTGAACGCACCCCGTCGCAATTGCCAGCCTTGCGCGAGGCAGGAGTGGTAGATGCTGGCGGGGCCGGCCTCGTTATTCTTTTGGAGTCCCTTCTGGCAGAAATTGAGGGCTCCACAGGGCGCACAGGCGTACTTGAACCGGAGACGGACACTGAACTAGAAGTAGTCTTCTTCTTTGAAGGAGACATCGACGCGTTGCAGACAGCAATTGCCCCGTTGGGAGATAGCTTAGTGATTGCACGCGCCACCGAAAACAGCGCAAACGTGCACATCCACTCTTTCCAAGCTGGTGCGGTCATTGAAACTGCCTTTGCTAAGGGCAAGGCGACCAACCTGCACATCGAGGCGCTGCCGGCTCACGTCGACCCTGCTGCCGAAAATTCGGTTGCTCGCCGGGTTTTCGCTGCTGCGCCGGCTGGTCCTATCACTGACCTCTTGGAATCTGCGGGTGTTACGGTGGTGCCGCCGGATGCTCCTTTAGCAGTAGAAGAAGACGATATCGTCTTATCCACCGGACTAAGTATGGAGACCGACGCTGGGCGGGTAGTGCCCGCGCAGTCGCTAGCAGCGGCGCTAGCTGCAATCTCTGTTTATGAACCGGATAACCCAGATACCGTTGCGGTCGTCGCTGCCATGCGCGATGCGGCTAAGTCCATGCGGGTAGCCTATCCCAGCCAAGAAACTCTTCCGTCAATCATCGCCACCTGTCGCGACCTTTTGGCAGAAGGTGGAGAGCAAGCCACCATCTTGAGTGCCCTCGACATAGATGAGGAGGACTTAGCTCAACAGCTCCGTGTAGATGTAGTGGCTTTGAAAGTACCGGATATCGCAACTGAAATCGGAGTGGAATAGCAATGCTCGGCTGGCAGGACAACCGCCCATTGACGGATGTGCTTGCGGCAAAAGATGCTGCGAAGATTACCAAAGCGCTGGGGTATGAAACCTGCGGCGAGCTTCTAGCCCATTATCCGCGGGACTATATCCGTCACAATAAGGACGTCGGCCTGGGGGACGCCGCGGAAGGCGATATCGTCACCGTTACCGGAACTATTACCGGTTTCAACCGACACGACACGGGCAAGACCACTATCATCAACGTGCAGCTTGACGGCAGCATTATTGCGACATTTTTCAACGCTAATTACGTGATGCGGATGCTGCACCGCGGCCAGCGCGTAATGATGAGTGGCAAGCTCAAATTCTTCCGCAACCAGCCGCAGCTACAACAGCCAGACTTCGTAGAGATCGATGCTTTTGGCCGCCCCGATGGCGAATTGGATGACTACCGGCAGCAAACGGCAGATTCACACAAGAAGCATCGGCCGAAGGCCACCGGCTCATTGCGGAACCTGTCGCAGTTCGGCAGGCTCGACCAGCTCCTTTTGGAGCGGGAATGGATCCCGGTGTACCCAGCAACCTCCAAGGTGACCTCGTGGTACATCATGGGCGCCATTCACTACGTCTTATCTAAGACCCCGCCGATTGAAGAACCGCTGGACTATCAGATGATAATCAGCCTGGATAATGCGGTACGAGAAATCCACGAGCCCGGGGAGGCTGGCCCTTACCGGGCGATTCAGAGGCTGAAGTACAACGAGGCATTGTCCATCGGCTTGGTGATGGCATTGCGCCAGCGTGATGCTGAAGCGCGGACGGCTTCGACCATGCCTGCTACTTTGGGCGGCTACCGGGAGGAGTGGCTGGGCCATGTGCCCTTCGACCTCACCCAAGGACAGCGGCGCGTTATCAGTGAGATAGAAGATGACCTAGCGCGCCCGTTGCCGATGATGCGCTTGCTGCAGGGTGAGGTCGGTTCTGGTAAGACGATGGTCGCTACCTGTGCCATGTTGCAGGCTGTCGACGCCGGCGCCCAGGCAGCACTGCTGGCGCCTACTGAGGTTCTGGCCTCGCAACACGCTGCTTCCATTGGAACCTCGGTTCCAGGAGGAGTCAAGGTGGTACTGCTTACTGGTTCTATGCGCACAACGGAGAAACGGCAGGCTTTATTGGACATCGTCTCTGGTGACGCGGATATCGTCATTGGAACCCATGCGATCATCCAAGACTCTGTGGAGTTCTTCAACCTCGGTCTAGTGGTAGTAGATGAGCAGCACCGATTTGGCGTAGAGCAGCGCGATAGCCTGCGGCTAAAAGCCCGCGAAGGTTTAAGCCCCCACGTGTTGGTAATGACGGCGACACCGATTCCGCGCACTATCGCGATGACCGTATTTGGCGATCTTGCCGTATCGACCCTGACCGAACTGCCCGGTGGCCGCAAACCTATTCAGTCAGCGGTGGTAGCCGAATGGCGTCCTACCTGGGTACTGCGTGCCCTTGAGCGGATTCGCGAAGAGGTTGCCCAAGGCCATCAAGCCTATATTGTCTGCCCACGCATTGAAGGCGAAGGTGGAGTGTTAGAGCTTGCAGAGCAACTGGAAAGCGGTCCCTTTAAAGGACTGCGGGTAGCCATCTTGCACGGAAAGATGCCCGATAAGGACGAGGTAATGACATCATTTGCTAGGGGAGAGATTGATATTTTGGTCTCTACCACGGTCATTGAGGTGGGCGTGGATGTCCCTAATGCCACGGTGATGCTTATTCGTGAATCCGAATATTTCGGCGTCTCCCAGCTGCATCAGTTGCGTGGGCGTGTAGGACGAGGAGGCAATGCCTCTATCTGCCTTTTCCATACCGCGGCAGCTGATAATACTCCGTCCTTCCGCCGCATCAATCAGATTTCGCAAACCTCGTCGGGCTTTGAACTTGCCGAGCTCGACTTGCGCCAGCGCCAAGAGGGAGACATTTTGGGCACGACGCAGTCCGGCACGCATCGGACCCTGCGGCTATTGAATCTAGCTGATGATCAAGACATTGTTGAGCGCACCCATACGGATGCGCGTGCCATGGTGATGCGCAACCCCGAGCTCGCGGAGGAACTCACGCGCAATTTGAGCGAAAGCGAACAGGAATACTTGGAGAAGAACTAAGACGGGTTAACCTAGAGGCATGAAAATCTACGCCCCCTTTGCGGGCATCGTCCGCTGCCATGTGAATGTGGGAGACACTGTTGCTACCGGGGTCCCGCTCGCGACTGTCGAAGCCACGAAGCTCGAAGCTCCCGTGGAAAGCCCGGGACCTGGGAAAGTGCACCGCATTGTGGTGCCTGATTTCAGTGATGTGGTAGGTGGAGACCTCTTGATGGAGACTGGAGAAGCATAAATGACGCGCATTATTGCTGGCGAAGCCCGTGGCCGCACCATCAAGGTGCCGGCAGAAGGAACCCGACCTACCGCAGACCGAGCCCGAGAAGGGCTTTTTTCCTCGCTTAATGCACGGTGGGGTTTTGCAGGATCTGCCGTCCTCGACCTTTTTGCCGGTTCCGGTGCTCTTGGCCTCGAGGCAGCTAGCCGCGGGGCAGATGAAGCAGTGCTGGTGGAGTCTTCGGCGGATGCAGTGAAGATCATCCGGCACAACATGGGCGTCGTCAAACACCCTGGCGTGCGCGTCCAAGAGATGAAGGTAGGAACTTACCTAGCTAGCGCCCCGCGCCAGCATTTCGATCTGGTGCTGGCGGACCCGCCCTATGCTTTTGATGAGGTCGAAGATCTCATTGCTGCAATTGAACCGGTGCTTACTGATCGCGCAATGGTGGTCATCGAGCGCCACGTTGATTCCGCGGAGACAAAGTGGCCGGCTGGTTTCGAGCCCACCGGTCAGAAGCTTAAGAAGCGCACCTTTGGCATCGCCCGCATGGATATGGCAGTTTATACCCGCCCCGGCAGCGAGGAAGCCGAAGACTAAACCCCTGCACAAAAGAGAGTGAAATTAGCATGACTAAGGCTGTCTGCCCAGGATCCTTCGACCCCGTTACTCTAGGTCACGTCGATATCATCAACCGCGCTAACCAGATGTTTGATGAGGTTACTGTGTTGGTAACCGGAAACCCCGATAAACCCTCCGGGCTGTTTAGCGTGGACGAGCGAATGGAGTTAATCCGCCAAAGCGTGGATTCCTCCATCAAGGTGGATTTTTGTTCTGGGCTTTTGGTGGACTACACCACCGAGCATGGGGCAGACGTCTTGGTCAAGGGACTGCGCAGCTCTCTTGACTATGAATATGAGCTGCCCATGGCGCAGATGAATCGGCGCCTGTCCGGCATCGATACCGTCTTCCTGCTTACGGATGAAAAATACGGATATATCAGCTCCTCGTTGTGCAAGCAGGTAGCGAAGTTCGGCGGCGACGTGACTGGGATGTTCCCCGAGCCCGTAGGTCGTGCGGTAAAGGAGAAATACCGTTCGTGAGCCTCGCACTGGTTATATTCCTAGTAGTAGTCGTTGGCTCGACTCTCCAACGGGTCTCGGGAATGGGGCTTGGTCTTATTGGTGGCCCCATACTGATGCTGATCATGGGGCCAGTGGAAGGCATCTTAGTCATCAACGTTCTGGCCTGCGTTAACGCGATCCTGACTACCTATTCCGTGCGCGAGAATGTGAGCTGGAAGAAGTTCGGCCTCATAGCTCCAGTCATGGTGATCGGTTCTCTGGCCGCAGCCCTGCTTATCAGGCGTATGGATACCGCCGGACTCATGGTCGTGGTGGGTGCTGCGCTTTTAGCCGCACTGACAGTGGTGACCTTTGGAAAGAAGTTCGTCCCGCCCATGGAGGGCAAAGGCCCAGCCATCTCCGCGGGCATTCTAGGTGGTTTTACCAATACCTTGGCCGGTGTGGCGGGTCCCGTCATCACCGTTTACGCACAAGCGGCTAAGTGGCCTCAGCATGTGTACGCCGCTACTTTGCAGCCCATATTTATTGTCGGCGGCTTCTTTTCGGTGATGACCAAGACGCTTACGGGGGCGGCGCACTTTGAAGGCTTGCCCTGGGTGATGTGGCCCGCCGGAGTGGTGGGCATGTTCGTCGGCATCTGGGCCGGCACCCGGATTTCCCAGCATGTTCCACGGGAAAAGGCCCGCATGCTCTCGCTCAGCGTTGCTGGCTTGGGGGCGGCCAGCGCATTGATCCGCGGCCTAGTGACTCTTTCTTAACCTGATATAACAGGCGCTAAAGCCCGCCGCGTGCTGAAGCACGCCGGATTTTTCTCATAGGAAAAGCGTCGGGCTTGGACGTATAAAACCTGTGTCGTGAGATTAGAGCAGCGAGGCCAGAAAGTCTTTGGTGCGTGGCTGTTGCGGGTTATCCAGCACCTCAGCTGGGCTACCGGACTCGATGACCACGCCGCCGTCCATGAAGAAGATCTTATCGGCTACTTCGCGGGCAAAACCCATCTCGTGGGTGACTACGAGCATGGTCATACCTTCGGCGGCGAGATCCTTCATGACACGGAGCACTTCGCCGACGAGCTCAGGGTCAAGAGCGGATGTGGGCTCGTCAAAGAGCATGAGCTTAGGGTCCATGGCCACTGCGCGCGCAATGGCAACGCGTTGTTGCTGGCCGCCGGAGAGCTGTACGGGGTAATTATTAGCTTTGGACGCTAGGCCGACATCCTCAAGCAGCTCCATCGCACGTGCACGGGCGGTTTCTTCCGGAATCTTTTTCACCTGCACCGGGGCTTCGATGATGTTTTCAATTACCGTGCGGTGAGGGAAGAGGTTGAAGGACTGAAAGACCATGCCGATATCGGAGCGCTGTTCGGCGGCTTCTTTTTCGCTGATCTCGTATAAGGTGCCATTCTTTTCGCGGTAGCCAATAAGCTCGCCGTCGACATACAGGCGGCCCGCAGTCGCCTTATCAAGGTGGTTGACGCAGCGCAGGAAGGTCGACTTACCCGAGCCTGAAGGGCCCAAAAGGCAAGCCACCTCGCCCGGCTGGACTTCGAGGTCGATGCCTTTTAAAACTTCGAGTTGCCCGAAGGATTTATGGACATTCTGTGCGGAAATCATGGGAGTAGCCATTAGTTTTTAGCCTCCGAAATCACGGATACGTTGCGGGGAATGGTGCCTTCGGCGTCTGCCAGCGCTGCTAGTTGACGGCCGGTGAGCTCGCGGGTTGCACCGCGCTCAAAGCGACGCTCCAGGAAGTACTGGCCTATCATCAGCAGGGAAGTCACCACGAGGTACCAGGATGCCGCGACCAATAGCAGCGGAATGGGCTGGAAGAGGGCGGCGGAGATATCTGTGGTGCGGCCAAAGATTTCCTCGGTATAGGGAATAGCTACTACGAGCGATGAGGTCTTGAGCAAGGAAATGAACTCATTGCCGGTAGGCGGGATGATAATACGCATGGCCTGCGGAAGAACGGTACGGCGCATGGTCATCCACCACGACATGCCAAGTGCCTTAGAGGCTTCTTTTTGGCCTTCTGGAACGGAGGTGATGCCGGAGCGCACAATCTCAGCCATATAGGCTGCCTCATTAAGTCCCAAGCCCATCACCGCGAGGAAGAAGGCGTTGGTGAGGATCGTCTGCAGAGATACCTCGGTAAAGCCCAAGTTGATGGACTGGTAGATGGCAGAGAGCAGACCCCAAAAGACCAGCTGCACATAGATCGGCGTACCGCGGAAGATCCAGAGGAAAATCCAGGAGACGGTGCGCAGCACCGGGTTGGGAGACATACGCATAACCGCCAGCACCGCACCACCGATAACGCCTATGATCATCGACAAAATGGTGATGGCGATGGTATGTAGCGAGGCAAGTGCAATGCGCTTGTCAAAGAGGTACTGAAAATAAGTCCCCCAGCCAAAGGCCTCGTTGCGGGCGGAGGCAATGATAAACCACACGCCCATAACGATGAGCAGGCCAGCGAAGATCCAGCGCCATGGGTGGCGCAGCGGGCGCGCCTCGATCTTGGCTGGCTTTTCTTTAGGTTCGGCCTTAGCCGGTGTTGCCGCGTTCTCGTTAACCATTGATCGGCCTTTCATTAATCATTGCCTGGTCTATTAATCCGTCCTCGATGCCCCAGCGGGACAAAATTTCTGCATACTCACCGGTTTCGATGAGGTGCTGGAGTGCTGCGGCAGAAGCCTTGCCCAAGTCGGAATCCTTGGGAACGGCGAAGCCATAGGGGGAGGCTTGGAACATATCGCCTACCTGCCGCATCTTTCCCTCGGAGCGATTGACCGCCCACGCTGTGACCGGGGAGTCCGCTGATAGGGCATCCGCGCGTCCCATCAGGACGGCCAGCGCGGCATTATCGCCGGTGTCATAAGACAAGACGGTGAGGTCGCCATTGCAGGCATCTTTCTTGGGGCGCACATCATCGGTTTCAGATACCGTGGTGCGCTGCACGGCAACGGTCAGGCCGCAGGGATTATCGGGGTCGACCTTATTGGGGCCGTCTACTCGTTCGGCCCACTGGATACCAGCGTAGAGGTGGTCTACAAAGTCGAATTCGTTGCGGCGGTCTGGGTTATCCGTAAAGCCGGAAACACCCATATCGATCTGCCCCGACTGCACAGCGGGAAGGATCATTGAGAAGTCCTGCTCCAAGGGCTGGAAATCGAGCCCCAAGACACCTGCTACGGCGCGAGCTAAGTCAAGCTCGACGCCTTGGAGTGCCCCGTGAGAATCCTTGAGCTGAAATGGCGCATAGGGCGGGTTGGTGCCAGCGGTGAGAACGCCGTCGTTGTCGTCATACATGGCGGCAATCTCTGGCACTACAGAGGTGTGGGGTTCTTCCCAGCCCTCTGGGGTGGAATCTTCCTCGTTGGTGACGCATGCGCTCAAACAGAACGTTGGGATAAGAACTGCGGCGATTGTGGCGCGGCTAGAAAACGTGCGCGGCATTACTCCTGCGCCGTCCTTTCCTCAATGGCGCGGGCCTTCTTCATGTCCACAAAGATGAACGCGGAAACGATCAGCGCACCGAGGATGAACATGCTGATGATGATGCCGCTGGAGGCGTCTTGGTCAGCTCCCCACGGCCATAGGGCGCGCAGAGATCCGAGCATAAAGCCTGCCATCGCCATCAAAGTAGGGGCGCGGTGGTGATCCAATAGGAAGTTCAATACCTTAATAAATGCCGCGAGGCCGCATAGCGCGCCTAGGGCGAAAATAGCGATGGTGCCCAGGTCACGGTCCGAGACTGCGCCGATGATGGGTTGATAAAGGCCCATGGTCAGAAGGATAAGTGAGCCCGAAATGCCCGGCAGAATCAGTGCGCACACGGCGATAGCGGCGGCAAAGAAGACCACGATGAGGCTGGGGTCCTCATGTGGCTCGGAAGTAAAGCCGGTGATAAAGAAAATGGCAATAGCGGCAACGACGAAGGTGATGAGCGAAGAGGGGCGCAGCCGTTCTGATTTCGACAGCATGGACAATGGTACAAAAATGGATACGGCGACCATGCCTAAAAAGAGCGCTCCGGAAGCGGATACGTGATTATCTACAAAGTTGGAGAGGAAGGTTGACATTGCGAAAACGGCAATGAACATGCCAATGGCCACGGAGATGAGGAAGCTCCATTCGACCTTTTTGAAGCGGCCCGAAATGAGATCATTGGCATTGTGGACTGCGCGTTCATAGATGCCGACGATGAGCGCCACGGTGCCACCGGAGATTCCGGGCACGAGCTCGGCCATGCCGATAAGGGCACCGCGGATTGCGTTCAAAATGTATTGCATAAATTAAAAATCTACCTGGGTGGGGGCTTGTGCGGAGGGTGACTGGCCTAGCAAGGCGGGAGAAAAGTACCGCCGAGGGGTGGCCAGGCGAACCACTGCGAAAATGATGCATATCTTTCACTGAAAGGTGGCTTGCCACCTGCCATGGTTGGGGATGTGCTCCCCCTTACCGTAGAGGTGAAACCGTATTTAGGAATATTCTGCCAGTCTAATGCATGGCGATGCAACTATGCAGTTTAGGGCAGGATATACGGAACTTCCGGCGGGCGGAGGTCTAATGCCTAGGAAACGATAAGTTTCCCATTATTCAGTCTTGTATTCACGTGGACGTTAACTACCTGAAAGATTGACTGCCTACTATCTCCCGCGTATTCCCGTCTTTCTCCCGTGCAAACATTTCTTTCCAGTGACCAAGGACTCTCTATGAAGAACCGTTTTGTCCTGCCTGCGGTGACCGCGACCGCGGTGGTAGGAAACCTCATTTTTGTGCCGGCAGCAAGTGCAGCGGAGGGCGCGCCCGAGGGGGCGTCGCCAAGCGAGGGCTCCCGCTTTAGCATCGGCGTCCTACCGGATACCCAGTTCTATTCGCGCTATTCCACCCCAGAGACCGGAAACCTGGCCCAAGCTCGCTACGGCAGCGAACCCTACTTGGCACAAACCCAATGGTTAGTGGACCATCAAGACGAGTTGAACATGGACTTCGTCACTCACTTGGGTGATGTTGTAGACCAGTGGAACGTAGAAGGCGAATGGCAGGTGGCTGATAAGGCCATGCAGGTCCTCGACGATTCGGACTTGAACTATTCGATCCTGCCAGGCAACCACGACATGGATGTAGAGGGCGCGTGGGCTCACCCCTATAACAAGTGGTTCAGCGCTGTTCGTGCCAAAGCAGCTAATCCGGAGACCTTCCAGGAGCGCTATACCGCGGTCAATAATGACTCCGAGGCACACATCTTTGAAGCTGAGGGCCAGAAATATCTCATAGCCTTGGGTTGGCGCGCTGATGAGAAGGCTATTGTGTGGGCGCAAGGCGTAATTGATAAGCATCCAGACCTTCCGGTCATTGTGACCACTCATGAGGCGCTCAATATCGATGGTGAAGGAAACGTCTTTTATTCCGATGACTATGGCAAGGGATTGTGGGATAAGTTCATCAAAAGCAATGATCAGATCTTCCTCGTGATGGGCGGCCACCACCACGGTGCGGGATACCGCGTAGATAAGAACGATGCCGGCCACGACGTCGTCTCCATCTTGCAGGATTATCAGATGGCCTATCAGGGTGGCAATGGCTTATTGGGTGTGCTCGAGTTTGACCTTACGGGCAAGCAGCTGGAGATGGCCGCCCTGTCACCTTGGGTGGCGCAAAAGCCGCATGAGGAGCTCACGCAGTTCGATAAGCTCACCCTGGATGATAAGGGCGATAGCTATAGCATTCCGTTCGATTTTGAACAGCGCTTTTCCTCTTTCGCCCCGGAATTCACCGTGGGCGAGGGCCACCAGCCGGATCTAGCGCAGCGCGCCCGTGACATCGCCGCTGAGGGCTATAGGCCTTATGCCATTGCGGAGGACGAGCTTCCCACGGGTGCGGAGGACTTTGCCCACAACGACCACACGGTATTCCACTGGCGCCCGGGCCAAGCGCGGGACAAGGACGGGCATGCGCTTGTCGATGGCGCCCCTGCCGGTCGTGGCACCACCATCCCCGATATTGCCAGCGATTCTGGCAGCGACCTGCATCGTTCCGGTGCCATGCTAGGAGACCGCGTAACCTATAGCACCGACCATCACCCGTTGTCCTCTGATGCCGGCTCCCTCTTCTGGTCCGATCCGGCCGGCAAAGTTGGCAATGCCGAGTTCCGTACCGATAAGGGCGCGGCTGCCAATAGCGTTGATACCGCCAAAGGCTATACCTTCGAATCCTTTGTCAAGATTCCAGAAGACTTCAACGGCGCACAGCACGGCTGGGGAAGCGCGCTCAGCCGTGACTCTGCCATTAATAAATTGGTAGACGGCTCTGATGACACGGACCCCACCGTCATGTTCGGCATCTCCAATCTCCGTGAGTTGCGTTGGTGGGCGGAGCCGAAGCAGGGGAGCGGCTCTACCGTGTGGTCCCACGAGGTTCCCAAAGATGAGTGGATGCATATCGCCGTGGTCAATGATCCGGAGCGCGATAGCGTGGAAATGTTCATCAACGGCGCGCCCATCCTGCGCAATGCCGTAGGCGCCGAGGGGCTCCTCCCACGGGACCTGCAGTGGGTCATGGGTGGCGGTTTTGATAACCAACGCCCACAGGACCCGTGGTATGGCTGGATCGGCGAGACCCGCTTGACCCAAGGCGTCCTAGGCAAGGATGAATGGCTTACCGCCCGTGCACACAACAATGGTGACCCGGCTGATACCACACAGCCTGCCACGGATGGCTCCGCGTTGAGCTCTAGTACGAGCTCGAAGCCTGCCATCTTGGGAGCAATCCTTGGTATCGCAGGGGTGGCTGGCCTGGTAGGGCTAGCCCTGCCGCAGCTGAAGGCTTCCGTACCGCAGATTAACGCGCTCTTGCGTAAATACCACCTGCCGACTCTGCCCGAGTTGGGCTAAAGCAAAGACCTCGGTCCCACCCGCGTGGTGGGACCGAGGTCTTTTTTATCTGTGCCCCTGGTGAGACTCGAACTCACACTGGACGGGTTTTGAATCCGTTGCCTCTGCCAATTGGGCTACAGGGGCGCACAGTGTCAAGGCTGGCTGCCTTCGACTGTGAAAATAGTAGCGCAGGGCACCGGCGAATTCCTAATTGGGTAAGGGGTAGTGGGGGAATCCCCACGTCATCCGGTAAATGTGCACCAAGGTGTTCGGATATCGGCTCGCTTCTCTAGTATGGGGCAAGTGACTACTAAACAGCCTCGACTTCTGCTCATTGACGGCCATTCTATGGCGTTTCGTGCGTTCTATGCCTTGCCGGTAGATAACTTTTCTACCTCGGGTGGCCAGCACACCAATGCCGTATATGGCTTTTTATCGATGCTTTCCAATATCGTGGCGGAGGAGAAGCCCGATGCCATTGCGGTGGCATTCGATGTTGGGCGCAAGACCTTCCGCACCGAATTGTTCCCAGACTACAAGGCGCAGCGTGAAGCCGCGCCGGAGGAATTTAAGGGCCAAGTCGACATCATCCGTGAGGTGCTCGAGGTGCTGGGGATTACCACCCTATCCCGCGAGAACTTTGAAGCCGACGATATTCTGGCTACTCTCGCGACTGAGGCGCAGGACTATGAGACCCTCATCGTCACCGGTGACCGCGATTACCTGCAGTTGGTAAACGAATCTACGACGGTGCTCTATCCCATGAAGGGCGTATCCACGCTTCATCGCTTTACCCCCGCCGCAGTGGAGGAAAAGTATGGGCTCACGCCTGCGCAGTACCCAGACTTTGCCGCACTGCGCGGTGATCCTTCCGATAATTTGCCGGGCATCCCCAAGGTGGGCGAGAAGACGGCTACTAAGTGGATTGTCAAGTATGGGGACTTGGCATCACTGGTTGAGCACGCTGAAGAGATCAAAGGCGTGGTGGGAAATAACTTCCGCGAGCGCATCGATCAGGTGCAGATGAATCGCAAGCTCACCCAGATGATCACGGATATGGACCTGGATGTCGACCCAGACGATCTAGCTTTCAAGGAGGCTAAGGTCGCCGACGTTGCTGCTAAGTTCGATGACCTCGAGTTTGGCACCAACCTGCGCGATCGCGTACTGGCCGCCATTCCCAATGACGGCGCTGAGGCAACGGAGCAGACCGAGGAGGTCCAAGAGCTAGAGACGGTCATCGACGATGAGCCTTTGTCCCAGTGGCTGCCAGGCCGAGAGCACGTTGCGGTTTATGTCCAAGGCGAGGGAAGCCCAGGACAGGGTGATGCATCGGCGATTGCTTTCGTAGACCAGGAACGCCACGGGCTGCAAGTGGAGTTGGGCGATCTTTCTGCCGCGGATGATAAGGCCTTAGCGCAGTGGCTGGCCTCCGATGCGCCGAAGTATTTCCACGAGGCGAAGGCGGCCTTCCATATGCTTGCAGGCCGGGGCATTGAGCTAGCCGGCATTGCCCACGACACGGCTATTGCCGCCTACTTGCTGCGGCCCGGTCAGCGCACTTACGCGCTTGCCGACGTCTACCAACGCCACCTCCAAAAGACCCTCGGCGCCGCCACGGAGCAGCTTTCCTTGCTGGATGATTCCACCTTGGTAGATCAAGCCGCAGCCATTATGGAGCTGGCGGAAAGGCTGACCGCGGAGCTGCAGGAAATTGATTCTTTCGAGCTTTATACCGATTTAGAGCTGCCCTTGGTGACCATCCTGGCGCGCATGGAAGCTACCGGCATTGCCGTCGACGTGGACATTCTCGAAACGCAGAAGGATGCCTTCGTAGAGCAGGTCGCCGAACAAGAGCGCGCCGCCCGTGAGCTTGCCGGTGACGATAAGCTCAACCTCAACTCACCCAAGCAGCTACAAACCGTACTCTTTGAGACTTTTGATCTGCCCAAGACCAAGAAGACCAAGACCGGCTATTCCACCGCGGCCAAGGAGATTGAGCAGCTTGCGGCTAAGAATCCCCACCCGTTCTTAGACCACCTTTTGGCTCACCGTGAGTACCAAAAGATGAAAACCACCCTCGAAGGTCTAATCAAGACCGTGCAGCCGGACGGTCGCATCCACACCACGTTTAATCAGACGGTGACGTCGACTGGCCGCTTGTCCTCGACGGAACCAAATCTGCAGAATATTCCGGTGCGGACCGAAGCTGGGCGACAGATTCGCTCTGCGTTTGTCGTAGGCGAGGGCTACGAAGAGCTCATGACCGCGGACTATTCGCAGATTGAGATGCGGGTGATGGCGCACCTCTCGGCAGATCCCGGGCTTATCGAGGCCTATAAGGACGGCGAAGACCTGCATAACTACGTCGGCTCCCGAGTCTTCGATGTGCCCGTCAACCAAGTCACGCCGGAGCTGCGCCGCCGCGTTAAGGCAATGTCTTATGGTTTGGTGTATGGCCTGTCGGCATTCGGCCTATCCCAGCAATTGGGCATCCCGGCTGGGGAAGCGAAGTCCATCATGGAAAGCTACTTTGAGCGTTTTGGTGGGGTAAAGAAATACCTCGATGAAGTAGTGGTCCAGGCACGTAAAGATGGGTATACAGCCACCCTCTTTGGTCGCCGCCGCTACTTGCCAGAGCTCAACTCCGATAACCGCCTAGCGCGCGAGAACGCAGAGCGAGCTGCACTTAATGCGCCGATCCAAGGCACTGCTGCAGACATTATCAAGGTGGCAATGATTAGGGTTGACCGTGCATTGCAGGACATGAAGTCCCGCGTGTTGCTACAGGTTCACGATGAATTGGTAGTTGAGGTCGCTCCTGGCGAGGCTGACCAGGTCCGTGAAATTCTCGAGCGGGAGATGGACTCTGCTATCGAGCTCAACGTGCCGCTGGAGGTCTCGGCTGGTGCCGGCAAGGATTGGGATGCCGCAGCCCACTAGCGCGGCATCTTTCTCTCGCCGAGAAAAGGCGCGCCTTAGGCTCGCCTCGCAAGGCTTAACCGTTCAGCAGTGGGACAGCACGGAGGAAGTGGTCCAGGCTTTCGGTGTTATGCAAGGCCAAGACCTGCACTCCGTGCGCCGATCCTTGGCCTTGCGGGCAGGAGACCACTCAGATGCCGGAAATATTGTGCGTGGGTATCCCATGCGCCATACGCTTTTTGCGGCTTCTATCAAGGACATAGGCTGGATAACCGAACTGTGCGCAAAAGAGCGCAGGGGAGACGCTGAACTGCGCAGCGCTATTAATCAGCTTATTGATACACCCCTTTCACGAGCCGAGCTCAAGCAACGGGCTGCAGCGGTCCTGCCGGAAGTGCCCTTTTGGCATATTGTGCGTGTAGCAATGGAAAGCGGTCACGCCGTCTACTCCGGAGCGGACCAGCTGATTACACCGATGGAGTTGCCGGGATTGGACAAGGTCTTCAATGGAGACCAGGTCGCAGCTACCGCTGACCTAATGGTCCGGTATTTCCGCACTCACGGCCCAGCGACGCTGCGGGACTTTGCGTGGTGGACAAAGCTACCGCAAAGACTAATTAGGCCAGCAGCTGAAAACCTTCCGCCGGACATTGTGCGGTGTGGAGAAGAATCCGAGGACTTTGTCTCGATAGAGGTAATTGATATGGCCGAGGCGCGAAGAAAGCGTTCGGTGCTCTTATTGGGAGCTTTCGACGAGTACATCCTGGGATACCGAGATCGGTTATTTGCGATGACTTCAGAAGTTCACGAGATACTTGCCCCTGGAAACCGCGGTGTCTTCCGCCGCCCCATTGTGGTGGACGGCCAGGTTCGTGGGACGTGGAATAAGCAAGCTATTGAGGATTTGGGTATTCCCGGCTACGCAGAGCGCAAAATTCAGAAGTTGTGGCGGACTGCGCAATAAGTTTTTTTAGGTAGCCTTTTCTGTGCGGAAAGAATTATGCGTGCACATGGAGAAACTAGGAAGGGAAATACTGCGCAGTGACTCTGGAAGAGAAAGTAAATAAATGGAATCTCCGCTTTTTTGAAAGTTTGTGGGCCATTCAAGTGAATCTTCTTGCAGCCGATATTAATGACCTCGGGCTAGACCAATTCCTTGAAGACTATAAGGGTTCTGCAATTTCGTACCCGGTTTTAGCCGGGTCTTATTTTTTGATGGCCATGATCGTAGCGCGCGTGGCGCCAAACCCTAAGGTCAGGAGATTGACGGCCGCTGGGGTGATGGTCGCTTCCACGGCCCTTGCGTTCCTCTTTCCGTCCGCGTGGATGTTTGCTGCGTTGGTTATTTTCGCCCTTGCTTATTACCTCTGGCCACGAAAAGAAGGCGTGTCTATCTGAGGTCGGCGCTCCACTAGGCAATTGGCCAGCATATCGAAGGGAGTTTGGCCAAAAGCGAGCATGCTTATGCTGAGAATTGCTAAAAATAGCGGCATTACTCCGGGCCAGCCTGTCAGCGTAAGCATTGTGAGCAATAGCCAGGAATTACGCAGGCAGGCGGTGAAAAATCCTGGGTGGGTAGCAATGACTTCCAGCTGCAGGGACCACTTACCTAACGAGGTGGATTTCGTGGCTTCCACCCATACTCGATAGGCGTAAAAGACCATGGCGGCGGCAATGGCATTATAGAGTTCTAAGGTCTCTCCAGTAAGAGGATGGCCGGCTACCGCATTCACTACCCATTGCACCACCATAACGATGGCAGCGGCTAGGAAGCTATCAATCCACCAGGCAATGCCACGTCGTATCAATAATCCAATCCGGTCCAAAACCATGTCCATAGGTTAGCGGGAATTGCGGCAGACGAAAATAATCGTGCCGGGAAAGATTTCTCCTCGCTCCGGAGACCATTGGCCCCAGGTGGTGCTAAGGCCCTGTGGCCACTCGGGTTCAATGATGTCCTCGATAAGGAACGGGCCCTTGCCTTGTAAGGCTTGGAACCAGTCGGCGATGGTGCGATGGAACTCCGCATATGTGAGATTGCCATCGCGGTCTTGTTCCAGATAGGCGCGATCGAAATAGCTAATATCGGCCGTTAGATTGGTGGGATCATCGGGGAAGATCCAGCGCATTGGATGGGTGACTGAGAGGACGAAACGACCGCCTGGTTTAAGAACTCGGGAGACCTCCTGCAGGGCTACGTCGATATTAGCGAGGAACGGAAAAGCGCCGAACGCAGAGAAGGCAGCATCGAAGGATTCAGTGGCATAGGGGAGCGAAAGCGCATCTGCTTGGGTCAGGGGAAGTGCCCCGGCAGCGTGGTTGAGCATGCCGCGGGAGATATCGACGCCGGTGGCAAAGCGGGCACGCGTTAGGAGCCACTCGGTACACGGTGCGGACCCGCAACCAATTTCCAGGACGGAAGAATCTGAGACGTCGCCAAGCAGGTGTGCTTGGTCCTCGTGGAGCATTTCTGGGCACCAATAAAAGGAAGAAAGATAGTCAGGGTGCTCGGCGTGGTAGCTGGCGGCGTCGCCATCCCAGTAGGCCTGATTTGCTTGCGATGGGGAAGTCACAGTGAGGAAAATTCCTTGGAGAAAAAGTTGGGCCGTGTATTTGCCCTTTAAGCTGGACAGATGTAGTGTTGGTTGGGCGTGTCTATGCCACGGGTTGTTCTAAGCCGCTGTAGGAAGGCTTTAAGCAATCACGAGGCGGGATCGAATATTTTCTTTTTTGCTGCCTTTTGGGCAGCTTATCAGGCTTTTTCGAGAGACGCGCAGTTGTCCAATTTCGATTTCCTACATTTATTCGGAGCATTTCTTAATATGCCATCTTCTAATACCCCGCAGGTTGCGATCAACGATATCGGAACCGCAGAGGACTTCCTCGCAGCTGTAGACGCCACCATCAAGTACTTCAACGATGGTGACATCGTCGGGGGTACCGTCGTCAAGGTTGACCACGACGAGGTACTGCTGGACATCGGATACAAGACCGAAGGCGTTATCCCTTCCCGCGAGCTGTCCATCAAGCACGACGTCAACCCAGATGAGGTTGTTGAGGTCGGCGATGAGGTTGACGCACTTGTTCTCACCAAGGAGGACAAGGAAGGCCGCCTGATCCTGTCCAAGAAGCGTGCACAGTACGAGCGCGCTTGGGGCGCCATCGAGGAGCTGCAGGCCAAGGAAGAGCCTGTCACCGGTACCGTTATCGAGGTTGTCAAGGGCGGCCTCATCCTGGATATCGGCCTGCGTGGCTTCCTGCCTGCATCTCTGGTTGAGATGCGTCGCGTCCGCGACCTGGAGCCGTACATCGGCCAGGAACTGGAAGCAAAGATCATCGAGCTGGACAAGCAGCGCAACAACGTTGTTCTGTCTCGCCGTGCATACCTGGAGCAGACCCAGTCCGAGGTTCGCTCCGAGTTCCTGCACCAGCTGCAGAAGGGCCAGGTCCGCAAGGGCGTTGTGTCCTCCATCGTCAACTTCGGCGCCTTCGTCGATCTCGGCGGTGTCGACGGCCTGGTTCACGTTTCCGAGCTGTCCTGGAAGCACATTGACCACCCATCCGAGGTTGTCACCGTTGGTGACGAGGTAACCGTTGAGGTTCTGGATGTTGATCTGGACCGCGAGCGCGTTTCCCTGTCCCTGAAGGCTACCCAGGAAGATCCATGGCGTGTATTCGCCCGCACCCACGCTGTGGGTCAGATCGTTCCGGGCAAGGTCACCAAGCTCGTTCCATTCGGCGCCTTCGTTCGCGTCGAAGAGGGCATCGAGGGCCTGGTTCACATCTCCGAGCTGGCTCAGCGCCACGTCGAGGTGCCAGACCAGGTTGTCACCGTTGGCCAGGAAGTTATGGTCAAGGTCATCGACATCGATCTCGAGCGTCGTCGTATCTCCTTGTCCGTTAAGCAAGCAGACGAGGACTACACCGAAGAGTTCGATCCGTCCAAGTACGGCATGGCTGACTCCTACGACGAGCAGGGCAACTACGTCTTCCCTGAGGGCTTTGACCCTGAGACTAACGAGTGGAAGGAAGGCTTCGACGAGCAGCGTCAGGCTTGGGAGGCACGCTACGCAGAGTCCGAGCGTCGCTTCAACCTGCACACCGCTCAGATCGAGCGCAACCGCGCCGCAGCCGCTGAGGCTGCTGAGTCTGCAGAGTCCTCCAACTACTCCTCTGATTCCTCCGATGCAGCTCCGGCATCCGAGACTCAGGCAGAGGTTGGCGGCTCCCTGGCTTCCGATGAGCAGCTCGCCGCACTGCGCGACAAGCTCGCTGGCAACTAAAGCTTCCGCTTAGTTCCCTGCTGAGCCTTAGAGCTCAGCTTCAAGGCCGCGTTTACTTCGTCATACAGACGGGGTGGACGCGGCTTTTGTGATCTTTGAGACAGACTCTGCAATCGTTTGCTGGGGCATTTCAGATATATAAATGGTTGACCAGCGTAGACGGACAGAGGGAAGCAAAAAGAGCCTGGAAAGACCACAAAACGGGCTTTTGTTCATGTGGGAATCCTCTTATACTCAACTATGACGTTATAGCCAGTGTCGTACTGGTTATAGGTGGTATTTGAACTGAGGAGTAAGAAGTGGCATCTACCAAAGACACTTCCGCCCACATCGTTGAAAGCATCGGCGGCGCTGACAACATTACGTCGCTGACGCACTGTGCGACGCGCCTGCGTTTCCAACTTGCTGATGCGGGGAAAGTTGATAAAGAAAAGCTCGACAGCGACCCAGCGGTGCTAGGCACCGTGCCACAAGGCGCCCACGGCTACCAAGTAGTCATGGGCGGCGGCGTTGCTGACTATTACAACGAAATCATCAAGCAGCCCGGTGTACACGCTTCCGGTGAGAAAACGGCGTCCTCCAAGAAGGAGTACGACGGTGTTCGCGGAAAGTACGATTGGGTAGATTACTGCTTCGAATTTCTTTCTGATACCTTCCGCCCTGTTCTCTGGGCACTGTTGGGTGCCTCGCTCATTATCATGCTGCTGATCTTGGCGGACACCTTTGGTATTCAGGATTTCCGTGCTCCGCTGGAGGAGCAGCCAGAAGGTTTCCGTTTGGCTCACGCGATGTACCAGTCGGTCTTTTACTTCCTACCGGTGATGGTGGGAGCGACTGCGGCTCAGAAACTAGGTGCAAATATGTGGGTTTCTGCCGCTATCCCAGCGGCACTTCTTACCCCGGAGTTTTTGTCCCTGGGCGAAGCAGGCGATACCGCAAATATCTTTGGTCTGCCGTTGGTTATTGACTCCTACGGCTCCCAGGTCTTCCCGCCGATCCTGGCTGCAATCGGTCTATATTGGGTGGAAAAGGGACTGAAAAAGGTTATTCCAAGCGCGGTACACATGGTTTTCGTACCGTTCTTCTCCCTGCTGATTATGATTCCGGCAACGGCCTTCCTCCTTGGCCCGTTCGGCATTGGCGTGGGCAACGGCATTTCCTGGGTCCTTTATCAAATCAATGATTTCTCGCCTTTCATCTTGGCTATTGTCGTCCCGCTGCTGTACCCATTCCTGGTGCCGATGGGCCTGCACTGGCCGCTGAACGTCATCATGATCCAGAACATCGCCACCTACGGCTACGACTTCATTCAAGGGCCGATGGGCGCATGGAACTTTGCCTGCTTCGGTGTCGTCGGCGCGGTCATGGTCATCTCCTTCAAGGAGAAGAACAATGCCATGCGCCAGGTCTCCATCGGTGCGTTCGCAGCGGGCATCCTAGGCGGCGTGTCGGAACCTTCCCTGTACGGCATCTTGTTGCGCTTCCGCCGCAGCTACTACCGGTTGCTGCCAGGTTGTGCCTTGGGTGGCGCAATCATCGGTCTTTTCGATGTCCGTGCAGAAGCCTTCGTCTTTACCTCGGCGTTGACCACCAGCGCCATGACCCCGCATTTGGGCTACGTGCTGGGCATCTCGGCTGCTTTCCTTACTTCCTTCATCCTCACCTTGTTCTTCGGCTACCGCACGGCAGAAGAAAAACAGGCCGACTTGGAGCGCATCGCGCGCGAGCAAGGCGAGACTGTTGATGATGCAGCTGCTCGCGGAGAGTTGAATTTCTCCAAGAGCAAAGATGCGGACTCCGCCAGCGAGGGCGGCGCCGTTCCCGCTAGCGCCGCAGGCGCTGCTGCCACCGGCGTGGCCACCAAGCAGGCTGGGAAGGAAGCGATTGCGCTGGATTCTCCTCTCGAGGGCGAAGCGGTCGATCTGTCGGAAGTTCCGGATCCCATTTTCGCCGCAGCAAAGTTGGGCCCGGGTATGGCGGTCCAGCCGGCTGGCAATGCGGTCTTTGCGCCTGCCGACGGCAAGGTGCTCACCGTTCAAAATTCTGGCCATGCGGTAGGCCTAAGCTTGGATAACGGTGTGCAGCTACTCATCCACGTAGGTCTCGACACCGTGGAGCTGGCAGGCGAAGGTTTTGAAGTCCACGTGGCGAAGAAGCAACGCATCTCCGCTGGCGATAAGTTGATTACCTTTGATCCAGAGTTCATCCGTTCCAAGGGCTATAACTTGATTACTCCAGTGGTGGTCACCAATGCCACCAAGTTTGGTTCTGTCACTGGCGACGCCGGCCAGGTTTCCCCGAGTGATACCCTGCTTCACGTCTCTCCGAAGGCTGAGGAAGCAGCGCAATAGAGGTTCGCGTATAGCTTGGATTAAAAAAGGAGCTTCACCATCACGGATGGTGGGGCTCCTTTTCGCGTAGGGTGGCGAGCATGAAACTCATTGGGCTAACGGGCGGTATTGGCAGTGGCAAGTCAACAGTCGCAGCACTATGCCGTGAGCGCGGGTGGCGAATAGTCGATGCTGATGCGATTGCACGCGAGGTCGTACAGCCTGGACAGCCTGCTTTATCCGAGTTGGCAGCAGCATTTGGAAAAGATATCTTGCTGGCGGATGGTCAGCTCAACCGCAAGGAGCTGGCTCGGCGAGCCTTCGCGGATAAACAGCATACTGAGTTGTTGAATTCTATTACCCATCCGCGCATCCAGGAGGAAACACAGCGTCAATTTGCGGCGGCACGTGGAGATGGCTGTGACTTCGCCGTTTACGATATGCCGTTGTTGGTGGATAACGGCTTGGATAAAGATATGGACTGCGTCATCGTGGTCGATGTGACCCCAGAGGAGCGCGTCCGCCGGCTTATAACCTCGCGTGGACTGGAAGAAGACGATGCACGGCGTCGGATAGCAGCGCAGGTGCCGGATGAGGTGCGGCTTGCCGCGGCCACGCACGTCATTGATAATAATGGCACGCTGGACCAGCTACGTGAGCGAACGATCGAAGTCATGGACCGCATTGCAGCCGAGTCACCCAAGGTTTAACTATTGGGTAGCTAAAATTTACACCCTTTCGAAGTCTCGTTAACCTTGGCGGCTTAAGCTACCCGCCGTGGGAACGTGGGATACTGGGCCTTTTGATAATCACGCGGCGCGAGAACTACTCGCAAGCTTGCGGGATGGTTCTTTCGATCTCAAAAACTTTCAGCAATCATGTTCCACAGAGCCCATAGACTCAGATGACGCAGAAACCATGATTGCACTCGGCGCGTTATTGAAGCTGGAAGCTGATGCACTGCCGGAAGGAATTTATCGCGAGGATCTGGAGCCCCTGTACACACCGCAGTCAAAGGCTTGGCTGCGCCGCCGCATTAATAGTGCGATGCGGCCCGAGGCCTCTTCCGTGTATGCGCTGTGGGAGACGACTGGCGAGTTAGAGGAATGGCTTCGTACCGCGCAGGACTCCCTGCCCTGATCATGGCTAGGCGCGCCACTTAGGCAGTAGAGTAGTGGGCATGGCTTTTGCTGCTGAACATCCCCTCATTCCAAATTCCGAGCACCGCGTTGTCAGCGAGGTGGAGCGCACCCCAGGCGAGTTTCAGGTCGTTTCTGAATATGAGCCAGCTGGTGACCAGCCCACTGCCATTGCAGAGCTCAATGAGCGGCTGAACCGCGATGAGCGCGATGTCGTGCTCATGGGTGCTACCGGTACAGGCAAATCTGCTACTGCAGCATGGCTTATCGAAAAGCAGCAGCGGCCCACGCTAGTGATGGCGCCCAATAAGACCCTCGCAGCGCAGCTCGCCAATGAGCTGCGCCAACTCTTGCCACATAACGCGGTGGAGTATTTCGTGTCTTATTATGACTACTACCAGCCAGAGGCGTATATCGCGCAGACGGATACCTATATTGAAAAGGATTCTTCCATCAATGAGGACGTTGAGCGCCTGCGCCATTCGGCCACGTCCGCCTTGTTGTCTCGTAGGGACGTGGTCGTAGTCTCTTCCGTCTCCTGCATTTATGGCTTGGGTACTCCACAGTCCTACCTGGATCGCTCGGTAATCATTTCTGTTGATGAGGAGCTGGACCGCGATCGGTTCCTGCGACTACTGGTGGATATCCAATATGAACGCAATGACGTGGGGTTTACCCGCGGCACCTTCCGCGCCAAGGGCGATACGGTAGATATCATTCCGGCCTACGAGGAACGTGCGGTGCGCATTGAATTCTTCGGCGACGATATCGATTCCCTGTATTACATTCACCCCGTGACTGGCGATGTCATAGAGGAAGTAGATGAGGTTCGCATCTTCCCAGCGACGCACTATGTAGCCGGCCCCGAGCGCATGGAAAAGGCAGTGGCTGCAATCAAGGAGGAATTGGCCGAGCGCCTGGAAGACCTAGAAAACCGCGGCAAGCTGCTTGAGGCGCAGCGTTTGCGTATGCGCACAGAATACGATCTGGAAATGATCGAGCAGGTGGGTTTCTGCTCTGGTATCGAGAACTACTCCCGCCACGTTGATGGCCGTCCGGCTGGCTCAGCGCCGGCAACGCTACTCGATTATTTCCCAGAGGACTTTCTCACCATCATTGACGAGTCCCACGTCACGGTCCCGCAGATTGGTGGCATGTTCGAAGGCGATATGTCCCGCAAGCGCAATTTGGTGGAATTTGGTTTCCGCTTGCCGTCTGCGGTGGATAACCGCCCGCTGACCTTCGATGAGTTTGAGCAACGCGTGGGACAAACCGTGTATATGTCCGCCACCCCGGGTGACTTTGAGCTTACGTCCTCTGACGGCGAATACGTGGAGCAGGTCATTCGCCCGACAGGTCTGGTGGATCCAAAGGTTACAGTCAAGCCCACTAAGGGCCAGATTGATGACCTTATTGATGAGGTGCGTACCCGCATATCGCAGCAAGAGCGAGTATTGGTGACCACGCTTACGAAGCGCATGGCAGAAGACCTCACCGATTACCTCTTGGAGCAGGGAATTAAGGTGCGCTACCTGCACTCGGATATCGATACCTTGCAGCGCGTAGAGTTGTTGCGCCAATTGCGCCTTGGCGAGTTTGATGTTCTCGTAGGCATCAACCTCCTGCGCGAGGGCCTTGACCTTCCCGAGGTATCTCTTGTTGCCATCTTGGATGCGGACAAGGAAGGCTTCCTGCGCTCTACCACCTCCCTCATCCAGACCATTGGCCGTGCTGCCCGTAACGTCTCTGGTGAGGTCATTATGTATGCCGATAAAATCACCGACTCCATGCAGGAGGCCATTGAGGAGACGGAGCGGCGTCGTGAGAAGCAGATTGCCTATAACAGGGAACATGGGATTGACCCGCAGCCATTGCGGAAGAAAATCGCCGATATCCTGGACCAGGTTTATGAGGACGGCGGGGAGGAGGAGTCCGGCTCCGATCCCTCTGCAGTGGTGGAAAAGCGCGATATTTCCAGCATGGCCACCGATGAGGTGCAGGCACTTATCGACGACCTCTCGGCCCAAATGGGTGCAGCCGCGCGCGAGCTTAAATTCGAGCTGGCGGGGCGGCTCCGCGATGAAATTGCTGATCTGAAAAAGGAATTGCGTGGTTTGAAGGAAGCGGGAATTTAGTTTTCTCCCCCTGAAAGTGATTATTAGCTTCGCGGTTGCTTCTCTAAACAGCTGTGCTAGTTATACTGGACTGGTGCCAGAAGCGCCGCTTAGTTGTCACTGTGAAATAGTTCAACTGCAAGGAGAATAATGCTTACGTATAAAAACATTGCCGTCGGCACCGATGGCTCTGAAACCTCCCTGCGCGCGGTCCGTGCAGCGGCGTCCATGGCACGGGCGTACGACGCCAAGCTGATTATTATTTCAGCCTTTTATAACCATGCTGGATCCATGCTTGGCGCTCCGAGGGGCGACGAAGCCGGTCTGCCCGTTGTTAGTGAGGACATGGCCGGTACCTACCTGGACAATGCCACCCGCATCGCCGAGTCTGAGGGTGCGGAACACATTGAAATCGTAGGGAAATCTGGAGACCCAGTAAAAGCCTTGTTGGAAGTAGGCCAGGACTATGATGTGGACCTGTTCGTGGTGGGCAACCGCGGCGTAAATTCCGTTCGTGGTCGAGTCTTTGGTTCTGTGCCAACGGAACTAACCCACAAGTCAAAGGTGGACGTCGTCGTAGTTAATACCAGCGAGAAACGTTAATGATTTTTCGTTGTTACACTGGCAGTATTGCCCCTGTAGGCTAAATAAACACTCCGGGTACATACCCATAAAGAAAGGTCATCATGAGCGACTACAACACGATCGTTGTTGGTACTGACGGTTCTAAGTCTTCTCTCCTCGCTGTAGAGCGAGCAGCAAAGATCGCCGCCGCATTCGATTCCCGTCTGATCATCGGTTGCGCATACTACGAGAACCAGGAGCAGGCTTCCAAGACCCTGCGCCAGGATTCCGTAACCATCTTGGGCGATGAGAAGGCCGAGGCAAACCTGAAGGACGCCAAGGCTCACGCTGAGAAGTTCGGCGCTTCCAAGGTTGAAACCGCTGTTCGCCCGGGTACTCCGGTGCAGGCCCTGATGTCCATCGTCAATGACAACGATGCTGACCTGCTCATTGTGGGCAACCGCGGTATCAACTCTCTGACCGGCCGCCTGCTGGGCTCCGTTCCGGCAGACGTTGCCCGCCAGTCCGACTGCGACGTAATGATCGTTCACACCGTCAGCTAACCGTGGTGATTAAACCCGCCTTGGTCTTGTTAAAAGGCCAAGGCGGGTTTCGTCGTTAAGGCGCTGCTTACTCCGCGGGGTGCGCGGCGTTAAAGGCCGCAGCAAGGGCACTGCCGTTTGCGCCCTGAATCAATGGGATTGTGAAATGGCCCTCTTCATTGGCATCTGCTAGGGGGCTCAGGGAGCCGTGTGAGAGGAGCTGTTCCTGCGGACTAAGGTTGCGGATTGCGACGGAGTGAATCCGATCCGGGTGCTCATTGGCCACATCGCCATATGTCAAGGGATCGTGTTGCCCGTCATCGCCGATCAAAATCCACTGCATGTCTGGGTAGGCTATCAGCAAGTTGCGCAGCTGAACTCGCTTATGCTCCTGTCCGCTGCGGAAAAGGCCCGTCTCGGTTGGACCCCAGTCTGTCAGCAGCATAGGACCTGTGGGGAAACCGTGGTGGGACAAGAATTTTTTAAGCGAGCCAAAGGTATTCCACGCGCCCGTTGAAAGATAAAACACTGGGGCTTGGGGGAAGCGCTGTTGCAGCTGGGCATAGAACTCTGCCATTCCAGGAACGGCCTGTCGCCTGCTAGGACGCTTAGCCCAAGAGTTCCACGCGGCGGTCAACGCACGTGGCAACCACGTGACTAGCACGGTGTCATCAATATCGCTAACGATGCCAATCTTCGCCGCCGGATCCACAATAAGCACCTGGACTTCTACGGCCTTCGCGTTAGCGGCTTCAATCGTGGCCGTATGCCAACCAGGCTCCAGCTCGTGATCATGGACGAGAAGGTCGACATAGCCATTGCTATTGGTAGTGCCCGCGACGGTCTTGTCACCAATAGTGACCGACACGTCATGGTGCCCTACCTGAATGGTAAGAAACTGCTGGTAGCCGCGTTCACCCCAGGTATCCTTCCGGCCTTCATCAGGATCGTGCATGAGCACGCGGCCAAAGATTCTCACCTGCTCGGTATTGCCATAACCGGTATAGCCCACAATCTGGGGCTGCCATCCACGCTGCTGGGAGCGCTTCAGGGTAATCGAGTTCAGTGAGCTTTCGGCTTTGCGCATGATGTCAGATAAGGCCATGGCCTAAAGCTTACGGGAGCCTAAAGAACTTCGCCGCAGTCGCCGACTAGCGTGAGCGACTGGGTAGCACGAGTGATGCAGACATAGAGGTTTTGTAGACCCTGCGGAGAGGCATCCACGATCCGTTGCGGGTCTAGTACCACCACGTGGTCGAACTCAAGGCCTTTGTAGCGTTCTGCCGTGGCGGCGTCAATGACCGCTGTGAGTCTGCCATCCTCTTCATTGTGTACGCCTGGGGTGTAAGTGCCATGTTCAAGACGGCGAACTTGTACCCCATCGCGGATGGCTGTGGCCGGGCTGGCGTCAGGGTTAATCACCTCTAAGAGTCCATTAGCCAGCTCCGTGATGGGCTGCGGGGTGCGATAGTTGACGGTGAGAAAATGGTGGCGGAAGCGCTGCGCCACGAAGGGCTCAAGGGCCTCACCCCAGTCATCAACACCTGCCGGGGAGCCAGTCTGGGATGTATCTCCCACCAAGGTCATCCACCGCGAAGGGCAGCGGCGGAAGAGCATCCGCCACTCCATGGGAGTTAATTCCTGAGCCTCATCCACAATGATGTGGCCATACGCCCAGGTATGGTCTTCGCGGGCGCGCTGGGCAGTGGTGCGCTTATCGCGGACCTCCTGGCGGTGTGCCAGAGTTTCGGCGTCGATGACATCGTGGGCAGAAAGAATTTCCGCTTCAAACATGTCGTCGTCATTATCGGTGGACTCGGAGGAGGACAAGATATCCAGAGCGTCTTCTGCATCCGCCACTTGTTCGCGCCATGCAGCATCATCCGCTGCCTTTTTCTCCTCTGGGTTAGGAAGGCCGACGAGAACAGCCAACTCGTCGAGAAGAGCGGCATCCGAATTCGTCCATGCTCGACCTTCTGCTCGGTAGAGGGCTTCTTGGGTTTCCTCGTCATAACCGCGGGCAGCAGAGGCAATGCGCTCACGCGAGGAGACTAAGCTCGCAAGCACGTCGGTCGGGTGGAGTTCGGGCCAAAATTCATCGATCAGGGCAACTAAGGCCGCATCTTCCGCAAGGTCGTCGTGGAATTGATCGATATCGGCGCGCGAGAGGAGGTTGTCTCCGCCGAGTGGATCGGTACCGACCCTGTCCGCCATCTGCTGGGCGAGGTCTTCTACGAAGTGTTCGATGAAAGCTCCGCGAGCTTCGTTGTGCGGCTTGCGCGAGCGACGTGCCCGCGTGCGGGCGCTTTTTACCATGGCGGGCGTAATGCTCAAGGTGAGTCCGTCGACTGTCAGCTCGCGCGGAGCGTCAGGAAGCCGCTGATAGTCCTTAACCGCAGCAGAGAGGATCTCCACCATGGCGTCGCTACCTTTGATTTCGCGAGCCACAAGGTCTTCGTCTTGCTTTGGTTCAATTCCGGGAAAGAGCTCGCCGATGGTGGACAACACTACGCCGGTTTCGCCAAGCTCCGGGAGTACGCGCGAAATATAGTCTAAGAAGCTGCTATTGGGGCCAACGATAAGCACGCCAGTGGCAGAAAGCAGCTCGCGGTGGGTATAGAGCAAATAAGCCACGCGGTGCAAAGCAACCGCAGTCTTACCAGTGCCAGGGCCGCCTTCTACCACCATGACGCCGCGGGTATTATCGCGGATTATCTCGTCCTGCTCACGCTGGATAGTCTCCACGATCGACGCCATGTGGCCAGTGCGGGCCCGTTGCATGGCGTGGTAGAGCGCGGATTCGCTCGCAACGCCGGCTTCCTCTTTGCGTACGCCGGGGCCGGAAAGCACCTCATCATGAATCCCGGTGACCGTGCGTCCCTTGGTGCGGATTTGACGGCGGGTGTGGACCCCTTCCGGCTGGGCAGTCGTAGCAAGATAGAAAGGCCGTGCCATGGGAGCACGCCAGTCTAGGAGCAGTGTGCGATAGTCATCTTCACGCGCATCCAGACCCATGCGGCCGATGTAGCGGCGATCTAGGCCTTCAGGGGTGGGATTGTCACCGGGGGCGTCGATATCAATCCGGCCAAAAACGAGCCCCATTTGGGCCACATTGAGACGATCCAGCTTGGCCTGTAGCCCGTGGTATTCGGTTTCGCGGCGCACCAAAGCGTCCGCGTCCGGGGTGGAGGGGTCTACATCTGCCTGCACCTCATTGAGCCTTTGATTTGCCGCAGCCACCTCATCGTCAAGGCGGGAGAAAAGGCCGTCCACATAATCTTGCTCAGTAGCGATGGCTTCGCGCTCCGAGGAACTTGCAGCCGCCGCGTGCTTATTGGATGCTGAGGTCACGTGACTCCTTGGTAATTGGACGTTAATTGGGGGAGGTGCCGGGCACGCTGTCCGGCGAGGGGAGAGATGAGTTTAGACCCTGCCGTGACAAAGAACAACGGCCCAGCATAAAGCTGGGCCGTATGTCAGCGCCGAGTTACTCGGCCAAAGAAGTAGTGGCTACTTAGAGCGCTTTTCCAGCTTCTTGATAGCTGCCTCAATCTTCTTATTAGCCTCTTTTTGCAGTTTGTCCGCGTGCTTGGAAGCCTTCTTGCTTGCGCGCTTGGACTTCGCGCCCTCCAGCTTGGCCACTGCCTTATCGGCACGCGCCTGCGCCTTGGTAGCAGCCTTCACAGCACCGGTACGGGCGGTGTCTCGGTTAGCCTGTGCGGCCTCCAGCCAGTCACCCTTGTTGTCTTCTACGTAAGTCTTGGCGTTGTCGACGGAGTCCTCAAGGAAGGACTTGGCGTTGTTCAGCATACCGCGGCCAGACTCCTGCCAATCGTCCTTATTGTCCTCAACGTAGGTCTTGGCATCGTCAACATAAGACTTAGCGGTATCGAGCAGACCACGGCCAGTGGACTGCCAGTCGTCCTTGTTGTCGTCTACGTAAGCCTGTGCCTTCGCAGAGGTCTCATTCAACCAGTCGCCAGCCTTGGAGGACAGTTCGTTTGCGCGTGCGGAAAGCTCTTCGCGCTTTTGCTCGGACTCAGACTTGGTAGGCAGTGCCTGCTGAATCTTCTTGTTCGTGCGCTTGCCGGCCTTCTGAGCGCGCCAGCGCAGGGAAGGCTTGCCCTCGGTGTCCTGGGTAGCAATAAACAGGGCACCGAGCAGAGCGGTGTTGGTAACGAAGCCGTTGCGGCGGGATTCCTTGTCTTCCTTGTTGTCCGCAGCCCAGAAGTTGTTCTTGCCAATTAGGTTGGGCAGCGTAGCGGCCGCGAGAACCGCAGCGGAGGTACGCGGTGCCTTGCCCAGGGCCAGAGTGGAGCCGGCGCCTACCTTAGCGCCGCCAATAGCGCGGGTAACCAATTCTGGGTCATTGGGAATATAGCCCTGATACTCAGAAGGAACGGCCTTGCGCACAGTCTTGAGGAAACCCTCGGTCTCCTTTACATGATCGGACGCGTTGCGCAGGTTGTCTACGCCTTCCCATACAAATACAGATGCCAGCATGGGGCGGGCAAGCTTGCGAATCATAGTCCTTAAAGCTCCTTAGCTCGTTGCTTTGGTTCTAACGTGTGCTAGACCATTGTACGCGGATTTTAGCTGCTGGATCACCAGCGGCGCTCCCACCAGTCACCCAGCTTAGGGCGCTCTTCGCCCAAGGTAGTGGACTTACCGTGGCCGGGGCGCACGATCGTGTTGTCTGGAAACTCATCAAAGATACGGGCGGTGACGTCCTTATACAGGCGTACGAAGTCACCTTCGGAAGTGGTCTTTCCCAGGCCGCCAGGAAAGAGTGAATCGCCCACGAAGATATTGGTTATACCATCGACGGTTGCCACTAGTGCCGCACCGCCAGGGGTATGGCCGCGCAAGATGATGATGGGTAAATGAAGGCCTGCAAACTCGATAGAATCGCCTTCGCGGAGCTCTACGTCTACCTCGGCAGGGATGGCCGGGGAGTCTAGGAAAGAGGCGTAATGGGTAGCGCCGGTCTCTGCGAGAACTTCCTCGAGTGCGCGTACGTGATCCCAGTGGCGGTGGGTAGTCAATACTGCGGTAATTTTCACGCCGGCCTTATGGGCCATGTCGAGGATTGCGGGGGCGTTATCGGCGGCGTCGACAAGCAAGCCTTCTTCGCCCGCCTGCAAGAGGTAGCAGTTGTTGTCCATCTCGGACACAGAAATCTGATGTAGCTGAAGCTCGTTAGTCATGTCTCCTAGCCTACGGGTACATTCGAGGGAAGATTGCAATCCCTAGTACTGGAGGTCTGAGCACAGTGGCTGATCGTTTGGTGGTGCGCGGTGCCCGCGAGCACAACCTCAAGGGCGTGGATATAGATATCCCCCGCGATAAAATGGTTGTTTTTACCGGTCTATCCGGCTCCGGTAAATCATCGCTGGCCTTTGACACCATCTTCGCAGAAGGCCAGCGCCGCTACGTCGAATCCTTGAGCTCTTATGCCCGCATGTTCTTGGGGCAGATGGACAAGCCGAACGTGGAGTTTATTGACGGCCTGTCACCCGCAGTGTCTATCGATCAAAAGTCCACCAACCATAATCCGCGTTCTACGGTCGGCACGATTACGGAAATTTACGATTACCTGCGTTTGCTCTTCTCCCGCGCCGGAACGCCACACTGCCCGAAGTGTGATGCGGTGATCGAGCGCCAAACGCCACAACAAATTGTGGACGCCGTGCTGGAACTGGAAGAGAAACTGAAATTTCAGGTGCTGGCGCCGGTAGTGCGCAAGCGCAAGGGCGAGTTCGTTGATCTCTTCCAGGATTTATCAGCCCAGGGCTATTCCCGCGTCCGGGTGGATGGGGAAACCCATCAGCTTAGTGATCCGCCCAAGCTGAAGAAGCAGATCAAACACAATATTGAGGTAGTGGTTGACCGCCTACAGGTAAAGGCCTCACAAAAACAACGTTTGACGGATTCGGTGGAAACAGCTCTGCGCTTGGCAGACGGGCTAGTCACCATTGAGTTCGTAGACAGGGAAGAGCTCACCCACACTTATTCGGAGAAGGCGGCCTGCCCGAATGGTCACACGTTGACCATTGAAGAGTACGAGCCCCGTGCTTTTTCCTTCAACGCTCCGTTTGGTTCCTGCTCGGTGTGCGATGGTCTGGGCACCAAATTGGAAGTTGATGTTGACCTGCTCATTCCGGACCCAGATGCACCGGCGGTCGACGCCATTCAACCGTGGCACTCCAGCCCCAATTCTCGCTACTTTGTCAAGCTGGTAGAAGGTTTAGGCAAGGCTATGGGATTTGACCCCAAGACCCCAGTTAGCGAATTGACTAAGGAACAGCGCCACGCGCTTATCTACGGCACGGACGAAGAGGTGCAGGTTCGATATAAGAACCGCTATGGGCGCCAGCGTAATTGGACCGCGCCGTTTGAGGGAGCAACCGGTTTCATTCACCGCAAGCTGGAGACTACCGATTCCCAATCCCAAAAGGATCGCTTGCTGCAATACACCCGCCGCGTGCCGTGTAGCACTTGTAAGGGCACCCGCCTGAAGCCAGAAATCCTAGCCGTCCGTTTGGCTTCCACCACTCACGGTGAGCAGTCCATCGCTGGTCTGTGCGCGCTCTCGATTGAAGACGCCTCCGAGTTTTTGGATTCCTTGGTATTGGGGCATCGTGAAGAAATCATTGCCGGTGCTGTCTTGAAGGAGACTCAGGCTCGCCTGCGTTTCCTTCTGGATGTCGGTTTGAATTACCTTACCCTCGATCGCGGCGCGTCCACGCTTTCGGGCGGCGAGGCGCAGCGTATCCGGCTGGCTACACAGATAGGTTCCGGCCTGGCTGGCGTTCTGTACGTACTCGATGAGCCATCCATTGGTCTGCACCAGCGCGATAACCAGCGACTCATTAAGACCCTGCAGCGCCTGCGCGATATTGGTAACACCCTCATCGTGGTCGAGCACGATGAAGACACTATCCGGGAATCGGATTGGCTCGTCGATGTAGGCCCTCGGGCAGGCGAATATGGCGGCGAAGTGGTCTACCAAGGCGAACCAACCGGAATCGAACAGGTAGAAGAGTCCCTTACCGGCCAGTACCTTTCCGGTAAGAAGGTCCTCGCCGTACCGGACCACCGCCGGGAGATCGATAAGGACCGCACCCTGAAAGTCGTGGGCGCTCGGGAGAATAATCTCAAGGGCATCAACGTGGAAATCCCCCTGGGAGTGCTGGTATGCATTACTGGTGTCTCTGGCTCGGGTAAATCCACCGTAGTCAATGAGATTCTGGCCAAGACCTTGGCCAATAAACTCAACCGCGCCCGTCAAGTTCCCGGCCGTGCCAAGCGCGTCGAGGGGGTAGAGCACCTGGATAAACTGGTGCAGGTAGACCAGAGCCCGATTGGCCGTACCCCGCGCTCCAACCCGGCGACGTACACGGGTGTTTTTGACAAGATCCGTAACCTTTTTGCCGAAACCCAGGAAGCTAAGGTCCGCGGCTACAAAGCCGGACGCTTCTCCTTTAACGTCAAGGGCGGGCGCTGCGAGGCGTGCCACGGCGATGGCACCATCAAGATCGAAATGAACTTCTTGCCAGACGTCTATGTTCCGTGCGAGGTCTGTGAGGGGGCTCGCTATAACCGCGAGACCTTGGAGGTGCATTACAAGGGCAAAAACATTGCTGAGGTCCTAGATATGCCAATCTCCGAGGCTGCGGACTTTTTCGAGCCCATCAACTCCATTCATCGCTATCTTGCCACGCTTGTCGACGTCGGCTTGGGCTACGTTCGCCTCGGACAAGCTGCTACCACGCTCTCCGGCGGCGAGGCGCAGCGCGTCAAGCTTGCCTCGGAACTGCAAAAGCGCACTAACGGCAGAACCATCTACATTCTTGATGAGCCGACAACTGGTCTGCATTTTGAAGATATTCGCAAGCTCATGTTGGTTATTCAAGGCCTGGTGGATAAGGGCAACTCGGTGCTGGTCATTGAGCATAACCTCGATGTCATCAAGGCAGCGGATTGGATTGTTGATATGGGCCCAGAAGGCGGTGCGGGCGGCGGCACCGTAGTTGCACAAGGTACTCCAGAAGATGTTGCGCAGGTGGAAGGTTCCTATACCGGTAGCTACTTGCAGGACATGTTGAAGTAGGTCTCAACGTGAATAATAAACGCCTTGGAGCCAGCCTGATCGCCGCGCTTTGCCTGTGTACCGTGAGCGCGTGCTCTGGCGAGCCCTCGACAGAAAGTGCCCCCGCACCATCGACCAGCTCTGTGGCACCAAAACAAGCATCGGTGCGAGAGCAGCTGGACCATGCAGTGGAAAAGACGGCGAAGAGGTACCACGCCAAAGTTGGAGTTGCTATTGCCGCTGGCGATGACACTATAACTGCGGGCGATAAGGGCACAGGTCCTGTCTGGTCCACCATCAAAGTGCCTATCGCGATCGCGGCGCTTAAAGACGGCGCAGATAAAAGCCTCGTTGATTTGGCTATTAAAGAATCAGATAACGATGCCGCCTATTCTTTGTGGTCACAGGTGCAATGGCAGGAAGGATCGGCCAAAAAAGCGGTGGGGGACTTGCTCGATGACTATGGCTCCCGCGCGGATATCCACGACACCGCCTTTGGCTATTCCACGTGGCCATTAGAAGAGCAAGCTGTCTTTGGTGCGGAACTACCGTGCATTAAAGAAGCAGACTACGTTCATAAAGTTCTAAAAGACATCGTGCCGTGGCAAAAAATTGGCCTGTCGAAGGAGAAACAGACGCGAGCCAAAAGCGGTTGGGGACTGGACGAGGACGAAAACGAGTACACCTACCGCCAATTTGGTGTTCACGAGGTAGAGGGAAAGCGCGTCGGCGTGGCTCTCTCCGTCGTCACCGATGGCGAGGACTATGCCGATGCCGAAAAAGCGGTAAAATACCTCGCCCGTCAATTGGTGGACATTGTTGACGCCGGCGTCGGTGAGGGCGCCATTGACCCAGCCGCCCGCTGTACAACTCGCTAACCGCGTTGCGATTTGGTGGCAGGGGGAGAAGCTGCTATCCTCATAGCCACTACCGCCCATGACGCCTTTTCGAGGTTCGTGGGTCACAAGCGGAGTTTCTCCCACCCGAAGCCGCGAACATGGTTCGTAGGATAAAGGTAAAGGTAACCAAGCACTCGTGCTTGGCACTGTGAGAACTCCCGGCTGTCTATGACAGACCGGGTTTGATTCGTTTGTGGTCCCGGTAGGTGAACTACTTACTCATACACCCCCTAATCGAGGAGAACCACAATCAGCGCTGAAGCTCGCATCAATGAGCGTATCCGAGTACCCGAGGTCCGTTTGGTAGGCCCCGGTGGTGAACAGGTGGGCATTGTCCGTACCGATGATGCTCGCAAGCTTGCTTACGAGGCTGACCTTGACTTGGTTGAGGTAGCCCCGAAGGCAAAGCCCCCAGTGGCCAAAATCATGGACTACGGCAAGTTCAAGTACGAGCAGGCTCAGAAGGCTCGCGAATCCCGTAAGAACCAGCAGCAGACCGTGGTTAAGGAACAGAAGTTCCGTCCGAAGATCGACGATCACGATTATGAGACCAAGAAGGGTAATGTAGTTCGCTTCCTCGAGAAGGGATCCAAGGTCAAGGTGACCATCATGTTCCGCGGTCGTGAACAATCACGCCCGGAGCTGGGTTTCCGCCTCTTGGAGCGGTTGGCTGATGACGTCGCTGAGGTTGGCGTTGTTGAGTCCCGTCCCAAGCAGGATGGTCGCAATATGACCATGGTTTTGGGTCCGGTTCGCAAGGGCAAGAAGTAGACCAGATTCCACGTAGAATTTAAGGACTTAATACTCATGAAGCAGAAGACCCACAAGGGCACCGCAAAGCGTATCAAGGTGACCGGTTCCGGCAAGCTGCGCCGTGAGCAGGCTGGCCGTCGCCACCTGCTGGAGGGCAAGCCGTCCAAGCGTACCCGTCGCCTGAAGGGCACCGAGGCAGTCGCACAGCCTGACACCAAGCGCGTCAAGCGCCTGCTCGGCCGCGCATAATAGCGCCGAATCAACCCACATCCGCCATCACAATTTGAATTAAGGAAGTATCACTGTGGCACGAGTAAAGCGCTCAGTTAACGCAAAGAAGAAGCGTCGCGCGATTCTGAAGTCCGCTAAGGGCTACCGCGGCCAGCGTTCCCGCCTGTACCGTAAGGCGAAGGAGCAGTGGCTGCACTCCATGACTTACGCTTACCGCGACCGTCGCGCCCGCAAGTCTGAGTTCCGTAAGCTGTGGATCCAGCGTATCAACGCTGCCGCCCGCATGAACGACATCACCTACAACCGTCTCATTCACGGCCTGCGCCTGGCCGAGATTGAGGTTGACCGCAAGATCCTGGCTGAGCTTGCTGTCAATGACTTCGAGGCATTCTCCGCACTGTGCGAAGCTGCCAAGGCTGCTCTGCCTGAGGACGTTAATGCTCCTAAGGCTGCCTAATCATTAGGGGTATCATGCCCGCATTCTTCGGCGTTTAAACTGGGGGATACGGGCACTTTGGTTTTCGATACCCTATTTCACTTGGGTGCTCGGTCTCACGTGCTAGATTTGTCCCACACCCCGTGAAAGCCGAGACCGAGGAGAACATTTCCTATGACGAATCCAAACGGAGACTACCAACCTGATTATGGTGAGAACTCTGGCGCGTCCTATGACAACAACCAAGGCCAGCAGTACACCCCTTATAACCAGCAAGCTAGTTACCAGCCGCAGTACAGCCAAGGCTATGCACCGCAACCCAATATGGGTGCTTACTCGGCGCAGCAACAGTATGTTGCTCCGGGCCAACAGAAGTCGTGGATCGCGACCTTGCTATTGTGCTTTTTCCTAGGCTCTTTCGGTGCACATAACTTCTACACTGGCCGAACGACTTTCGGCGTTACGCAGTTGGTGCTCAATATCTTGGGCTGGGCTACTTTCTGGTTCCTGCTCGGATTCGCCTTCTGGGCCATCCTCGGTATTTGGGTGTTCATTGAGTTCATCATGATTATTGCCGGTGCTGGGGACTACGACAAGGACGCCCGCGGCGTCCCGCTCGCTAAGTAGGGCTCACCTATGTAATCCTGTTGCCGTGGGGCAGCAGGATTTTTCGTTCTTAAAGGGGACTCAGGGGCGAGTCTGGGGAGGGAGAATTAGCAGGTAGGGTAGTAGCCATGAATTTGGATTTTGACTCTGCCTTTACTGAACGCACTCCGCGCATTGTTAATGCAGCTAAGCTGCACCGTGCGGCTAACCGGAAAAAGGCGAAGCAATTCCTCATTGAGGGAGAGAATGCGGTAGACGCGGCGGTATCTACTGGAGCTGCAGTCGACGTTTTTGTTACTGAGAAGGCGGCAGCGCGTTTCGGCGACATCATCACTGCATGCGGCTACATGGGAGTGTACGTTCATCCCATCACCGATAAGGCGGCTAAGCACCTTTCCGATACCGCCACTACCACTGGACTCTTTGCGCTTTGCAAGCCGGTGCTCTGGTCCGCGGGCAAAATCCTCAACGGCAAACCAAGCCTCGTTTCCGTTCCCGTGCTCACTTCTGAGCCCGGAAATGCCGGCACCTTGATTAGAACCTCGGATGCAATGGGTGCCGATGGTGTCATCTTTGCAGGTGAGACCGTCGATCCCCTCAGCTGCAAGGTAGCGCGCGCTTCGACCGGCTCGCTGTTTCACGTTCCTGTCGCGCGGGACCCCAATATTAAAGACGTGCTGGGGCAATTGCGTAAGTCGGGCATGCAGATTGTGGCAACTGCTGCCGACGGTGAAGTGAACCTAGCGGAGGCAGATCTGTCCCAGCCAACCGCGTGGCTATTTGGTAATGAGGCGCATGGACTCGGCGAGCTGCTGGAGGAGGCAGATATGCGGGTGCGCATTCCCCTACGCGGACGCGCAGAATCCCTCAACCTGGCAACTGCTGCAAGCATTTGTCTTTATGAGTCGGCTAAGGCGCAAGACCCTAGCTAAGTTGATCCCGAATGGAAAGGGGGTCCCTGGGGCGGTCGGTCTAGGTGCAACAGAGTAAGATTGCACTCGTTAGTTTTCGCGCGAGAAGAAGGTACGAAGTACGTGTCCGATACACCGCAGATCGAATTGACCGAAGAGGCTCTTGGGGCCGCGGCCGATAAGGCTATCGCAGCCTTCGATGCAGCCGAAACGCTAGATGAGTTGGCTGCCGCCCGCCGCGAGCACCTAGGAGACGGCGGCTATATTCCGCAGGCTCGCCAGTCGTTGGGGCAGCTGCCCAAGGACCAGCGCAAAAGCGCCGGCAAAGCGGTTAACATGGCCCGCGGCAAGATGGAAAAGCGCTTTGCCCAGGTTAAGGATGTTTTGGAGCAACAGGCTCGCGAGGAGCAATTGCGAGCAGAGACCGTAGACGTCACGATTCCCACTACCCGCACGCAAACCGGTGCCCTGCACCCGATTACCGCATTGTCTGAGCGCATTGCGGACATATTCGTAGGTATGGGTTGGGAAATTGCAGATGGCCCAGAAATTGAGGCGGAGTACTTCAATTTCGATGCCCTGAACTTTAAGCCTGATCACCCGGCTCGTACCTTGCAGGATACGTTCCATGTTTCGGCTGAGGGTTCTAAGCAGGTGCTGCGTACGCACACCTCTCCGGTCCAAGTGCGAACCATGTTGGAGCGGGACGTGCCGCTCTATATTGCCTGCCCGGGCCGCGTATTCCGCACCGATGAACTTGATGCCACCCACACCCCGGTCTTTCACCAGGTAGAAGGATTGGCCGTGGATAAGGGACTGACTATGGCCCACCTTCGCGGTACGTTGGAGCACTTGGCCAAGGTGCTATTTGGACCAGAGACCACCACGCGCATGCGCGTGAATTACTTCCCATTTACCGAGCCCTCCGCCGAGGTCGATGTGTGGTTCCCCAATAAGAAGGGCGGCGCCGGCTGGATCGAGTGGGGCGGCTGCGGCATGGTGAACCCCAATGTGCTTCGCGCCGTAGGCGTCGACCCTGAGGAATACACGGGCTTTGCCTTTGGCATGGGCCTTGAACGCACGCTGCAGTTCCGCAATGGCTTGACCGATATGCGCGACATGGTCGAAGGCGATGTTCGCTTCACTCTGCCATTCGGCGTACAGGCCTAAAACCCAGAAAGGATAGACACACTAATGCTTATTTCCCAAGACTGGGTCACCCGCATCCTGGGCGCTAAGAACCCTGGTTGGAACGTTTCCGCTGCCGATATGGATTCCGGATTCGTGCGCGTTGGTTTTGAAACCGAGGGCTACGCCGCCATCCCAGAGAGCACCGGTCCGCTGGTTATCGGCCAGGTCGTAGAGATCGAAGAACTTACGCAGTTCAAAAAGCCCATTCGCTATTGCCAGGTCAACGTAGGCCAGGCCAATGGTACGGGTGAGCTGCAGGGCATCATTTGTGGCGCTCGCAACTTCCGCCTGAATGACTATGTCGTCGTGGCCCTTCCAGGCTCCGAGCTTCCTGGCGGCTTCAAGATTGCGGCACGCGAGACCTACGACCACATTTCAAATGGCATGATGTGCTCCGGCGCTGAGCTCGGCTTGGGCGCGCAGGCCAATGGCATCATCGTCCTAGGCGATGAGGTTGCCGATAAAGTAGGCGAAGATGCCCGCTCGATTATTGGTTTGTACGATACGGACTTTGACGTCAACATTACTCCGGACCGTGGCTATGCGCTCTCCGTACGCGGATTGAGCCGTGAGATTGCCTCCGCGTTCGATCTTGAGTTTGCCGATATTGCCAAGGATCCTTCCTTAGCTGGCGTTGATACTTCCGCCGTGCCGGCGGCGCAGGGTTCGCTTCTCGACGTCACTGTAAATCCCGAAACCAAGGCGCAGCGCTTCGGTCTCCGCAAGGTCAGCGGCATTGACCCCCAAGCACGCACCCCATTTTGGCTGGAGCGCGAGCTTATGCTCTGCGGACAGCGCAGCGTGAACCTGCCCACCGATATTACTAACTATGTGATGTTGCTTTTGGGCGCCCCAATGCATGCCTTTGATGCCAATGTGATCCAAGGCAGCCTCGTTGTCCGTAACGCGGACGAGGGCGAAAAATTCGAGACGCTGGACCATATAAAGCGGGAACTTTCCGCAGAAGACGTGGTCATCTGTGATGACACTGGCATCCAGTCTTTGGCCGGTGTCATGGGCGGTACTACCTCTGAAATTTCGGCGGAGACCACCGATGTGGTCTTTGAATCGGCTATCTGGGATCCGATTACTGTTGCGCGCACCTGCCGCCGCCATAAGCTGTCTTCCGAGTCCTCTCGTCGCTTTGAGCGAGGCGTGGATCCAGCGATTGTAGAAGTCGCCCTAGATACCGCTTGTGCGCTGCTGCAGCAGCTGGCAGGCGGCACCATTGAGGAAGGCCGTACGCTTATCGGGGACGTCGCCAAGCCCGAGCCCATTTCTCTGCGCACCGCAAAGGCCAGCGAATATGCAGGCGTGGACTACGTCCGTGAGACCGTTATTTCCCGCCTAGAGGAAGTTGGTTGCACCGTTGCGGACGAAGGCGAGCGGCTCCAGGTAACACCGGCAACGTGGCGCACCGATATCTCGATGGATGTTGACCTCATCGAGGAGATACTGCGTCTGGAAGGACTGGAGGATATTCCCACCGTCCTGCCAACCCCGGCTGGCGGCCGCGGGCTGGCCCCAGCGCAGAAGCGTCGCCGTGCTATTGGCCACGGCCTAGCCTATGCCGGCTATGCAGAGGTGTTGCCCGCACCGTTCGTAGCCAATGACACCTTCGAAGTGTGGGGCCTAGACAAGGACGATGCCCGCCGGCGCACCGTTGAGGTGCAAAATCCGCTGGAAGCGGATAAGGCCATCCTGTCTACGACGCTGCTGCCTAATATGCTAGAAGCTATCGGCCGCAATGTTGCGCGCGGCCGCAGCGACCTCGCCCTGTATGGCCTGCAGCAGGTGGCGTTTAAGCGCACTGATGCATCACCTATGCCGTCTGTAGCGCAGCGACCTTCTGAGCAAGTTATATCCGAACTCCTCGAGACCCTTCCTGAACAGCCGTTGCACGTGGCTACGGTGGCTACCGGCAATATCGAGCACGAAGGTCCGTGGGGCGAGGGCCGCGCATATAGTTATGCCGATGCGATCGAATCTGCCCGTCAGGTTGCTCGCGCTGCCGGTGTGGATATCGAACTGGAAGCAGCGCAAGTTCTGCCGTGGCACCCGGGCCGCTGTGCCGCTGTGAAGGTTGCCGGCACCGACGTGGTGTTGGGCCATGCCGGCGAGCTACACCCGCAGGTCTTAGAAGCTCTGAATCTGCCGGCACGCACCTGCGCTATGGAGCTGGATATCACCGCAATGCCGTTGGGGGAGAAGTTCCCCGCCCCGGTGCTGTCCTCGTTCCCGGCTTTGCATCAGGATATTGCCCTCGTAGTAGATGAAGATGTCCCAGCCGAGCGTGTACGTGTCACTGTGGAAGAGGGAGCGGGCGAGCTCATTGAGTCCGTGGAACTTTTCGATATCTTCCGTGGTGAGCAATTGGGTGAGGGCAAGAAGTCCTTGGCGTTCCAGCTCTTGTTCCGCGCTGCGGATCGCACGTTGACCGATGAAGAGGTCAACGAGCACCGCACGGCGGCAGCGGAATTGGCTAAGCAGCGTCTGGGCGCAGAGATGCGCGCATAACTAGCGCGAACGAAGGGGCGGTGAGATATAACTCACCGCCCCTTTTTTTCATACATTTTTTCATCTTAATTGAGCGCAATTACCTGCAACGTTGCTTAATTTGCATGAATAACATACGACTGAGTGTATTTATTGCTATAGTCGCCACTATGACGATTTCAGTAGCAATAGCAGGGGCCACCGGATACGCAGGGAGCGAGATCCTCCGTTTGCTGTTGTCGCACCCAGCGTATCTAGGTGGGCATCTTCGCATTGGCGCGCTAACAGCCCATACCTCGGCCGGTAAGAACGTGGCAGAGCTTATGCCGCACCTTCCGCAGCTGGCAGATCGCGTCATTGCGGATACAACCATTGAAAACCTCCGCGGACATGACATCGTCTTTCTGGGCCTTCCACACGGTCACTCTGGTGCGATTGCGCAGCAGGTCGGGCAGCGGACGACGGTGATCGATTGTGCAGCCGATTTTCGCCTCCGCAGCAAGGCGGATTGGGAGAATTTCTACGGCGGTGACTATTCCGGCAGCTGGCCCTATGGAATCCCTGAGGTCCCTGGCAACCGGCAAGCGCTGCGCCGTACCAACCGAGTAGCCGTGCCGGGGTGCTTTCCTACGGCAGTAACCCTCGGTGTTCTGCCAGCAGTAGCGCACGGGCTCATTGAGCCCAGCCTCACGGCTATCGCTATCACCGGTGTGTCCGGCGCGGGCAAGAAAGCCTCTGTGGCGCAGCTGGGCGCGGAAACCATGGGAAACCTCAAGGCTTATAAACCTGGCGGGACGCATCGGCATACCCCAGAAATCCTGCAAAACCTGCAGCCATTTGTCCAAGAAGAGCTCACTGTGAGCTTCACACCCGTTCTCGCCCCCTTAACGCGAGGGATCCTGGCGACGACTACGGCGGAGCTCAAAGAGGGCATCGGCAAGCGTGAGGTAGAAAGCGCATTCGGTGAATTTTATGCCCAGGAACCGTTTTGTCGCGTCCTTCCTGCCGGGCAGCAGCCCGAGACCCAAAACGTAGTGGGAACCAACATGGTCCATATTCAAGCTCATGTGGATGAACGCGCCAGACGCCTGGTGGTCACCGCAGCGCTGGACAACCTGTGCAAAGGGACAGCCGGCGCCGCCGTGCAATGCATGAATCTAACACTTGGTTGGGAAGAAACCCTGGGTCTGCCGCAAGCGGCCGTGGCCCCATAAGAACTAGGAGAGAACAATGTCTACAGCTGGAATTACCGGACCCGCCGGATTTAGTGCCGGCGCCACTACAGCGGGGATTAAACCCTCCGGCAAACCCGATATGGCCCTAGTGGTCAATAACGGACCGCGGTTCGATGCAGCCGCAGTATTTACCCGCAACCGTGTGGTGGCCTCGCCGGTGAAACTATCCCGCAAAGCAGTAGCCGATGGTCAGCTTGCCGCGGTCATCTTTAACTCTGGGAACGCTAATGCGTGCAATGGCGCGCAGGGTGATGCGGACGCTTCCGCGTTGGTGGGCAAGGTGGCCCAGACCTTGAGCCTTCCGGAAGGAGATATTGCCGCCTGCTCGACGGGGCTTATTGGTGATCCCTTGCCTATGCAGAAGGCGTTGGCTGGAGCAGCTTCCGTGACGAAGGACTTGGGTACGAGCGCGAATCATGCCCACGCAGCGGCCGAGGCAATTTTAACCACCGATACCGTGACCAAGGAAGCAGCCTATGCCGGAGACGGTTGGTCGGTGGGGGCTATGGGTAAGGGGGTGGGCATGATGGCTCCCTCGCTAGCGACGATGTTGGTGTGTATTACTACCGACGCCACCGCTAGTTCCTCTGCTCTACAAAGCGCCTTGAATAAGGCCGTGTTGCAGACCTTCAATACCCTCGACGTAGATGGATCTACCTCTACTAATGACACGGTGATCCTCATGGCCTCTGGGGCTTCGGCTGTTTCGCCCAGCCAAGAAGAGCTGGATAGGGCGGTGCTCGCGGTTTGCGCGGACATAGCGGATCAACTGCAAGCAGATGCGGAAGGCGTAACTAGACGCGTCAAGATTACCGTGGAAGGAACCGCTACCGACGATCAGGCACTTAACGCCGCGCGTACTTTGGGTCGCGACAACCTGTTCAAGTGTGCCATGTTTGGCTCTGATCCGAACTGGGGCCGCGTCCTCGCGGCGGTGGGAATGGCAGACGCCGAAATGGATCCGGAAAATATCTCCGTGTACTTCAATGACCAGCCGGTCTGCCGGGCATCGACGGGGGTACCTGGGGCGCGCGAGGTGGACCTTAGCGGAACCAATATTGAAGTTCGGGTGGATCTAGGCACGGGAGGTGCGGGGTCTGCCTTCGTGCGGACTACGGATCTTTCCCACGCCTACGTGGAAATCAACTCGGCGTATAGCTCCTAGGGAAACGATGAGAATGTGTAGTGGACTGAGTGACCAAGAGCGCGCCACTGTTCTAGCGGATGCCCTCCCATGGCTCCAGCATTACCGTGACACCATCGTGGTAGTGAAATACGGCGGAAACGCCATGGTGGATGAGGAGCTAAAAGCCGCCTTTGCTGCGGATATGGCCTTTTTACGCACCGTTGGTGTCCACCCCGTGGTTGTACACGGCGGCGGACCACAGATTAACTCCATGCTGCGCAAGCTTGGTCTTGAAGGGGAGTTTCGGGGCGGATTCCGCGTCACCTCACCGGAGATTATGGACGTGGTGCGCATGGTGCTCTTTGGGCAGGTGGGCCGCGGATTGGTCAACCTTATCAATTCGCATGGCCCTTATGCGGTGGGAACCTCTGGTGAGGACGCAGGACTTTTCCGGGCCACGAAGAGGTTGGTGGAAGTCAATGGTGAACCTACCGATATCGGCATGGTGGGAGAGATTGTGGAAGTCAACCCGGCGGCGGTGATGGACATAATCGAGGCCGGACGCATCCCGGTGGTCTCGACTATCGCTCCAGGAGATGATGGCGCGGTTTATAACATCAACGCCGATAGTGCGGCGGGTGCTTTAGCCAGCGCGATTGGGGCGGAGCGCTTGGTCATCCTCACCAACGTGGAAGGCCTTTATACGGACTGGCCGAACCGCGAGTCTCTCGTCTCCAAGATTGAGTGTGGCCAGCTTTCCAAGCTTCTTCCGCGATTGGACTCAGGCATGATCCCCAAGATGGAGTCCTGCCACAAGGCAGTACAGGCTGGGGTATCGGCCGCACATGTTATCGACGGCCGGATAGGCCATTCGGTGCTCCTGGAGCTTCTGACACCAGGCGGTGTCGGAACCATGGTGCTGCCGGACGACTATGACAAACACAATTATCCCGAAGGGACCATCTTTAGGAAGGATGATGAGAAATGAACAAGCCACAGAGCTTGACTCAAAGGTGGCCGGAGACGATCGTGGCTACCTATGGCACTCCGCCTATAGCCTTAGTCTCCGGCCAAGGGGCGACGGTCACCGACGAGCAAGGCGCCACCTATATCGATCTGCTTGCTGGTATCGCTGTTAACGCTTTGGGCTATGGCAATGAGCAGGTAGCCCAGGCGGTGTCCCACCAGGCACGTACCTTGGTACATGCTTCGAATCTCTTCGCTACTCAACCGGTACTCGATGCCGGAGCGAAGCTGATCCAGCGCGTGGGAGACGAAAGTGCCCGAGTCTTCTTCTGCAACTCCGGCGCTGAAGCTAATGAGGCCGCATTTAAGCTTGCCCGCTTGACTGGTCGGCGTCGAATCTTAGCTGCCGAGCATGGCTTTCACGGCCGCACCATGGGGGCACTTGCCCTCACCGGGCAGCCGGATAAGCAACGTTCCTTCCATCCGCTGCCGGCAGGGGTGGAGTTCTATCCTTTCGGGGATGCGGAATACCTGCGTCAGCTGGTAGAACAAGACCCCAACGACACCGCAGCCATCATCCTTGAGCCTATTCAAGGAGAAACTGGCGTTATTCCGGCCCCTGCGGGATTTCTGCAGGCGGTCAGCGAACTATGCGATGAATACGGCATTTTGTTCATCGTTGATGAAGTGCAAACCGGAGTGGGCCGTACCGGTACCTTCTTTGCTTATGAGTCAGAAGGCATCCAGCCGGACGTCATCACCATGGCGAAGGGGCTGGGCACTGGCGTGCCCATTGGCGCAACCATCGCGCGCAGGCGCGCGAAGGAGCTTTTTCAACCCGGTTCTCATGGCACTACCTTTGGCGGTAACCCTGTGGCCTGCGCTGCTGCGAACGTAGTGCTAGACACCGTGGATGCGGAGTTTCTGGCGGAGGTGGCTCGGAAAGGGGACTATCTGCGGCGTGGGATTGAGAACATACCGCTCATAGATTGCGTGCGCGGCAGGGGCCTAATGCTGGGCCTTGTATTACAAGAGCCGGTGGCTAAGCAGGCTGTTCGGCTTGGGCTTAGCCGTGGGCTTATTCTCAATGCTCCCAACGAGAATGTTCTTCGACTTACCCCGCCCTTGGTCATTTCCCAACACGAACTAGATACAGCACTAACAACTCTTCGGACTATTTTGGAGGAACTGGCATGAGCCTGCGACACTTTTTGGCTGACGACGATCTCAGCCCACAAGAACAAGCAACCGTTTTGGACCTAGCTGAAAAGCTAAAGAAAGATCCCTTTGCAGAACGACCTCTAGAGGGGCCCCAGACCGTGGCGGTGCTCTTTGATAAAACGTCCACGCGTACACGCTTTTCCTTTGAAACCGCCGTAGCGAATATGGGGGGCAAGGCCATTACCGTCGATACTTCGACCACCCAGATGGGGAAGGGGGAATCTTTCCAAGATACGGCCGCGGTGCTGTCGCGGTATGTGGAGGCTATAGTCTGGCGCACGTTTGAGCACGAGAATCTGCTCCAGATGGCGGAGACTGCCACCGTGCCTTTGGTCAACGCACTTTCCGATGACCTGCATCCCTGTCAGATTCTGGCTGACCTGCTGACCTGTCATGAGAACCTAGGGGAGCTTACGGGCAAAAAGGCGGTTTACCTGGGCGATGGGGATAACAACATGGCCAATTCTTATATGATTGGCTTTGCGACGGCCGGTATAGACGTCACAATTATCGCGCCCGAAGGATTCCAGCCACGTCAAGAATTTGTTGACCGGGCACGCAAGCGGGGCAATATTACCATTACTGATGATGTCAACGAAGTAGAAGGCGCAGACGTGGTAATCACCGATACCTGGATTTCTATGGGGCAGGAAAATGATGGCCGGGACCGGCGTACGCCGTTTCTGCCATATCAGGTTGATTCGACCATAATGAGCAAAGCACATAAGGATGCAATATTCTTACATTGTTTGCCGGCGTACCGTGGAAATGAGGTCACGGCTGATGTTATTGATGGCCCGCAATCCCGTGTCTTTGATGAAGCGGAAAACCGTCTGCACGCACAGAAAGCGCTTCTAGTCTGGTTGCTCAAAATAAATAAGGAGATCAACTAAGTAATGAACACCCCGACCACTCGCAATGCTCGGCAGGCCAAGATCCTGGAAATTTTGGATCGCAATCGCGTCACCAGCCAGGTGCAACTTTCCGAGCTGCTTCTCGCAGATGGTATCGACATCACGCAAGCCACGTTATCCCGTGACTTGGATGAGTTGGGGGCGAAGAAGGTAAAGCGCGATGGTGGTCGTTCCTATTATGTGGTCGGCGGTGAGCTAGAGCAATTTGAAGATCAGGTAGGCGGCCCCCGCGAAAAATTACGACGGATGCTCGATGAGCTGGTGGTATCCCATGACTCCTCCGGAAATATTGCGATGCTGCGTACGCCAGCCGGCGCGGCCCAGTATCTTGCCAGCTTCATTGACAGGGTGGGGTTGCATGACGTCATCGGTTGTATTGCCGGAGATGACACTATCTTCGTCCTGGCGTGCGAGGGGGTTACGGGCGCTGAGCTAGCAGTGACGCTCACTACCCGGAATATTTAAGCGGCGGTGGTGGTAATCCACACTATGGTCGTATATTATGTACTTAAATGAATTGTTTCCAATAGAGCAAGGAGATCTAGCATGTCCGCACGCGTAGTCTTGGCCTACTCTGGTGGCCTCGATACTTCCGTTGCCATTCCATACCTGGCAAAAATGACCGGCGGTGATGTTGTTGCCGTTTCCCTAGACCTAGGTCAGGGCGGCGAGGATATGGAATCGGTGCGCCAGCGTGCACTTGATTGCGGTGCCGTAGAGTCCATCGTCATTGATGCTAAGGACGAATTCGCAGAGGAATACTGCGTTCCCACCATCAAGGCAAACGGCATGTACATGAAGCAGTATCCCTTGGTATCGGCCATTTCCCGTCCGCTCATTACCAAGCATCTGGTAAAGGCCGCCCAGGAATTCGGTGGCACCCACGTCTCCCACGGCTGCACTGGCAAGGGTAATGACCAGGTACGCTTCGAAGTTTCGTTCCGTGCTCAGGATCCGTCCCTGGAAATCATCGCCCCGGCACGTGATTATGCCTGGACTCGCGATAAGGCCATCGCCTTCGCCGAAGAGATTGATCTGCCGATTGAGCAGTCTGCTGCCTCGCCATTTTCCATCGACCAGAACCTGTGGGGCCGCGCCGTCGAAACTGGATTCCTAGAGGATCTGTGGAACCCGCCTACAAAGGACCTATACGCCTACACCGAGGACCCTGGTCTGGGCAATGCCCCGGATGAAATCATTATCTCCTTCGAAAAGGGTATCCCAGTAGCGGTCGACGGCCAGAAGATGTCTGCGCTGCAGATTATTGAAGAAGTCAACCGCCGTGCAGGTGCGCAGGGAATTGGACGCCTCGATATGGTGGAGGACCGCTTGGTGGGCATCAAGTCCCGCGAAGTTTATGAGGCGCCGGGTGCAATGGTTCTTATTCAGGCCCATGAGGCTCTCGAGGATGTCACTGTGGAGCGCGAGCTGGCACGCTACAAGCGCTTGACCGATGCTCGTTGGTCCGAAGAGGTATATGACGGACTTTGGCACTCGCCGCTCAAGCGTTCCCTGGATGCCTTCATTGAGGAGTCCCAGGAAAACGTCACCGGCGATATTCGTCTGAGCATGCACGCGGGCTCCGCTACGGTCACCGGTCGTCGTTCTGGCCAGTCCCTGTACTCCTTTGACCTGGCCACTTATGACACCGGCGATACCTTCGACCAGACCGCTGCCAAGGGCTTTGTGCAGCTGCACGGCTTGTCTATCCAGATCTCTAACCAGCGTGACCGCGATGGCGGTTTCCCTACCAGCGCTCAGAAGTAGTAGCACATGGAACCACATAAGACTAATGAGGGTGCCTTGTGGGGCGGCCGCTTTTCTGGCGGCCCCTCTGAGGCCATGTTTGCCCTATCCGTATCTACGCACTTTGACTGGGTGCTCGCGCCTTATGACGTGCTAGCCTCCAAGGCGCATGCCAAGGTGCTGCACAATGCGGGCTTGCTTTCCGACGACGACTTGGACACCATGCTCTCCGGCCTCACCGAGCTAGGGGAGAAGGTCGCTTCCGGTGAATTCCGCCCAGCACCGACGGACGAGGATGTCCACGGAGCGATGGAGCGGGGGCTCATCGAGATTGTCGGCCCAGAAGTAGGAGGTCGTCTGCGTGCTGGTCGCTCCCGAAACGATCAGGTGGCGACGCTGTTTCGGATGTGGGTGCGCGATGCCATTCGCGATATCACCGCTCAGGTGAGCGACTTGGTGGACGCCTTGGCGGAACAAGCCGAGGCCCACCCGGACGCCATCATGCCGGGTAAGACTCACTCGCAGGCCGCACAGCCGATTCTTTTGGCACACGAGCTTTTGGGCCATGCTCAGCCGCTTCTGCGTGATATCGAGCGTTTGCAGGATCTAGATAAGCGTTTGGCAGTATCGCCATATGGCTCTGGCGCGCTTGCTGGGTCCTCCCTCCAGCTCGATCCGGAAGCCATTGCGCAGGAACTTGGATTTGAAGCCGCCGCGGAAAACTCTTTGGACGGTACCGCGGCCCGCGACTTCGCCTCTGAGACGGCCTTCGTTTTGGCCCAGATCGCGGTCGATATGTCCCGCCTTTCGGAAGAAATCATCTATTGGTGCACACCGGAATATGGCTACGTCACTCTTGACGATGCTTGGTCGACCGGCTCGTCCATCATGCCGCAGAAGAAGAATCCGGATGTACCGGAACTCACCCGCGGTAAGACCGGCCGCCTTATCGGCAACCTCACCGGATTTTTGTCCACTCTGAAGGCACAGCCGCTGGCTTATAACCGCGATCTGCAGGAAGACAAAGAGCCCATCGTCGACTCGGTATCGCAGCTCAACCTGCTGCTGCCGGCAATGACCGGACTCGTATCGACGCTTACTTTCCATGAAGACCGCATGCGCGAGCTTGCGCCGCGCGGGTTTACTTTGGCCACCGATTTGGCCGAATGGATGGTCCGCCAAGGCGTACCCTTCCGCGAAGCACACGAGGCTTCCGGTGCGTGCGTGCGCATTGCCGAAGAGCGAGGAGTGGATTTGGTGGAGCTTAGCGATGAGGAATTGGCGGGCGTCGACAAGCGGCTAAAGCCAAATGTCCGTGAAGTTCTCACTATTGACGGGGCGGTGGCCTCTCGTGCTACCAAGGGTGGCACTGCTGGTTCCCGCGTGGCTGAGCAGCGCGAACAAGTTCGCGAGCGCGTCGCTGCTGCCCGCGCTTGGGCGCAAAGGCCCCTTCGCTAACTAATGCGACCTCTAAAAACCGCATGACCCCGTGGTCATGCGGTTCTTTTATGTCTAGGTGTGGGGGGAGGGGATTGATCCCTATTCCCAACCTGCCAACTGCGTTGTTGAACATAATGGGGGTACTGGTGATATGGATTACAGTATGTTGCGTTAGTATCTTTGCAGAGAATGTGACTTAGCAGACGCATTCCCCGCAATGAAAGGACGATCTCTCCTATGACAGTAAATTCTCCACCGCCCACAGCTGGGCCGCATGAGAATGAGAAGGCGGTTTACGCCTCGGAAGACCATGGCTTGCAAAAAGGCATGGGAAATCGCCAGCTGCAGATGATTGCTATCGGTTCCGCAATCGGTACCGGTCTCCTCTTGGGCACCGGGAGCCGCTTACAAGATGCCGGACCGTTCCTAGCGGTGCTGTACCTTATTTGTGGTTTCTTCGGCTATATCATCCTGCGCTCTCTAGGCGAGCTCATCGTCTACCGCCCTAGCTCGGGCTCCTTCGTTTCCTATGCCCGCGAGTTCTACGGCGAGAAGACCGCATTCGTTACAGGCTGGCTGTACTGGGGAAACTGGGCCATGACTTTGGTGGCGGATGGCACAGCCGTAGCCATCTATATCAAGTGGTTTAGCCAGTACACCTCGTGGCTTGATGCCATCCCGCAGTGGACGCTCGCACTCGTAGTCATTTGCGGCATTCTGGTGTTCAATATGCTATCGGTGAAAATCTTTGGCGAGCTGGAGTATTGGTTCTCTCTGATTAAGATTGTTGCGCTGATCATCTTCATGTTGGTGGCGATCGGTGTCCTCATCTTCGGCCATCCGAGTGGTGATCCCACCGGCTTTAGCCTTATTTCCGATACCGGCGGTTGGCTACCTAATGGCCTTATGCCTGCCGTAATCGTTATCCAGGGTGTTGTTTTCGCCTACGCTGGCATTGAGCTCGTTGGTACCACCTCTGGCGAAACCAAGAACGTAGAAAAGCACATCCCGCGTGCGGTCAATAACGTGTTGCTGCGCATCTTGATTTTTTACTTCGGCTCCGTGCTGTTGTTGACCCTCGTATTGCCGTACACCGAATACGTTGCAGATGTATCTCCGTTCGTGACCTTCTTTGAGTCGCTCGGCGTTGGCGCAGCCGCACCGATTTTCCAGTTGGTAGTTATTACCGCTGCAATTTCTTCGCTCAATGCCGGTCTCTATTCCACCGGCCGCATTATGTACAACATGTCCACCTCCGGCTCGGGCCCGAAGTTCGGCGCGCGCATGTCTAAGTCGGGCGTGCCTTATGGCGGCATCGTTATGGCCGCGATGGTGGGCTTGGTAGGCGTCTTTCTCAACTATGTGGTGCCGGAGATGGCCTTCGAAATCGTACTTAACCTTGCAGCCTTGGGCACCTTGGCTTCTTGGGGCGCAGTTGCGCTCGCGCATCTAAAGTTTGTGCGTCTGTCCAAGACCGGGAGCTACACCCGCCCGGGTTATCGCTCGCCATTCGGCGAAGGCGGAGACTGGGCGGTGCTGATCTTTATTGGTCTGGTCATTATCCTGATGGCCTTTGATTATCCAATCGGCACCTATGCGCTTGCGTCGACTCTGCTCCTTGTTCCGGTCTTTATGGCAATGTGGTACGCATGGCGCGACCGCATTCGCACCATTGCGGAAGAGAGGAAGGCGAAGCACTTGCCAACTTCTAGCTTCCCGGCCGCACCTCAAACAGACCTACACCCAAAGAAATAGGAAAGGAATTCTAATGAACCACGCTGTTAAGTTTGTTGACGTAGAAAATATGGCGCGTTGGATTCAGCGCGAAGGCGTAGAAAACATCATTACCGGAATGGTGGATTACCTCGAGGCTGACTACCGCGAGTGGGAGCGCTTTGACAAGATTCCGCGCGTTGCCTCTCACACCCCGTTCGGCGTCATTGAGCTCATGCCAACGTCCAATGGCAAGGAGTATTCCTTCAAGTACGTCAACGGTCACCCGTCCAATCCTGCCCGTGGCTTCCAGACCGTTACCGCCTTTGGCGTGCTTGCCGACGTCGACAATGGCTACCCCACCTTCGAAGCCGAGATGACGTTGCTTACTGCACTGCGTACCGCCGCAACCTCCGCCATGGTAGCCAAGCACTTGGCGCGCAAGGACTCCAAGCGCATGGCCATGGTCGGTGCCGGCTCCCAGTCCGAGTTCCAGGCGCTTGGCTTCCGCGGCGTGATGGGTATCGAGGACATCACCATTTATGACATCGATCCTGAGGCGGTGGAGAAGTTCAAGCGCAACCTGGAGCCGCTGGGCTTTAATATCACCGCCTGCTCCAGCGTCGACGAGGCGGTTCTGGGTGCAGACATCATCACCACCTGTACCGCAGACAAGGCGCAGAACCAGATTCTGGCTGAGCGCCACGTCGCCCCAGGTGTCCACCTGAACGCTGTGGGCGGCGACTGCCCGGGCAAGACCGAGCTGGAGAGCTCCATCCTGGACAAGTCCAAGGTCTTCGTGGAGTTCCCGGAGCAGACCCGCATCGAGGGCGAAATTCAGCAGAAGCCGGAAGACTTCCCGGTTGTTGAGTTCTACCAGGTGCTCACCGGCCAGGCTACCGGCCGCGATGACGATGAGCAGATCACCCTCTTTGATGATGTCGGATTCGCAATCAACGACTTCTCCGCGCTGCGTTACCTGCGTGATTCTGTCAAGGGTACCGACTTGGAGTCCGAGATCGATATCATTGCCAACCCGGATGATCCCAAGGATCTCTTCTCCTTGGTTGCCAACGTACCGTCCCTGCTTTAAGGCGAAGATGGGGTAGAGGGATTTTACTTCTCCCTCTACCCGCAGGGATTAGATGTAAGAGTCTTGACCCAAAGTTGCTCGAGGTACTTGTCCGTCCGCAGGACAAGGGCCTGTTGATATATCCGGAAGATAAGCAAGTCCTTGTCAATGAGCGTTCCTAGCATTGCCTACCCCATTGAAGATGACGTTCCAGTAATTCTGGTAGGCCACGCGAGGAAATGGCCCTCCTGAATCTGGATTCTATGTAAAGTCTGGATACTCTGTGCTAAGCAGGTGACTCCCCAGCACCTTTTTATGAATCCAACGCGAAGTTCAAGGTGGACCTACCGGAAAACCCGAATCACCTTGTCATCGACATCATTGACTAACTAGTGCTTAGGTATTCCGTGGAACGCTGCGGGCTGGCTTGTTATGCCGCCTGCGACGTTTAGCATATTAATACCACGCTGTTTTGCATCCGCGGCGAAGGTCGAGATGAAGTTGGCCGATCGCTTGCCGGAAGCACAGTATACCCACGCTTTGCGCTGCCCTTCGGCCTGCAGGGAATCGAGCAGGCAGCGCGCCACCTCTGGATCGTCCTGCCACACGGAGGTTGGTAAATGGTAATGCTCTGTGCCGGCAGCAAAAAAGAAATCATCTATGGCAGCCTCCCCGGCCTCGCGCACGTCGATGGCCGCGGCACCGTCGCGCAGATCTTCGAACATCTCGGGGGCAGTGGCAGCGGCAGCATCGGCATCCGGCACGGCACAAGCTGCGCTACCGTAGTCTTGCTGCAGCTGTGTGGTTAGCTCGCGTGCCGGGTCGTGGGGCACGCGGAAGTGAGTGATGGAGGCGGTCAGGGCATCGTAGATGCTCAACAAGCCCACCCGGTCGTGGTTCATGCCGGTTGCGAACTGGATTAGCTCGGTGGACATCAAGCCCGCGACCACGCTGGTGGTTACGCCCAGCACACCGGCGGTGGCGCAATCCGGCACGGAATCTGGGTCGGGTTGCAGGGGATAGAGGTCGCGCATGCCCACGCCGGACTCGGCGCCGGGCCCAGACCACCACACTGCGCAGTCGCCCCGGTAGCGAAGCACCGAGCCCCACACCAGCGGGGTGCCTGTGATCTCCGCAGCATCCGCTGCTAGGAACTTGGTGGCAAACGTGTCAGAACCATCCACTAGGATGTCCACCCCACGAAGGTAGCCCACGGCATTGTCGACGGTAAAACGGTCGCGAATCGCATGTACTACGATGCCGGTCTGCAGCTGCCGGAGCTTTTCGGCGGCGACGTCCACCTTGGGCCTTCCCACATCGTGGGTGCCGAACAGGATCTGGCGGTGGATGTTAGTGAGATCCACCGTGTCGTCATCGATCACAGAGATTTCGCCAACACCGGCGGCAGCTAGCTGCTGCATCAGGGGGCAGCCCAATCCGCCAGCGCCGATGACGAACACGTGGGTGCCGTACAGCGCCTCTTGCTGGGGGATGCCGAAGCCAGGCAATAGGGTTTGGCGGGCTACTCTGTACAACTCTTCGCGGGGCAGTGGGCTCATTACAGGACTTTGTCTTCCCAGCTAGCCAACCCCTCGAATGATGACGAGGCCACGGCGTGCTGCCGTTTCGGAATGCGGCCAGCTTGCCGGGCCAACCGGCCACCTTCCACGGCGTATTTCATTGCAGTGGCCATCGCCATGGGGTCCTGGCAGCGGTTAATAGCACTCGCTAAAAGCACGCCATCGCAGCCCAGCTCCATGGCCAGTGCAGCATCGGAGGCCGTGCCCACACCGGCATCCAGCAGCACGGGAACATGGGTGCGCGAACAGATCAGCTCGATGTTGTGCGGGTTCAGGATGCCTAGGCCCGTGCCGATGGGCGAGCCTAAAGGCATCACCGCTTCCACGCCCACGTCTTCTAGACGCTTGGCGACGATCGGATCGTCGCTGGTATATGCCAGCACCACAAATCCTTCAGCAACCAGCATCTCGCAGGCATCCACGAGCTCTACCACGTCGGGCAGAAGCGTATGGTCATCTGCGATAACTTCCACCTTCACCCAATTGGTGCCCAGCGCCTCGCGGGCTAGCTTGGCGGTTGTTACTGCGTCCCGAGCGGTGCGGCACCCAGCAGTGTTGGGCAGCACGTCAATGCCCAATCGCTGCAAGAGCTCGAAGATGGATTCCCCACCGGTGCTAGCGCTCGTGGCACTGTGCCTACGCATGGCAACGGTGGTCAGCTGTGTACCGCTGGCAACTAAGGATTGTTCCAACATAGCCTGGCTACTTGCCCCGCCGGTTCCCATCACTAGGTGCGAATCGAATTGTTTATCTGCGATAGAAAGCATGAGTAAAGCCCTAACCGCCCTGCACGGCGATCAGGATATCCATTTCATCGCCGTCGGTAACTTCATAAGACCAGTCGCTGGCCGGGATCACGTCGCCATTGATGGCCACGGCGACGCCTTTCGGCGAGGCATCGCCGGTCTCTGCTTTTACGACGGCAGCGACGGTGATATGCCCCTCGCTGCTGCGGCGCTTTCCATTAAGCGTGTACTCCATGGTGCTTATTCCTTTCTTTTGTGGCTATCGGGGTGGGCTGTATCGGGCGTGGCGTAGTGGATCGCAGGCAGAGATGTCTATCTCCAACCCGTTGGCGGGGTAGGTGCCCAACCCCAACTGGGCACCTACCTTAGCCCCAAAGGCGGACAACAGGATTCCGTGGCGGAAGTAGCCGGTGGAGATCACCAGCCCGTCGCGTACCTTGCCAAGGTAGGGCAGATCATCTGGTGTGCCGGGCCGGGCGCCGACGATGGCTTCGATGAACTCGCAATCCTCTAACCCAGGAACCACGCGGATGGCGTCTCGAAGAAGCGTGTGCACACCGTCTACAGAAGGACCTTTGCGGTTGTCTTCGCGGCTGGTTGCACCGACGGCGATGGTGCCATCGGTGCGGGGGATGACATAAACCGGCCGGTCCTCCACGAATGCGCGCACCACTCGGGTAAGCGGTTCGCCACTGGTGTGCACCAGCGCGTCTGGGACCCGCAGCCGCAGCATGTCACCGTACACCGGCCGTAGCGCTAGGGGATTGACACCCTCGAACCAGCCGTCTACGTCCTTGGCACCTAGCCCGTTGCAGAGATAGACCGTGTCACCGGTGGCCACTCGGTCATCGGTGAGCTGTACATCGTGCCCGTTGATGCGCGTTGCGGCCGTCGCCACGAAGCGAACTCCGGCTTGCTGCAGGTAGTCCAACAGGCATGCGCTGAACATGCGCGGGTTGATCTGATGGTCGCCCGGGATTTCCACTGCCGCCGCCAACTGGGGGCTTAGCCCCTGCTCTAGCCTTCGGGCTTGCCGTAGTGTCAGCGCCTGGGCATCCATACCGTGTCTTTGCTGCAGCGCCAGCAACTCGCGGATGTGCACGCCATCGGCGCGGTCGGCACCCACCACCAGGGTGGATTCACTGCGGTGCCCGGTCGGTGCGGTAGTTTTCTTACCCAACCTGGCCAGCAGGTGGGGGAACATCTCGCCCGAAGCCATCATCAGCGGGTACAGCGGTTCTTGCCGGTATTGCACCTCCGCAACCGGCGCCAGCATGCCACCGGCCACGAACGTGGCACCGCTAATGGGCTGGGGATCGACCACGACGATTTCTTGTGGGGATACGCCCGCTTCCACCAATTCGAATGCCGTGGCCAGTCCGATGATTCCCGCGCCAATGATGGCGTGCTCCGCGCGTAGCTTCTGACTATCGGGGTGGTTGCCCGGGCTGAGAACAGTGTTATTCATGTGAACCGATTGCTGCATTCCCGTTCACCCGATCGAAAGCTTGCACAACCGTGGTCGCCAAGGTAGTCGGATCATCGGAGTCCATAAAGGCACGCACAATCGCCACACCAGACACACCGGTTTGGGCCAGTGCTGCGGCATCGGTGGCCTGTACATCGCCGATTGCCACGACCGGAACGGCCGAGGCCGCCACGAGTGGGGGATAGCCTTCCAACCCCAGCGGAGTGCGGCGGGAGATTTTCGTCGGGGTGGGGCGGAACGGACCGGCACCGATGTAGTCGATCACATCTGCGTACTCGTTAGCGTCCTGCACTAGCTCTAGGGTTCCGGTGGTCAGCCCGATGATCGCATCTTCGCCAAGAATCTGCCGAGCCAGGTGCGGGTTCAAGTCGTCTTGGCCGATGTGTACGCCGTGGATGTGGTGATCATCCATTAGGGCGGCCGCTACATCCACTCGGTCATCGATAAGCACCTTCGTTGCCGGATTGGCTTCCTCGACTGCCGCGGCAACGTCGATAGCTAGGGCGGTCAGATCGCGCACGCTGATGGGCTTGCTGCGAACTTGAATCACGCCCGCACCACCGGCGGCCGCTGCCGCGGCAACCTGGACGACCTTTTCCTGCGGTGCTCCCGTAACGTGGTAGCACCGCAGATCCAGGTGGCTACCCTGCGCAGCAGGGCGAGGATTAGCGCTCACTGGGGATCGCTGCTTCCTTCTCCAGATCCTCGGCCACTTCCTTGGCCTCATTGCGGTCTAGATACAGCTTGGATCCCGCACGGCGGAACTCCTCGGCCATTTCTTCTTCGCCTTCGGTATTAGTGACGCGTTCTTCGTCTACACTCTGGCGACCGAAGCCTGGCAAGCCGAGGTCCTTGACTAGCGTTTGCTTCTGGTCGGTGGCCAGAGCCTCATCGATCTTGTCACCGAATGCGTCGCGGATGTCCTGGCTGATCCGCATGGAGCAGAACTTAGGTCCACACATCGAGCAGAAGTGAGCGGTCTTTGCCGGCTCCGCGGGCAGAGTTTCGTCGTGGTAGGACTGGGCAGTATCCGGGTCTAGGGACAGGGCAAATTGATCGTGCCAGCGGAACTCGAAGCGCGCCTTGCTCATCGCATCGTCCCACTCGTGGGCGCCAGGGTGGCCCTTGGCGACGTCGGCGGCGTGGGCGGAGACCTTGTAGGTAATTACACCGGTCTTCACGTCGTCCTTGTTCGGCAGGCCAAGGTGCTCCTTCGGGGTGACGTAGCACAGCATTGCGGTACCTCCCATGGCGATATTGGCCGCACCGATGGCGGAGGTAATGTGGTCGTAGCCAGGCGCAATATCGGTGACCAGCGGTCCCAGGGTATAAAACGGTGCGCCGCCGCACCATTCCTGCTCTTTTTCATTGTTAACCTGCACCATGTTAAGCGGCACGTGGCCTGGGCCTTCGACCATGACCTGAACGTCGTACTCCCAGGCGCGGTGGGTTAGCTCGCCGATGGTCTTCAGCTCAGCGAACTGGGCTGCGTCGTTGGCATCGGCGATGGAGCCTGGGCGCAGGCCGTCGCCCAGAGAGAACGCAACGTCGTACTTGGCGAAGATCTCGCACAGCTCGTCGAAGTTCTCGTACAGGAAGGACTCCTTGTGATGAGCCAAGCACCAGCCGGCCATGATGGAACCGCCGCGGGAAACGATGCCGGTTACGCGCTTGGTGGTCAGCGGCACGAAGGGCAGGCGTACGCCGGCGTGGATCGTCATGTAGTCCACACCTTGTTCGCATTGTTCGATCACGGTATCGCGGAAGATTTCCCAGGTCAGGTCCTCGGCCACGCCGTCGACTTTCTCGAGTGCCTGGTAAATCGGCACGGTACCGATCGGTACCGGGGAATTGCGCATGATCCACTCGCGAGTGGTGTGAATGTCGTTACCGGTGGATAGGTCCATTACGGTGTCTGCACCCCAGCGGGTGGCCCAGCGCAGCTTGTCTACCTCTTCGCGGATGGACGAGGTTACCGCGGAGTTACCGATATTGGCGTTGATCTTCGTATTGAAGGCATTGCCGATGATCATCGGCTCAGATTCCGGGTGGTTGATGTTGTTCGGGATGATCGCCTTGCCGGAGGCAACCTGCTCGCGCACCTTTTCTACGTCGCAGTGTTCGCGCAGTGCGACGTATTCCATCTCCGGGGTGATAATACCCTGGCGGGCGTAGTGCATCTGGGTTACGCGCTTGCCCTCCTTGGCCCGCAGCGTCTGGCGGCTAGCGCCTTTCCATTCGTCACTGGCCTCGCCACGTTTGAGGGCGCGGTTACCGTCATCCAACAGGTTGCGGCGCCTGCCCTCGTAGGCTTCTACATCACCGCGGGCTTCGATCCACTCACTGCGCAAAGCCTCCAGGCCCTCGGTCGGTTCGGCCCAGGGGCCGCGAGTGCGGTAGAGCTTCTGCGGTGGATTCGGGCCCGTTGGGGAATCGTCCAGCTGAACTTCGGTTTCCGGCACCTGTAGGGTGAAGGTCTTGCCGAAGGATTCCACCTGCTTTTCGATGGGGGCGAAGCTGTGCTTCGGGTGGATTTCCGCACCATATTCGTCATTCGGGATGGTAGTGCGGGTGTGCTGTGTAGACGGATCCGTCATAAAAGTCTCTCCTCATTCTTCCTTCGCTGGTACTAACCAGGCAGGTTCTAGCGGTACTCGCGCGGGGATTACAGCGCGATCTCAGCTCGATACCTCGAGCGCCCGTGTTCGGTTGCACTTCCTACTGTAACGCACAGCACCCGCGTGTTAAGTCCTAGGGCGGACGGTTGATTGGGCAGTCTCAATGAGCAAAGTAGAAAAGCGGTAAACAACTACAGAGAGTCACTCGGTGGGATGGCTGGGGCACGGGTTAGACTTAGCAGCATGATTGATCAGAAGCTCCTAGAGATCCTCGCGTGCCCGATCGACAAGCAACCGCTGGAGGATCACGGCGACTATTTGGTTAACCCCAGGCTGAACAAGGCCTATCCGGTGCAGGACGGCATTCCGGTCCTGCTGGTGGACGAGGCTAAGGACTGGCCCATTGGGGCCAAGTAACTAAAGCCACACGCTCTGGAAAAGCAGACACTTAGATAATTAGGGAACAGGGGAGCACCTACGTATGACTAACAACACGAACATTGTTGACGAACTGGAATGGCGCGGGCTCATTAACCAGTCCACGGATTTGGAGGCTTTGAAAGAGGCCACAGAGAACCCGATCAGCTTGTACTGCGGTTTCGATCCGACGGGAAGCTCGCTGCACGCTGGGCACCTAGTACCACTGATTATGCTGAAACGCTTTCAGCAATTCGGCCACCGTCCAATCGCGCTGGCCGGCGGTGCGACGGGAATGATTGGTGACCCACGTGATGTTGGGGAGCGTTCTATGCTCACGGAAGAGCAGATCGCAGAGAATATGCAGATGATCAAGACCCAACTTGAATCTTTCGTGGACTTCACCGATGAGAGTGACGTTGCAAGCCCAGCGGTGATGGTGAACAACGCGGACTGGATTAGCCAGATCAACGTCATCGAGTACCTGCGCGATATCGGTAAGAATTTCTCGCTGAATACCATGCTGGACCGCGATACGGTTAAGCGCCGCTTGGAGTCCGATGGCATTTCCTACACTGAGTTTTCCTACATGCTGCTGCAGGCTAACGACTTTGTGCACCTGCACAATGAGTACGACTGTGTCCTGCAGATTGGCGGTGGCGACCAGTGGGGCAACATCGTTTCCGGTGTGGATCTGAACCGGCGCGTGAATGGGGCGAAAGTCCACGGCCTGACGGTACCGCTGGTGACGGATGCCGAGGGTAATAAGTTCGGCAAATCCACCGGCGGCGGCAAGCTATGGTTGGATCCGCAGCTGACCAGCCCATACTCCTGGTACCAGTACTTTATTAATGCTGGAGACGCGGTGGTTATCGATTACCTGCGTTGGTTTACCTTCTTGACTCAGGAGGAGATCGCGGATCTGGAGCGCAAGGTAGAGGAGGAACCCTACAAGCGTGAGGCGCAGCGAGTGTTGGCGCGAGAAATGACCACACTGGTCCACGGCGCACAAGCCACCGAAGCAGTGGAGCTGGCCTCTCAAGCTTTGTTCGGTAAGGCGGAGTTACAGGATTTGGACGAGGCCACGCTGTCTTCTGCATTGCAGGAGACCGAGGTAGCGGAAGTCAGCTCGGATGCCACGATCCTGGATCTATTGGTAGGTGCGGGATTGGAGAAATCGAAGGGTGCCGCGCGCCGCACTGTGGGTGAAGGCGGTGCATACGTGAATAACCAGCGCATCGAGAACATCGAATGGTCGCCGTCTTCCCAAGACCTCCTGCACGGCTCGTGGCTGGTATTGCGCAAGGGCAAGAAGCGCTTCGCTGGGGCACGGGTTGTGAATCCTTCCTAATGCCGTCACGCTTCCTGTCAATAAGGTAGCTACATGATCCCTTGGTAACGGTTATTGGCCATTTACCAGGGGG